>NZ_JRJG01000081.1 GCF_000759435.1 Hoeflea sp. BAL378
GCTGACGCCGCTGTCTCCGGTGCATCTCAGGGCGGTGCGGGAACCGGGCGGCGTCCGCCTCTCCTGGATCCGCCGCGGCCGGCTCTCCGGCGATAGCTGGACGCCGGCCGAGATCGGCCTGGACGAGGGGAGCGAACGGTATCGGATCGAGATCCTCGACGGCGACACAATCCTCCGCACCGCCGAGGCCGACGGTGCGCACTGGCTCTATCCGGCGGCGGACGAACTCGCCGATTTCGGCGCGGTGCAGGCCGCGCTCACCATCCGCGTGGCGCAGGCCGGGCGGCGCATCCCCTGGGGCGTGGCGCGCACCGCCACGCTTCAGCTTTGATCCCAACCCTTGAAAGGATTGTTGCGATGACCGACATCAAGCCCTGGTGGCAATCGAAAACCCTGTGGGGCGCGCTCGTCACGCTTGGCTCCGCTGCCCTCGGCCTGGCAGGCCTCGAGCTCGGCGACGCGGACCGCCAAGCGCTAGTCGAGCTGCTGACCTCGCTCGGCGCGGCGCTGGGCGGCGTGATCGCGATTTTCGGGAGGGTGACGGCCAAGAGCAGGATCGGGTGAAAGATCGCCGCCCGTGCCTCGATTCCCCGGTTTCCATTCATTTGCGGTTCAGGCAGGATCTTGTATCACTGGCTCCAAGATGAAATACGAACCGCTTCAGGGCAGATCATGACCATGAATATCCTCAGCATCGGCCTCATCGCAGCGCAGGCCGCGACCATGTCGCCGGGTGTTTCGGCGCAGCCGGGGCCGCGGGCGCCCGATGGCGCCGCGATCATCCGCGTCGCCGCGGATTGCTCCGGGGCCGCCGCGCAGGTCGTCGGCCAGACCGGCGGGCAGTTGCTGTCGGCCTCGGCCACGAGCGAAGGCGGGCAGACCGTCTGCGAAATCACCGTCCTGGTGCCGGGCAGCGGCAATGAACGGCCCAAGAAGGTCACGGTCAGGGTGCCGCAGTGAGATGGACGTCGCTGCCGGCCAGGCTACGGGACTGTGCACTGGGAGTCCCCACCGGAGCCGGCACGGCGCCGGCCAGGGGTGAGGCCGCGCGGGCGCGGAAAGACGAGACGGACAGGAAGCGGGGGCAGGCGACATGCGCATACTGATTGTCGAGGACGACAAGGATCTCAACCGCCAGCTCAGCGACGCGCTGGTCGAGCAGGGCTATGTGGTCGACCGCGCCTATGACGGCGAGGAAGGCCATTATCTCGGCGACACGGAGCCCTATGACGCGGTGATTCTCGACATCGGTCTGCCGGAAATGGACGGCGTCACGGTGCTGGAGAAATGGCGCGCCAACCAGCGCATCATGCCGGTGCTGATCCTGACGGCGCGCGACCGCTGGAGCGACAAGGTGGCCGGCATCGACGCCGGCGCCGACGATTACGTGACCAAGCCGTTCCATGTCGAGGAGGTGCTGGCGCGCATCCGCGCCCTCATCCGCCGCGCCTCCGGCCATGCCTCCTCGGAAATCGCCTGCGGCCCGGTGCGGCTCGACACCAAGGCTTCGAAGGCAACCGTCGACGGCGTCACGCTGAAGCTGACCAGCCATGAATTCCGGCTGCTGTCCTATCTCATGCATCACATGGGCGAAGTGGTGTCGCGCACCACGCTGGTCGAGCACATGTACGACCAGGATTTCGACCGCGACTCCAACACGATCGAAGTCTTCGTCGGCCGGTTGCGCAAGAAGATCGGCGTCGACCTGATCGAGACCGTGCGCGGCCTCGGCTACCGCATGGTCCCGCCCGAGGGCGCCGACGCCGGCAAGACCGGATGAAACGGGGCTCGCTCACCGCGCGCGTTCTGCTGTTTGCCTCGGTCTGGGCGGTGATCGCGCTGGTCGCCATCGCCATCGTGATCTCGCAGCTGTACCGCGCGGGCAGCGAGCGCGCCTTCGGCGACCTGCTGCGCGCCCATCTCAACAGCGTCATCAACGCCGTCTCCATCAATGCCGACGGCCAGCTTGCGGGCAACCCGCAACTGGGCGACCTGGTGTTCGACCAGCCCGGCAGCGGCTGGATCTGGCTGGTGGAGCCGCTGGGGGCGCTCGACGGGCCGCGACTCGCCTCGATCTCGATCGGCGAGACCGTGATCGTGCCGCCGAGCATCGAGGAACTGCCCTTCAATGCGCGCTACCAGCGCAGCTATCCGGCGGTTGACGCGGAGGGCAACCGGCTGGAGATCATCGAGACCGAGGTCGAGCTCGACAGCCAGGGTCACGCCGCGCGCTTCCGGGTGGGCGGCAACCGGGCGGTGGTGGAGGCCGACATCGCGGCGTTTTCGGGCAATCTCTATCTGGCGCTGGCGCTGTTCGGCATCGGCAGCCTGCTGGTCAATGCGGTGGCCATCCTCTACGGCCTCAGGCCGCTCGACCAGGCCCGGCAGGCGCTGGGCCGCATCCGCGCGGGCGAGGCGCAGATGCTTGACGGCGAGTTTCCGCGCGAGATCGCGCCGCTGGCGGGCGAGATCAACGCGCTGATCGAAGCCAACCAGCGGGTGATCGAACGCGCCCGCATGCAGGTCGGCAATTTGGCGCATTCGCTCAAGACCCCGATCGCCGTGCTCATCAACGAAGCCCGCGACATGGGGCCGGCGCACGCCAAGCTGGTCAGGACCCAGGCCGAGACCATGCAGGCCCAGGTGCAGACCTATCTCGACCGCGCCCGCATCGCCGCCCAGCGCGGCAGCGTGCTGGCCCGCACCGAGGCCGCCCCGGTGATCGAGCGGCTCGTGCGGGTGATGGCCAAGCTCAACCGGGAGCTCGAGTTTTCCACCGACATCGAGCCGCGCGACGCGGCACTCGCCATGGAAAGCCAGGACCTGGAAGAGGCGCTCGGCAATCTGGTCGAAAACGCGGCCAAATTCGCGCGGCACAAGGTGGTGGTGCGGTTGCGCCGGGCGCCGCAGGCGGATAGCCAGCGGCCGATGTTCCGCATCGACATCGATGATGACGGGCCGGGGCTCGACGAGGCCGGCATGCGCGAAGCCATGAAGCGCGGCCGCAGGCTCGACGAATCCAAGCCCGGAACCGGCCTGGGATTGTCGATCGTCGGCGAGATCGCGTCCGAGTACAAGGGCGGCTTCGCGCTGGCGCGGGCGCCGTCGGGCGGGTTGTCAGCGCGGCTGACGCTGCCGGCGCTGGGCGCGGAGGACTGAGCTTCCGTGTGGCAAAACCGGCACTCCGGCGCCGCGCCGGTCACAATGCGGCCACAGGAACGCGGCACAAAGATGGTGCGTCAAGTCTTGGGCGCAGGGAATTCCTCACGGTGTACCATGGGTTTGGACAGGCAGGGACTGAGCGGCATGCATTCTAGATTTTCACGCTTCGCGAAATTTGCGTCCATCGTCGCACTGACGGCTGTAGTCGCGGGCTGTTCCGCCACCGGCGGCGTCCGGCCCTTGTCGTTCGGTCCGTCGACGCCCCCCAGGATCGGCGGCAGCGATGCCCTGTTGGTCTCGCTCAATGGCGGCATCCTGCCGCAGACGGCGGTGATCGGCCTGAGCAAGCCCGATCAGCTTCGCGCCCTGGAGGCTGAATACCAGGCGCTGGAGAAGGCGCCGCTCGGCCAGAAGGTCGCCTGGCAAAGCCAGGGCGGCGGCAATTCCGGCGAGGTGACCGCAGGCACGCCCTATCAGGTCGGCCAGCAGAACTGCCGTCAGTACACCCACCAGGCGACCATCAACGGCGTGCCGGTGAAGGGCCAGGGCGCGGCCTGCCGCAATGACGACGGTAGCTGGACGCCGCTCGGCTGATCCGCGCGGACCATTTGATATGCATCATGGCGCGCGGGTTCGGAGGCACTATTCCTGACGGCCGACGCACCTGGCTTGCGGTCGCTGCGCGACCAAACGCCCCAATCTCCGGTTCGGCGTCGATTGCTGTTGGAAAACAAACCATGCTCGGATATTGAAACCACATGTTGTTCTGGGTAATCGCAGCCATCATGACCGCCGCCGCGACCCTGGCCCTGCTTGGGCCGGTGGCGCGCGCCCGCAGATCCGCGGCCGAGGCGCCTGAATCGCATGATGTCGAGGTCTATCGCGACCAGTTGGCCGAGATCGATCGTGACTTGGCAGACGGGCTGGTCGATTCGGCTCAGGCCGAGGTGGCGCGCACCGAAATCTCCCGCCGCCTGCTGACGGCGGCGCGCAAGATCGAGGCGGCCGATGCCGACAGCGCCGCCGCCGACAATTCCCGCCTGCGCCGGGCTGCGGTCGTGGCCGTCGCCCTCTTCATGCCGGTGGCCGCGGTCACCGCCTATGTCGAACTGGGCCGGCCCGATCTGCCGCAACTGCCGCTTTCGGCGCGGCTTCAGGCCGAACCCCAGTCCACCGACATCAGCATGCTGATCGCCAAGGCCGAACAGCATCTGGCGGAGAACCCCAACGACGGCCGCGGCTGGGACGTTCTCGGGCCGATCTACATGCGCATCGGCCGCTTCGAGGATGCCGCCGCGGCGTTTCAGCGGGCGATATCCATTCTCGGTCCTTCGCCCTCGCGGCAGGCGGGACTCGGGGAGGCGCTGTTCTCGGCCGCGGGCGGCATCGTCACGGAAGAAGCCAGCCTGGCGTTCCAGACCGCGCGCGAGCTCGATTCGACCGATCCCCGGCCGCGCTTCTACCTGGCCATCGCTCTCGCCCAGTCCGGCAAGACGTCGGAAGCGCGCGCGGCGTTCGCCGGCATGCTGGAGAGCGCGCCCGAAGGCGCGCCCTGGATCCCGGCCGTGCAAAGCCAGATCGCGGCCCTGCAGACCGACCCCTCTGTCGACGCGCCGCGCAATCCCTCCGCGACCGACATCGCCGCCGCGCAGAACATGAGCCCGGAAGATCGCCAGGCGATGATCGGCTCGATGATCGAAAGCCTGGCGGCCAAGCTCGCGGAGAAACCGGACAATATCGAGGGCTGGCTGAGGCTCGTGCGATCCTATGTGGTTTCGGGAAGCCGCGACAAGGCGCAGGTCGCGCTCGACCGCGCCTTCGCGGTGTTCACGCCCTCGGGCGCTGAAAACCGGGCGCTCAACGCCCTTGCCAATGAACTCGGCCTGATCGCCACGCCGACGCTCGGCGGCGTTCCGGTGGCGCCCAAAACCCCGGCTGCCGGACAATCCGGCGGAGAGCCGTCCGCGGCCGCGAAAACCCCCTTCATCCTGCCCGGCGCAAGCGCAAGCGGCGCGTCGGGCCAGGCCGCTGCTGAGGCGAGCGCAGGGCAAGCCGCCCCCGGCGGGCCGTCGCAGGCCGATGTCGCCGCCGCGTCGAACATGTCGGCCGCCGATCGCACCGCGATGATCCGCGGCATGGTGGAATCGCTCGACGCCAAGCTTACGGCCAATCCCGACAATCTCGACGGCTGGCTGCGACTGGTTCGCTCCTACGCCGTGCTGGGAGACCGCGCCGCCGCCGAAAAGGCGGTCGCGCGCGCCAGCGTGACCTTCCCGGGCGACAGCGAAGGCGGCCAGGCTCTGGCCGGGCTTGCGGCCGAACTCGGCCTTGAAAACGTGGTGGAGGGCCAATGACCCGCAAACAGAAGCGACTGGCGATCATCGCCGCCGGCGCGGTGTTCCTGACCGGGGCTGCGGTCCTGGTGACATCGGCGTTGCGCGAACAGATCGTGTTCTTCAATTCGCCCACCGATGTGCTGGCCCAGCATGTGGCGCCCGGCACAAGGGTGCGGCTTGGCGGCCTGGTCGAGGAGGGCTCGATCGAGCGCGGCGAGGATTCCGCGGTCACGTTCCTGGTCACCGACACCAGCGCGTCGGTCAAGGTGCGCTATGTCGGCATCCTGCCGGACCTGTTCCGCGAGGGCCAGGGCGTGGTGACCGAAGGCGTGTTTTCGGCCGATGAAGGCACATTCCTGGCCGATTCGGTGCTCGCCAAGCACGACGAGAACTACATGCCCAAGGAAGTCGCCGATGCGCTCAAGGCGCAGGGCGTGTGGAAGGAAGGCGAGCCGGCGCCGGGCGTCGGCACGCAAACGCAATAATAGGCTCGCGCGGCCACCGCCGCGAAACTTCGGGCCCCGGACGCATTTGGAGGTGAGGACGCCATGATCACGGAAATCGGCCATTTCGCCCTCGTCCTCGCGCTGGCCACGGCCATCGTCCAGTCGATCGCGCCGCTGATCGGCGCCCGCCGCCGCGATGCCGGACTGATGGCGATCGGCCCGGTGGCGGCGCTGACCTCGATGGTGCTGGTGGCGATTTCCTTTGCCGCGCTGACCTACGCCTATGTGGTCTCGGATTTCTCGGTGCTGAACGTCGTCGAGAACTCCCATTCCCTCAAGCCGATGATCTACAAGGTCACCGGCGTGTGGGGCAACCACGAGGGCTCGATGCTGCTCTGGGTGCTGATCCTGACGCTGTTTTCGGGACTGGTGGCGCTGTTCGGCCGCAACCTGCCCGACACGCTGAAGGCCAATGTGCTGGCGGTGCAGGCCTGGATCACGGTGGCGTTCCTGCTCTTCGTGCTGCTCACCTCCAATCCGTTCATGCGGCTCGACCCGGCGCCCGCGGAAGGCAACGACCTCAACCCGATCCTGCAGGACATCGGTCTCGCGATCCATCCGCCGCTGCTCTATCTCGGCTATGTCGGCTTCTCGATCTCGTTCGCCTTCGCCATCGCAGCCCTGATCGAGGGCCGGATCGACGCGGCCTGGGCGCGCTGGGTGCGGCCGTGGACGCTGACCGCCTGGGTGTTCCTCACCGCCGGCATCTCGATGGGCAGCTACTGGGCCTATTACGAGCTCGGCTGGGGCGGCTGGTGGTTCTGGGATCCGGTCGAGAACGCCTCCTTCATGCCCTGGCTGGTGGGAACGGCGCTGTTGCATTCGGCGCTGGTGATGGAAAAGCGCGAGGCGCTCAAGATCTGGACGGTGCTGCTCGCCATCCTCACCTTCTCGTTCTCGCTGCTGGGCACGTTCCTGGTCCGCTCCGGCGTGCTCACCTCGGTGCACGCCTTCGCCACCGATCCGGCGCGCGGCGTGTTCATCCTCGGCATCCTCGTGGTCTTCATCGGCGGCGCGCTGGCGCTGTTCGGCCTGCGCGCGGGCACGCTCAAGGCAGGCGGCATGTTCGCGCCGATCTCGCGCGAGGGCTCGCTGGTGCTCAACAACCTGTTCCTGACCACGGCCGCGGCCACCGTGCTGATCGGCACGCTCTATCCGCTGCTGCTCGAGGCCTTGACCGGCAGCAAGATCTCGGTCGGCGCGCCGTTCTTCAACCTCACCTTCGGGCCGCTGATGGTGCCGCTGCTGCTGGCGGTGCCGTTCGGGCCGCTGCTCGCCTGGAAGCGCGGCGACCTGGCGGGCGCGGCGCAGCGGCTCTATTTCGCCATCGGCGCCGCGCTGCTGGTCGGCCTGGGCGTGGTCTTCGTCAACACCGGCGCGCCGGTGCTGGCAGCGCTTGGCATCGCCCTCGGCGTGTTCCTGATCCTCGGCGCGTTCACCGATCTCGCCTTGCGCGCCGGCATCGGCCGGGTCGGGGCAGGGGTCGCCTGGGCCCGCCTGAGCGGACTGCCGCGTTCGGCCTTCGGCTCGGCGCTTGGTCACATGGGACTGGGCGTCACGGTGATCGGCGTGGTCGCTGCCAGCGTGTTCTCGACCGAGACGGTGGTGTCGATGAAGCCCGGCGACACGGTCAGTGCCGGCGGGTACGAACTGCATTTCGACGGCGTCCAGGAAGGCACCGGCCCCAATTATTCCTTCATGTCGGGAGAATTCACGGTGTCGCAGGGCGGCGTCGAGGTGGCCAAGATCGCCTCGGCCAAGCGCATGTACCAGGCGCGCGGCATGCCCACCACCGAGGCGGGCATCCTGACCTTCGGCGCGAGCCAGCTCTACATCGCGCTCGGCGATCCCCAGGCCAATGGCGGCCTGGTGGTGCGGGTCTGGTGGAAATCCTGGGTCACCTTCATCTGGTACGGCACGGTTGTGATGGTGCTCGGCGGCCTGCTGTCGCTGTCCGACCGCCGCCTCAGGGTCGGCGCTCCCAACCGGGCGCGCTCCAACAAGGCGCGCGCAAAGACCGTCGGGGCAACCGCATGAGGATGCTTCGCCATCTGCTGACGGTGGTGCTGCTGGTGCTGGCGTCCGCCGGCTCGGCCGCCGCCTTCAATCCGGACGAGGTGCTCGACGATCCGGCGCTCGAGGCGCGGGCGCGGGCCCTGTCGCTCGAGTTCCGCTGCCTGGTGTGCCAGAACCAGTCGATCGACGATTCCAACGCCGAACTCGCCCGCGACCTCCGGCTCCTGGTGCGCGAACGCCTGGTGGCGGGCGACACCGATCAGCAAGTGATCGACTACGTCGTCTCCCGCTACGGCGAATTCGTGCTGCTCAAGCCGCGCCTGTCCGTGCAGACGGTGCTGCTGTGGGGCGCGCCGGTGGCGATCCTGCTGATCGGCGGGGTGGTCATGGTGGCCGGGGTCCGCAACCGCGGCAAGGCGGCGGCGGCGACAAGCGGCGACGGGCTTTCCGACGCCGAGCAGGCCGAGCTTGCGAAACTGATGAAAGACCGTGACCAGCATTCCTGATAGGCTCGCCCCCGATATCCGGTGAAAGAAGGGGCAGATGATGGCTGCACACACGATCAGGGCCGAGTTCGACGGCCATTCCGGCGCGAAACTGGCCGCGCGGCTCGATCTGCCGGCCGGCGCGATTCGCGCCTGGGCGCTGTTTGCCCATTGCTTCACCTGCTCCAAGGACACGCTGGCCGCCAAACGCATCTCGGGCGAACTCGCGCGCGAGGGCATCGCCGTGATGCGCTTCGACTTCACCGGCCTGGGATCGAGCGACGGCGACTTCGCTTCCACCAATTTCTCATCCAACATCGAAGACCTGCGCGCCGCTGCCGACTGGCTGGCGGAGCATTACGACGCGCCCGAGATCCTGGTCGGCCACTCGCTCGGCGGCGCCGCGGTGCTGGCGATCGCCGGCGAGCTCGCCTCGGTCAGGGCGGTGGCCACCATCGGCGCGCCGTCCCAGGCGAGCCATGTGATCGGCAATTTCAGCGAGCATGTCGACGAGATCAAGGCCAGGGGCGAGGCCGAGGTCGACCTCGGCGGCCGGCCCTTCACCATTAAGCGGCAGTTCGTCGAGGATGTGAACGCCATCGGCCTGGCCGAGCGCATCGGCAGCATGAAGAAGGCGCTCCTCGTGCTGCACGCGCCGCGCGACGAGGTGGTGGGCATCGACAATGCCAGCGCCATCTTCACCGCCGCCAGGCACCCCAAGAGCTTCGTCTCGCTCGATGGCGCCGACCATTTGCTCACCGAGGAGGCCGACGCCAACTACGTCGCGCGGGTCATCGCCTCCTGGGCGTCGCGCTATCTTCCCGCCGATGCGCCGCGCCAGGAGGACGACGAGGTCGAGGACGTGCTCGTCGGCGAGACCGGGCAGGGCAGGTTCCAGGTTGCCATCCATGCCGGCCTGCACCGCTTCATGGCCGACGAGCCCGTCGATGTCGGCGGGTCCGACACCGGCCCGTCGCCCTACGACCTGATGGCCGCGGCGCTCGGCGCCTGCACGGCCATGACGCTGCGCATGTATGCCCGGCTCAAGAAAATCGAGCTCGGCCTGGTCAGCGTCACGGTGCGGCACAACAAAGTCCACGCAAAGGATTGCCTGGAATGCACCGACGAGGAACGCGCGGGCGGCGGCAAGATCGACCGCTTCGAGCGGGTGATCTCGATCGATGGCGGGGCGCCGGCGGAGCTTGCCGCCAAGATCGCCGAAATCGCCGGAAAATGCCCGGTCCACCGCACCCTCGAGCAGGGCGCCAAGGTGGTTACGCGCGTCGAGTGAAGCGCCGAATTGCCAATTGTGGCAACGACATGACCGCGATTATTACAAAGGTTTAATGATCCGGAAAGCTTGCAGTAAGTCGAGCGCCCCTATGTATACGTCCAGAGCCGCACAGTCGGCTGGACCAAACAAAAGAGGTTGAGACATGTCGAATACCCCCCGCAAGTTTTCCAAGGGTTTCCTGAGCACGACCGCGATCGCAGGCGTCGCCGCGGCGCTTCTCGCCACCGGCGTTCCCGCTCCGGTTTCCAGTGCCTTCGCCGATGCCGTGCGCGTGGAAGCGCCGCAGGCTCCGAGCTTCGCCGATGTCGTTGACGCCGTGTCGCCGGCCGTCGTGTCGGTGCGCGTTCAGGCCGAAACCAAGACGGTGTCCAATGACGGCCCGTTCAACTTCGATTTCAACGGCCGCGGCTTTGAAGATCTGCCCGACGACCATCCGATGAAGAAGTTCTTCGACCAGTTCAGCCGCGGCTTCGGCGATCAGCCGGGCGACGGCGACCGCCGCGCCGAACGCGACCGCCGCGGTCCCGACGGCAAGGGCCGTCCCGGCCGGGTGCGCCCGGTCAGCCAGGGTTCGGGCTTCTTCATCTCCGAGGACGGCTTCCTGGTCACCAACAACCATGTCGTGGAAGACGGCTCCGCCTTCACCGTGATCATGGATGACGGCACCGAACTCGACGCCAAGCTCGTCGGCCGCGACAGCCGCACCGACCTGGCCGTGCTCAAGGTCGAGGAAGCCCGCAAGTTCACCTATGTCGACTTCGCCGACGATTCCAAGGTCCGGGTCGGCGACTGGGTCGTGGCCGTGGGCAATCCCTTCGGTCTGGGCGGCAGCGTCACCGCGGGCATCGTCTCGGCCCGTGGCCGCGACATCGGCGCCGGCCCCTATGACGACTTCATCCAGGTGGACGCCGCCGTCAACCGCGGCAATTCGGGCGGTCCGACCTTCAACCTCAACGGCGAAGTCATCGGCATCAACACCGCCATCTTCTCGCCCTCGGGCGGCAATGTCGGCATCGCCTTCGCGATCCCCGCATCGACCGCGCGCACCGTCATCGCCGACCTGATGAAGGACGGTTCGGTCGAACGCGGCTGGCTGGGCGTGCAGATCCAGCCGGTCACCGAGGACATCGCCGAATCGCTCGGCCTCGAGGGTCAGGACGGCGCGCTGGTCGCCGAGCCGCAGCCGGACACGCCCGCCGACAAGGCCGGCATCAAGGCCGGCGACGTGGTCACCGCCGTCAACGGCGACACGGTCAAGGGTCCCCGCGAACTCGCCAAGATGATCGCCGCCTTCGATCCGGGCGAGACCGTCGACATCTCGATCTGGCGCAACGGCAAGAGCGAGACCGTCAAGGTCGAGCTGGGATCGCTGCCCACCGAGACGGCCGCGCTGACGCCCGATGAGGAGACCGCGCCGTCGGCTCCCCAGGCGGAAGCCACGCTCGACCAGTTCGGCCTCACGGTGGTCCCCGCCGAGACCGGAACCGGCCTGGTCATCACCGCGGTCGAGCCTGACAGCGCCGCCGAGGAACGCGGCCTGCGCGCCGGCGACGTGATCGTCGCGGTCAACAACCAGGATGTCGCCAACGCCTCGGACGTCGTCAGCATCATCGATGCCGCCGCCAAGGATGGTCGCAAGGCCGCCCTGTTCCAGGTGGAGAACGAGAACCGCTCGCGCTTCGTCGCCCTGCCCATCGACCAGGGCTGAGCCCCGCCTCACCGAACCCATCCGGGACATGCCCGTCATGTCCCGGATGCCCAACGCGGCGGGCTGTCCCCCCAGCTCCGCCGCGTTTTTTCGTCCGGGCGCCGCACGGTCCTGCCCGGGCGGGAAGCCGCGACAGGCGCGCGCTCTGCCCGGGGCGCAAAGCTTGCGGCAGACCCCTGAAAGAATGCATGGTCGCAGGCGCGCAGGGTCCATTCCGGCGCCACATGCATTAGGATCACGCCATGAAGATTCTCATCATCGAAGACGACCTGGAAACCGCCGCCTATCTGTCCAAGGCCTTCCGCGAGGCGGGAATCACCGTCGATCACGCCAGCGATGGCGATTCAGGCTTCTTTCTCGCCTCCGAGAACAGCTACGACGCGCTGGTGGTCGACCGCATGCTGCCCAAGCGCGACGGCCTGTCGATCATCGCCGAGCTGCGCGGGCGCGGCGATGACACGCCGGTGCTGATCCTGTCGGCCTTGGGCCAGGTCGACGACCGGGTCACCGGCCTGCGCGCGGGCGGCGACGACTATCTGACCAAGCCCTACGCCTTCTCCGAGCTGCTGGCGCGGATCGAGATCCTCGGTCGCCGCAAGGGCGGGCGCGAGCAGGAGACCACCTACCGGGTCGGCGACCTGGAGCTCGACCGGCTGAGCCACGAGGTCCGCCGCGCCGGGCAGCCGATCCCGCTGCAGCCGCGCGAATACCGCCTGCTTGAATATCTGATGAAGAACGCCGGCCAGGTGGTGACCCGCACCATGCTGCTAGAGCATGTATGGGACTATCATTTCGATCCGCAGACCAATGTCATCGACGTGCACATTTCCCGGCTCCGCTCAAAGATCGAGAAGGATTTCGGCGAGCCGCTGCTCAGGACCGTGCGCGGCGCCGGCTACATGATGAAAGCCGGAGGCTAGCCCGACCGATGTCACGCCTGCGCGCCATGCTCTCGACCACGGCCGTGCGGCTGTCGGCGCTCTATCTCGGCCTTTTCGCGCTCTGCGCCGTGGCCCTTGTGTTCTACGTCACCGCCATATCCGAAGGGATGCAGCGCGACCGCACCCAGGGCGCGATCGCCAACGAGCTGCGCGTCGTCGCTGGCGCCTATCGACGGGCCGGCGTGGCGGGCCTTGTCCGCGTGATCGAGCGGCGCTCGCGCCAGCCCGGCGCCAATCTCTACGCCATCGCCATGCCCACCGGCGACCTGATCGCCGGCAACATCGCCTCGCTGCAACCCGGCGTGCTGGACGAGGAGGGCTGGACCCTGGTGCCGTTCCGCTACCAGCGCATCGGCGATGTCGAGACCGAGGATCACCGTGCGCTGGCGCAGGTGGTGTTCCTGCCCAACGGCATGCGCCTGATGGTCGGCCGCGACATCGGCGAGCGCGAACAGGTGCGCGGCCTGGTGCGCCAGGCGCTGGTGATCGCGCTGGCGATCATGTTCGCGGGCGCGCTGGCGATCTGGTTCTTCGTCGGCCGCCGGGCTTTGAAGCGCATCGACCACATGTCGGAGGCGAGCAAGAAGATCCTCGCCGGCGACCTGGCCCAGCGCCTGCCGGTTAACGGCTCCGGCGACGAGTTCGACCGGCTGAGCCTGTCGCTCAACGCCATGCTGGGCCGCATCGAGCGGCTCAACGAGGGGCTGAGGCAGGTCTCCGACAACATCGCCCACGATCTCAAGACGCCGCTAACGCGGCTCAGGAACCGCGCCGAGGCGGCGCTGGCCGATGACGGCGGCGCCGAGGCGCATCGCGAAGCGCTCGAGCAGATGATCGCCGACAGCGACCAGTTGATACGCACCTTCAACGCGCTTCTGATGATCAGCCGGGTCGAGGCGGGTTCCTCGACCGCGCAGATGAGCGATGTCGACCTGTCGGGTCTGGCGTCGGACGCCGCCGAACTCTACGAGCCGCTGGCCGAGGAGCAGGGCATCCGGCTCACCGCCCGGATCGCGCCGGGCGTGACGATCCGCGGCAACCGCGAGCTTCTCGCCCAGGCGCTGTCGAACCTGATCGACAACGCGGTCAAATACGCCGATGGCGGCGAGGCGCCGGCGATCGAAGTCACGCTCGACCGGACCAAAGGCGAGGTGCGGCTGTCGGTGACCGACAACGGCCCCGGCGTGCCTGCCGACCGGCGCGAGGACGTGGTCAAGCGCTTCGTCCGGCTCGATGAAAGCCGTTCAAAACCCGGAACCGGGCTTGGATTGAGCCTTGTGCAGGCGGTGGCGGCGCTGCATGGTGGGCGCCTGGAGCTCGCGGATGCGTCGCCGGAGGCAAAGTCCTCACCCGGCCTCGCCGTGACCATGGTGCTGCCGGGGGGGACATGAACGACACACCAGGCCCAGGGCCGCTTGCCGGACTGACGCAAAGCCCGATCCGCGCACCGTCGGCCAGTGCCGCGAAATCGGTGGCGGCCGATCTCAAGCCGCTGGCCGCCGATCATCCCGAGATCGCCGAAGTGCTGGCGGGCGAGGGCCCGGCCCGCGACTTCCTGCTGGCGGCGCTGGCGCTGTCGCCGTTCCTGCGCGAGACCGCGATGGCCGATCCGGCCTCGCTGGCGCTGGCGCTGTCGAAGCCCTCTGCCGAGATCGTGGCCGAGACGGTCGCCGCCGCGCGCGCCGCCTGGCGCGGCCCCGACGGCGGGCTCGCCAGCGAGGCCGAGCTGATGGCCGGCCTGCGCCGGGCCAAGCGGCGCGTCTCGCTGACGCTGGCCCTGAACGACCTCTCCCGCCTGATCGATGCGCGGCAGACCACGGCCGCGCTGAGCGACCTTGCCGACGCCTGCCTGGGTGCGGCCTTCGACCATCTGCTGCGCGCCGGCCATGAGTCCGGCAAGCTCAGCCTGTCCGACCCGGACCGGCCGGCCGAAAAATCCGGACTGATCGTGCTCGGCATGGGCAAGCACGGTGCCCGCGAGCTCAACTATTCCTCCGACATCGACATCGTCGTTTTCTTCGATCCCGAGGCCAAAGTGGTCGCCGACCGCGACGAGGTGACCGACGTCTTCGCGCGCATGGTGCGGCGGCTGGTCAGGATCATGCAGGAGCGCACCGGTGACGGCTATGTGTTCCGCACGGACCTCCGGCTCCGGCCCGATCCGGGCTCGACGCCGCTCGCCTTTCCTCTCGAGGCGGCGCTCAACTATTACGAAAGCCGCGGCCAGAACTGGGAGCGGGCGGCCTTCATCAAGGCGCGGCCGGTGGCCGGCGACCTGGAGGCGGGCGAACGCTTCCTCAAGGAGCTGGTGCCCTTCGTCTTCCGCAAATATCTCGATTTCGCCGCCATCTCCGACATCCATTCGATCAAGCGGCAGATCCACGCCCATCGCGGCTTCGGCGACATCGCGGTCAAGGGCCACAATGTCAAGCTCGGCCGCGGCGGCATCCGCGAGATCGAGTTCTTCGTCCAGACCCAGCAGTTGATCGGCGGCGGTCGGCTGCCGCGATTGCGGCTCAGGCGCACCGACGAGATGCTGGTGGCGCTGGCCCGCGCCCGCTGGATCGATCCCACGACCGCGAGGACGCTCGCCGAAAGCTACTGGTACCTGCGCGACGTCGAGCACCGCATCCAGATGGTGCATGACG
This sequence comes from Hoeflea sp. BAL378, assembly GCF_000759435.1. Taxonomy (GTDB): domain Bacteria; phylum Pseudomonadota; class Alphaproteobacteria; order Rhizobiales; family Rhizobiaceae; genus Hoeflea. Next base: position 15,097 of record NZ_JRJG01000081.1, read on the forward strand.
AGCAGAGCCACACCCTGCCCGAAGGCGAGGCCGAGCTCGCCCGCATCGCGCTGATGATGGGCGAGGCGGACACGGCAAGCTTCGGCAAGACCTATGTCGGCGTGCTGGCGCGCGTCGAACAGTGCTACGCGGAGCTGTTCGAGAAGGAAGCAGGCCTGTCGGGCGGCATGGGCAATCTCGTGTTCACCGGCGAGGACGACGATCCCGGCACGCTCGAGACGCTGGCCGGGCTCGGCTTCGAGCGCCCCGCCGACATCTCCCGCATCATCCGCACCTGGCATTATGGCCGCTACCGCGCCACCCAGTCGGTGGAGGCGCGCGAGCGGCTGACCGAGCTCACGCCGGAGCTTCTGCGCGTCTTCGGCGCCACCAAGCGCGCCGACGAGGCGCTGATCCGCTTCGACGCCTTCATTTCCGGCCTGCCGGCGGGCATCCAGCTGTTCTCGCTGATCGGCACCAATCCCGGCCTGCTGTCGCTGATGGTGACGATCATGGCCTCCGCCCCCAGGCTCGCCGAGATCATCGCCCGCAAGCCGCATGTCTTCGACGGCATGCTCGATCCCGGGCTGATGGCGGAGCTGCCGACGCGCGACTATCTCTCCGAGCGGCTCGAAGCCTTTCTTGAGGGCGCCCATGCCTATGAGGAGATCCTCGACCGGCTGCGGATCGTGGCGCTCGAGCAGAAATTCCTGATCGGCGTTCGGCTGCTCACGGGCGCGATCTCGCCCGAGCGCGCCGCGCGCAGCTTCTCCCATCTCGCCGACCTGATCATCGGCGCCGCGCTCGACGCGGTGCGCGACGGCATGGAGGAGGCGCACGGCAGGGTGCCGGGCGGCCGCGCCGCCGTCATCGGCATGGGCAAGCTCGGCAGCTACGAGCTGACGGCGGGCTCGGACATCGACATCATCCTGCTCTACGATCACGCTGCCGGCGCCGAGGAATCCGACGGGCCCAAGCCGCTCGATCCGGTGCGCTATTACACCCGCATGACCCAGCGCCTAGTGGCGGCGCTGTCGGCGCCCACCGCAGAGGGCATTCTCTACGAGGTGGATCTCCGGCTCCGGCCCTCGGGCAACAAGGGCCCGGTGGCGACCTCGGTCCGGGCGTTTTCCAAGTACCAGTCCGAGGAGGCCTGGACCTGGGAGCACATGGCGCTGACCCGGGCCCGCACGGTGGCAGGCGAGGACAGCTTGCGCGCCGAGGCCCGCGCGCTGATCGACGAGGTGCTGGCCAAGCCCCGCGACGAGAAGAAGCTGCTCGCCGATCTCACCGAGATGCGCGGCCTGATCGAGCAGGAAAAGCCGCCGCGCGACATCTGGGACGTGAAGCTCATTCCCGGCGGGCTGATCGACATCGAATTCATCGCCCAGTATCTCTCGCTCAAGGCCCGTGCGGCGGGCTGGCTGCCCGCGCGCGAGGACGACGAGGCCGCGGGCCTGCTCGCCGGGTCGGAGCCGGCCGGGGCCGCCGCCGGACCATCCGACGCCGTCGCGTCCCCGCCGCAGCCCGAACAGGGCGAATGCACCTCCACCGACGCCACGCTCAAGATCCTCGGACCCGGGGAACTCGGCCAGGAGACGACCGAGGAGCTGCGCCACGCGCTCGGGCTGTGGAGCGGGCACGCCCAGATCGTGCGGCTCTGCACCGAAGGCGATTTCGCCCCCAAACAAGCCCCCGCCGGCCTGATCGACCTCGTCACCCGCACCGGCGAAGCCCCCGACCTCGCCACGCTCGAAACCGACTTCAAGGCGACCTCGAAACGGGTGCGGGCGATTTTCAGGAAGGTGACGGGGGAGGGGCCGCGACCTAGCTCGAAAACCACATCCGCTTGAGCGTCGCGTCGCGTTTGACGAAATGGTGGTAGAGCGCCGCAGCCGCGTGCGCGACGAACAGCACGAGCAGCAGCTTGGCGCCGATGCCGTGCGCGGCGCGGGGCGCGAAATCGCCGAAATCGGGCAGCGGGCCGGGCGCGCCGCCGAAGATGATGTCTCCCGCGCCCGACAGCACGAACAGGCTGATGCCGCTCACGGCCATGCCGATCACCAGGAGGTAGAGCAGCCCGTGCACCGCCTTGGCGCTCCGGACCTGCCAGGCCGGGTCGGCGGAGAGCGGCTCGGGATGGGCGTCGAACCGCCACCACCAGACGATGCGGGCCAGCGTGAGAAGCAGGACGGCGATGCCCATCGGCGCGTGCGCCGCCAGGATCCGCGCCTTGCCGGCCGGGTCGACGGTCTCGTCGGCCAGCATGCCCGAGGCCAGAAGCGCCGTGATCAGGACAACGCTGAGCCAGTGAATGCTGACGGCGACCGCGCCGTAGGTGGTGGGGCTGCTTTTCATGCTCATCGCGATTATCCTTTCCCTGGCCTTGCTCTGGGGCCTTCTGTCCGGCGCGGGGCGGCCTTGGCGGCGACGGCGGCCGGGGGCGCGGTTTCGGGCTTGAAACCCGCGTCGATCCGGAATAATGTTTACACGGAAATGATTTACATGGCAACTAAAAAACCGCTCAAGCGCCCGCGATCCCTAGGCCAGGTCCTGACCTTCGCCACCGCCGCTACCGGGGCGATGTGCCAGGAGATGCTGGCCGCCCACGACCTCACTTTGGCGCAATGGGTGATCCTGTCGGCGCTGTGGCGCCGCGACGGGATGCTGGTGAGCGAAATCGCCGACTACAGCGGCAACAATGCCCCCGCCGCCTCGCGCATCATCGACCGGATGGCCGAGCGCGGCCTGGTCACCCGCGAGCCCGCCACCGACGACAAGCGCGTGGTCCGGGTGCATGTTACCGAACTGGGCCTGAGCCTGAAGCATCTTGAGGACTTCTATGAGCGGGCCAATGCGCTGCTCCTCGACGGCATCGCTCCGGAGGAGGCGGAGACGCTGTTCCGACTGCTCAAGCGCGTCGACTCCAATGCCCGGCGCGCGACCCGCGGCGGCGCGGCCGCCTGAGGACTGCGGTTCAGGACCCGGCGGCGAGGGTGCCGCTGGACCGGGGCGGAAGACTAGGCAATCTCATACCTAATTTGTCATATATTCCGATTAACTGAAAGTAAGATCAACCGGTCGATAACCATTCCCAGTATTTCCGGGAACTCAGGATTGGTGTGTCTTCATGATGGGCAATTTCAAGATATCGACGAGGCTCTACTTCCTTGTCGGCCTCGCCCTTGCGGTTTTCACCGCGGCCGCGGTCTACAAGCTCTACGACAGTCACGCCGCCATGGTGTCCGAGCGCAAGGCCAAGCTCAACGCGCTCGACGAGAACGTCATCTCCATGTTCAAGCGCTTCCATGAGCTGGAAACCTCCGGCGCGCTCACCCGCGAGGAGGCGCAGGCCCGCGCCATCGAAGCCGTCCGGGCGATGCGCTACGAGGAGAGCGGCTATTTCTGGATCAATGACATGTCCAACATGATGATCATGCATCCGCTCTCGCCGGCGCTCGAGAACACCGACCTGTCCGAACTCAAGGATGCGAACGGCAAGTTCTTCTTCAACGAGTTCATCAAGGTCGTCAAAGCCGATGGCGAGGGCTTCGTCGATTACCACTGGGCCAAGCCGGGCGTCGAGGGCCCTGTCCTCAAGTTCTCCCACGTCGAGGGCTTCGCCCCCTGGGGCTGGATCGTCGGCACCGGCGTCTATGCCGATGACCTGGCCGCGCTGTTCTACAAGAACGTCGCCACCACCGCCATCACGCTGGGCGCCGGCGCGCTCGCAATCCTGCTCATTGCCTTCGCCACCGTGCGCAGCGTGGTCACGCCGATCCGCCGGCTCAACGCCACCATGCAGGACATCGCCCGCGAGGATGTCAGCGGCGAGGTTCCCGAGACCGGCCGCAAGGACGAGGTCGGCGAAATGGCCGCCTCCGTGCTGGTACTGCGCGACTCGGTGCGGGAACGCGCCCAGATGCGGCAGCGCGAGATCGAGCAGCAGCAGGTTCTCGACGCCGAACGCAGCGAGGGCGAACGCCGCCGCGCCGAGGTCAGCGAGACCCAGGCCGACGTCATGACCAAGCTCGGCGCCGCGCTTGAAAAGCTCGCAGGCGGCGACCTGACCGTGCAGATCGACGACATCGCCCCCGAATACGCCAAGCTGCGCGACGATTTCAACGACGCCGTCGCGGCGCTCGGCGACGTCATCTCGGTCATTGCCCAGTCCACCGACGTGGTCAGCGCCAGCGCCGACGGCATCTCCGAAGCCGCCAACAACCTGTCGCACCGGACCGAACAGCAGGCGGCCTCGCTCGAGGAAACCGCCGCCGCGCTCGACGAGATCACCTCGACCGTGCGCAACTCCTCCGAACGCGCCACCGAAGCCAACCGGATGGTCAGCCAGACCCGCCAGAGCACCGACAAGTCGGGCGAGATCGTCAATCAGGCAATCTCCGCGATGACCCGGATCAAGGACGAATCCGACCGCATCGGCACCATCATCGGCGTCATCGACGAGATCGCCTTCCAGACCAACCTGCTCGCGCTCAATGCCGGCGTCGAGGCGGCCCGGGCGGGCGAGGCGGGCAGGGGCTTTGCCGTCGTCGCCCAGGAAGTCCGCGAACTCGCCCAGCGCTCGGCCACCGCGGCCCGCGAGATCAAGGAACTGATTTCGAGCTCCGCCAGCGAGGTCCAGAACGGCGTGTCGCTGGTCCAGTCGACGGGCGAGGCGCTGTCGGAAATCGAGAGCTTCGTCACCAAGGTCAACGAGCAGGTCAATTCGATCGCCACGGCCGCGCGCGAGCAGGCCAATGCCTTGGCCGAGGTCAACACCGCCGTCAACCAGATGGACCAGATGACCCAGCAGAACGCGGCGATGGTGGAGGAGACAAGTGCTGCGAGCATGACGCTGACCCAGGAGAGCGCGCAGCTCAACACCATGCTGCGCAAGTTCCGCCT
>NZ_JRJG01000082.1 GCF_000759435.1 Hoeflea sp. BAL378
GTGGGCGCCCATCGGAACGGAGGCGGACTGGTAGCGGGACAGCGTGAACTGGCGCACCAGCCCGTCCAGCGCCGAGGCGCCGCTCGACAGGCGGTGGGTGACGGCATTGGTTTCCTCCACCATCGCCGCGTTCTGCTGGGTCACCTGATCCATCTGGTTGACCGCCGCGTTGACCTCCGAGAGGCCGGTCGCCTGTTCGCGGGCGGCGGTGGCGATCGAATCGATCTGGGCGTTGATGTCGGTGACGTGCCGGGCGATCATGCCCAGCGCCTCGCCGGTCTCGCGCACCAGCGCCACGCCCGACTTGACCTCGTCGCCGGATTTGCTGATCAGGTCCTTGATGTCCTTGGCGGCGGATGCGGCGCGCTGGGCCAGTTCCCGGACTTCCTGGGCGACCACCGCGAAGCCGCGGCCCGCTTCGCCGGCGCGCGCCGCCTCGACCCCGGCATTCAACGCCAGCAGATTGGTCTGGAAGGAGATCTCGTCGATCACATTGATGATCTTGGAAATCTCGCCGGAGGCCTTCTCGATCCGGCCCATGGCGCTGATCGCCTGGCCGACGACTTCGCCGGACCGGTCGGTCGACGCCTTGGCCTCGCCGACCTTGACGGTCGCCTCGTCGGCGCGCGCCGAGGAACTCCGGACGGTGGCGGTGATCTGGTCGAGCGCGGCCGATGTCTGCTCGAGCGAGGCCGCCTGCTGCTCGGTGCGGCGCGACAGGTCGTCGGTGGCGGCGCGCAGCTCGCCGGTGTCGCCGTTGATGGAGAGAATGTTCTCGCTGACTTCGGAAAGCGTCCGGTTGAGTTTCTCCACCGACGCGTTGAAATCGAGCCGGAGGCCGTCCAGGCCCTGCATGAACGGCGTGTCGAGACGCACCGACAGATCGCCTTCGGACAGACTGTGCAGGCCGGAGGCGAGCGCGTCGACCGCCTGCTGCATCTCGGCGGCCTCCCGGGCCTTGGCGGCTTCGCGCTCCTGCCGCTCCCGCTCGCTCATCGTCCGGCCGTCCTCGGCCTGGCGCTCGAGCTCCGCCTTCTCGATGGCGGCGTCGCGGAACACCACGACGGAGCGGGCCATCTCGCCGATCTCGTCCTTGCGGGACTGGCCGGCAAGCTCGATCGTCGTGTCGCCTCCGGCGAGCCGGCGCATGTTGTCGACCAGCGCCGCGATCGGCCGGGTGAGGCTGCGGGAAAACCAGATGCTGGCCGCCAGCGCGCCCAGCAGAAGCAGCAGCGCCACGCCGAGAATGCTGTTGCGCATCATCACCATGCTGGCGCCGGCTTCGTCCTTGTCGATCAGCGCGGCGACGGTCCAGCGGCTGCCGTCGAAATCCACATTGGCCATGGCCGCATAGGCATCCATGTTGCGGTAGCCCGCGAGCTCGCCCACGGCCACGCTCGGGCCCTCGACGGATTGCTGAAGGCCGGTGTCGAGCTGGACGGCGAGGGAGTCGGGCTCGGGCGTCCTGACCGAATCGCTGATCAGGTAACCCTCTGCATTGAGCAGCACCGTCTCGCCGGTCTCACCCAGGCCCGCGGTGTTGGACATGATCCCGGCGATCTTGGCGCCGGGCATGCGGATGATGATCACGCCGACGATGCCGGCCTCGGAATTCAGCGAATGGCCCATGAACGCGGCAGGCGCGCCGCCGAGTGCTGCGTAGGGCGCGTATTCGGCATAGACCGTCTTGACCGTCTCGTTGCCGCCGACAATGCCGTCGAACACGCGGCCGAGGCCCGTGTCCTTCCAGGCGTCCGATCTCAGATTGCTCGCGTAGTCATCGTTCTTGCCCATCGAGTAGAGCACGTTGCCGCTCATGTCGACCAGGTAGAAATCCTCCCAGCCGCGACCCTCGGCCATGTCGCGGAGCTGGGCATTGTAGCGCTGGTGGGTCTGGTCGTAGGAGCTGATCTTGGCGTCGTCCGGCTTCTGGGCGGTGTCGTATTTCTGGCGTTCGCCGGCGGGAAACGGGTTTTCGGTGACGTAGCGGCGTTTGAGCTCCTCCGCGGCGCCCTCGCCCAGGAAGCCCCAGTCATACTTGAAGCCTTCGAGCGCGATCCGCATCAGATTGTTCTGCGACGTCGCGGTGAGATCCTGCTGCAGATTGGAAAGGAAGGTCTCGAGCTGGTTGCGACGGCCGTCGGCAATGGCTTCGAGCTTCTCCAGCGTCTTGGCTTCCAGCGCCCCGGAGGCGATCTGAAGACTGACAACGCTCGCGGCGCCGATGGAGACGATCGTCAACACGGCGGCAGCGATTGGCAATTTTCTGGAAAGAAGCATGAGGTATCCCGAACAGCAGAGGCATAGGCATGTCCCGCGCCATCGGGGACTTCCAGAACGGCGTCATGCTCACCGCGCCGAAGCGCGGTTTCTGGCGTGTTAAGCTTTGGGCTGTTTGGGTTACCGTGAGGTTAAAGGCGCGCGCGAGATCTCGGAACCGCTGAACTTTTGGCGCTTTGGGGACGCGACGCCGGGGATTTTCAGTCCTCGGGATAGTCCACGGCCCTGAAATAGAGCCCGTCGGGGGCCGCCACCGGGCCGCAGGCCTTGCGCGAGCGGGCGGCGAGCGCCGCCGCGACATCGTCGGCGGACCATTTGCCTTCGCCCACCAGCCGCAAGGTTCCGGCGAATGAGCGGATCTGGTTGTGCAGGAAGCTGCGCGCGGTGGCGTGGATCTCGATCAGCCCCTCGGTGGCGCCCGCCACCACATCGAGCCGGTCGAGGCTGCGCACCGGGGACGCGGCCTGGCACTGCACCGAGCGGAAGGTGGTGAAATCATGCCGGCCGACCAGGCGTTGCGCCGCTTCGTGCATGGCGGCAGCATTGAGCGGCTTGGGCGACCAGAGCGCGCGGTTCTTCTCGAGCACCAACGGCGACCGGCGGCAAACGATGCGGTAGATGTAATGCCGGCGCAGGGCCGAGAACCGGGCGTCGAAATCCTCCGCCACCTGCCGGGCCGCGAGGATGGCGATGCGCTCGCGCGCCATCGAGAGATGCGCGTTGATGGCGTCGCGCACGGTGTCGCCCGGCCATTGCTTCTCGAAATCAACATGGGCGACCTGGCCCAGCGCATGCACGCCGGCATCGGTCCGCCCGGCGCCGCGGATGACGGCGGTCTCGCCGCAGAAGCCGTGGATCGCGGTCTCGATCGCCTGCTGCACCGAGGGCTGGTCCTCCTGGCGCTGCCAGCCGGCATAGCCCGAGCCGTCATATTCGATGTCGAGCCGGTAGCGCGGCATCAGCCGACCACCGTTCCCGGCGCGACCGGCGTTCCGCGCAGGAAATCCTGTGCCGCCATCGGCTTGCCGCCGGCCTTCTGCAGGGTTACGAGCCGCACCGCGCCTTGGCCGCAGGCAATCAGCAGCCGCTCGTCGAGCACAGTGCCGGGAGTCCCGCCGGTGCTCGTACCCTCGACCACGGTCGCCAGCAGCTTGACCCGCTCCGGACGGCCAGTGTGCGCAAGCTCGAACCAGGCGCCCGGCGACGGGGCCAGGCCGCGGACATGATTGTGCACCTCTACGGCCGGGCGGCTGAAATCGACCCTTGTCTCCGCCTTGTCTATCTTGGCCGCATAGGTGACGCCGGCCTGCGATTGCGGGGTCACGGGAAGCGCGCCGCGCTCGAGCCTTGCCATGGCCTCGACCATCAGCTTCGCGGTCAGGGCGGAGAGACGGTCGTGCAGCTCGCCCGCCGTCACCGTGTCCGAGATGGCTGTCCTTTCGGTAAGCGCCACCGGGCCGGTGTCGAGGCCCGCGTCCATCTTCATGATCATCACGCCGGTCTCCGCGTCGCCCGCCATGATGGCGCGCTGGATCGGCGCCGCGCCGCGCCAGCGCGGCAGCAGCGAGGCATGGCCGTTCCAGGCGCCGAGCCGCGGCGCGTCGAGGATCGCCTGGGGCAGGATCAGGCCGTAGGCCACCACCACCGCCGCGTCGGCGTTAAGAGCACGGAACGTCGCCTGTTCCTCCTCGCCCTTCAGGCTCTTGGGCGTGAACACGGGAATGCCCCGGCTTTCTGCCAAGCGATGCACCGGCGACGGCGTCAGTTCGAGCCCGCGCCGGCCCGCCGGACGCGGCGGCTGCGAATAGGCAGCGACGATCTCGTGCCCGGCCGCATGCACCGCCTTGAGCGTCGGCGCGGCGTAATCGGGCGTGCCCATGAAGATGAGGCGCAGCGGCATGTTCCGGTCCAGCTTCGTCGCGTTGATCAGTGAGCGTGTTCAAAGGGGTTTTCGAGCCTGAGGTCAAGCCCGACAGACAGCAAGCGGCGGGTACGCGATCTTTGATCCAGGTTGCAACCCTTCGGAGTCGTCATTCTCGGGCCTGTCCCGAGGATCTACGGGCCCCGCGTCTCGCGTGCTCCCGCGTCCCGTCACCTGTCTCGCTGTTCCGCAGGATTCTGATTTTCGGATAGGCCGGGAGATCCTCGGGACAAGCCCGAGGATGACGGCGGAGAGTTGGGCGGCGACGACGGCAAGGGTTGGAGAATGACCGCGAACAAGCGGCTTGAGTTCAAGCCCGTCCGATCAGTCCACCCCCCAGCCTCACCTGACCTCAGGCCGTGACCCGCTGCTTGGCGAGCTTGGTGAATTTGCGGATCACCATGTCACGCTTGAGCTTGGAGATGTGGTCGATGAACAACACGCCGTTCAAATGGTCGATCTCGTGCTGCAGGCAGGTGGCGAGCAGGCCGCCCGCTTCGGTGACGCGCTCCCTGCCGTCGCGGTCGAGGTGCTTCACCGTGATCGACTCGGGCCGTTCGACATCGGCGTAGTAGTCCGGGATCGACAGGCAGCCTTCCTCATAGACATTGATCTCGTCGCCGGTGGCGACCAGTTCGGGATTGATGAAGACCTGCGGATTGCGCGGCTCGTCCTTGCCGGCGACGTCGATCACCAGCAGGCGGCGCGGCACGCCGACCTGGATCGCCGCCAGGCCGATGCCCGGCGCGTCATACATGGTCTCGATCATGTCGTCGATGAAGCCCGACAATTCCTGGTCGACGCGCTCCACCGGCTGGCTTTGCTGGCGCAGGATCGGATCGGGCAGATAGATGATCGGCTTGATGCTCATGGGCTTGAAATAATCACTGACAGGGCCGCCGTCAATCGGCCCGATGGGTGATCGGGCCGGGATCGCGCGGCAATGTTCCTGTTTTGATCTGACAAGTCCGGAAGAATCAGCTAGGGCCGTATCTCATGGAGACCGACGCCGCGCTGTTTTCGATGCCGCTCTTTGAGCTCAACGGCCATCAGGTCACGCTGGGCCAGTCGCTCATCGCCGTGCTGGCGGCGCTGGTCTTGCTGGCTCTCTGGCTGGCGGTAACGCTCAGACGCGCCGCAAGCGCGCGCGACCGGGCCGAGGCCGAGGCGGCGGCGCGGGCGGCGCAGGCCGAGGCGCGGCTGGCCGAGATCCTCAAGGCGCAATCGGAGATGCAGGGCCGCATGGGGGCGATGACGGAGCTGTTCGGCGCCCGCCAGGCCGAGCTCAACCAGTCGATCGGCCAGCGCATCGACGGCATGACCCAGCGCATCGGCACGACGCTCACCGACCAGACCCGCAGCACCCACGAGAACCTCGCCCGGCTACAGGAGCGGCTCGCGGTGATCGACACGGCGCAGGCCAATATCCAGTCGCTGGCGCGCGACGTGGTGGGGCTGCAGGCGATCCTGTCCAACAAGCAGACCCGCGGCGCCTTCGGGCAATCGCGGATGGAAACCATCATCCGGGACGGACTGCCGATGGGCGCCTTCAGTTTCCAGCCGACGCTGTCCAATGGCATGCGGCCGGACTGCACGGTTCTCATGCCGAATGGCGCGCCGGACCTGGTGATCGACGCCAAGTTTCCGCTCGAGGCCTGGAACGCCATGCGCGAGGCGGACAGCGCCGGCTCGGGCGAGCAGGCCGCGCAGGCGGCGCAGCAGCGCTTCCGCCGCGATATCGAGGTGCATCTGCGCGACATCTCCGACAAATACCTGATCCCCGGCGAGACCCAGGACACGGCCTTCCTGTTCGTGCCGTCGGAATCGATCTTCGCCGAGATCCACGAGCGCTTCGAGGCGATCGTCCACAAGGCGCAGCGCTCGCGCGTGGTGATCGTCTCGCCGTCGCTGCTGATGCTGTCGATCCAGGTGATCCAGGCGCTTCTCAAGGATGCGCGCATGCGCGAGCAGGCCCATCTCATCCAGGGCGAGGTGCTCCGTCTGATGGAGGACCTGTCGCGGCTCGACGACCGGGTGCGCAAGCTGCAGGGGCATTTCGGGATGGCGCAGAAGGATGTCGACCTGATCCTGACCTCGACGGACAAGCTCTCCAAGCGCGGCGCCAAGATCGAGGCGCTGGAATTCGCCCAACTGGCGGAGGAGGCCAGGCCGGCCGCGCCCGCCGCCGGGAAGGCAGGCGAGGAAGCGGACACCGTGCAGGGCCCCAGGTTCGAGCCCCGGTCCTCCACGCTCAGGCTCAGGGTCGTCGACGAGGACGACTGAGCCCGGACCGGCGGGGCGGCAAGCAAGCGCAAAAACTTCTGTGCGCGGCGATCGGCGCCCGCGAGATTTCCGTTGCGGAACGTGAGGCTCTTGTGTGAGGTGAAGCGCATGCGCCTGCCGGGGCCGGCGCGGATCCTGGTTTGAGGGAGAGGTTCTCATGACTGTCTGCACTTGGCTCGCCGCACCGTCGGGTCTTCGTCCGGCGAGGGCCTGGCGCCGGGGTTCTGGAGCCGCCTTCGCCCTTTGCCTGGTAGCCCTTGTCCTGGCCCGGCCCGGGGCTGCGGAGGCCGCGGACTGCGCGGTGACGGTCGAGCAGACCTGGCTTGGAGATCTCCACGCCACCGCGATCGCCAGCGGAGACTGCGCTGTCGCCGGGCTTGACCTGATCGTGCGCAACGGCGTCGACGAGGTGGTCTGGAGCGCCTCCTACCAGTCGGGCGACCTGATGGGCTTCGACGGCATCGGCGCCCCCGACGACATGCGGGTGGCGATGGAAGACTGGCTTGGCGTCTACGCCGAGGCCGGCACTACGGACACGCTGCCGGAATGGCCGCAGGGCGCCGACCAGCCCGAGGGCGGCGAATTTCCCTTCTATGTCGCCGAAGAATTGTCGCGGCAGGACTATGAGGAGCTGCGCACGGGCGGCTTTCCGATGATCTGCTACATCCAGGGCCGCGAAAGCACCCTGTGCCTGGTCCGCCGCCCCGATGTCGGCGCGCTGATCAGCATCGGCGCGCAATCCTTCCCCGGATAGGCAAGCAGCACGCAGGAGAATGCCATGATCACCGTTATCGGATCCGTCAACATGGACCTGATCGCCACCACGCCACGTTTGCCCGAGCCGGGGGAAACGGTGACGGGCACGGATTTCGCCACCGCGCCGGGCGGCAAAGGCGCCAACCAGGCGCTGGCGGCGCGGCGCGCGGGCGCAAAGGTGCGGATGGCGGGCGCGGTGGGCAGCGATGCGTTCGCCGCCGAGGCGCTTGCCCTGCTCGAGGCGGCGGGCGCGGATCTCGGCGCCGTACGCCACCTGCCCGGCCCGACCGGAACCGCGCTGATCCTGGTCGGCGGCGACGGCGAGAACATGATCGCGGTGATCCCCGCCGCCAACGGCCAGGTGACCGCGCGGGACGCCGAAGCGGCGGTGGCGCGGATGGACGCGGGCGACACGCTGCTGTTGCAGATGGAAATCCCGGAGGACGCGGTCCGGGCGGCGCTTGTGGCGGCGCGGGGAAAATCCGTCACCAGCATCCTCAACATCGCGCCGCTGAGCGACGCGGTGGAGCGGCTCGCGCCGCTGGCCGGCATCGTCATCGCCAACGAGACCGAATTCGCCCGGCTTTCGGGCAGGCCGGCGGAGACGCTGGCGGTCGTCAGGACCGAGCTCGCCGCGCTGCACGCCCGCACCGGCCAGTGCATGATCGTCACGCTCGGCGGTGACGGCGTGCTGTGGGCGCGGGACGGCCAGGTCGAGCATGTCGCGGCGCTCAGGATCAAGCCCGTCGACACGGTGGGCGCGGGCGACACCTTCTGCGGCTATCTGGCGCAAGGCCTCGATTCAGGGATGGAGTTCGCCGCAGCCGTCCGCCGCGCCTCCGTGGCCGGCGCGCTCGCCTGCCTCACCCCCGGCGCCCAGCCCTCGATCCCGCTCGCGTCGGAGGTGGACGCGCGGCTTGAGGATTAGGCCTAGTCTTGCCAGCCGGGCCGGCTAACCCGTTCCGCCCGGCTCCCCATCCTCTCCGGCCCAGTCGGATCGCATGTCAAGAATGCGCAAGATCTCGATGCGGTCGGCCATGACCCGGTATATGACGGTAAAGGGCGTGCGCGCCACGTGATGCTCGCGCGCGCCCTCGACCTTCTGGGAGGGATGGCCGATATGGGGATTGGCCTTGAGGAGGTGCTGCACAGCCAAAAACCGCTTCTCCGCCATCGCCTTTCCTTCCGGAAACGCCCTGATGTAGTAGGTCTTGAACCAGCGCAGATCGGGCGCGGAGCTCGCGAGAAAGACGAGCCTCACAGCTCACGCACGCTTGATGAAGACGTCCGGCTCCGGCTCCGGCAGTTCGTTCTCGCCGCCGACCGACTGAAACCAGGCATTCATTTTTTCTTCGGACACAAAGGCGCCCTTGTCGGCTTCGGCCACCGCCTCTTCGACAAGACGGCGTCGGGCGGCCCTGGCTTCCAGCATCATCCGGATGGCGCGGGTCGCCAGGTAGGACGCGGAGCGATCCTCGAGCTTCGCCTCGGCCTCAAGACTGTTCTTGAGGTCCTTGTCCAGACGCATGGTGAAGGGAACTGTACTCATGGCCGTTTCATTTCAATAGGACAGTGCAAGCACGCGTCATACATTGTAGTCGTTTTTCGCGGCGGGTCAATTTCCCCATCGACGCATGCCGCTACAGCCGGCCGACCCGCTCGATGAAAAGGTCGAAGAAGCGGTCCGAATCGACGTCCTTGACGACGAAGGCGTTCTCGGGGCGGTCGGTCACCTTCCACCAGTCGACCACGGTGGCGCCTAGCGTCAGTTCCGAGACCGTCTCGATCTCGACATTGCATCTGCGGCCCGAAAACATGTCCGGGTCGAGCAGCCAGGCGATCACCGTCGGGTCGTGCAGCGGGCCGCCGTCGGTGCCGTATTTGTGCTCGTCGAAGCGTTCGAAGAATTCCAGCATGTCGGCCATCACCATCGAGGGGCGGTTGCCGTTGCCGCGCAGCCGTTCGACCCGCGCCGCCGTGGTCAGCACCTTGTGGGTGACGTCGAGCGGCATCATGGTGATCGGCGCGCCGGAGGAAAAGACGATGTCGGCGGCTTCCGGATCGACATAGATGTTGAATTCGGCCGAGGGCGTGATGTTGCCGCCCTCGAAGAAGCCGCCGCCCATCAGCACGATTTCCCTGACGCGGGAGACGACGCCGGGAACGCGCTCGAACACCGTGGCGATGTTGGTGAGCGGGCCGAGCGCGCAGAGCGTCACCGTTCCCTCGGGCTCGGTGCGCAGCGTGTCGATGATGAAATCGATTGCGTCCTGGCTCTCCAGCGGGCGCCCCGGCTCGAACAGCTCGACGCCGTCGAGGCCGGACTTGCCGTGCACATGCTCGGCGGTCACCAGCTTGCGCCTGAGCGGCGCGCTGGCGCCGGAGAAGACCGGCACGTCGCCCCTGCCGCAGATCTCGGTGATGATGCCGGCGTTGCGGGCGGTCAACGCCAGCGGCACGTTGCCCGCCACCGCGGTGATCCCCAGCACATCGAGCTCGGGGCTGGCCAGCGCCAGCATGATCGCCGCGGCGTCATCCTGGCCGGGATCGGTGTCGATGATGATCTTGCGCGGCGTCATGGCAGGTCCTTTGAAGCGATTCGGTCGCGGCGACACTACGAGGCTGCAAAGCCATCGGGCAAGGTTCTTGCGAAGCCGATCCGAAGTTCCCATATTGGCATCGAGCCGGATGCCGAAGCGGGTCCGGCGCCTGTCGCTTGAGAACGAGGACAAGCCATGTCTCGCATGACGCCCTTTTCGAGCCCGCTGCTGCTGGGTTTCGACACCATGGAAAAGACCCTGGAGCGCATCGCCAAGGGATCCGAAGGCTACCCGCCCTACAATATCGAGCGCATCCGCGCCTCCTCCGACGGCTCCAATGCCGAGCGGCTGAGGATCACGCTTGCGGTCGCCGGATTCCGCGACGAGGACCTCGAAGTCACCACCGAGGAAAACCAGCTCGTCATCCGCGGCCGCCAGTCGGACGCCGATGGGCGCGAGTACCTGCATCGCGGCATCGCCGCGCGCCAGTTCCAGCGCATGTTCGTGCTGGCCGACGGCATGCAGGTCACCAGCGCCGAATTGAAGAACGGTTTGCTGTCGGTCGACTTAATTCGCCCCGAACCCGAGCGCATGGTGCGGAAAATTAACATTTCGGTTCGAGACTGAAGAGCACGGTCTCTTCACCAGGATGTTTCCTGCCACACACCGGAGGAAAACGAATGATTGCCAAATCTGGAAAACCCCAATTGTCCGCCCATGACCTGGCCCTGCTGGGCGCCGGAAAAGTCGGCTATATCCGCAAGATGCGTTCCGAGGACGTCAACGCCCGCTTTCCGGAAGCCCCCGAACTGGGGCCGGGGATCGAGCTCTGGGCGCTGTTCGGCGCCGACGGAACCCCGATCCTGCTGACCGACAACCGCTCGAGCACGTTCTACCGCGCCGCCGAGGATGAGCTGAAGACCGTCGCCCTGCACTGACCCGCCGCCGGGGCCCTGGTCCCGGCCGGGACGACCGGCAGGCTCAGGCCGCGTTGGACGCGGGCTCGCCGGTCAGGAAGGCATGCAGCGAAGCGGCGTTGTCGGTGGCGCGAAGCTTGGCCACCATCTCGCTGTCGCGCATGACGCGGGCGATCCGCGAAAGCGCCTTCAGGTGATCCGCGCCCGCACCCTCGGGCGCGAGCAGGAGGAACACCAGGTCGACCGGCTGGTCGTCGAGCGCCTCGAAATCCACCGGATGGTCGAGACGCGCGAAGACGCCGACGATGTGATCGAGCGTCGCCAGCTTGCCGTGCGGAATGGCGATGCCGTTGCCGACGCCGGTGGAGCCGAGCCGTTCGCGCTGGAGAATGACGTCAAACACCTCGCGCTCGCTCAGTCCGGTGACCTCGGAGGCCTTGGCCGCCAGTTCCTGCAAAAGCTGCTTCTTGGAGTTTGCCTTGAGCGCTGGCAGAATCGAGTTCTGCGCAATCAGATCAGCAAGCGCCATGTCACGTTCCTTGTTCCGGGCCCGCAGACGCGGGCAGCCTTGTTCGCTTCATGTCAGGGCAGCGGGCGACGCCGTTTCCGGCCGCGCGCGGCCCGCTTGCCCGATTTTCCATCAGCAAACGCCTTCAGGACTTAACCCCGCCGGCGTCGATCCAGCCGATGTTGCCGTCGTCGCGGCGATATACCACATTGAGCGCATCGTTGCCCGCGTTGCGGAACATCAGGATCCGCTCATCCGTCATGTCGAGCGCCATCACCGCATTGGCCACGCTCATGGTGACCAGTTGCTTGGTGCTTTCGGCGATAATCGCAGGGGCGTAGTCGAGCGGCACTTCATGGCTGTCATCGTCGTTGATGGCCGAATCCACCACCGCGTAAGCCAGCGCCGCATTGGTCTGCTGGCCGTTGGCGTAATGATCCTTGAGGCGGCGCTTGTAGCGGCGCAGCCGCTTTTCGACCCGTTCGGCGGCAGCGTCGAAGGCCGGTTGCGGATCCTGTGCCTGGCCGGTCGCGTGCAGGATCACGCCGGTATCGAGATGGATCTTGCAATCGGCGGTGAACCTGGATCCGGACTTCTCGACGATCACATGGCTCGAGAAACCGCCGTCGTAATATTTTCGGACCGCCCCCGTTATCTGATCCTCGATGCGGGTCCTGAAAGACTCGCCAATTTCCATATGCTTACCCGACACTCGCACGCTCATGGGATAGTCCCTTCTTCTTATTGACTTGGGGATTTAGTCTAAGCCATGCGTCGCGCTCATCCAAGCGGCAGACGACGGACAATTGCTCCAGTCCATGCAATTTTTCACTTGACAGTACCGGATGCCCGGGTGCTCGTTTCTTTCCTGCCCGGTGCGGTGCGGCTTCTACGCCCAAGCGCCCAGACTGTCAAGTTTGGCACGAAAATTGCCTAATTCGGCAACGATTCCAGAGGATTGCCCTGTGGGCGTCAAACCGCGGCGGCCCGCGCCCGGGCGCGCTTTTCCCGGCGACGCTGCACCGAGGAGGGAATCGCCATCGCCTCGCGGTACTTGGCCACCGTCCGCCGGGCGATCTCGATTCCGGCCTGCTTGAGCAGATCCACCAGATCATCGTCGGACAGCACGGCCTGCGGCAGCTCCTGCTCGATGAGGCCACGGATGCGGTGGCGCACGGATTCGGCCGAATGGGCGTCGCCGCCGGCCTGGGCGGAGGCGATGGAGACGGTGAAGAAATATTTCAGCTCGAACACGCCGCGCGGCGTGATCATGTATTTGTTGGAGGTGACGCGGCTGACGGTGGATTCATGCATGCCGATGGCCTCGGCCACGGCCTTGAGGTTGAGCGGGCGCAGATGATCGACGCCGTGCAGCAGGAAGGCGTCCTGCTGGCGGACGATCTCGGTGGCCACCTTCATGATGGTGCGGGCGCGCTGGTCGAGCGAGCGCGCCAGCCAGTTGGCGGTCTGCAGGCATTCGCTGAGGAAATCCTGGCCGGCGGCGTTCCTGGCCATCTTGCCGCTCACGGTGGCGAAATAGGTCTGGTTGACCAGCACCCGCGGCAGGGTCTCCGGGTTGAGCTCGATCGCCCAGCCGCCATCGGAGGCCGGCCGCACCGCGACGTCGGGCACGATCATTTCGCTCGAACCGGTCTCGAACCGCGTGCCGGGCTTCGGATCGAGCGCGCGGATCTCGGCCATCATGTCGAGAAGATCCTCCTCGTCGACGCCGCAGATCCGGGTCAGGGCGGCGAAATCGCGCCGGGCCAGAAGCTCGAGATTGCCCACCAGCGCCGCCATCGCCGGATCGAGCCGGTCCTTGCGCGCAAGCTGCAGGGCAAGGCATTCCGACAGCGAGCGGGCGAAGATCCCCGCCGGCTCGAACTCCTGGAGACGGGCGAGCACCGCCTCGATGCGGTGCGGATCCGCGCCCAGCCGTTCGGCGGTTTCGGAAATCTCGCCGGTGAGATAGCCGGCGGCGTCGAGCTGGTCGGCAAGTTCGGTGGCGATCAGCCGCTCGGCGGGATCGGCGAAGGCGAAGGCGATCTGCTCGGCCACATGGTCGCGCAGGGTCGGCGCGCGGGCGGCGAAGTCGTCGAGGTCATAGCCCTCGCTGGCGTGGCCGCCGTCGCTGCCGGGCATCGATTTCCAGTTGTCGATGAATTCGGGCGCCTCGACCCGTTCGACGCCGTGATCGTCGGGGAAGACATTCTCGTAGCGGCCGTCGATCTCGGCGGTCATGCGCTCGGACGCGGTTTCGGTCGACCCGGTCCAGGCGGCGTCATCGCCGATGTCGGACGCACCGGAAGAGATGTCTGGGATGGCGTCGGGGGCGTCGGAACCGGCCTCCGCCGCATCGGACTCGGCGGTGACCAGCTCGAGCAGCGGATTGCGCTCGACCTCCTGCTCGATGAAGCGCGTCAGCTCGATATGGCTGAACTGCAGCAGCCGGATCGACTGCATCAGTTGCGGCGTCATCACCAGCGACTGGCTCTGACGCAATTGAAGACCGGCAGACAACGCCATGGCTACGCATTACTCCCCGCTCGAGCCGAACAGCAGCGGGCGCGGCCCTGCCGCACACCCCGTTCCGCGTTCCCGCGCGCCGTGACCGGCACGCCAACAGCCCCATCTGGCCCAAAAATTGCTTTTTTCTTCCTTCGGGTCAAGTGGGACGTGAGAACAGGGTAAAAGCGTCCGCAGACCGGCCGGAATCGCGGCATCCGGGCGCCCGCGCCGCCGGTTTTTCGCCCTTCGGGGACGAAGGCTCAAAGGTCGCGCACCCCGCAAGCAAAGCGGCATGGTCGATTTTCGAGCCCCGGGCACGGACCGGCCATGGCTATGGTTTACGGATTCTTACCTGGCCCGCCGGGTCAGAGCGAGAACTGCTCGCCGAGATAGAGCCGGCGCACATCGGCATTGGCGACGATGTCGGCGGGGCGGCCGTGGGTCAGCAGCACGCCGGCATTCATGATGTAGGCGCGGTCGATGAGACCCAGCGTTTCGCGCACATTGTGGTCGGTGATCAGCACGCCGATGCCGCGGCGGGTGAGGTGCCGGACCAGGTCCTGGATGTCGGCGACCGCGATCGGGTCGACGCCGGCGAACGGCTCGTCGAGCAGCATGAAGGTCGGGTCCGACGCCAGCGCGCGGGCGATCTCGAGCCGGCGCCGCTCGCCACCCGACAGCGAGATCGACGCCGCCTTGCGCAGATGCGAGATGTGGAATTCCTCGAGCAGGCTGTCGAGCTTCTCCTCGCGCTTGGCGCGATCCTTCTCGACGACCTCGAGAACCGCCCGGATATTGGCTTCGACGCTCAGGCCCCGGAAGATCGAGGCCTCCTGCGGCAGGTAGCCCACGCCCAGCCGGGCGCGGCGGTACATCGGCAGGGTGGAGACGTCGTGCCCGTCGATCTCGATCGTGCCGGCGTCGACCGGCACCAGCCCGGTGATCATGTAGAAACAGGTGGTCTTGCCCGCCCCGTTAGGCCCGAGCAGGCCCACGGCCTCGCCGCGGCGCACCCCCAGCGAGACGCCGTCGACCACGCGCCGGGACTTGTAGGTCTTGGTCAGGTTGCGGGCGATCAGCGTTCCGTCATACCGGTTCGCGTCTTCCGGCGAGCGCCGCGCGCCGGTCTCCTCGCGGACTCCGCCCAGGGATGAAAACAGCGCCCGGATCACTGCTTTGGTCGCGACTTCGGATCGAGCTGGATCATCACCCGGCCGCCGCAGCTATCGAGCTTGGCCTGCCCGTTCTTCATCTCGACCGTCAGCTTGCAGCCGATGAAGACATTCTCGGCATCGGTGAGCACGACCTTCTCGCCGGTGAGCACCAGCACTTCATTGATCATGTTGAAGTTGCCCGCATCCGCCGTGGCGGTCTGGGTGTCGGCCTTGATGAACACCTTGTCGTAGAGTTCGATCTCGCGGATCTCGGCCGCGCCCGAGGACACCGAGCCGCCATTCTTGTCGTAATTGACGATCATCCGGCCCGCCTGCAGCATGGTGTCGCCCTGCACCACCGTGACGTTGCCGGTGAAGGTGGCCTTGCTCGTCTCCTCGTCGATCTTGAGCAGGTCGCTCTCGATCTGGATCGGCTCGTCATTGGACAGCGCCAGGCCCGACATGCGCCGTTCGGTGTCCTGGGCCCGCGCATCCGCGGCCGGCAGGGCCAGCCCGGCGGCGATCATGACAACGGCAATCTTGAGCAGAGAGAGGGGGTTACACGCCATATCAGTTCGTCGCTCCATCCTTCGACTTGAGCGCCGAGGGGTTGATCGTCATGCGGACCTTGTCCTTGAATACGATGACGCGGCCCTTATCCTGCATCTGCATGGATTGCGCAACCACGGAGGCTTCCTTGGACCGGACCGAGACCGGCTCGGAGGTGCTCATCTCGCCTCCGGCGATGTCGATGTCGGCCGATTGCAGATCGGCCTGCATCCCGGCCTCGGTGGTCACGGTGAAGGGCTGGTCGAATTCCAGCGTTTGCGCGGCCCTGTCATAGATGCCGCTCAAGGCCTTGAGGACGGCCTTGTCGCCATTGGAGACGGGCAGATCGGCGACGATCTCCTCGAGCATGATGACGTCGGGCGTCGTGAGATCCTGGATCGCACGCGCCGCCTGCATGGTGTAGGGCCGGGCGTCCGAGCCCTGGCCGCTCATCACCGGATTCTGCATCACCAGCTTGCCGTCGCGCAGCGACACCGATTCGATCTCCACCCCTTCCGGGCCCATCTGGTCCAGCCAGGAGACGGCGACGAAGGCCATGACGATCAGGCCGGCGGAGAGCGGCAGCAGGATCTTGAGGATCCTGACCAGACGCGAATGCCTGCGGGCACGCCGGTACTCGGCATGGGACCGCCCGGCATAGGCGCCGCTGCCCGGGACTTCTGAGACTGTCGATGCGCTCATGTGCTGCTGCGGTCCCAAGGGTTTCGGCGCCATGCGGAGCCCGACCCGGTCGTTGCGGCCGGGTCGCGGTTGCGGAGGGCTTCGCATCCCAATATGGTGATTTTGCGAAGCAGTTGAGACAAATTGCCATGCATCGGCCGCAATGGCAAAGCAATGCCGTCACGGTTCACTCCTACATGTCCATGCCAGGCGCAACGCACGCTTCAAGCCGGACAGCGGCTTAACCGGAGACAGCTCGTGACCAACCCGGAACTTCTCACAGATCGGCGCCGGATCCGGCGCAAACTCAGCTTCTGGCGGATCATGACGGCGCTGGTGGCGATCGCGCTGGTGGTGGGGCTGGGGTTGAGATTTGCGGGCTCGGGCCGGGGCAGCGATCATATCGCGCGCATCGACATCAGCGGCATCATCACCGACGACCAGAAGCTCCTCGACCTGATCGAGGAGGCGACCGAGGCCGAGGCGGCGAAGGCGATCGTGGTCTCGATCTCCTCGCCCGGCGGCACCACCTATGGCGGCGAGCGGATCCACAAGGCGCTCCTGGAAGCGGGAAAGGCCAAGCCGGTGGTCGCCGACATCCGCACACTCGCCGCCTCGGCCGGCTACATGGTTGCCGCCTCCACCGACCATATCGTCGCAGGCGAGAGCTCGATCGTCGGCTCCATCGGCGTGATCTTCCAGTACGCCCAGGCGCAGGAACTGCTCGACAAGATCGGCGTGCGGCTGGAGGCGATCAAATCCTCGCCGCTCAAGGCGGAGCCCTCGCCCTTCAAAGAGGCCAGCGAAGAGGCCAAGGCGATGATCCGCTCGATGGTGCTCGACAGCTACGACTGGTTCGTCGACCTGGTGGCGGCAAACCGCCGGATGGAGCGGGCCGAGGTGCTCAGGCTCGCCGACGGCTCGATCTTCACCGGGCGGCAGGGCCTGGCGAACGGCCTGGTCGATGCGCTCGGCGGCGAAGCGGAAATCCGCGCCTATCTCAAGACCCGCGGCGTTGACGAGGCTCTCGAGATCGTCGAGTGGAAAGTTCCGGACGAGACCACCAGCCTGCTGTTCGGCGGCGGCGCGGCGAGCCTGATGCAGCAGATTCTGGGGGCGCCGCTGACGATCTCCCACGAGATCGACCGGTTGGCCGGCGGCAAGTTGTTCCTTGACGGTCTTGTGTCTGTTTGGCAGGTTGGCGGGCAATCGGAGCGCGACTAGGAGGGGTTACCCAAGATGATCAAATCGGAATTGGTTCAAGCGGTTGCGGCGCGCAATCCGCATCTCTACCATCGCGATGTCGAAAACATCGTCAATGCCGTGCTCGACGAGATCACGGACGCGCTGTCGGCGGGAAACCGGGTCGAATTGCGCGGCTTCGGGGCCTTTTCCGTCAAGAACCGTCCGCCGCGCTCCGGCCGCAACCCGCGCACCGGGGAACCGGTGTTCGTCGAGGAGAAATGGGTGCCGTTCTTCAAGACCGGGAAGGAGCTGCGCGAGCGGCTCAATCCCAACGGACAGGACTGAGCGACCGCTGCGGCGGCCCCTCCGGCCTGCAGCCGGACCCCCGCCGCCTGAAGGAAACTGGAACACGACATGATCAAGCGCATTATCGCACTGGCTATCCTCATCCCGCTCGGCGTGATCCTGATCATGCTGTCCGTGGCCAACCGCACCGCGGTGACGCTGGCGCTCAACCCGTTCGATCCCTCCGACGCGGTGCTGTCGGTCACGCTGCCGTTCTTCGTGTTCCTCTTCGCCGCGCTCATCCTGGGCATGATCATCGGCTCCGTCGCCACCTGGCTCAACCAGGGCAAGCACCGCAAGCAGGTGCGGGTCAAGACCAGCGAAGCGGTGAAATGGCAGACCGAGGCCGACCGCCAGAAGACCAAGGCCCAGCAGATCGCCGCGGCGCTGCCCGCGCCGGACAAGCGCAGCGCGGCCTGACGCCGCCCGTTCGCAGGGCCGGCCCGGGTCACGCCCTGTCAGGATAGGCTCCCTCCACGGGCTGCGAGAGGCGATGGTCCGCCGCGCGGATCTCGTCGCCGATCGCCTGAAAGGCCGGGCGCCGAGCCATGGCCGCATACCAGGCCGCGAGTCTCGCGGTCGGCGCCAGCGACGGCCCGCCCAGACGCTGGTTGAACAGCGGCATCATGAACACGGCGATGTCGGCCGTGCTGAGATCCCCGCAAAAACCGCCGCAGCCGCCAAGCGCCCGCTCAAGCTCCGCATACTGGGTCGCGATCACGGTTCGCGCCGCCGCCGCCCCGCGCTCGAGCTCGGCCCAGCGCTCCGAGTCCCGGGGCCGCGGCCCGGTCCTGTGCATCAGGGCGCGCAACGGCACGATCATCACTTCATCGGCGAAGAGCTCCATCTGGCGGCAGAGGGCGCGGTCAGCCGGCGCCTTGGGCATCAGCGCCGGCCCGGGACAGGCGTCCTCGAGATATTCGAGGATGACGGTGGAATCGTAAAGCGTCAGGTCCCCGTGCCGCAGGACCGGAACCTGTCCCTTCGGATTGGCGGCCATCACCTCCGGGTTCTTCGGCAGATAGCCGGTCTCCTGGGTGAAGGGGACCATGATCCGCTCGAAGGCAATGGCTTTCTCGCGCAGCGCGATTTCAACCTTGCGGGCATAGAGGCTCAGCGGCCCGGAATAGAGTTTCATGGCAGCTCCTTGCCATCGCGATGGCCAAAGTGGGACGACAGGCGCGGCGTCCTGTCGCCCGGCGTCGCGCCCTGAAATCCCTACGCGGCCATGACGACAGGAAATGGCAGCAGCCCGCGATCGGCGCGCCCGGCCATGCAACTCCGGCGACGGCCGTCAATGGGCATGGTCGTGCCCGTGGCTCGCCAGCGCGCCCAGATCCGCGCCCGAGCGGTATTCCTGCCATGCCTGGACCAGGATGAGCTGCGCCGAGCGCAGGAACAGGCCGGCCATGATCAGCGCGACCACGAGGTCGGGCCAGGCGGAGGCGGTGAGCCAGACGGCGGCGCTGGCGATCATCACGGCGACATTGCCGATGGCGTCGTTGCGCGAGCACAGCCACACCGAGCGGACATTGGCGTCGCCGTCCTTGTAGCGCATCAGCAGCAGCACGCTGGCGAGATTGGCGGCCAGCGCGAGCAGGCCGATCACGCCCATGATCTCGGCGCGCGGCACGCCCAGCACGAGGATCTGGTACAGGGTGGAGCCGAACACCCAGAGGCCCATGACCAGGAGGCTCGTCCCCTTGAACAGGGCTGCGGCGGAGCGGACCTTGAGGCTCATGCCGATGACGGCGAGGCTCAGCCCATAGGTGAGCGCGTCGCCCAGGAAATCCAGCGCATCGGCCTGCAGCGCCTGCGACCCGGCCAGCCGGCCGGCCGCCATCTCGACCAGGAACATCGCCGCGTTGATGAGGATCACCGTCCAGAGGACGCGCTTGTAGGCGGCATTCATGCCGTCGAAGCGGGGATTGCCGGAGCACCCGCAGGCGGAACTGTCGGCGCTGCAGGCGGCTTCGGGGCGGGAATGGTCATGGGTCATGGGATTGTCCTTGCGTGTGTGTCGGCAAGGACTGTAATCTCTCTAGCGGCTAGAGCTTCAAGAGGTGATTTCGATGTTTTCCATCGGCGAGTTGTCGCGGCGCGCGGGCGTGAAGATCCCGACCATCCGCTATTACGAGCAGATGGGGCTGATGGCCGCCGCCGACCGGTCCGAAGGCAACCAGCGCCGCTATTCGAAGGACGGGCTCAAGCGGCTGTCCTTCATCCGCCATTCGCGGGAGCTGGGATTTTCCATCGACGACATCAGGGGGCTTCTGGAGCTCAGCCAGCATCCGGAAAAGCCCTGCCGCGACGCCCACAACATGGCGGCGCGCCGGCTTGACGATGTCCGGGCGCGAATCGCGAAACTCCGGCGGCTGGAGCGCGAACTGAAGCGGATCTCCGGCTGCGACGCCGACACCATCGCCCATTGCGCGGTAATCGAGACGCTGGCCGACCACGGCCTGTGCGAGGGCGATCACTGAGCGGGCGCGCCCGAAGCCTCGCAAGCGCCTGCCCGGCCTCGACGCCGGAGCCTCCGTCGACCCACCCCATGGCTGCCCGATGTCCGCCGGCCTCCCCAGACGCCCTGCCGCGACGCCTCCATCGGAGGGGCAGCACGCTTGAGGAAGCGCGGCCGTCCTCAGCCATCGCCGGCACCTGACGCGCGCACCGGAATCGCCTTGCGGATCTTACGGGACATAATCACGTCCGCTGCGGGCAGCGGACTCCGGCGATCTGCCAACCGCGCGAACCGGGGACGCGGGTCGCCCCCTGTCCGGCGCCTCCGGAACCGGCATGCCGGTCAGGCCTTGCAAAGCAGCCAAGAACACTCCATATACCATCCATGTGGATGGAGAAAGATTGATGAGCACGTTACCTCGCCTGCGCGACAAGGCGCCTGACACCGAAAAGATCACGATCAATCTCGGCTATGTCGATCTCGGGCGCATCGACCTTCTGGTGCAGGAAGGCTTCTACTCCAACCGCAGCGACTTCATTCGCAGCGCCATCCGCAAGCAGCTCGATACGCAAGTGGATGCGGTCACGCGATCCATCGAACGCCAAACCATGGAGCTGGGACTGCGCGACTACACCCGCGCCGACCTCGAAGCGCTGCGGCAGGCCGGCGAAATGCTGCATGTCAAGGTCGTCGGGCTGGCCCGCATCGATGCGGATGTCTCCGCGGACCTCGCCCGTCAAACCATAGGCTCCATCACGGTGCTGGGAGCTCTGCAAGCGAGCAAGGAAGTCAAGCAAGCCCTGGCCGACCGCATCCGGTAGGCCAGCGCCATCAACAAGGACCACGCTCTTGAAACTCTTTGACGCCGGCGCGCTGCGCCCGGGCACCACGCCCGCACGCCTGTCCCGTTTTGCCTCGGCCGCGGACCTGGTCAATCGCACGCTCGCCCGGCATGGCCTTGCCTTCGAGGCCGCGGGGAACGAGGGAGCCGAGCTCGCTTCGCCCCTCATGCGAACGCCCGCCGGCCTTGCCGGATTGCAGGCAGGACTGCAAAGCCGCGCCCGGCAGGACGCCCCCCTGCCCGAAGGTGCACAGTTCAGGCAGGAGCAGTATGAGTGTGCGGCCGGCAGCCGCGCTTTCCGCACCTATGTCCCCTCCTCGGCCGCCAGGGGCGTGACGGGAATCGTGCTGATGCTGCATGGCTGCACCCAGACCGCCGAGGATTTCGCCGCGGGAACCGGCATGAACGCGCTGGCCGAGCGCCATGGCTTCGTCGCGGTCTATCCGCAACAGGCGCGCGGCAACAACGCCCAGTCCTGCTGGAACTGGTTCAGCCGCGGCGACCAGCGGCGGGACCGGGGCGAGCCTGCCATTCTTGCGGGCCTGACGGCGCGGTTGATGGCCGAGTTCGAGGTTCCCGCCGGCCGCGTCTTCGCGGCAGGCCTCTCGGCCGGCGCCGCCATGGCGGTGATCCTGGGCGAAACCTATCCGGATGTCTTCTCCGCGATCGGCGTGCATTCGGGCATTCCCTTCGCCGCGGCGGGGGATGTGCCGTCCGCCTTCGCGGCCATGGCCGGGCGCAGCCGGGCAGCAACGGCGCCCGACAGCCCGGATACGGCCCTGCGCAGCATCGTGTTCCATGGGACGACGGACACGACCGTTCATCCGGTCAATGGCGAGCTTATCGCCGAACGCAGCGTCGCCCGCCATCGCGGGCCGACGATCGAAACCGTGCAGCGGGGGACGGCCGGCGGGCGAAGCTTCGCCAGGACCATCACCACGATGGAGAACGGGATCGCCAGGCTGGAACACTGGGTCATCGACGGCCTGGGCCACGCCTGGTCGGGCGGGTCTCCGGCCGGAACCTACACCGATCCGCGCGGCCCGGACTCAAGCCGCGAAATGATCCGGTTCTTCTTCGAAGCCCCCGAATAGGCCTTGCGAGCCGACAAGCGCCAGGGTCACGCCTCGGCTGTCCTGGCGCTCACGACCTCGTTGAACTTGGCGAAGAACTGGCCCGCGAGCTTCTTCGACGAGGAATCGATCAGCCGGGAGCCGAGCTGGGCGATCTTGCCGCCGACCTGGGCATTGACCACGTAGGAAAGAACGGTCTCCTCGCCGTCCTCGACCAGCGTCACATCGGCGCCGCCCTTGGCGAAGCCGGCGATGCCGCCCTTGCCCTCGCCCGAGATCGTGTAGCTTTCCGGCGCGTTGATGTTCTCGAGCGTGACTTCGCCCTTGAAGGTGGCGGCCACCGGGCCGATCTTGACCTTGACGACGGCGATCATGGTCGTGTCGGAGGTCTTTTCGAGCTCCTGGCAGCCCGGAATGCACTCGCTCAGGATCTCCGGATCGTTGAGCGCTTCCCAGACGAGCTGGCGCGGCGCCGCAATTCGTTCTTCGCCATTCATTTCCATGGTGGTGCTCCTCCCCTGACGGTCGCCCTACATATGCAAAGCGAAAACGGCTTTGCCAAGTGGATATCGGATTGCTATGTCCAAACAACGATGAAATCACACATGGGGCGCGCTCTCGGCCGCTCCCCAGGCAGATCGACCAGGATTCTTCCCCATTGGCGGACAAGCGCTCCCAACACTCCCGACGCGGCGGCGCGAGCAAGACCCCGGCCAAGGCGCGGGAC
>NZ_JRJG01000083.1 GCF_000759435.1 Hoeflea sp. BAL378
GCTGCGCGAGCAGATCGCCGCGGCCCGCACGCTGGCGATCGTCGGCGGCCTGCTCGGCGCGGGCGCCATCGCCGCGGGCAGCATTGCCGGCAGCACCGGCGGCGCCCAGGCCGGCGGCGCGCTGATTACGGCCGCCCCCGGCATCGCCCAGCGCAGCTTATTGAGCTACCGGCGGACCGAGGAGATGAACGCCGACCAGGCCGCCGCCCGCTTTCTCAACGCCACCGGCCAGTCCATGCAGGGCATGCTGACGACCTTCGAGCGATTCTCGCAAAGCCTGTCGCTCTCCGGTGTCCAGGTCGACAAGTACCAGATCAGCCATCCCCTGCCGCGCGAACGCATCGCGCTGCTGGAGGAGCTGGCGCGCAAGAGCAAGTACTTCGATGCGCAGGACCCGAAGGCCCTGGTCGAGCGCCACAATCTGATGCGCGCCAAGATCGCCGCCTACACCGGCGGCGCCAGCGCCGTCGCGCGGCTGTTCTCCACCGACCGGACCTCGCTGGCGGCGCGGTACGGGGACGCCATCGCCACCGATCTTGCCGGCAATTCCGCCGCATCGCTGCAGAAGCTCGACGCCCTGATCAAGGAGCAGCCGAAGAACCCCTATTTCCACGAATTCCGCGGCGAGGTGCTGATCAAGCTGCGCAAGAGCGACGCGGCGATCAAGGCCTTCAACCAGGCGGTCAAGCTCGACCGGACGAAGTCCCCCCTGATCCGGGCGCGGCTCGGGTTCGCGCTGGTCGCCTCGGGCGAGGCCGGCAACATGGGCCGGGCGATCGACGAATTGCGCGCCTCGCTGCAGAGCGAGCCGGAGAACTACGCCGCCTACCGGCACCTTTCCCAGGCCTATGCCCAGTCCGGCGACATCGCCAATGCCGAACTGATCATGGCCGAGGGCAATTTCCGCGCCGGCAACACCCGCGACGCCAAGGTATTCGCCGCCCGCGCCCTGCAGAAGCTGCCTCCGGGCTCGCCCGGAGCGATCCGGGCCAACGACATCTTAA
The DNA here is from genome assembly GCF_000759435.1 of Hoeflea sp. BAL378. GTDB lineage: Bacteria > Pseudomonadota > Alphaproteobacteria > Rhizobiales > Rhizobiaceae > Hoeflea. The sequence goes on from NZ_JRJG01000083.1 coordinate 1,005, forward strand.
CCATCGGAAAATAGAAAACGCCGCAAGCGCCGCACGGCGCATCGCAGCGACGGAAAAGGGATCCTACCACCATGGCTATTCGCAAGCGCTCGGGTCTGATGACCGCCCTCCTCATCGGCCTGTCAACGGCGCTGCCGCTGCCCGCGGCCGCGCTCGACGACACGCAGAAGCAGGAGTTCGGCGCGTTCATCCGCGAATACCTCCTGGCAAACCCCGAGATCCTCGAAGAGATGAGCCAGGCGCTCGAGACCAAGAAGGCGGCCGAAAGCCAGGTGCTGGCGCAGGCGGCGATCAGCGAGAACAGGGACGCGATCTTCAACAATGCCGATGACATCGTGCTGGGCAACCCGGAAGGGGACGTGACCCTGGTCGAGTTCTTCGACTACAATTGCGGCTTCTGCAAGCGGGCGCTGAGCGACATCACCGCGCTTCTGGAAAAGGACTCCAATGTCCGTTTGGTGCTCAAGGAGTTCCCCATCCTCGGACCGGACTCGCTCGCCGCCCACCGGGTGGCGATGTCGCTGCGCAAGCTCGCGCCCGAACACTACAATGAATTTCACATGAAGCTGATGGGCGGCGACGTGCGCGCCACCGAGGACCATGCCATCGAGATCGCCACCGGGCTCGGCGTCGACGAAGCGGCGCTCAGGGCCGGCATGGAAGATCCGGCGATCGGCGATTCCATCCGCCAGACCTATGAGCTCGCCAATGCGCTGGGCATTTCCGGTACGCCCTCCTTCATCATCGGCGACGAGGCGGTGTTCGGCGCGGTGGGCGAGGAAGCCCTGATGGCGCGGATCGCCAACATGCGCGAGTGCGACAGCACCCAGTGCTGAGGCTTGGGCGCGGCGCTGTGCCGCCAATCCGGGCCAATCGCTTGTGGACAAGCGTCGCGGCCCGGTGAAAGCCTTCCCCGGCTTTTGACAAGCAGTGTATGACTTGGGGTCAGGCAACAGCGCGTCCGCGAACCGGACGCAGGGTTCAAACGGCGCCCAAAGCCCTTTGCGGACTTGTCATCCGCTGGTGCGGGGCTGTAAAGGGACGGTCAATCAGCGGAGGGCGTATACCGCCATCCGCGACAACACAACAAAGGCAAAAGTCCGATGGCAACACGAAAACCGTCGATCGACCAGGATCTGATCCGGGATCTGGCCAATATTCTCAACGAAACCGACCTGACCGAGATCGAGATCGAACAGGATGATCTGCGGGTGCGGGTGAGCCGCGCCGGAACGCCTCAGACCATTCATGCGCCGATCGCGCAGCACCAGGCGCCCGCGCCCGCAGCGCCGGCCCAGCCCGCAGCGCCTTCGGCGGAATCGGTGGCGGCCGCGGCCTCGAGAACGGCCAACACGGTCACCGCACCGATGGTCGGCACCGTCTACATGTCGCCGGCTCCGGGCGCCAAGCCGTTCGTCGAGGTCGGCCAGATGGTCAAGGAAGGACAGACGATCCTGATCATCGAGGCGATGAAGACGATGAACCAGATTCCGGCGCCGCGCTCCGGCAAGGTCGTCGACGTGCTGGTCAGCGACGGCCACCCGGTGGAATACGCCGAACCGATGATCGTGATCGAGTAAGTGAACCAGGCCATGTTCTCCAAAGTCCTCATTGCAAATCGGGGCGAGATCGCACTCAGGGTGCTGAGGGCCTGCAAGGAGCTCGGCATCCAGACCGTGGCGGTGCATTCCACCGCCGATCAGGACGCCATGCATGTGCGGCTCGCCGACGAAAGCGTCTGCATCGGCCCGCCGCCGTCGCGCGACAGCTATCTCAACATCCACCAGATCGTCGCCGCCTGCGAGATCACCGGCGCGGACGCGGTGCATCCGGGCTACGGGTTCCTGTCCGAGAACGCCAAGTTCGCCGACATTCTCGAGGCCCACGGCATCACCTTCATCGGCCCCACCGCCGACCACATCCGCATCATGGGCGACAAGATCACCGCCAAGAAGACGGCCGTTGCGCTGGGCATTCCCTGCGTGCCGGGCTCGGACGGCGAAGTCCACGATGTCGAGCAGGCGCTCGAGGTCGCCAAGGAGACCGGCTATCCGGTGCTGATCAAGGCCACCGCCGGTGGCGGCGGACGCGGCATGAAGGTCGCCCACAATCCGGGCGAGTTGTCCGAGGCGCTGTCGACGGCGCGGTCGGAGGCGCTCGCCAATTTCGGCAACGACGCCGTCTACATGGAGAAATATCTCGGCCAGCCGCGCCACATCGAGATCCAGGTGCTGGGCGACGGGGAAGGCAACGCAGTGCATCTGGGCGAGCGCGACTGCTCGCTGCAGCGGCGCCACCAGAAGGTCTGGGAAGAAGCCAATTCGCCCTCGCTCAACGAGAACCAGCGCATGGAAATCGGCGAGATCTGCGCGGTGGCGATGCGCAAGCTCAAATACCGCGGCGCAGGCACCATCGAGTTCCTCTACGAGAACGGCGAGTTCTACTTCATCGAGATGAACACGCGGCTACAGGTGGAGCACACGATCACCGAAGCCATCACCGGCATCGACCTGGTCAACGAGCAGATCCGCATCGCCTCGGGCGCCGGCCTGTCGGTCAGCCAGGAAGACATCCGCTTCCACGGCCACGCCATCGAGTGCCGGATCAATGCCGAGGATCCCTCGACCTTCGTGCCCTCGCCCGGCACCATCACCCATTACCACCCGCCGGGCGGCCTCGGCGTCAGGGTCGATTCGGGCGTGTATCAGGGCTACAAAATTCCGCCCTATTATGACAGTCTGATCGGCAAGCTGATCGTGCACGGGCGCACCCGGGTCGAGTGCATGATGCGGCTGAGGCGTGCGCTCGATGAGTTCGTCGTCGACGGGATCAAGACCACGATCCCGCTGTTTCGCGATCTTCTCGCCAATCCGGATATAGCCAATGGCGATTATGACATTCACTGGCTGGAAAAGTTCCTGGCGGACAAAGCTGGCAAATAGAGCCATGCCCGCTCCGGCCCTTCCGTCGGCCGGAGCCTGAGCCGTGCGGCACGGCGCCTATCCCCGGATCACGCCTGACCTGCTTCTGCGCGCCTATGCCTCGGGATTGTTCCCGATGGCCGATTCCGCCGACGACCCGGACCTGTTCTGGGTGGAGCCGGAACTGCGCGGCGTCCTGCCGCTCGACGCCTTTCACGTGCCCAAGCGCCTGGCCCGCACGGTGCGGCAGGCGCCGTTCGACATCCGCATCAACACGGACTTCGACCGGGTCGTCGCCGCCTGCGCGGAAAGCGTTAAGACCCGGCCCTCGACCTGGATCAACTCCACCATCACCGAGCTCTACGGCAGTCTCCACCGGCTGGGCCACGCCCATTCGGTGGAAGCCTGGCGCGAGGGTGAACTGGTGGGCGGGCTCTACGGCGTCTCGCTCAGGCGGGCCTTCTTCGGCGAAAGCATGTTCAGCCGCGCCACCGATGCATCCAAGGTCTGCCTGGTGCATCTGGTCGAGCGGCTGCGCGCGCGCGGCTTCGTGCTGCTCGACACCCAGTTCACCACCGAGCATCTCAAGCGCTTCGGCGCCATCGACGTGCCGCGCGCCGCCTATGCAAGGATGCTCGAGGCCGCGCTCGAAGGGCCGGACCTGGCTTTCTCCTAGGAACCGGTGCGCGGCCGGACCGGAACCGTCCGCCGCGGTCGTCAAATAGCCTTGTTGGCGGCCCAGGCTTCCCCTCCCTGCCATTCGACATCCACCCCTCCGCGCTCCCGACTGTCCGGGCAGGCATGCCGGCGTGTCTCCCGCCGCGGATGGTTCCGCGGCCAGATCGCGCGGCGCCGGCCGGCCGGAGGGATGGATGGATGGAACCGGAGCGGTGTCCCAAACGTTGACGCCGCGAAGGGTCTTTTCTCTAAAGGAGTTGTTGTCTTGACACTTACTCGGCTTTTACTCGCGTCCACCGCCATCAGCCTGGGCGGACTGGGCTTTGTCCACGCAGGCCCGCTGTCCCCCATGCGATCCCTGTCTGATCCCGGCTTCGTCTCGACCCAGGCGATCACCCGCGTGCAGATGAGCGTCGGCGACGCCGAAGCGGCCCTGGCCGCGGCGCAGGCCCGTCTGTCCGAAGCCCAGGCCTCGGGCGGCGACGTGGCGACCGCGCAGGCGGACGTCGCGGCAGCCCAGGCCGAACTGGCGGCCGCCCAGGCCGCGGCGCAGCCCGCCCCGGAACCGGCGCCCGTGCCTGAAGCGGCCCCCGAACCGGAGGCAGCTCCTCCGGCGGCTGAACCCGCGCCAGAACCGGAACCGGCTCCGGAAGCCGCCGCGCCTGAAGCCCCCGCAGCAGAGGAAACTCCCGCTGAACCCGCTCCCGAGGCGGCGCCCGCCGCCGAGCCTGCGGCTGAACCTGCCGTCGAGCCCGAGGCCGAACAGCCGGCGGCAGAAGCGCCGGCCGCGGAAGAGCAGCCCGCCGCCGAACCCGCGCCCGAGGCAGCCCCTGAACCCGCACCCGCGCCCGAGCCCGCGCCCGAGGCCGCCCCCGAAGCCGCACCCGAGAAAGCTCCCGCTGCGGAAGTTGCGCCTGAAGTCGCGCCCGAGGTAGCCCCGGTTCCCGAAATCGTGCCGCAAGCCGCCCCGACCGAGGACGCCGCCCCGAAAGCTGCTCCCGAGGTAGCTCCCGAAGCGGCACCCGCTCCCGAAGTCGCGCCGGAAGTGGCCCCTGCTCCTGAAGTCGCGCCGGAGGTGGCCCCGACCGCCGAACAGCCGCCCGCGAAGACCGACGTCCAGGAGCCGGCCACGTCTGAAGAGGCCGAGCCCGTGAAGCCGGCGGCCGAAGCCCCGGCGCCAGCCGAGGAAGAGGTGCTGACCCTTCCCGTCGAAGGCGGCGCCCCCGTGCTCGACAGTGCCAAGGAGCAGCCGGTTGCCGGCGACGAGCCGGTGCCCGTAGCGCCCCAGTCGAGCGAACCCGCCCCGCCCCCGCCCGCCTCGGACGAGGAGTCCCAGGCCCCGGCCCTGCGCAACGAGCGGGCGCCAGAGGCCCTGTCCGAGCGTGGCGAACGCTTCGACGAGGCGCCGGTGCGCGAGCAGGAGACCAACGTCACCATCATCAACCAGGTCGACAACCGGACCATCATCGAGGTCGACAACCGCACGATCATCGAGCATGACGAGCGCGACCGGCTTCGCTCCGGCAGCGAGGAAGTCTATTACGAGCGGCTGGAAGGCGGACGGGTCCGCGAGGTCATCGTCCGGCCCAACGGCGTGCAACTGGTGACGATCACCAACCGCTGGGGCGACATGGTGCAGCGCAGCCGCATCATGCCCGACGGCCGGGAATATGTGCTGTTCTACGCCGATCCGCGCAGCGACGGCTCGCGCCAGGCCTTTGTCGATCCGGGCCGCAACCTGCCGCGGCTGCGGCTGCAGATCCCGGTCGAGGAGTACATCCTGGACGCCACCGAGGCGGAGCCCTCGGCCTATCTCGACTTCCTGATGGAGCCGCCGGTCGAGCAGGTCGAACGTCTCTACACGGTCGAGGAAGTGCGGCGCTCCGCCCGCGTTCGCGACAAGGTCCGCCGCATCGACATGGACTCGCTGACCTTTGAGTTCGGCAAGGCGACGATCGCCGACGACCAGATCCAGCGGCTGTCCGACGTGGCCGGCGCCATGACCAAGATCCTCGAGGAAAATCCCGCCGAGACCTTCCTGATCGAAGGCCATACCGACGCGGTGGGCACGGACAACGCCAACCTCCTGCTCTCGGACAAGCGCGCCGAGACCATCGCGGTGGCCCTGACCGACGTCTTCGGCGTTCCGCCCGAGAACCTGGTCACCCAGGGCTATGGCGAGCGCTACCTCAAGGTCACGACCGAAGCGCCCGAGCGGCTCAACCGCCGCGTCACCATCCGGCGCATCACGCCGCTGGTGACCCCGATCGCGTCGAGATAACGCACAGGCCCCTCACAGGGCCGGTCCAAAGCAAAGAACGCCCCGTGTTCGAAGGAACGCGGGGCGTTTTGCTGTGTGAGGATCAGGTGATAACGTCACTGGGTCGGCAGATCAGTTGCCCTGCGTCGGCGCCGGGACGTCGGACTGCTGCTTGCATTCCTTGAGCCAGACGTCATAGACGGCGTGATCGACGGCGTTGAGACCGGGCGAGTCGGCGAACATCCAGCCGGTGAACAGCCGCCTGATCTTGCGGTCGAGCGTGATCTCGTCGACCTCGACGAAGGTGGTGGTCTTCGGCGCCTCGGTCTCGTCGCGGCTGTAGCAGACGCGCGGCGTCACCTGCAGCGCGCCGAACTGGACGGTCTCGCCGACATAGACATCGAAGGTGGTGATTCGCCCGGTGATCTTGTCGATGCCGGAAAACACCGCCACGGGATTCTCGATGCGCGCGGCCAGGGCCGGAGCGGCCGTGCCCGACAGGGCCAGCGAGAGGGCGAGGAGCGCGCTGGCGCGCCGTGCGGGATGTCTTGGCTGGATCTTCATCGGCTTCACTTGTCACACTGCCAGAGTAAGGCTTTCCGGCATGTCTGCCGCACCGGTCCCGAAGCGTTACCCATGAAATGTGGCAGGGCTGCGCCAAACTTCCGATGGCGCGTCAGGATTTCGGGGTCCAGGCGTCGTAGTCGCCGGTGACATGCGGGCGGGCGCCCTGGTTGAGGATCGAGCCCTTCGGGCGGTAGGCGCGGCCGGTGCCGGTCAGGTTGGGCTGATGCGCCTTTTCCCAGGACCTGGCGGCATAGGTCTCGGCGGCGGGGGAGACATCGGTGCGGTGATGCATCCAGCCATGCCAGCCGGCGGGGATGGCGGACGGTTCGGCCGGGCCGTTGTAGATCACCCAGCGGCGGGTGCGTCCCTCGGAATCGAGACCGCCCTCATAATAGAGGTTTCCCGCCTCGTCCTTGCCGACATGCGTGCCGTGGCGCCAGGTATGGTACCGGGTTCCCAGCGTCTGTCCGTTCCACCAGGTGAATATCTGAAGAAGTAGCGTCTTCATGAAAGCCTCTCGTCCGTGGACCCGGCGGCCGTCGAAGCCGCGTCACTTACCCCGCCTTATGGCCCGCTCGGGCGGCATTGTCCAGTGGCGCGACGGCCTGTGCTCAGCGCAATTTCATCTTGAAGCCGGCATGGCTCCGGGTGAAGCCGAGACGCTCGTAGAACCTGTGGGCGTCGGTCCGGGCGGCGTTCGACATCAGTTGCACCAGCCGCGCGCCCCTGGCCTCCGCCTCGGCGATCGCATGGCGGATCATCGCCTCGCCGATGCCGCGGCCGCGCCTGTCGCTCAGAGTATGGACCGCCTCGATGGTCAGGTTCGACGAGCCCTTGCCGGTCATCGAGGTCATCAGCGTGGTCTGGAAGGTTCCCACCACCTCACCGTCCAGGACCGCGACGTAGAGCGTGTCATTGGGGCTGGCCGCGATGCGCTCGAAGGCAGCGAGGTAAAGCGGCAGGTCGGCCGGATCGGCGCTGTCGCCATGCCCCCCCAGCTTGTCCTGGGCAAACATCGCGGCAATGGCGGCCACGTCGCCGCGCCTGGCCGGACGGATTTCGATGTCCTGGTTCATGATCTCTCCGTCACCCGGCGAGCGGCTTGGACAGGATCAGCGCGGGAATCCCCGACTGGCCCTTGCCGCAATTGTCGGTGCGGCCGGTCTCGTTCATGCCGTGGGCCTTGTAGAAGGCGATCGCCGGCTCATTGCCCGGATCGACCTCGAGGGTCAGGCTCTGCGCGCCCGGAAAGCAGGTCTCGATCTCGGCGAACAGATCGCGCCCGACCCCGAGCCCCTGGCATTCCGGCCGGACATAGAGCTGGTGCAGCGAGACGATGTGGGTCTGAGGCGAATAGCTGGCGAAGGCCACGCCGCCGATCATCTTGCCGTCGTCGGCCACCAGATACTCGCCGCCCGGCTTGTTGAGATCGGCCGTCACCGCGGCTTCCGAATGCCAGTCGGCGATGATCTCCTCGACCCGCGCCGCGCCGTAGAACGGCCCGTAAGTCGCCCGCCAGGTCTCGGCCAGCACGTCGCGGATGGCGGCAAGATCGCGGGCGGAGGCGGAGCGGACGAAGAACATCTGGCCCCTACTCGTCGACGATGCCGAGCTTGGCCTTGACCAGCGCCTGAACCGCAGCCGGGTTGGCCTTGCCGCCGGTCGACTTCATCACCTGGCCAACGAACCAGCCGGCAAGCGCCGGCTTGGCCTGGGCCTTGGCCACCTGGTCCGGATTGGCGGCGATCACCTCGTCGACCGCCTTCTCGATGGCGCCGGTGTCGGTGACCTGTTTCATGCCGCGGCTTTCGACCACTTCGGCCGGGTCGCCTCCCTCGTTCCAGATGATCTCGAACAGGTCCTTGGCGATCTTGCCGGAGATGGTGCCGTCCTTGATCAGGTCGATCACGCCGCCGAGCTGGGCGGGCGAAACCGGAGTCTCCTCAATGCCTTTGCCGGCTTTGTTCAAGGCGCCCAACAGGTCGTTGATGACCCAGTTGGCGGCCGTCTTGCCGTCGCGGCCGGCGGCCAGTTCCTCGAAATAATCGGCAATCGCCTTTTCCGAGACGAGGATCGAGGCGTCGTAGACGCTCAGCCCCATGTCGCGCACCAGCCGCGCCTTCTTGTCGTCGGGCAGTTCCGGCAGATGGGCCGCGAGCTCCTCGACAAAGGCGTCGTCGAACTCGAGCGGCAGCAGGTCGGGATCGGGGAAATAACGGTAGTCGTGCGCATCCTCCTTGGAGCGCATCGAGCGGGTCTCGCCCTTGCCCGGATCGAACAGCCGGGTCTCCTGGTCGATGACGCCGCCATCCTCGAGGATGGCGATCTGGCGGCGCGCCTCATAGTCGACGGCCTGGCCGATGAAGCGGATCGAGTTGACGTTCTTGATCTCGCAGCGCGTGCCGAATTCGCCGCCGGGCTTCCTGACCGACACGTTGACGTCGGCGCGCATGGAGCCCTCGTCCATGTTGCCGTCGCAGGTGCCGAGATAGCGCAGGATCGAGCGGAGCTTGGTGACATAGGCCTTGGCCTCGTCGGCCGAGCGCATGTCGGGCTTGGAGACGATCTCCATCAGCGCCACGCCGGAGCGGTTCAGGTCGACATAGGACATCGAGGGATGCTGGTCGTGCATCAGCTTGCCGGCGTCCTGTTCGAGATGCAGGCGCTCGATGCCGATCTCGATGTCCTCGAACTGACCCTGACGGTCGGGTCCCACCGAGATGATGATCTCGCCCTCGCCGACGATCGGATCCTTGTACTGGGAGATCTGATAGCCCTGCGGCAGGTCGGGGTAGAAATAGTTCTTCCGGTCGAACACCGAGCGCTTGTTGATCCTGGCCTTGAGGCCGAGGCCGGTGCGCACGGCCTGGGCCACGCATTCCTCGTTGATCACCGGCAGCATGCCGGGCATCGCCGCGTCGACCAGGCTCACATTGGAATTGGCGTCCTTGCCGAAGCTGGTCGAGGCGCCCGAGAACAGCTTCGAGTGGCTCGTCACCTGGGCGTGAACCTCAAGCCCGATGATGACCTCCCAGTCGCCGGTGGCGCCGGGAATGAGCCGTTTGGGATCGGGGGTGCGGGTGTCGACAAGGGTCATGGGCAAGGTTTCGGCAATGAGGAACAAAAGGGGTCATCCAGCTAATGGCGCTTGGCCGCTTCGAGGTCAAGACCTAACGGCCGGCCGTGGCGAGAACAGGGCGGCGGATCCGCCCCGTGCGGCGGGACCGAGCCCGCTCGCGGCGCAGGGGCGTTCCGGCTCCGGACCGGGCGTCGCCACGTGCAAATTGTTTGATTGAGATCAAGGCGCAAGCCGCCTCCGCGTGGGAGTCTTTCATCGAAACGAAGGAGGAGTGAATCATGAGCGTACTTGATATTTTCAGCCGTTTGACACAGCAGGCAGACCTGATGGACGCCATGATGAAGAAGCTCGGCGTCGCCGATGAAATGTGGAAACTGCCCGATCATGCCGGCGTGCTGCGCCGCGCGGCCAACCGCTGCCTGATGTGCGACCGGCCGGATGCCTGCGAGCACTGGCTGGCAAATGAAGCCAATCCTGACGAAGCCCCGGGCTTCTGTCGCAACCATGACCTCTTCGAACGGGTGCTCGAGAACATGGAAAACGAAGCGCAACCCGTCACCTGATTTACCGGCTCCCTCTAGGCAGAGATGTCTTTGCCCAACTTGCAGCCCGGAGCGGAACGCCGTCTCCGGGCCTTTTTTTACCTCGCGCCGGGCCTGGTCACGGGCTGTAGAGTCCGTCCTCCTCGGGTCCCTGTTCCGTGCCCGGCTCGAACTCCTTGACCATCTCGACCTTGTCGATGTCTTCGTCCAGCGGTTCGGAATAGGTGACGAAATAGGCTTTGACGCGGTAGCCCATGCGCTTGTAGAGCCGGATCGCGCCGGTGTTGCGGGCATGGGTGTCGAGCCGCACGGCGAAATACCCGCGCGCGCGGACCTGGGCTTCGATCTCCTTCAGCAGCGCCGTGCCGATTCCCCTGCCCTGGAAATCCGGATGGACCCAGAGGTCGGTGATGAAGTCGTCGGCCTTCTCGCAACAGCCCCAGCCGGCCAGCACGCCGTCCCATTCGGCGACCAGAATGTCCGGCCAGCCGCGGGTGCAGAAATCATAATAGGCGTTGCGGGCGTTCTCGCGCAGCCGGCCCGCGTCCTCGCCCCAGACCCGGATGGCGACTTCCCACGCCGCCAGTCCGATCCTTGCGAGATCCTGGGCTTCGGCGGAACTGGCAGGCCGGATGGCAAGCATGAAGTCGGTCCCCTGGCGGAAGGCTCAAGGCAGGCCGACCGGAATTTCGTGCAAAGTCTGTGACGCACGATAGCCCGGCGCGGCCCGTTTCAGCAATCACCCGGCCGGCAGACCGTCACGGAATGGTGATTTCCGCTCGTTCGGCCGCCGTTACACTGGCCTGGGCTTCCTTTTTCTCAGCATCCGAGTCGCCGCTCATGATGGCGACGGCGAGATACTCGCCCGGCGGCAGGGTGATCTGCAACTCTTCCGCATAGGCGCCTTCGAGGGCCTCGCGGCGGCCCTGGATGTCGGCCTTGGCGGGCAGGATCTCGATCCGGTAGGCGCCGGGCGCCTTGACGTTGAGGACGCCGGCGTTGAGGTTGACCGTCACCGCGGTCATCTCGCCCTGGCTGACGCTGACCTTCTGCTCGGCCGCGGCGGCGCCGAGCCGGAGGCGCAGCACATAGTCGCCGGGCGGCAGCTTGAACTTGTTGCCCGGGCCATAGCCGCCCTCCACGCCCTCGCGCTTGCCGTCGAGCGACATCTTCCCCGACAGCACGTCGACGCGGTAGCCGTCATCTTCCACGGCAGGCCCGTTTTCGGCGTAGACCGCCTCGACGGCGAGAATGCCGATGCCCGCGACGAGGCGCTTGTCGAGGCTCTCGCCGGCGGCGATCGCGAAGTTCTCCTCGGCGCGCGCCTCGCCGATCCGCGCGGTCACCGTCACCTCGCCCGCAGGCACCAGGAACCGGCCCTGGCCATAGCCGCCCTCCTCCTTGCCGGAGGCCTTGATGTCGAAGCGGGCGCTGTCGTCGATCTCGGCTGCCTCGTCGGGGACGACCGCGACCGAGAGCCAGCCGGCGTCGAGCACCAGTTCGCGCTCGACCAGCTCGTCCTCCTTCGCCTCGACGATGGTTTCGGCTGTCACCATGTCCTTGCTCAGCCGCACCAGGTAGCGGCCGGCAGGCACTTTCACGCGCCAGGCCGGCTCGTAGCCATAGTCGAGCGCCTCGGCGGCCGGCGCATCGCCTTGCAGCGGGAAGACCTCCCATTTGCCGTCGACCTCCAGCGCCGGGCCGCCCTCGCCGAGCACGGCGGTGAAGGCGAGGTTCTTCTCGAGCGCCGCGGGCTCGGGTTCGGGCGCGGGTTCCGGCTCCGGAGCGGGCTCGGCCGCGACGGTCTGGGTCAGCGCACCGGCGAGCTCCTCGGCGTTGGCCGCCTGCATGTAGCGGCCGCCAGTATTCTCGGCGAGGCACGCCACCTGTCGGCCTTCGTCCTCGGTCAGGCCGAAGCCGATGACATGGGCGGTGAATTCGACGCCGAGCTTCTCCAGTTCGCTCGCCAGCGCGCAGGGGTCGGCGTTGCAGGTCTCGATGCCATCGGTGACGACGATGACCGTGGCCTTCTCCTCGGTGTAGCGCAGGCTCTCGGCCGCCAGCTTCACCGAATCGGCGATCGGCGTCTTGCCCTTGGGGTTGAGCGATTTCACCGCCGCGGCGATGTCGCCCCGCGTGCCCGCGGCCGGCGCGACGATCTCCTCGATGTCGGTGCAGACGCCCTTCTCGCGGTGGCCATAGGCGATCAGGCCGAGATCGAGCGTGTCGGGCAGAGTGGCGAGCACGTCGGTCAGGGTGTCGCGGGCGATCTCGATCTTGGTGCGGCCGTCGATCTGGCCCCACATCGAGCCCGACGCATCGAGCACGATGATCGCCCGGTCATTGGCCCGGGCGATGCCGGGGGAAACCGCCACGGCCGAGGCCGCAATGCTCATGAGAAAAGCCAGTGTACCTGCGGATCTTGCGAACATGAAACTCATCCTTTCATCTTCCACGCGACGGAAGTGTACCTGATCTTGCGCGGCGGAAAAGAGTATCCGGCAAGGCGCACCCGTCAGGGCAGCGGCCGGCGCAGCCGGATGAGTGGAATGTCCCGCCCCAAACCCTTGGAAACACGCGACACTTCGTGATCCGGGACAAAGCCCACGCGCCGGTAGAGGCGGATCGCGCCGGCATTGCGCCGGTGGGTTTCGATCCAGGCTTCGGGGTGTCCCTCCGCGGCGATGCCCTCCAGGAAGCGGCGGAGCAACGCGGTTCCGGCGCCCTTGCCCTGGAAGTCGGCATGCACCCACATTTCGCTGATCTCGTTCCTGCCGCGGAACCGCGCGCCCCAGCCTCCGGCCACGCCGTCGAACTCGGCGAGGGTGATGTCCGGCCAGAAATCGCGCGCTTCGGTCCGGTGCATGTCGCGCACCAGCTCGCGGTAGCCCGGATGATCCCAAGCGCCGGGCTCCAGATCCCGGAAATTCGACCAGTAGGCGCTCTGCGAGATCGCGATGATGGCGGGAATGTCGCTTGGCGTCGCAGGGCGCAGGGTCGGCATGGGAGCGGTCCGATCGGTGGGATCTGCGGGACACGGGGCGTCCTGGCCGACGGCGGGATCCCAGCCCGGCGCGCCCTCAAGCCTTGATTTTCGCCGGAAAGGCGCGGCTGGGCAAGACCCGGGGCGCGTTGGTGCCGCTTGGGCCTGCGTGCCGGCGGCGGGTGCGGCGCAGGGATGCAACACTCCCGGACTATCGGGACGGCGGCGGTGGGCCGCAATCTTGACCGGATGGCTGCACGCGCCTATCCAGATTCCATCCGCCGCTCCAGGGAGCCTTTATGTCCACCTCGTCCGAGTCCCGCTGAAGGGGTCTTGCGTCCCGCGTTACGACCGCCGCGCATGGCCCGACAAAAACACTTGAGCCGCCGGTTCGCCGAGCCGGCAGATGTTTTTGTGCGCTCATCCGAGCGCTGTTTCCGGACTTCAGACCATGGACATTTCCCGCGCAGAACAGCGGATTCTGCACCTGCTCGCCCAGGGCGGCAGGATTGAACTCATCCGCGACGACACCCGCAAGATCGCCGAAATCAAGCTCATCACCCGCGAGGGCTGGCTGTTTGGCGGTCTCGATCTCGAAACCTTCCGCAAGCTCAAGCGCAAGCGCGCGATCGGCTCGCGCCAGGGCCAGCCCTACCTGGTCACACGGCGCGGCCTGGAACTGGTGCGCTCGCAACTCGACAACCGGTAGGTCCTTTCCAGACCGCCGGTGACCAAGACGGGAACGGCGCTCGCCGTGCCGTTCCCGGACGATCCGCGTCCTCCCCTGTGGCTCGTCAGCCCGGCGGCGTCAGCACGGCGCGGTTGCCGAAGCTGATGATCACCGTGCCGATGACCACCAGGACGACGGCGCCGCCCAACGCCCACGGGTCGACCTCGGCGGTCGAGAAGACCAGCGTCAGCACCGCCGCCGTGACCGGGCTCAGGGAGAGAAAACCGGTGACGCTCGCCGGGTTGAGCCGCTCGATGGCGTGGAACCAGGCGAGATAGCCGAGCCCCGACGACACGCCGACGCCCGCGACCAGCGCCCAGGTCGACGTCGGCCAGTCCGTCACCAGGTGCGACGGCGGCACCAGCAGCCACAGCGCCGCCAGCACCGGCAGCGACACCGCGAAGGCCCAGATGCTGACGGCAATGGAGCCGTAGCGGGCGACATGGGGCCGGTAGAGCACCGAGCAGAAGGCGATCGACACGGCGGCGCCGAGCGTGAGCGCCATGCCGGCGAAATCATCGAGACTGGCGCGGCTCGCAAGAATGTCGGCGGCCACCAGCCAGAAGACTGCGGCAATGGTGACGATCCCGCCCAGGATTTCGAGCCGGTGATGCGCCCGGCCGCCGACGATCCGGTTGGCGATCAGCGTGACCACGGGGAGGCTCGCGAAAACCAGCGCCACGCGCGCGCCCGATGTCAGCAGCAGCGCCAGATTCATCAGGCAGATCATCACCACGATCTGGCCCAGGCCGAGCAGCGCGACCGACAGCATGTCGCCCCGCCGCGGCAGCTTGACCGGCGCGGTGACGAAGAACGGCAGCAGCATCAGCGCCGCGCAGCCATAGCGCAGGAACCCGAGCGCCGCGACGCCAGTGTCGCCCACCGCGAGGCTGCTCGCGTAGATCGCGCCGCCGACCTGGACGCCGGTGAAGAGGGCCGCGAGAATGCCGGTGTTCACAGCTTGAGGCTCCAGTACTGGCCGACGAGATCGTGGCCGAAGCTGTGATGGGGCTCCTCAGACACGAGTTGGAAGCCGGCGGCCTGATAGATGCCGCGCGCGGCGTCGAGACCGGCATTGGTCCACAGCACCAGCTCCCGGTAGCCTTTGGCTCGGGCGAAACCGATGGCTTCGTGCACCAGCCGCTTGCCCAGGCCCTGGCCGCGGACGCGGGCATCAACGTAGAGCAGCCGCAATTTGGCGATGCCTGGCTCGGCCTTGATGATGAAGACCGAGCCCACCACCTCGCCCTCGCGCGCGGCGATCCGGGCCATTTCCAGTTCCGGATCGAAGTCGCGGATGAAATCGGCGACGATACCCGCCACCAGGCCCTCGAAGGTCCGGTCGAAGCCGTATTCGCGGGCGTAGAGCTCGCCCTGCCGCGCCACCACGGTCCCCAGGTCTCCAGGCTCTGGATCGCGCAGAATGATCTCGGGTGGCGCGGTCCCGCCGAGCAGGGCTTCAATCCGGCCCATGCATGCCACCAGATCGTGCTGGTCGGCTTCCGTCAGGCCGCCGATCAGGCCGGCAATTTCGGCGCGGGACCTGTCCTCGAGCCCGGCGACGAGATCGCGGCCCTTGTCCGTCAGTTCGATCCGCAGCCGCTTGGCATGCGCCGGATCGGGGCTGCGCGCGATCAGGCCGAGCGTTTCGAGCTGGGCCAGCAGGCGGCTGAGATAGCCGGGATTGAGCGACAGCGCCGCCGACAGGTCGGCGGCGGACAGGTCGTCGGAATGGGCGAGATCATAAAGCAGGCGCACCTGGACCAGCGGCAGATCGGACGCCAGCAGGTCCTCGTTGAGCGCGCCGACCAGCCTCGTGTGAAACCGGTTGAACCGCCGGATCGCCTCGATCCGGCTCAGAAGCCCTGGTTCGACATCCGTCATGTTCCTCACCCCGACACGTCTATGTTGCCAAAAGCAACATAGACGGCGGCAGCGGGTCCGGCAAGGGGGATCCACGGGAGCGTTGAAAAGTCCTGAGTGCGCCCCACCCGGGCTTTCGCCGGCGTCTGCTGGCCATGCGGCGGGCGGCCCTACCCGGTCACGCGCAGAGCTCTCGAACGGGTCCGGTCGCAGGCCGACAACCGCTCAAACAGGCGGGTGCCCGATGAGACGGCGCCTCCCGCCATCTATGAAATCTTGCGACAGCCAGAGACCACCCGGCCGGTGATCCGCCCGGCCTTCAGATCCACGTAATCCGGCATTGCTTCCGGCAACTCTTTCTGGCCGAGACTCTTGAGAACGGTCGCTTTGTCCACCTTGATGACCCGGCCCGAGGACGTAAACGTAACCATGCCGTTCTTGCCATTCTTGATCATGCCGACATTTTTCATCCCACAGAAAAATGTCGTGCCGTCCTTGTTCAGGTTCCAGCCAAGTTTGCCGGCCTTGTTCTTTGTGAGCTGGGATACCTTGTAGCCCTTCTTGATCAGGCTATCGCCGCTTTCCGCCCGGGCAGGAAACGACGAACCGGCAACAACCAGAAAACCAAGCGCAAATAATTGAAAATACTTTCTCATGGACCACCCACCCGGCTGAAAATCGAGACAGCCCGACCTTGGTTTCCATTTAAAGACGAGTCAAGGCGATTGCACACACGCCGACCCCCAGGCCCGGGCTTGAACATGCGCAAGCCAAGGCGGGCTCAGCAACGCGCCATCGACGATCGTTTATCCGCGAATGAAACCGGTTTTTGTTACCACCAGCGCTTGGGCTCGAACCGGCCCGCCGCCTGTTCGATCACATGGGCTGTCCTGAACAGGGTTTCTTCCTCGAAAGGGCGGCCGATCAGTTGCAGGCCGAGCGGCAGGCCCTTCGGGTCGAGGCCCGCGGGCACGGCGATGCCCGGAAGACCGGCCATGTTGACGGTCACGGTGAAGATGTCGTTGAGGTACATCTTCACCGGGTCGGACGCGAGGCTCTCGTCGCCCACGGCGAAGGCCGAGGACGGCGTGGCGGGCGTGAGGATCGCGTCGACGCCGGCCTCGAAGGCCAGTTCGAAGTCGCGCTTGATCAGCGTGCGCACCTTCTGCGCGCGCAGGTAATAGGCGTCGTAATAGCCGGCCGAGAGCACATAGGTGCCGATCATGATGCGGCGCTTGACCTCCTGGCCGAAGCCCGCGGCGCGGGTCTTCTCGTACATCTCGGCGATGTCCTTGCCGGGAACGCGCAGGCCGTAGCGGACGCCGTCGTAGCGGGCGAGGTTGGACGAGGCTTCGGCGGGG
This sequence comes from Hoeflea sp. BAL378, assembly GCF_000759435.1. GTDB lineage: Bacteria > Pseudomonadota > Alphaproteobacteria > Rhizobiales > Rhizobiaceae > Hoeflea. The sequence continues at coordinate 17,989 of NZ_JRJG01000083.1, forward strand.
GCGACGATGTAATAGGCGGGCAGCGCGTATTTGGTGTGCGGCAGCTCGATGTCGACGATCTCGGCGCCGGCATCCTTGAGCCAGGCGATGCCCTTTTGCCAGACGGCGTCGATTTCCTCCGGCATACCGTCCATGCGGTATTCGCGCGGAATGCCGATCTTGAGGCCCTTGACCGAGCCGCCGAGCGCGGCCTCGTAGTCCGGCACCGGCAGGTCGACCGAGGTGGTGTCCTTGGCGTCGACCGAGGCCATGGATTTGAGCAGGATGGCCGCATCGCGCACGTCGCGGGCGATCGGGCCGGCCTGGTCGAGCGAGGAGGCGAAGGCGGCGATGCCCCAGCGCGAGCAGCGGCCATAGGTGGGCTTGATGCCGACGGTGCCGGTGAAGGCTGCCGGCTGGCGGATCGAGCCGCCGGTGTCGGTGGCGGTGGCGCCGGCGCAGAGCCAGGCCGCGACCGCCGCAGCCGAGCCGCCCGAGGAGCCGCCGGGCACCAGGTTGGCGTTCGAGCCCTCGGCGCGCCAGGGATTGATCACCGGGCCGTAATAGGAGGTCTCGTTGGACGAGCCCATGGCGAACTCGTCCATGTTCAGCTTGCCCAGCATCACCGCGCCATCGGCCCAGAGATTGGCGGTGACGGTGGATTCGTAGCGCGGCTCGAAGCCGTCGAGCACGTGGCTGCAGGCCTGGGTGTGGACGCCCTCGGTGGCGTAGAGATCCTTGATGCCGAGCGGGATGCCTTCGAGCGCGCCGGTCTGGCCTGCCGCACGGCGGGCGTCGGACGCCTTCGCCATGTCGAGCGCCTTGTCGGCGGTCACCTTGACATAGGCGTTGATCGCCGGGTTGGCGGCCTCGATGGCGCCGAGATAGGCCTCGGTCAGCTCGACGCTGGAAAAGGCGCCCTTGCCCATCTGGTCACGGGCTTCGGCGATGGTCAGACGGATCAGGTCGGTCATGCGGACAACTTCTTTTCAAAGAACCGGGAATAGCCGGAATCGGGATAATCGAGAACGGCGCCACATTCGGTGAAGCCATGATTTTCATAAAGGCGGACCGCGGCGGCAAGGCCCTCGCCGACGCCGGTCTCGAGCACCAGGCGCTCGATGCCGAGGGCCCGGGCGCGGGCGCAGATGGCGTCGAGCAGCGCCGAGCCGATGCGCCGGCCGCGCGCTTGGGGCACGGTGAACATGCGCTTGACCTCGCCGGTGCGCAGGGCCCGGTCGGTCCCCACATCCTTCAGCGCGCCCAGGCCCACGGCCTCGCCCTCTTCGCTGCGCGCAACGAACACGGTGGTGTCGGCGCCCGCCATTTCCTCGATGTCGAGGCCGAAATGGAATTCGGCCGGCGCCAGCGGCACGAGATAGGCGTCGAGGGCCTCGACCAGCCCCCTCACCTCGTCCTGCAACGGCGATTCAATGGCGACCGCGACAGCCATGGACCTACTCGACAACCTTCGGGACGACGAAGAAACTGCCGGTGCTGTCAGGCGCATTGGCGACGATGTCTTCGGCCTTGGCGCCGTCGGTGACGACGTCGTCGCGCTTCTTCATCGCCATCGGCGTGACCGAGGTCATCGGCTCGACGCCCTCGACATCGACTTCCGAGAGCTGTTCGACGAAGCCCAAGATGGCGTTGAGTTCGCCTTCCATGCGCGCGGCGTCCTCCTCGGTGACTGCGATGCGGGCCAGGTGCGCAACGCGTTTGACGGTGGCAAGATCTACGGACATCGGGTCCTCGCGGGGTCATGGGAACAGGGGTTGCCCCGCTATAGCCGCGTGCGGCAGACCGCGCAACTGCGGGGCCCGCATTTGTCGCCGTCGCCTCTCCGCGCCCGGACCGCCTGCCTCACCTGATGGCGGTCACATGCAGCCAATCCGTCGGCTTGCGGTCATAGCCGCTGCCGCTATGCGCCGTGATCGCGACGTCGGTCCAGGCCTGCGCCGCGTACCAGTTCCCGATGAGACGTTCCGAGGGATAATTGTAATAGCGGCCGAAGCCGTCGCGGCCTTCCGCGTCTCCCTTCTTGAAGCTTGCGTAGAAGACGCCTCCCGGTTTCAGCGCGGCATGGATCCTGGCGAGGATGTCCGGCAGGTCGACCCGCGGGACATGCAGCAGGCAGGCATTGGCCCATATCCCGTGATAGGCGTCCCGCTCGTCGAGATCCGCGAACAGCAGCGTGCCGACTTCAATTCCGAGCCGCTCCTGCGCGGCCCGCGCCATCTCGGGGCTCCCGTCCGTCGGCCGCACGGTGAAGCCGCGCGCAATCATCACCTCGCTGTCCCGTCCGGCGCCGCAGCCCAATTCGAGAATGGACGCGCCCTCCGGCAGGAGCGACAGAAAGGCCTCGATCCGGGCCGAATTGGGGTTTGCGCCCTTTGCGGCATAGGCCGAGGCTTCCTGCCCGTAGAAGCCGAGCGTCCTGTCGTCGCGTGCCGTCATCTTCAAGGGATCCTGTCCGCGGAGGCGCGCCGTGAAGGGCGACGCGCCGGTCGCCGTCTCAGACGGCGACGGTCTCGCCGGATTTCGGCACGGCCACGTTCTTGGCGTCCTCCTCCATCGCCTCGAGGAAGGCGTCGGCGGTCTGGTCGATGATCGGGAACGAGCCGTAGTGGCAGGGGAACACCTTGGCGAAGGAGAAGAACCGGCGGCAGGCAAGCGCTGCCACGGCCCCGCCCATGGTGAAGCGGTCGCCGATCGGCACGAGGCCGATCTCGGGGCGGTGCAGCTCGTTGATTAGCGCCATGTCGGAGAAGATGTCGGTGTCGCCCATGTGCAAGAGCCCGGGCTCGTCCTCGAAATGCAGCATCAGCCCGTTGGCGTTGCCGAGCGAATGCGACACGCCGTCCGAGGTGATGCTGGCCGAGGAATGCAGCGCATTGACGAAGGTGGCGGAAAAGCCGCCGAGCGAGACGGTGCCGCCGGTGTTGCCCTGCTCGATCCGGTCGAGGCCGTGGTGATGGCCGAGCCAGCCGGCGAGATCGGCATTGGCGAGGATCGTCGCCCCGGTCTCCTTGGCGATGGACGCCGCGTCGCCGACATGATCGCCATGGCCGTGGGTGAGCAGGATATGGGTGACGCCCTTGACCGCATCCTTGCGGTCATTGCCCTTGAATCCCGGATTGCCGGTGAGGAACGGGTCGATCAGGATGATGGATTTGGCGGTTTCGAGCCGGAATGCGGAATGGCCAAGCCAGGTGATGTTCACGGTTCTAACTCCCTGTGATGCTTTTACGTGATGCTTTGGCCGATCCTAACGGATCGAACCGGACTTGGGCAATGGAAGCCGGAACGGCTTCGGCCGCCTGGCGATGTTGCGCCCGCCGCGCCGGTGGGCTATGCGACAGATCCGCGCTCACCGACGGCAATGCAAGGCGTTGCCGCGCCGGCGCCACCTGCAACCACGCCAGCGAGGCATCCATGGCCGACGACGATTATGTCTATGACGAAGTGACCGGCGAATGGCGCCCGGCCTCCGAAATGGCCGCGGAAGCCGCCAAGGCCGCCGTCGTGGTCGATTCGGCCGGCACGGTCCTGGCCGACGGCGATTCGGTGACGCTGATCAAGGATCTCAAGGTCAAGGGCGCCGGCCAGACGCTCAAGCAGGGAACCGTCATCAAGTCGATCCGGCTCACCGACAATCCCGAAGAGATCGATTGCCGGCACGACGCCATCAAGGGCCTGGTGCTGCGTACGGAATTCGTCCGCAAGCGCTAGGGGTTTTCATGGCTGTCATCACCATGGAAGACCTGGCCGGCCTGATCGCGCCCGGCGAGACCATCGCCGGGATCGACCTCGGTACCGAGACCATCGGGCTTGCGGTGTCGGACCTGTCGCTGAGCCTCGCCTCGCCGCGGCCGATGATCAAGCGCAGGAAGTTCACACTCGATGCGCAAGTGCTGCTCGAAGCGCTCGCGCGCGACAATGCGCGGGCGGCGGTGATCGGCCTGCCGGTCAACATGGACGGATCGGAAGGTCCCCGCGCCCAGGCCACCCGCGCCTTCGTGCGCACGATGGCTGAAAAATCGGACCTGCCCTTCGTCTTCTGGGACGAGCGGCTGTCGACGGTGGCGGCCGAGCGGGCGCTCATTGAGATGGACGTGTCGCGCAAGAAGCGCAAGGGGCGGATCGATTCGGCCGCGGCGAGCTTCATCCTGCAGGGCGCGCTCGACCGGCTTGCCGGGCTTCGTGCCGCGGCAAGGCCCCGGGACCTCGGCTAGGACATGCGTTGATAATCGGCGTCGCTGGCGGATGCGGCGTCGCGCCCGGCGTCGCCTTCCCCGGTCGCGCCGAACAGCCGGCGTAGCGCCGCCCAGATCTGCTTGCGGCGGCGCTTGATCACGATGAAGCCGATCACGAGACAGGAATCGACGATCACCGCCTTGAGCACCAGCGGCGGGATCGTCTCGGGCGGAATGCCCAGGATGTTGCCGTAGATGGTGAAGACCAGGTCATGCAGTTCGCGGCTCAGGATCCGGTAGCCGAAATTGATGTCGTAGTAGGACAGGCCGTACCAGCTTCCGAGCAGGATGATCGGCATGATCCAGAGGACGAGAAACACCTTCATGGGGTCATACCCCGCCGCGACAGGGAGGCGAGTTGCGCGCTGAAGGCGGCATGGCTGGCCGCATGATCGGCGATCACCTCGTCAAGCTCGGTGACGCCCTCGCCGGAATCGGCCTCGGCCGTGGACTGGCCGAAGGTCTGCAGCGCCAGCAGCAGACCGCCGAGCGCCGCCAGTTGCAGCACCAGGAGCGTGCCCGCCTCGCCGCCCGCAAACGAGACCGCCACAATCAGCGCCGCGGCGGCCGCCGCACAGGCCACGGCGCCTTCGGCCAAGGGCCGCGCCTCCCGCTGCTCGAGCTCCTCGCCGAGCACGTTGAACATCAAAGCGAACAGCACCAGGCCGGCCGCGGCGACGTTCAATCCGCCGAGCCCGCCAAAGACAACGCTGCGCGTGAACGGGGAGAAGCCGATGCGGTCCATCGCCAGGACCGCCGCGTCGACCAGGGAGGTTCCGGCGAAGAGGGTCAGGCCGGCGAGCTCGATCCCGCCATGCGGGGCATAGCTCACGACAAGCGCCAGCAGCGACAGAAAGCTGATCCAAAACAGCATGATAGCGGTGAAAAGCAATCGGCCTGGCATTATCTCGCATCCATTGGCAATGGTGGGGTCGCCTCCAACCCTCAACGCCAGCATGGACGCCGCGTTCCCCGCACGCAATGTAAACCATTTGTTAAGGTTAACGCGCCATTGCCCAAAGCCTCCCGGCCGCTTATCACGGACCCCTCACCCCGCCGCCTCCGCGGCTGCCCAGCCATCGCTTCCCCGGTCCCCGCATTGCCATGATCCCGATCTTCGAGAGCATCCTGCCCATTTTCCTCATCGTGCTTCTGGGCGTGGCGCTCAAGCGCGTGCCGTTCATCGACCAGAGCGTCTGGCCGGGGCTGGAAACCCTGGGCTACTACCTTTTTTTCCCCGCGCTGCTGTTCCTGACGCTCGCATCGGCCGATTTTTCCGGCATAGAACTCGGAACCGTGGCGCTGGTCTCGCTGATCGCCGTGGCGGTCATGACCGTGCTGCTGGTGGCCCTCCATCCGCTGGCCCGCGCCCGGGGCATGTCCGATTCGAGCTACACGTCGTTTTTCCAGACATCGTCGCGGTGGAACGCGTTCATCGCACTGGCCATCGCCGAGCGGCTGACGGGTCCGAGCGGCCTGGCGCTGGTCGCGCTGGTGATGGCGGTGATCATCATTCCGCTCAACTTCATCAATGTGGTCATGATGGTCTGGTATGGCACCGGCGCACGCAGCATGGCCACGCTCGTCAAGCGGATCGCCGGCAATCCGCTGATCCTCGGCGCCATGGCGGGCATCCTGGTCAACGCCCTGTCCTCCGGCATCTACCCGCCGCTCGAACAGGCGGTCGACCTGATCGCGCGCTCGTCGCTGGGCCTCGGCCTGCTGATGGTCGGCGCCGGCCTGAAGCTCGAAGACGCGCTCCGGCCCCGAGCCGCGGTGCTGGCGCCGACGGTGCTGAAGCTTCTCGTGTTTCCGGCGATCATGATCGGCCTGGCGCTCGGCTTTGGCCTCAGCGGCGAACCGTTGCTGATCCTTGCGCTGTGCGCCTCCGTGCCCACGGCGATGAACGGCTACCTGCTGGCGCGCCAGATGGGCGGCGACGCGCCGCTCTACGCCGCGGTCACCACGGTGCAGACGGTCGCCTCGTTCCTCACCATTCCGGCGGTGATGTGGGCAGCCGGCGTGCTGGCAGGCGGTCAGCTCGCCGGCGGATAGAGCAGATCGACGATCTGGCGGGCGTCGAAGCGGGCGTCGAGCATGCCGTAGGTCGAGCGCCAGGCGCCGCCGAGCCGGGTTTCGACGAAGGCTTCGGCGACATGGCCCGCGC
>NZ_JRJG01000084.1 GCF_000759435.1 Hoeflea sp. BAL378
AAAAATGTCAGTTTTGCGAAAATGGCTGTTGACTCTGTGGGTGGGTGGGACCTATAAACCGCCCACACAACGAGGGCGGCGCGCCGCTGGCGCCAAGAAGTTCGCCCTTGTGTTATCCAAGAGAGCCGCGCAAGCGACACTCGACCCGGCTGAAGCCAAGTGTGGAAAGCCGGTGATTTCGCGTCTTTGCGGGATCTGATCTTTGACAATTGAATATTGAAGAAAGAGAAACGTGGGCGGCGGTGTCGGCGGTTCCGGGATCCTGGCTTATGTCGGGTGATGGAACCAAACCAGACTTTGGCGGTCACGTTTCAAGAGAAGTTACACTGTGTTTCTTTGGA
>NZ_JRJG01000085.1 GCF_000759435.1 Hoeflea sp. BAL378
CGCCTGCGCTGCGCTTGTCTCTCCGACCTCCCCTCAAGGGGGAGGTTGGGGGTCCCGCCCCCATTGGCACGCCGCCGCCTTGCGTCTGCGCCCGCAGCGTCTATGACGGAAGGCCCCGACCTCAAGCTAGCCCCGAGTCCGCCATGCCCGCCTTCGCCGAAACCATCTTGGTCGTGTTCACGCTGATCGCCATCGGCTACGCGGCCGCGGCGCTCAGGCTTTTGAGGCCCGGGACCGGCGACGGGCTCACCGATTTCGTCTTCACCATCGCCGTGCCGCTGCTGCTGTTCCGCACCATCGCCACCGCGAGCTTCGACCATGGCGCGCCCTGGGCGCTGTGGGTCACCTATTTCACCGCCGTGCTGGTGACCTGGAGTTCGGCGCATCTCGCCATCCGCGCGGGCTTCGGCCGCGATGCGCGCGCGGGCGTGGTGGCGGGCGTGACGGCGGGGTTCTCCAATCTGGTGCTGCTCGGCATTCCCTTCATGTCCGGGCTCTATGGCGAGGCGGGGCTGGCGGTGCTGTCGCAGTTGGTCTCGATCCACCTGCCGATCATGCTCGGCGCCTCGATCCTGCTGTTCGACTGGGCGGTCAAGCGCGAGGATCCGTCGGCGCATTCCAAGTCGGTGGTGGCGATGGCCACCGGCTTTCTCGGCCAGCTCGTCACCAACCCGCTGATCATCGGCATCCTTGCCGGCCTCGCCGCCCGGCTCTCCGGCCTGGCGATCCCCGCCACCGCCGACCGGGTGATCGCCAGCCTCGCCAGCGTCGCGGGACCGCTCGCGCTGTTTGCCATGGGCGTGTCGCTGTTCGGCTACGGCATCCGCGGCCAGGTGCGCCAGGCGCTGGCCATGGTGTCGCTCAAGCTCGTGCTGATGCCGGCGTTGGCGCTCGGCATGGGCCTGGCGCTCGGCCTGCCGGAGATCCAGCTCAAGGTGGCGGTGGCCGCGGCCTCGCTGCCGGCCGGCGTCAATTCCTGGCTGATCGCCTCGCGCTTCGGCACCGGCCAGCGGCTGGCCTCGACGTCGATGACGCTCGGCACGGCGCTCGCCGCCGTCACCACCGGCGTCTGGCTGCTCATTGTCGAGGCGGTTGTGTGACGCCGCCGGGACGCGCGCCGCGCTTTGCTTTTGTTTCGTTTGTTTTCTTTTGACATTCGTAATGGTTTCGAATTAGAAAAATGCCTCGTGTTCGCCGCAGGACGGGGGAGAGGCCAATGGCGCAGGACAGGCTCTATGATGTGTTCGTCATCGGCGGCGGCATCAACGGATGCGGCATCGCGCGCGACGCGGTCGGACGCGGCTATTCGGTGTGCCTGGCGGAAATGAACGATCTCGCCTCCGGCACCTCGTCCTGGTCCTCCAAGCTCATCCATGGCGGCCTGCGTTATCTCGAGCATTACGAGTTCCGGCTGGTCCGCGAGGCGCTCACCGAGCGCGAGGTACTGCTCGCCAACGCGCCGCACATCATCTGGCCGCTCCGCTTCGTGCTGCCGCATCACAGGGAGATGCGGCCGGCATGGCTGTTGCGGCTCGGGCTGTTCCTCTACGACCACATCGGCCAGCGCAAGCTGCTGCCAGCCACCAGGACCCTCGACCTCAGGACCTCGCCGGTCGGAAAGCCGCTCAAGCCGCTGTTCTCAAAGGGGTTCGAGTATTCCGACTGCTGGGTCAACGACGCCCGGCTGGTGGTACTCAACGCCGTCGATGCGGCCGAGCGCGGCGCCGACATCCACACCCGCACCGAAGTGGTCAAGGCCGAACGCAGGGACGGCGTCTGGGAGATCGTCCTCGCCGACCGCTCCGGGACGAGCCCGGCAGAGGGGCGCGAGCGGAGGGTCAGGGCGCGGATGATCGTCAATGCCGGCGGTCCCTGGGTGGACCGGATCCTGTCGGGCGTGGTCGGGCGCAACGACGCGCACAATGTGCGCCTGGTGCAGGGCAGCCACATCGTGGTGCCGAAGCTGCATGACCATGACCGGGCCTATATCTTCCAGAACGGCGACGGGCGGATCATCTTCGCGCTGCCCTACGAGGAAGATTTTACCCTGATCGGCACCACCGACCGCGATTACGACGGCGATCCGAAGGACGTGGCGATCACCGACGGGGAAATCGACTATCTGTGCGCGGCGGCGAGCGAATATTTCGCCCGTCCGGTCGAGCGCGCCTCGATCGTCTGGACCTATTCCGGCGTCCGCCCGCTCTATGACGACGGCGCCACGGCGGCGCAGGAGGCCACGCGCGACTATGTGCTCAAGCCCGATCCCTCCGAGGGCGCGCCGCTCATCAACATCTTCGGCGGCAAGATCACCACCTATCGCAAGCTCGCCGAATCGGTGCTCGAGCTGGTCGAGGCCCGGCTCGGTCGCAAGTCGTCGCCCTGGACCCACCGCGCGGCGCTGCCGGGCGGCGATTTCCCGGCCGACGGATTTGACGCCCTGGTCGCCCGGATCGAGGCAGACTATCCGTTCCTGGAGCCCCGGCAGGCGCGGCGCTATGTCCGCCATTACGGCACGCGGGCGCGGATCCTGCTCGGCGCGGCCCGGTCGGTGGCGGAGATGGGGCAGGATTTCGGCCATGGCCTCTATGCGCGCGAGGTGGATTACCTGATCGCGCAGGAATGGGCGATGGAGGCGGCGGACGTGATCTGGCGGCGCTCCAAACGCGGGCTGCGGCTCGACCGGGATCAGGTGACCGCGCTTGACGCCTACATGGCGGAGCAGCGCGCCGGCTAGGGCAGGGCGCCCCAGGACAGGTAGGCAAGGCCCCGGGCTTTGCGCAGGACGCGAATCCGGGTCTTATGGGGCCGGACAGGGAGGACAGCATGAGCGGATATATTCTGGCGATCGACCAGGGCACCACTTCGAGCCGCGCCATCGTGTTCGATGGCCAGATGCGCATTGCCGGCGTCGGCCAGAAGGAATTCACCCAGATCTACCCGCACTCGGGCTGGGTGGAGCACGATCCCGAGGAAATCTGGAAGACCGTCCTCTGGGCGGTCCGGCAGGCGCTGAAGAAGGCGGGCGTCGAAGCGTCCGACATCGCCGCCATCGGCATCACCAACCAGCGCGAGACGGTGGTGGTCTGGGAGCGCGACAGCGGTAGGCCGATCCACAACGCCATCGTCTGGCAGGACCGCCGCACCGCCTCCTATTGCGAGAAACTGAAGCGCCAGGATCTCGAAAAGACCTTCACCCGCAAGACCGGGCTTCTGCTCGATCCCTATTTCTCCGGCACGAAGCTGTCGTGGATGCTCGCCAACGTGAAGGGCGCCCGGGCGCGGGCGGCGCGCGGCGAGCTCTGCTTCGGCACCATCGACACGTTCCTGATCTGGCGGCTGACGGGCGGCAAATCCTTCGTCACCGACGCCACCAACGCCTCGCGCACGCTGATGTTCAACATCTCCACCGGGGAGTGGGACGCGGAACTGCTGAAGATCCTCAGGATCCCCGCCGGCATGCTGCCCGAGGTCAAGGACTGCGCCGCGGATTTCGGCGTCACCGAGAAATCGCTGTTCGGCGCCGAGATCCCGATCCTGGGCGTTGCCGGCGACCAGCAGGCGGCGACCATCGGCCAGGCCTGTTTCGAACCGGGCATGCTCAAATCGACCTATGGCACCGGCTGCTTCGCGCTTCTCAACACCGGCGCGGACATGGTGCGCTCGAAGAACCGGCTCTTGACCACCATCGCCTACCGGCTCGACGGCAAGACCACCTATGCGCTCGAAGGCTCGATCTTCATCGCCGGCGCCGCGGTGCAGTGGCTGCGCGACGGCATCAAGGTGATCAAGAAGGCCGAGCACAGCGGCGATCTCGCGGCCGAGGCCGATCCCACGCAGGACGTCTATCTGGTGCCCGCCTTCACCGGGCTCGGCGCGCCGCACTGGGACCCCGACGCGCGCGGCGCGATCTACGGCATGACCCGCAACACCGGCCCCGCAGAATTCGCCCGCGCCGCGCTCGAGGCGGTCTGCTACCAGACCCGCGACCTGCTCGACGCCATGCACAAGGACTGGAAGAGCGCCGGCGCCGACACGGTGCTCCGCGTCGACGGCGGCATGGTGGCGTCCGACTGGACCATGCAGCGGCTGTCCGACATTCTCGACGCGCCGGTCGACCGCCCGGCGATCCTCGAGACAACCGCGCTGGGTGCTGCCTGGCTCGCCGGGCAACGCGCCGGCGTCTGGCCCAAGCAGGCAGCCTTCGCCAAGGCCTGGTCGCGCGACACCCGCTTCAAGCCGCAGATGGACGACAAGACCCGCTTGGCCAAGCTCAAGGGCTGGCGCGACGCGGTGCGGCGCACGCTGAGCTGACGGGTCGCGGCCGATCGGACAGTTCCGGAACCACCGGCAGCGCAGGCTGCCGGTGGTTCCGTTTAAAGGGGCGCGTGTTCGCCGCCTACATCAGGTGGCGAGTGAACCACTCGCATTGCGCCGGGGCGGAGATCGCGAAGGCGTCGCCGACATAGGCGTCGAAATGCGCGCAGTTGAGGATCAGCAGCTTCTTGGGTTCGAGCGCCTCCTCATAGGCCTTGAGCGTGAGGTCAGCCGGCGTGAGATGGTCCTTGTCGCCGATGACGATCATCAGCGGCGTCGGGGCGATGCGGGCGATGGAGGCGCCCGGCTCGTATTCGGTGAACATCTCCATCGACCGCAAGGTGATCTCGTTTTTCCACCTGCCGAGGTTTTCCGGCGGCAGGGTGGTGAAGAAGGTGAGGCTGTCCTCGGTCGGCAGGGCGCAAGGCCCGCGGTCCGGCGAGACGACGGGCAGGGTGACGGGCGCCGCGCCGCC
>NZ_JRJG01000086.1 GCF_000759435.1 Hoeflea sp. BAL378
AGGATCCACCGGCCCCTCTGTTTTTCCGTAGGACCCGCGGTGGCGGGGCGGCGGCGGGAGATCCTCGGGACAAGCCCGAGGTTGACGGCGGAGAAGGCGTACCCGAGGATGACGGCGGTGAGGGTGGGACGTGCGGCGACGGCGGAACGCCGAGCGGCGGAGAGGGCGTGGCCGGACATCACTACGGCAGGGACCAACGCGACGCGGACGTCGGCGACCGGCCGTTGCGCGAAAGCCTGGTTCCACCAGCCCCTACTGCGCGTCGAAATCCAGCACCAGGCGCTCGGTCGTCGGCCGCGACTGGCAGGCGAGCGTGAAGCCGGCCTCGATTTCCCAGGGTTCGAGGGAGAAATTCTCGTCCATGGTGGCGGCGCCCTCGACGATCCTGCAGCGGCAGGTGCAGCACATGCCGCCGGCGCAGGAATAGGGGATGTCGAGGCCCTGGCGGGTGGCGGCGGTGAGCACGGTGTCGGCGCTCGCGTCGACCGTGATCAGCCGGCGGGCGCCGTCGAGGATGATCTCCACCGCGGCGCCGGCGGGCGTCGCGCCGGGCACCTTGGCTGCGCCGTTGGCGGCAGCTTTCGGGGCCGGGCCGGGGGCGGGGGTGAAGAGCTCGAACTTGAGCCGGTCCTCGGCCACGCCCAGTGCCGAGAGCGCAGTGGAGGCCGCGCGGATCATCGGCTCGGGGCCGCAGATATAGATCGCGTCGGCGGATTTCGGGTCGATCAGGCCGTGGCGGGCCAGCGTTTCGAGCTTGTCGGCGTCGAGGCGGCCGTTCATGATCTCGACGTCCTGGATTTCCTCGTCGAGCATGTGCAGCAGCGTGAAGCGGTTGGTGTAGCGGTCCTTGAGATCGTTGAGCTCGTCCAGGAACATGACGCTCTGGGAATTGCGGTTGGCGTAGAGCAGGGTGACGGTCGACTGCGGCTCGCCCGCAAGCACCGAGGTGGCGATCGACAGGCAGGGGGTGATGCCCGAGCCCGCGGCGAGCAGCAGGTAGTCGTGGCTGCCGCCGATGCGTGCGGTGAAGCGGCCCTGCGGCGGCATCACCTGTATGCGGTCGCCTTTCTTCAGCCCCTGGGCGAAGCTCGAGAAGCGGCCGTCGGCGATGCGCTTGACGCCCACGGTGCGCCGGCCGGTGTCATCGAGCGGCGAGCAGATCGAATAGGAGCGGCGCATGTCCTCGCCGTCCACCGTGGCGCGCAGCGTCAGATACTGGCCGGGGGTGAAGGCGAAGGCGTCGCTGAGATCCTCGGGGATCGCGAAGGTGATCGCCACCGCGTCCGGGGTCTGCTTGCGGACGGCTGCAATTTCGAGGTCGTGAAAGCGCGGTGCGGCCATGGCGGGGCTCCTCAGATGCACTTGAAATAGTCGAACGGTTCGAAGCACGCGTCGCAGCGGTAATGCGCCTTGCAGGCGGTGGAGCCGAACTCGGAGACCTTGGTGGTCCGGGCCGAGCCGCAGCGCGGGCAGGCGATCGTGTCTTCGGAGAAGAAGGCGCGGCGGCCGCCCGATGCGCCCACCGGCGGGGCGATGCCATAGGCGCGAAGCTTCTCGCGGCCCTCCCGCGTGATCCAGTCGGTGGTCCAGGCCGGGGTGATGACGCGCTCGACGCGCGCCTCGACGCCGGCGTCAAGCAGCGCCGCCTCGACCGCCATTTCGATGGCGATCACCGCCGGGCAGCCGGAATAGGTGGGCGTGAGGCGGACGACGATGGCGCCGGCCGCGTCGCGCTCGACCCCGCGCAGGATGCCGAGATCGGCGATGGTGACGCAGGGCACCTCGGGATCGGGCACGCTGCCTGCGACCTTGAGTGCGCGGGCCAGCGCGGCATCGGTCACGTTCGTCACGGGGCCTCCGGTCACGGGCCGTGCCTGGTTCATGACGCTCACCAGGCCTGGCCCGGATAGGCGCGCTGCATGAACTGCAGTTCCGCCAGCAGATGGCCCATGTCCTCGCCATGGATGCCGTCGCGCCCGCCCTTCTGCGCACTGCGCACTTCGGGCGCGGTGAGGTCGGCCTCTGCAAAGACGGTAGCGATCGTCCGCTCCCATTCGGGCCGCAGGCTCCCGGCGTCGGGCAGCAGTCCGTCCGCAATGGCCCGGGCCCGGGCGGGCGAGGCCAGGAACATTTCGCCGGTGTAGCGGTGCAGCTCGTCGACGGCCGCCTGCATGCGGGCGGCGCTCTCCTCGGTGCCGTCGCCCAGCCGGATCACCCATTCGCCCGCATGGCGCAGGTGATAGGCCATTTCCTTCTCCGCCTTGGCGGCGATGCCGGCGAGCGCCGCATCGGTCGAGGTGGCGGCGACCGCGCGCCAGAACGGTTGCATGAAGGCGGCGAAATAGAGCTGGCGCGCCATGGTGACGGCGAAATCGCCGTTTTTGCGCTCGACCAGCAGGCAGTTCACATAGTCGCGCTCGCGGCGCAGGAAGGCGAGATCGTCCTCGCTCCGGCCCTTGCCCTCGATCTCGCCCAGATGGGCGTAGAGCGCGCGCGCCTGGCCCAAGAGGTCGAGCCCCATATTGGCGAGCGCGAGATCCTCCTCGAGCGAAGGCGCATGGCCGCACCATTCCGACAGGCGGTGGCCGAGGATCAGGCAGTCGTCGGCGATCTCGAGCAGGGCGCGGAAGGCTGCATCATCCCCCGCGGGGGCGGCACGGGCTTGGGCGGTCGCCATCACATGTGCCCCACTTCGTCGGGAATGTCGTAGAAGGTCGGGTGGCGGTAGATCTTGTCGTCCGCGGGCTCGAACATCGGCTCGGCGAAGGACGGATCGGAGGCGGCGATCTCGCTGGACCGGACCACCCAGATCGAATTGCCCTCGCCGCGACGGGTGTAGACGTCGCGCGCCGCCTGCAGCGCCAGCGCCGAATCGGCGGCGTGCAGCGAGCCGACGTGGCGGTGATGCAGCCCGTTGCGCGGGCGGATGAAGACTTCCCAGAGCGGCGTTGCGTGTTCGGTGCTGGTCATTCTGCTGCCTCCTGGGGAATGGGCTGTCGGGCGGCGCGCTTGGCCGCGTGGGCGAGCGCCGCCTCGCGCACCCAGGCGCCGTCGTCATGGGCCTTGGTGCGGTCGCGGATGCGGTCGCGGTTCATCATTCCGTTGCCGGAGACCACCGCCTTGAACTCGGCCCAGTCGATCTCGCCGTGGTCGTAGAGCTTGGTCTCTTCGTTCCACTTCAGCTCCGGATCGGGCACGGTGAGGCCGATGAATTCGGCCTGCGGCACGGTGGCGGTGATGAATTTCTGCCGGAGCTCGTCGTTGGAGAAGCGCTTGATCTTCCACGCCATCGACTGTTCGCCATGGGCGCTTTCGCTGTCATGCGGGCCGAACATCATCAGCGACGGCCACCACCAGCGATTGAGCGCGTCCTGGGCCATTTCCTTCTGCTCGTCCGAGCCGCGGGCGAGCGCCATCATGATCTCGTAGCCCTGGCGCTGGTGGAAGCTCTCTTCCTTGCAGACCCGGATCATGGCCCGCGCATAGGGGCCGTAGGAGCAGCGGCAGAGCGGGATCTGGTTCATGATCGCCGCGCCGTCGACCAGCCAGCCGATGGCGCCGATATCGGCCCAGGTCAGCGTCGGGTAGTTGAAGATGGAGGAATACTTGGCCTTGCCGGAGAGCAGTTCCGCGGTCATCTGCTCGCGGGAGACGCCCAGCGTCTCGGCCGCCGAATAGAGATAGAGGCCGTGGCCGCCCTCGTCCTGCACCTTGGCCAGAAGCGCGATCTTGCGCCGGAGCGAGGGCGCGCGGGTGATCCAGTTGCCCTCGGGCAGCATGCCGACGATTTCCGAATGCGCGTGCTGGCCGATCTGGCGCACCAGCGTGCGGCGGTAGCCTTCGGGCATCGGGTCGTTGGGTTCGATCTTCTCCTCGCGGTCGATGCGTGCCTGGAAAAGGGCCAGAAACTCTTCCGATTCCGTCGTGCTCGAATCCGCGCCGATCAGGCCTTGGCTGTACATGGCTCACTCCTCCTCAGGGAAGGGTGTTATATGTTACAAACTTAAAGGATGTCAAGGTCAGGCTGTAACACGTTGGCCTGGCGCCGGGCCGGGCTCACGCTCCGCCGAAGCGGCGGGCGAGCCGCCGGTCGGGCGCAGGCAGCGGGCCGGAGGGCGTGGCGGCGTTGGCGTCGAGCCAGGCTTCGGACGGGGCGAGCAGCCGGGCGTAGATCGCGGCGACCAGCGCCCGTGTCGCGGGCTCGGGATCGTCGGGCTGGACCAGGTCGGCGGGGATCGGCAGAACCCTGAGGGCCAGCCGCCGCCATTCATGGATCATCAGGCACCTCAAGGCCATGGCGTCTTCGGGGGAGGGCGCTGGCCCTGCCTCGAGGGCGGCGGCGACCGGCTCATAGGCCGCGCGCAACGGCGCCATCTCGGCCGCCTGGCGGGCGCGGGCCATCGCCTCGCGCATGGCCGGGCCGGGATCGAGCGAGGCGGCTTCGGCCACCGTCGCGCCCGCAAGCCCGAGCGCCGCGGCAAGCCCGCGCGACGGGGCGAAGCAGACGAAGGACTGCGGCGCGATCTGCAGTGCGCCCGCCGCGTCCAGGGCGGTGAGCGCAGCCTCGGGCAAGGGCGCGGAGGCGATCAGCAGCGTCCGCGGCGCGGCCGCGGGCAGGAGCGAGGTGGCGGCATAGATGCGGCGTTCGGCGGAAAGCACGGTCTCCACCACATCGGCCGACAGCCGGTAGAAGGAGTTGCGGCCCTCGCGCGTGCGCTCGATCCAGCCGTCGGCGGCGAGCCGCGAGACCGCGGTGCGCACCGCGCCGTGGCCAATGCCGAGCCGCGCCATCAGCGCCTGGACGCTGCCCGCCGGCACCACGCCTCCGCGCGGCGCCATGGCGTCGCCCATGAAGCTGACGATCAGCGACCATGCCGACAACCGCCCGCCCGCCTGCAGGCTGGCAAGGCGGGTGGCGATGGCGTGGGCGATGGGATCGGCGTCCGGCATGGCACAGCCAATAGCCGGTTTGGCGCGGAGCGGGAAGGGGCAAGGCCGGGGCGGCCCGTCCGCCGCGCCGCGGATCCCTCTGCGAGCCATGGCGGGAGCCGAGCGCAGCCGCGGGGCCGATCCCTTTGCGGAGCCTGCGCCGGGCCCGGCCGGCGCAGCGGGCGTTCGCTTCCGCCGTTCAGTCCGGTTCGGTCAGGTCGCAGGCGTCGATATAGGCGTCGGCGAAGTCGCTGGTCAGTTCGATCCACATCGGCAGGTGGTCGCTCATCTTGTAGGTGCGCCAGGTCTTGTAGGCTCCCTCGGTCCGGTCCGGCTGGTAGGTGGCGCGCTCGTCGAGCCGGTAGACATGCTCGTAGAAGTCGAACACGCCGGCGCCGCGCACATCGACCTGGACATAGCCGCGCTTGCGCTTGGGGTCCCAGAAGGCGATCTGGTCGTAGGCCTTGCTCTTCTCGACATTGGACCCGGGAATCTCGCGGATCTGCTCCGGCACCTCGAAGCCGTTGGCCTCGAGCGCCTGCATGGTCTCGTGCTCGGAACTGAGGATGTTGAAATCGCCGAGCACCGCGGTGAGCACCGGGCTGTCCGGATTGGCCTTCATCTCCCGGGCGGCGCGGTCGCCCAGCGCCTCGGTGAGCCGCACGATCTCGCGGCGGCGCTGCTCGAGCAGCTTCGGGTCCTCGTTGTCGCCGAAATAGATATGCACGGTGGCAAGGTCGATCTTGATCCAGCCCGACTGGAAGCTGACGATGAAGGGGGTGCGCGCGAACTGCTTGAAGCTATGGTCGAGCGCCTCGCCCGGAAAGCGCAGCCGGAAATCCTTGCCGGCCACCACGCCCTGCGGGATCTTGAGGTCGACCTTGCCGGTGGTGCCGGGCGGGCGGTCGACCTGGGCGCCTTTGGTCACCGCCAGCGCGCTGCCGACCGGAAGGTTGAGAATGGCGCCGTCGGGAAGCGGGATCTCGACATCCTCGTCGAGCCTGACTGCGCCGTTGCCGCCCTTCATCGAGCGCGCCGGGTAGACGCCCGAGAGATCGACGCCGGCCGGCAGTTCCAGCGCCAGGCCGTTCTCCAGCTTGATGCGTTCGCCGAAGCTCGCCAGCACCTTCTTGCCGTCGGGCAAGGTGAGTTCGCCGGCGATGTTGCGGAAGCGCACCCGGTCGCGGTTGAACAGGAACACCATGCGCTCGCCGTTGCCGGCGCCGCCGTCGGTCACGTCGGTGGCGATGTAGTCCCAGTCGGGACCGAGGATCTTCCTCAGTTCAAGGAACTCGCGCATGTCGTCGCGCACTTCCTGGATGGCGGCGATGTCGAAATTGTGGATGATTTCCGCCATGTAATAGAGCGGCTCGTAGCTGTCGCGGCCGCCATATTTGGTGTTGCCGAATTCGCGGATGTTCCAGGTGCCGATGCGCAGCGTCTTGAGCCGGTCGGTGTCCCGGGGGAAATGCTGAAGCAGTGCCTCCCGGAGCCGGCGCAGCCCGGCGATGGTGCGCTTGCGCCTGGCCTCCTCGGCGGAACCGGCGGGATGAGGCTTGCGCAGAAGGCCGTAGAAGGGCATCGGATTGCTCCATCAATGGATGGCTGGAACCGGCGGCGAAGTCCTTTTGCGAGCGCGCCCCCAGAGGGCGCCAAATAGAGATTCGGACAGCTAAACTATAGGCTGTGTTTGTACTTCGTATATATCCGTTTGTGCCAAAACACAACGCGCCCCGTTCCGGATATACACTTCACATCCGCACCAAACCTGCGCCCGGCGATTGACAGCAGTGCCATGCGCCGTCACATTTGTTCTTCCGTTTCGCGGCCCTGTGCCGGCGGGACGGGGTGGCCGGTCGACCCAAAGATTCCGGCAGAAGGAGGCGATGCCATGCGGAGCGCATCGATCAGCCGTTCGCAGGCCCGCGGGGCCGCCGGGCCAAGCGCCGTGCGCCGCGCCCTCCCGCCACGCCGGTCAACCACCTTCCGCCCTTTAGGCCCTCGCCGTCGATGCGGGAGGCGTCCGCGATGCGCTGCGGCGTGATCGGCGGCGTGGCGCTGCTGATGGGAACGGCGGCGGAGGCGCGCGCCGAGCCGGTGGACATGATGCTGTGCCTGGCGGCCGACGTGTCGGAAAGCGTCACCGCCGGCGAATACCAGCTCCAGCGACAGGGCCATGCCTCGGCCATCGAGGATCCCGCGGTGATCAGCCTGATCGAGGCCGGGCCGCTCGGCCGCATCGCGGTGATCTATGTCGAATGGGCCGACCAGCAGCAGCAGTTCGCCGGGACGGACTGGCAGATCGTCGACGGCGCGCTTTCCGCGCGCGAAACCGCCGCGACGATCCGGCGGGCGCCGGCGCCGCCCTGGATCGGCATGAGGGTGAGGAACACCTCGACCAGCGAGGTCGTGCGCTATTGTCTCGGCCGGTTCGCAACGGCGGCCGCCACGGCGCGGCGGCTGGTGATCGACATTTCCTCGGACGGGACCAGCAATGTCGGCGCGCGCATCGACGAGGTCCGCGATCATGCGGTCGCGCAAGGCGTGGTGATCAACGCGCTGGCGATCGAGGATTCGCTGAGCCCGTTTGCCGACGGCACCCACACAAGGCCGGCGGGCGGCCTGGTGCGCTATTTCGAGGCCAATGTGGTGGGCGGGCCGGGCGCCTTTGTGCAGGCGGCCAAAGGCTACGAGTCCTTCGGCGCCATGATCCGCCGGAAATTCATCCTGGAGCTGGCGCGGCTGGAGTAGGGGGCTGCTCAAGCTCGATGTTGCGGCCCAAGACCCCTCCCCAACCCCTCCCCACAAGGGGGAGGGGCTAACCCGGCCGCGCGCGCCTTCGCGACGTCCAAAATCTCACTTCCGAGCGGCACTTGTCATGAGGGCACAGACCCAGAGGCGCGCGAAGCCCCTCCCCCTTGTGGGGAGGGGTTGGGGAGGGGCCTTTCCACGCAACCGTCCATCCCGGTTGGTGGATTGCGCCCGGATCGGCTAGGCTCCGTTTCGTTTGCGTGATTCAAGCGGGGAAGGACCGCCTATTATGAGAGTTGTCGTCATGGGAGCGGGCGTGATCGGCGTCACCACGGCCTATTATCTGGCCAAGGGCGGTGCGGAGGTGGTGGTGCTCGACCGGCAGAACGGGCCGGGGCTCGAGACCAGCTATGCCAATGCCGGCGAGTTGAGCTACGGCATGACCTCGCCCTGGGCCGCGCCCGGCGTGCCGATGAAGGCGCTCAAATGGCTGTTCATGAAGCGACGGCCGTTGTTCATCTGGCCGCTGATCAGCCCGACCATGTGGAAATGGGGCGTGCAGATGCTGCAGAACTGCAACGACGAGAGCTACCGCATCAACAAGGGAAGGATGGTCAGGATCTCGAACTATTCGCGCGACGTGCTGCCCGATCTGATCGCCGAGACCGGCATCGAATATGACGGCCGGGAGCAGGGCACGCTGCAACTGTTCCGGACGGCCAAGCAGTTGAAAGATTCGAAAGCCGACCAGGAGATCCTGGCGGAGTACGGGTCTCCCTACGAGGTGCTCGACCGCGAGGGCTGCATTGCCGTCGAACCCGCCCTGCGCGCGGTACGCGACAAGTTCGTCGGCGGGCTCAGGCTCACCGCCGACCGCACCGGCGACTGCCGCATGTTCACGATCGCGCTGGCGGAAAAATGCGCCGAGATGGGCGTCGAGTTCCAGTACGGCCAGTCGATCCGGTCGATCGCGGTCGAGAACGGCCGGGTGGCCGGCGTCGACACCGAGATTGCCGGGCGGATTGTGGGCGACAGCTATGTCTCGGCGCTCGGCAGCTATGGCCCGAAGGTATTGAAACCGATCGGCGTCAACCTGCCGGTCTATCCGGTGAAGGGCTATTCGGTGACGCTGCCGGTGACCGACGATGCCTTTGCGCCGCAATCGACCATCATGGACGAGACCCACAAGGTCGCGATCACCCGGCTCGGCGACCGCATCCGCGTCGCCGGCACCGCCGAGATCGCCGGCTATTCCAACCGGCTCGGCCCGCACGCCACCGACACGGTCAAGCACGTGATCTCCGACCTGTTCCCAAAAGGCGGCGACATTTCCAAGGCGGAAGGCTGGACCGGCTTGCGGCCGATGACGCCCGACGGCACGCCGGTGCTGGGGCCGTCGCGCTACGACAATCTCTACCTCAACACCGGCCACGGCACGCTCGGCTGGACCATGGCCTGCGGCTCCGGCCGCGCGGTGGCCGACCTGGTGCTGGGCAAGCAGCCGGAGATCGATTTCGAGGGGCTGACGGCGGAACGGTATGGGTGAGGGCAGGCCCTTTGCACGGAACTCGGCCGATGAAGGCGCCGGTTCACCGGCCTCACGGTGTCCCATACTGACATCAAAGAAACACAGCCGGGGATCGCTGCGTGCTCGTCGGTTCGGCATTGATCAACGCGGCAGAGGCGGGAGGAAGCAAAGATGATAAAGACGACAATTGCAGGAAGTCTGCCGAAGCCGAGCTGGCTGGCTGAGCCCGAGAAGCTCTGGGCCGGCTGGCGACTGGAAGGGGACCAGTTGATCGAGGGGCAGCAGGATGCGGCCCTGTGCTGGCTCAAGATCCAGGATGAGGCGGGCATAGACATCCAGTGCGACGGCGAACAGTTCCGCAAGCATTTCGTCCATGGTTTCCTGGAGGAGGTCGAAGGCATCGACTGGAACCTGATGACCACCATGGGTATCCGCGACAACCGCTACGATGCCTCGGTTCCCACGGTCACATCTGCGGTCAGGCGCAAGAAGTCGGTGCATGGCGACAGCGTGAAGTTCCTGCGCCGGCACGCCACGAAACAGCTGAAATTCACGCTGCCCGGTCCGATGACCATCTGCGACACGATTGCCGACCAGCACTATGGCGAACGGGCAAAGATGGCGATGGCGTTTGCCGAACTCTTGAACGAGGAGGCGCTGGAGCTGGAGGCGCTGGGCGTCGATGTGATCCAGTTCGACGAGCCGGCGTTCAACGCCTTCATGCATCTTGTGCCTGAATGGGGCGTCGACTGCCTGCATCGTGCAATCCAGGGTCTCAAATGCAAGACCGCGGTTCACATCTGCTATGGCTACGGCATCAAGCAGAACATCGACTGGAAGAGCACGCTCGGCAGCGAATGGCGGCAGTACGAGGAATTCTTCCCGGCGCTGAACGCCAGCCGGATCGACCAGGTTTCGCTGGAATGCGCCGATTCGCGTGTTCCGCTGTCGGTCATGTCGGCGCTCAAGGACAAGGAGGTTCTGGTCGGCGCCATCAATGTGGCCAGCACCGAGGTCGAGACCCCCGAAAAGGTGGCGGCCACCCTGCGCGCGGCGCTGGAATTCGTCGATCCAGAACGCCTGATTGCCTGCACCAATTGCGGCATGGCGCCGCTGTCGCGAAAGGTGGCCGAAGGCAAGCTGCACGCACTGGGGGCCGGCGCCGCGATCATCAGCAAGGAGCTTTCGGGCCGGTAGCGGAGAGGCCGCCTGCCGCCGGGCTCTCAGGGGCTCGGCAGACAGCCGTTAACCCGGTTCGAGCGGCCGACAGCGCAACCGTTTGGGTGCGTGATTGCGGCAGGGGCACGCATGCCGTATATTGTGGTCCTATGTGGTTACAATCGGAGGAATGCCGATGTCGAGCGTGGGCGTGAAGGAGGCAAAGGCGGGGCTTTCGGGCCTGGTCGATGAGGCTGCTTCGGGGGCGTTCGTGACGATCACGCGTCACGGCAAGCCGGCGGCGGTGCTGGTCAGCATCGAGGCGGCGGAGGCGGCCAAACGGGAACTTGGCAAGGACAGGCCGAGCCTGGTTGCGCATCTCAAGCGGTTTCCGGCTGATATCGATCTCGATGACGAGGCATTCGCCCGCAACCGGACACCCTCGCGCGAGTTTGATCTGTGAATGGGTATCTGTTTGACACCGACGTGATTTCGCTGCTGGCGCCGGGGAGAATCGCTGTGCCGGAACGTTTTGCGGTCCGGGTCGAAGAGCTGGAACGATCCGGGCAGGTGTATCTGTCTGCCGTGTCCATCCATGAACTTGAAAAGGGCGTGCGGCGTCTGGATGCCAAGGGGGCGACGCGAAAGGCGCGATCGCTTGAAAGCTGGCTTGAGCAACTGGTGACGCGTCATGCCGACGTGATCCTGGCCGTGGATGCGGCGGTGGCGCGGGTCTCTGGCGAACTGGAAGCAAGGGCTATGTCCGCCGGCTTCAATTCCGGCGCGTCGGACGCCATGATCGCGGGCACGGCGCACCATCACGGGCTGGTGCTGGTGACCGGGAATGTCAGGCATTTTGAGCCGTTCGGGATTGCGGTGACGGGGGTGGAGGGAGTGGGCCGGTAGAACAGAAACAGGCCCGGCGCCTTCCTCAGTTGCCATTGCCGCGCTGGCGGTAAGTTGCCCCCATCACCGCTCCGCCCGGTGCTCCCTCCATATCACATACACCCCGCTGGCGATGATCACCGCGGCGCCCACGAACACCAGCGCATCCGGGATCTCCGCCCAGAAGATCCAGCCCAGCAGCGTCGCCCAGATGATGGCGGAATAGTCGAGCGGCGCCACCACCACGGCGGGCGCCAGGCGGAAGGCCTGGGTCATCATGGTCATGCCGGCGGTGCCGAAGAGGGCGATGGCGATGAACAGCCAGAGGTCCTCGCCCCTCAGCGGCACCCAGATGAAGGGCACGATGAACAGGCTGATCAGCGCGCCGGTGGCGGTCATGTAGAGAAGCAGCGTCCAGACGCTTTCGCGGCTGTCGACGAAGCGGGCCGAGAGCATCAGGAGCGCATAGACGAAGGCGGTCGCGACCGGCAGCAATGAGACAGGCTGGAAGGCGGAGGTGCCCGGCCGGACGGCGATCAGTACGCCGATGAAACCGACCAGGACGGCGAGCCAGCGGCGCCAGCCGACATGCTCGCGGAACATCAGCGCCGAAAGTGCGGTGATGAACAAGGGCGCCACGAAGATCAGCGCCGTGGCTTCGGCGAGCCCCATATAGGTGATCGAGGTGAAGAACAGGAAGGTGGCGCCGACCCAGAGCCCGCCGCGCAGCAGATGCGCCAGCGGCCGGTGCGAGCGCAGCGCCGCCGCCCCGCCCATCCGGTAGGCGATCAGGACGGCGAAGGGGAGCGCGATCAGGTTGCGCAGGAACTGGATCTGGAACGGCGAGTAATGCGCGGTCAGGGTCTTGGCCAGCGCGTCGTTGACGCAGAGGCTGGCCACGCCAAGGCACATAAGGAGGATGCCCGCCGATGTGCGGGATCTCTGGTCTGTCGGTGTCTGCAGCAAAATTCACTCTCCCTGCCTGAGCCGGGAGCCTAGCAGTATCGATCCGAAAATCGAGCCGTTTCTGCCCGATCGGAGCCGGGAGGGTCGGGGAAGCTCGGGGCCAATTCACCTTTGCGGGCATAAACTCGCAAAAGTGGATTACCCCTACATGCGCTTCCTGCGGCTCAGGGCCGTTCGAGCGCCTGCATGTCGACGCTCACCTGTTCCGAGAGGTTTTCCAGCGAATCGTGCAGCAACTGGAGCACATAGGCGGAATTGTGCACGTAGGCGGCCGGATCCTTGGCCGCAACCTGATAGTTGTAGGCTGCTTTTAGCAGGCGCGGGGTCCAGCTCCGGTAGCGGTTGGGGAAGACTGCCTCGTCCCCGCCGATCATCCCGTCGCCGTTGGCGTCGGCGAAATAATAGGGAAATGTCCCGTCGGCATAGCCGATCGGCGCGCCGGCGATGTCCCTCGCATAGGCCTGGATGGCGGCATAGAGCCTTGACTGCAGGCCCAGGATCTCGGCGCGGATGCCTTTGGAATTGTCGCCGTCGCCGTCGAAATCGTCGTGGCGCGTGCGGATGGCCGCAAGGTCCTCGACGCCGCGATGGCAGGACAGGCAGTCATCGGCCTTGACCTGCGTGGTGTGGACATCGTGGCAGGCGATGCAGGTATCGGCGTCGCGAACATGGCGGAAGGGCCCGGCATAGCGCCGTCCGGGGTAATGGAACCCGGCGCGGCCTTCGCGGCCCTGCATCACCGCGGCGGCGATGCCGTAATGGACATTGATGAAGCCGAGATCGGCCGAGACGCTGTCCTCGCCGAGACCCTGGATTGCCGTGGCGACGGTGTCGCCCGCCGCCCGCCCGGCGTGGCAGATGGTGCAGCCTGCATTGGCGCCCAGGCCCTCAAGCGTGACGCCCGAGGGCAGAGCGGCGCTGTCGAGCGCATGGGCGGCGGGCGTGTGGCAGGAGGCGCAGCCGATCACCGCATTGATCGCGGCCGGGTGGTCGACCACTCCGGGCGCGCTGCCGTCGGCGCCGAGGAAATCGATGAAGCCGGGCTCGGAATGGCAGGCGGCGCAGTCTTCGGGAACCGCCCCGTCCTTGTTCCAGTAGGTGAAGGACAGCGAGCCGTGATCGGCGTGGGGGGAGGCACGCCAGGCCTCGACGATGGCTTCCAGGGCATCGAGGCTTGTGTCTTTGGCCGAGGCGGCCGCGGGCGCAAGGGCCGCACAGCCGAGCGACAGGACGGAAGCAGCGAGAAAACGGAACGGGCGGAACTGGGTCAGGGTCAGGCCTCCGTTTGGTCATTCGGTGGGCAAGCCTTGCATGGGGCGGACGCGGCGGTCAATGATGCAGGTCAAGGCGCCATCCTGGCAGGGTTCTAAACAGGAGAAGGTCCCTTGTAAGACGCGAAAGGATCGACTTGGCCCGGAGCAAAGAGCCGCCCATCCTCAGATTGCCGCTGTTGAGCGGTCGCGCACTCGCAGCGCTCTACCTCATTGCGCTCTTCCTGCCGCTGGCGCTCGCCGCCCTGAGGCAGGTCGCGCCGCTCGATTCCTGGGAACTCGCCGGAGCCGGGGCGGGCCTTGCGCTGCTTGCGGCCATCGCGGTGCAGTTCGTCACCTCCGGCCGGTTCGGAGCGGTCACGGGACGGCTCGGGATCGACAAGATCATGGCTTTCCACAAGATCGCCGCCTGGTGGGTGCTGCTGGGGCTGGTACTTCATCCCGTGTTCTATGTGTTGCCCACGCTGCTTGACGATCCCGAACTCGGGATGCGGCGGCTCATCGCCTACCATGTGCTGCCGAAGTACCGGTCCGGCGTGATCGCGCTCGCCGCACTCGCGATCCTGGTGATCGGCTCGGCCGTTCGCGAACGGCTGCCGTTTCCCTATGAAGCCTGGCGGGCGAGCCATCTGGTGCTCGCCGTCACGGTGGCCGGCGCGGGGCTGCATCATGGGCTGACCGTCGGCCGGTTCAGCGCGCTGGACCCGGTCAACAGCTTGTGGTGGGGCGTGGCGGCCGCGCTCGCCGGCGTCATCGGCATCCTCTATGGCTGGCGCTGGCTCGGGCTGCATCTCAAACCCTGGCGGCTGCATTCGGTCACCAGGCTCGCCGACCGGACCTGGGAGCTCGACATCCAGCCGGGGCCAAAGACGGCCGACCTCGCCTACGAGGCGGGCCAGTTCGTCTGGATGACGGTAGGCAGCCGGCGGTTTCCGCTGTTTGACCATCCGTTCTCCATCGCCGACAGTCCGGCGCGGCCGGGCATCAGCCTGATCATCAAGGAGGCGGGCGATTTCACCGCAACGGTTGGAACGCTCGCGCCGGGCACGCCGATCGGCATCGACGGACCCTATGGCGAATTCTCGCTCGACACCCACCCGGGCAAGGCGGTGCTGCTGGTGGCCGGCGGCGCGGGCATCGGACCGATCATGGGGCTGCTGCGCGAACTCGTCGCCCGCAAGGATCCGCGGCCGGTGCGGCTCGCCTATGCCGTCGGACAGCCATCGAACCTCGCCTGTGTCGCGGAAATCGAGGCGGCGAGGGCCGTGCTCGATCTTGAGACCATGTTGTTCAGCGAGGCCGGGGCGGAGGGGTTTTCGGGAGAAACCGGCCGGTTCGATCCGCCGCGGCTTGAGCGGCTGCTGCAGGGACTCGACCCGAAGGAGACCGTGGCGATGATGTGCGGGCCGGGGCCGATGGTGGTGGCGGTGTCGGACATGCTGCTCGATCACGGCCTCCCCATGGAGCGCATCGTCTATGAGCGGTTCGACTACGCCGCCGGCTCCGCCTCGCGGCAGGACCGCCGACGCCTGGCGCAGTTCCTCGCGGTGGGAGCCGCGGTCGCCGCGGGCATAGCGGGATTTGTGGTCGCGCTGGCCTGAACTGGCCGTAACTCCCTGCTACCGCTCGTAGGCGTTCATCGTGTGCAGCTCGTATTCGGCCACGTCTTCGCCGTCCTGGTTGAGGACCGCGACATGCCAGCGGACTTCGCCGTAGTCGTCGGTGCGGCGGGTCTTGCGCTTGACGGTGAGCCTCACGGAGATCGCGTCGCCGGGCGAGACCGGCTTCATGAACCGGAGCCCGTCGAGGCCGGTGTTGGCGAGCACCGGGCCGGGGCTGGGCTCGACGAACAGGCCGGCGGCGAAGGAAAGAAGCAGGTAGCCATGCGCCACCCGGCCGGGGAAGAACGGGTTGGCCTTGGCCGCTTCCTCGTCCATGTGGGCATAGAAGGTGTCGCCGGTGAAATGGGCGAAGGTCTCGATGTCCTCCAGCGTGACCGTGCGCGGGCCGGCCTCGATGGTCTCGCCGATCGAGAGTTCATCAAAGGTGCGGGTGAAGGGGTGGACGGAGGATTTGGGCTGCGCCGCGCCCTTGATCCAGGTGCCGGTGATGGCGGAAATGATGTCCGGGCTGCCCTGGACGGCGGTGAGCTGCATGTAATGCATGACGCCGCGGATGCCGCCCAGTTCCTCGCCGCCGCCGGCGCGGCCCGGGCCGCCATGCAGCATGTGCGGCAGCGGCGAGCCATGGCCGGTGGCCTCCTTGGCGCTGTCGCGGTTGTTGACATAGATGCGGCCATGCGAAGCGCCGGCGTCGAGGAGCAATGCGCGGGCGACGGCGGGGTCATGGGTGATGACGGAGGCGACCAGGCTGCCCTTCCCGCGGTTCATCAGCTCTCCGGCATGGGCGAGATCGCGGTAGGGCATCAGCGTCGCCACCGGGCCGAAGGCCTCGACCGCATGCACGGCCTCGGCCGCGTCCGGGTTGTCACAGGCAAACAGCATCGGCGGCACGAAGGCGCCGCGGTTGCGGTCGGCGCCGTCGACCTCGAAGGCCTCCGGATCGCCGGTCAGGACCCGGCATTCGGCGGCGATGCGGGCCGCCTTGTCGCGGACGTCGGCTTTCTGCGCGGCGGAGGCGAGCGCGCCCATGCGGGTGGTCTCGAGCGCCGGATCGCCGATGCGGATCTTGCCGAGCTTTTCGGTGACGGCGTCGCCGACCGGGCCGAGCAGCGCCTGAGGCACCAGGATGCGGCGGATGGCGGTGCATTTCTGGCCGGCCTTGGCCGTCATCTCGCGCACCACTTCCTTGACCAGGATGTCGAATTCCGGGCTGCCCTCGGTCACGTCGGGGCCGAGCACGGAGGCGTTCAAACTGTCCTGCTCGGCCACGAACCGCACGCTGCGTTCGAGCAGCCTCGGGCTCGAGCGCAGCATCAGCGCGGTCTTGGCCGAGCCGGTGAAGCCGACCACGTCCTGGTAGTCGAGCCGGTCGAGCAGGTCGCCAAGCCCGCCCGAGACGAGCTGCACCGCGCCCTCGGGCAGGAGGCCCGATTCGATCATGCGGCGGACGCACTGTTCGGTGACGTGGCAGGTCGCGGTCGCCGGCTTGACGATGGCCGGCATGCCGGCGAGCAGGGTGGGGGCGAGCTTCTCGAGCATGCCCCAGACAGGGAAGTTGAAGGCGTTGATGTGGACGGCGACGCCCTTCAATGAGGTGGCGACATGCTGGCCGACGAATGTGCCCGAGCGCGAGAGCATCTCCAGCTCGCCCTCGACATAGATGTGTCCGTCGGGCATCTCGCGGCGGCCCTTGGAGGCATAGACCAGCATGGTGGAGATGCCGCCGTCGACATCGATCATGGCGTCGGGCTTCGTGGCGCCGGTGGTGTGCGACAGCGCGTAGAGCTCGTCCTTGAACTTCGCGAGTTCCAGCGCCAGCGCTTTGAGCATGCGGGCGCGGTCGTGGAAACTCATGGCGCGCAGCGCCGGCCCGCCTTTGCTCCGGGCGTAATCAAGCATAGCCTCAGTGTCGAGCGCTGCCTGGCCGGCGACGGCGAGCGGCTCGCCGGTCACGGCGCTGGCGATTCCGCGGGCGCCGTCATCGGCCGGGCGCCACTGGCCGGCGAGAAAGCTGTGCACATTGATCAAACCCATAAGTCTCTCCCTCGTGGCGGGCGCGCCGCCGTCATGCATGCGAACGGACTGCGGCGCGGGCGGATCAGCCCTTGAAGACGCCGGCAGCTTTCCAGGATCCGGGGCTCTGCGCGTCGATCGCCTCGAAAGCCTCGCGGAGGCGCTCCATGCCGGTTTCCTCCGCCCAGAACATCGGGCCACCCAGATGCTTGGGGAAGCCGTAGCCCTCGGTCCAGACGATATCGATGGCGGTGTCGCTGGCGGCGATGCCTTCCTCAAGAATGAGATTGGCCTCGTTGACGATCGCCGCCATGATGCGGAGGACGATGTCGTCGGCCGAGAAGGCGTGGGGCGTGGCGCCGTGCTGCTCGCGCCAGATGGCGACCATGGCCTCGACGTCCGGATCGCGCGCGGGCTTGCCGCTCGTGTGGTCGTACCAGCCCTTCCTGGCCGGGCTGCCGCGGCCCTGGTGGCCCATTTCGCAGAGCTTGTCGGCAATGTCGACATAGCGGCCCGGCCAGGCGCCCGCCGCAACCTGGCGCTTGCGGTTGGCCCAGCTTATCTGCAGGCCGGTGAGGTCCTGGAGTTCATAGGGACCCATCGGCATGCCGAGGCCGCGCATGGCGGCGTCGACCGCGTAGGGCGAGGCGCCGTCGGCGACCATGTAGTCGGCCTGGCGGCGATAGGCCGAGAGGATGCGGTTGCCGATGAAGCCGTCGCAGACGCCGGTCTCCACCGGGATCTTGCCCAGGTCGCGGGCGAAGGCGAAGGCGGTGGCCATGGTCCGGTCGCTGGTGGCCTGGGTGCCCACCACCTCGACCAGCTTCATGATGTTGGCGGGCGAGAAGAAATGCAGGCCCAGGAAACGGCCCGAGCCGGGCATGCCTTCGCTGATCTTGTTGGGATCGAGATAGGAGGTGTTGGTGGCGATCAGCGCGTCCTGCGACATCACCGCCGAAAGCTCGCTGAACACGGCGCGCTTGACCTCGGGATCCTCGAACACCGCCTCGATGGCGATGTCGGCGTCAAACGCCGCGGCGTAATTGGCGCCGGCCGAAAGCCTGGCGCGCCGGGCCTCGGCCGTGTCCTCGCCGATCCGGCCCGAGGCCAGGTCCTTGGCGATGATCGCCTCGACGCGGCCGCGTCCGGCTTCGGCGCTCTCTGTGTCGCGCTCGAGCAGGGTGACGCGGTGGCCGCTGGCGAGGCTGGCGGCGGCGATGCCGGCGCCCATCAGGCCGCCGCCGACGATGGCGACATGGTTGATTGCGGCGGGCTCGATGGCCTTGAGCCGGTCGGGGCGGGTGACCGAGCGGCTGGCGAAGAACAGCCGCCGGAGCGCCCGGGACTGGGCGCTGGTGCGCAGCTC
>NZ_JRJG01000087.1 GCF_000759435.1 Hoeflea sp. BAL378
GGCGGCGGTCCGGGCAAGGTCGGGGAGACGGAACGGACATGCGCAACGCGACCTACGGAACAGCGCTGACGCTGATGATCGGCTGGCTGATCTGGATCGGCAAGCCGGTGCTGATTCCCGTCATCGCCGCCGCCATCTCCGTCTATGTGCTCTCCACCGCTGCCGAGAGCATGCGGGACGTGCCGCTGCTGGGCCGGCTTCCGGACTGGGCCAGACGGATCCTGATCCTGATCGCCTTTGTCTTCGCGGTGGCGCTGCTGTTCGTGCTGGTGATCAACAACATCGCCCAGGTGGCCGGCGCGCTGCCGCGCTACGAGGCCAATCTTCAGCTTCTCGTGACCCGCGGCGCCAGCCTGGTCGGCATCCAGGACGAGCCGACCTGGGAGAATGTGCGGCGCGCCACCCTGGGCCAGGTCGATTTCCGCTCCTGGATCGCCCCGGTGCTGCTGTCGCTGCGCGGCTTCGGCGCCACGCTGTTCCTGGTGGTGCTCTATGCCAGCTTCTTCATGGCCGAGCGGGGCATGATGTCGCGCAAGATGGTGATCGCGCTGGGCGGCAAGGAGGCGGGCGACCGCGCCCTGTCGCTGCTGTCGCGGATCAACGAGCGGATCGGCCAGTATCTGTTCGTCAAGACCGTGGTGAACCTGATCCTCGGGACTGCGTCCTTCGCCATCATGCTGCTGCTGGGGATCGAATACGCGCTGTTCTGGGCGGTGCTGATCGCGTTCCTGAACTACATTCCCTATATCGGGTCGATTGTCGGGGTGCTGTTCCCGGTCCTGCTCAGCCTCGCGCAGTTCGGCACGCTGTGGATGGCGGGGGTCGTGCTGGTGTCGCTGTCGGCGGCGCAGATCTTCGTCGGCGCGATCCTGGAGCCCAGGATGATGGGCCGCGCCTTCAACCTGAGCCCCCTCGTCGTGCTGCTGGCGCTAGCCTTCTGGAGCGCGCTCTGGGGCCTGCCAGGCGCGCTGCTGGCGGTGCCGATGACCGCCAGCCTGGTGCTCGTGCTGGCCGAAATCAGGGCGACGAGGCCGGTCGCGGTGCTGCTGTCGGCGAGCGGCAAGGTCTGATCCTCCCGCGCGCCCGGCGCCGGCCCGGCGGACGCCGCGGGCCGCGCCGCTACGGCGCGCCGACGATGCGGGCGAGCTTGCCCAGCGTCTGCAGCCCCAGTTCCACCGCGCCGAAGCCCTTGGCGGTCTCGAACTCGGCCTGCGTGTTCATCACCATGCCGAGCGTCACCCTGGTGGCGCCGTCCTCGTCCTCGAACAGCACCCAGGCATCGGCATGTTTCGGCCCGTTCTCGCCCCAGAGCAGCGTGTAGCCGATCCTGTCGCCGTTGCGGACCTCCCGGTAGAGATGATGGTTCGGGTAGACCGTGCCGTCGGGGCCGATCATGTCGAACACCCATTCGCCGCCGGTGCGCAGATCGATGCGCTGGGTGCGGCAGGAGAACCCGTCCGGGCCCCACCAACGGGGCAGGCTCTCGGGATTGAGCCAGGCGCCCCAGACGAGATCGCGCGGCGCCGCGATCGTGCGGCTGATGACCATGGTGCGCTCGGCGACGCCGGCGAGATTGGCGAGCCCGGCGTCGAAGCCCTGGCGGTAGCCGTCCTCCATGTTTTTGGCCAGCGAGGAGAGCTGCACGGTGACCGCGATGCGGCTCTCCGCCTCCGTGCCGGAGATCTCCGCCGTCACCAGCGACGCCGAGTGGGTGACGCCTTCCTGCGAGATCACCTCGTAATTGACGCTGCGGCGGCCGGGCTCGAGCGCCAGCCATCCGGCCTCGCAGCGCATGTCGGGCTCGCCCGACACCTTGCACAGAGAGACCTCGCGGCCGCCGACCCGCGTGTCGGCCTCGAGGAACTCGACCGTGACCGAGGGCGCCGGCGACGCCCAGACGGCGCGTGCCGTCGGCGCGGTCCAGGCCTGCCACAGGGTGGCCACGGGCGCCTTCACCCGGCGCTCGAACGAAAGCGTTGCGAAACCGTCGCTCATCGGCCCAATCCCTTTGCATAGGCCTCGAGCTGGGTGACCACCGTGCCCCAGCCGTCGAAGAAGCCCATTTCCTCGTGCGTGGCGCGGCTTTCGGGATTGCGGTGGCGGGCGATCGCCGTGTAGCGCGTGCCGCCGTCCGCCGTGTCGGCGAGGATGAGGATCGCGGTCATGAACGGTTCGGGCGCGGGCTTCCAGCCTTCGGTATAGGCATCGGTAAACACCAGCTTCTCCTCGGGTACCACCTCGAGATAGACGCCGCGATTGTCCATGACAGTGCCTTCGACGTCGAAGACGGTGTTGAAGCGGCCGCCGACCCTGAGGTCGATGTCGACCGCGGTCACCTTGTGCGGCACGGGTATGAAGAAATGCGGGATGTGCTCGGGCTGCGTCCAGCATTCCCAGACCAGGCTCCGCGGCACCGCCAGCGTGCGGGTAAAACTCAAATCCGTCTGAGGATCCAGTTCCAGTGTCATGTGTCTCGCTCCTTCATCAAAGTCATCACATACTCATCCAGCCGGTCGAGCCGGGCCTCCCAGATGCTGCGCTGCTCGGCGAGCCAGGCCTGCACCGGGGTGAGCGCCTCGGGCACGATGGCACAGGTGCGCACCCGCCCGTCCTTCGCCGTGGCGATCAGCCCGGCGTCTTCCAGCACCGACAGGTGCCGCATCACGGTGGGCAGCCGGAGCCCGGTGGGGCCGGCAAGCTCGCTCACCGGCGCGGGCCCCTCGGCCAGCCGCGTCAGGATCGACCGCCGCGTCGGGTCCGCCAGCGCGTGGAACAGGTCGGAGAGGTCGGTGTCATGCTTAGCCATGTGTCTAACTATCGCGAGAGGACGGCGGCGTCAAGGGATAGTTTGCAAGGTTGCTAAGTGTTTTTGGGCGCACCAAGGACCACCGCCGCGGCCGGAAACCGGCGGCAGGCCCTGAGCACGCCGCGTGGGAGACGACGGCGATCGCAATAAATCGGTTGATCTCGCCGGGATTAGCTGGAAGGACGTCCCGCAAAGCCCAATCGGAGCAGCGTTGGTTCGGATTGGATGTGACACCTTCCGGGACACCGCCATGACCATCGCTCATCTCGTCACCCATTCCGGCGGCTTCCATGCCGACGAACTGCTGTCTTCCGTCGTGCTGACCGGCCTTTTTCCGCGAGCCGAACTCAAGCGCAGCCGCGACCCGCGCTGGCTCGCGCCGGCGGCCGACAGGATCATCTTCGATGTCGGCGGAGACTATGACGCGGCGCGCCAGATCTTCGACCACCATCAGCGCCCGAGCCCGCTGCGCGACGACGGCCAGCCGCTGAGTTCCTTCGGCCTGATCTGGGCCCATTACGGACGGGCCTATCTCGAGGCCCTCGGCGTGCCCGCGGCGGGCCTCGAGGAGATTCACTCGGCCTTCGACACGCGCTTCGTGCTGCCCATCGATCTCCTGGACAATGGCGCGATAGACCCCGGGGTGGCCGGGCCGCTGTCGGTGCTGACCCTGCCCGCGCTGGTCGAGAGCCTGAAACCGGTCTTCGACGACCCCTCCCCCACCGCCGACGACGACGCCTTCCTCAGGGCGCTGCCGATCGCCCGCAGCTTCGTCGAGGCCTTCATCGCCAACCTCGCCGCCAAGGGCCGCGCCGAAGGCATGGCGCTCGACGCGATCGCCCGCGCCGGGACGTCGCCGATCCTCGAACTGCCGATGGGCATGCCCTACCGCGCGGCGCTGGAAAAGGCCGGGGCCGACCACCTGCTGTTCGTGGTGATGCCCCGCGGCGACGACTGGACGCTCAACGGCATCAAGCTGTCGGACGACACCTTCGACCAGCGCGCCGACCTGCCCGCCGACTGGGCGGGCCTGACCGATGCCGCCCTGGAAGCCGCCACCGGCGTCAAGGGCGCCAAATTCTGCCACAACGCCCGCTTCATCGCGGTGGCCGATTCGCGCGAGGCAATCCTCAAGATGGCGGAGGTGGCGGTGAAGGCGGTTCGGGGGTGAGGGAGCTGCTTGTGGATGACAGCTTTGCGCCCCCATTTCGGTCGTTTGAAGCCTCTCTGCCTGCTACCGAAAGCTGCCTTTCATTTCGAGGCGAGCAAATGCACATATAGGACGGTGGACGGACGTTCAGCACCGAATAAGCAAACAGCGGCAATGCGGACCATCGCTCGCCAGAAGTGCTTCCGGCTAGCGACGGCTCGCACACTTATGCTGCGCCCTGAAATACCGCTTCGATGTTGTTTCCGGCCGGGTCGATGACGAAGGCCGCATAGTAAGTGTCATGATACTTCGGGCGTATGCCCGGTGCACCATTATCCGTTCCGCCAGCGGTCAGGGCGGCGGCGTGAAATGCCTCCACCTGTCTGCGATCATCGGCGCGAAATGCAAGATGAACTGGGGTTGGCTTTGATCCCTCAACCGCACCAATGAAAAACTCGACGCGCTCGCGTCCAAAACCGGCGATGCCTCCTTTGGCGCGTTCGATATAGAATTTTCTATTTATGCCCAGGGCCGCAAGTGCAGCTTCGTAAAACCGCTGTGTTTCTTCAATATTGGTTGTCTTGAGGCTGATATGATCGAAAATGCTCATTCTTGTGTCCTCTCATTGACTGTCTTGGTTGCCTACAGGAGCGAGTCAAATTGTTGGAAGCATTCCTCCATCCAGGCGAAGGTTCGAGCCGGTGATGTAGGAGGACCGCGGGCTGGCTAGAAAGACTACGGCATCCGCGATCTCCTCCAGCGTACCAACCCGTCCGATGGGGACTTCAGCGAAGAGTGGAAGGACCTCTGCTTCCACCTCTTCCCACGGCGCTTCCGACGCAACTCCCCTCTGCTGCGCGACCTCGCGGAACTTGCGTTCGAGTTTCTCGCTGCGGATCGTGCCGGGCGAAACTGCGTTCACCGTCACCCCCTCGGCCGCAACCGCCTTGGCCATGGAAGCCGACATCGCCAGCATCGCGGCCTTGGCGGCCGAATAGTCGGGGTTTCCTGCGGGGGGCATCAGCGCGGCGAGGCTGGAAATGTTGATGATCCGCCCCCACCCGGCATGGCGCATCTGCGGCAGGACCGCCTTCGCCATACGCATGGCCGCCAATACATTGGCATCATAAGTCGACGCCCATGCGCCAGCTTCTGTTGAGCTCCAGTCCGAGTTGCCGCCCGAGCCGCCCGCGTTGTTGACGAGGATGTCGATGTTTCCAATCCCGCGCACCTCGGCCAACAGCGAATCGACCTCCGCTTCGTCTGTAATATCCCCTGTGACAACATAAGCGGTCCCACCGTCCTGTACGATCTGACTTACCACCGAAGCGGCCACTTGCCGGTCGCGCCCGTGAACCATCACCACCGCACCTTCGCGTGCCAGCGCGCGTGCGATACCTGCGCCAATGCCCTTGCTACTGCCGGTCACTAACGCAATCTTACCGTCAAGGTGTAAATCCATGTTCGGGCTCCTTCTATGTTGAGCCCCTGATGTAGGAGCGACAAGATGGACCCCACAAGAGCGCACAAAAAGGTACCTATGCCCAAGCTTGACCGTCGCGCCTGCCTCGGGCCGGACGGTGCGGTCGCCCATGTGACCCGCTGCCTGAAGATGATCAACGGGAGATGGAAGCTGCCGATCCTCTTCCGCCTCTATGCCGACGGGATACAGCGCAGCTCTCAGTTCTTGCGCGACATCCCCGAAGTTTCGCAAAAGATGCTGACCCAGCATTTGCGTGAACTTGAGATCGACGGGCTGATCAAAAGGACAGATTTTGGAGAAAAAATCCCTCGGGTGGAATACTGCCTAACTGACCGTGGTGAAGCACTGATGCCAGTGTTGCTTGCTGCACGTCAGTTCTCGGAAGATCACGATCAAGCGACCTGATCGCATGTTATCCCGGCCTCATGGGTCAATGCTGCTGTGCGAAGGGGCACGATGCCCTTTAGGGCTCGCAGTAGACCTCTGCCACGTTTCCGACAAGTGCCTGCTCGGGAGTCGGAAACGACACCACTGCCAGGCCGATGAATGTCAAATACTGGCGATCAGAGTAAGTAAGCCGCCCGTCCGCTCCCGGCCCCATTCCAGCCGCTCATCCCGGACACCAACTCTGGCTTCGTAGGCCATCGCATCCCGCCCGCCGGTGCCCCGCCTCGCCCTCACTCCGGGTTCTTGAACGGACCCCGATACCCCTTCGCCATGACCTCTCGCTCGTGCTTGAGCATCCAGTGCACCGTTGGGAAGGCGATCTCGTCGGTGGGGAGATTGTCCCAGTCGAACAGCGCCACTTCGAGGCTTTCCTCGCCCACGCCGAAGAGCGCCGCGCCCGCGCCCGGGTCCATGAGTTCGGCGCGCCAGATGAGCTGCACCTGGCTCAGATGCGGCACCGAATAGACGGCCAGCAGCTCGCCGAGCTTCAGATGCGCCAGCGCTTCCTCGCGCGCTTCGCGCCGTGCGCCGTCCTCGGGGGTTTCGTTGAGTTCGAGATAGCCTGCGGGCACGGTCCAGAAGCCGCGGCGGGGCTCGATGGCGCGGCGGCACATCAGCACCTTGCCCTGGTGGCGGACGACGGAGCCCACGACGATGCGCGGGTTCTGGTAGTTGACGAAGCCGCAGGTGCGGCAGACGTCGCGCTCAAAGGTGTCGCCTTCGGGAACCAGGCGGTCGAACTGTTTTTGTGTGCTCATGGCCCGGACTATAGGGCCGCGACGGCCCGAGGGCGAGATCTGTCGAGGGCCGGGCCGACAAAAACCGTGTCCGGCGTCAGCTCGCCGGCGCCATCGCCTTCTCGATCGCCGGCAGCAGCTTGTCGCGCAGCGCGTCGACCGAGAACGGGCCGATCTGCTTGAACAGGATCTCCCCGTCGGGCGCCACCAGATAGGTTTCGGGCACGCCGTAGACGCCCCAGTCGATGGCCGCCTTGCCGACAGGATCGACGCCGACGGCGGCGAAGGGATTGCCGAGCTCGTCCAGGAATGCGAGCGCGTTGTCGGTCTTGTCCTTGTAGTTGATGCCGACCAGCATGATCCGGGGATCGCGGGCGAGCTCGAGCAGGATCGGATGCTCCTGCCGGCAGGGCACGCACCACGAGGCCCAGACATTGATGAGCGCCAGCTTGCCTTCGATGGCTGCGTCTGTGAGCGCCGGCACCTGGGCGCCGTCCGCCATGAGCCCCTCGAGCGGGGCCAGATCGAGCGACGGCGCCTTGGCGCCGATCAGCACCGAGGGAATTTCGCTGGCGTTCTTGCCCGAGCCGAGCTGGTAGAGAAACACGCCCGACAGCGCGATGAACAGCACCAGCGGCAGGAACGCGATCGCTAGCCGGCGCCGGCTTGCGGGCGGCGCCTCGTCGTCAGCGGGTGAACTCATGCGCGCGGCCCGCCC
>NZ_JRJG01000088.1 GCF_000759435.1 Hoeflea sp. BAL378
GCGCTCACAGGCATCGCAGAGATGGAAGAGGTGCGCGAGGGCTACCTATTCCTCGGTTTATGTTAACAGCACGTGTGATGCCGTTGTCTGTATTTGCGTTTGGATCATGTATAACAAGCCTCCGATTCTCTGTTAATAAGATCATGTTTGACGTAGACCCAAATCAAATAGAAAGCCTTTGCGCCGAGGATCTTGTGCTGCTGCTGAGGCGCTTACTGCACGCCGAGGCCCAGGCTGCAGGTCTTCCGCTGTCCGGTGTCTTGGTCCCCCTACAAATCACTGTACCTGACGGGGGAGAGGATGGGCGGATCACGTGGGAGGGCGGCAAAGAGTCGACTGACTTTCTTCCGGGACGCAAAATCTTCTTTCAGTGCAAAGCCAGCAAAATTGGGCTGACAGGTTGGCAAAAGGAGTGCTGGGTCAAGTCGACCCATCGAAAAGGTCAAGCAAGAATACTAACGCCAGCGATGGATTCTATCATTGCTCAAGGGGGCTGCTATATTGGCTTTACGACCGAAGCGCTCACCGGGGAAAAGGCAGACAAGTATGTCGCCGGTATCAAGAAAGCGATAAGCACGGCTGGCGGTGATCCTACCAAATTGAGTGCGATCAAACTCTATGACGCCAACCAGATCGCAGTCTGGACCGCCCAACATCCGGCGGTAGCCATCTGGCTATCTGAGAAGACTCACGGCCAGTCGCTGGCAGGTTTCCAGACGGTCGAAGCATGGGGCACTCGATCCGACTTCAGCAGCGGATATGCAGATGACGTCGATAGTCGCTATATCATCGGAACAGTCGAGGAGCGCGGTCGTGCAGGCGACAACAAGGTTGACGCGAAAGTTGCGTGGGAGCGCATCCTCGCGCACATTGCCGAACCTGGCCAGTTGGTGCGCGTGGTGGGAACTTCCGGCCTTGGCAAGAGCCGGTTTGTCTATGAATCGCTTAAGGGGTCTTCGTCCCAACTTGCGGAAATGGTCCAACAAAGTACAATTTTTGCAGAGTACAAGGTGGTTCTCACGACATTGTTGTCAGTAGCGACCAAACTGGTGGACGAGGGCAAGCGGGCCTTGCTGGTGGTAGACGAATGTCCCCGCGATGTCGCAATCGAGCTAGGCAAGCAAGCTACACGTGATGGGAGCCTACTCAGCATAATAGCGATTGATACCGACGACCGACCGCTTGAAAGCGGCGACAGAAACCTTCATGTAGCTCTTTCACCTTGTGGCGCCAACCTCATCGGCAGCATCCTCCTTAAGGTAAACCCGAAACTCGATAAAGCCGCAGTTGAGCGCCTGCGCGACCTCTGCGGGGGATTCCCGCGTTTCGGCGTCCTAGCGGCAAAAAGTGTCGGTTTTGGAACGTCTCTCTTTGAAACGCCCGATGACGTGATCAATCGCATTCTAGAGGGAGCGAAAATTGTAGAGGCTGAGGAAGTTAGAGCTCTCGAGTGCCTCAGCCTCTTTGATTCACTATCGATTGAATCATCTAACCCAGTGGAACTAGATGTTGTTGCGATGGAACTTGGCCGTATGCCGGGTGACGCGATGTTCGAGCACCTAATAAAAGCGCAGCAATATGACATAGTCGGGCGAAATGGCGATCGTATTAACGCCCAACCTCTTCCTATCGCCGTCAGACTGGCTATGCGCCGGGTTGCTCTAATGCGCCCCGGCTTGCTCGTCCGCTTCTTAGCTGCGGCCAGCGATGAGCTTGCGTTGGCCCTGCTGGGTCGATGTCGTTATCTAGACAGATCACCGGTGATCATCGAGGTCGGTAATATTTTACTAAACGACGATGATCTTCTGGGCAAAGTCGATGCGATCCTCACACCTCGGGGAGCGGCCATGCTTGATGCACTGGTACATATCTTACCGGATCGCGTAGCCCAACATCTTGAGCACCTTATGCTTACGCACGACGTCGCGGTGTTGGCGGGAGCCACGGACGCTAGACGCAGTCTCGTAGAAGCTGCGGCCAAGCTGGCGTTCCGACCTCGCTCGTTTGGCATAGCAGCCCGGTTGCTTATGCGTTTGGGAGCTAACGAAACCGAACATTGGTCTAACAATGCTACTGCACTCTTCAAGCAGTTGTTCCAACTCGAACTGAGTGGCACGGCGGTTCCGCCTGAGGAGCGATACGCGGTTCTTGATGAAGGTCTCGCGAGTAATAATCCCGCAGTTGTCAGCCTCTGTGTTGAGGCGTTGGCCAGCGTTCTCAGCCGTGACGCCATCCGGTTTGGCGACTACGGAGCGATAGGTTCCTCCCCGGCCCTGAACGACTGGGCGCCCAAAACCTACGATGAAATAGACGACTTTTATCGGAACGGCTTACAACGGCTTGTCTCGATCCGTCAGTCACATCCGGTCTTTGCAGAGAGGAGTGAAGACATCCTCGCGAAGGCGGCGAGGCTCATGCTTAGCACGGGTATCTACAAAGAGTACGCCGATATCCTGACTACGATCGCGAACGAAAAGCGAGGCTGGCCGGATGCCGTCGAAAGCGTCGGTGACTGGCTGTACTTCGACCGCGCCGATCTCAGTAGCGAACGTACTCTCTTTGTGCGGAACCTATACGACCGTCTCCTGCCCTCCGAACCAATCGATCGCGCAATTTTGTTCACAAAATTTTGGCAGTCCGATATTCGCGATCCAGACTTACTGTATTCCGACGATGACGGAGACTTCGAGTATTCGGAACGTGTGGCGCGACAATTGGCGCGCGAAATCTCCACTGACCCAGATCTGACTCTGGCTGCGGTTCGGCGCATGACCACGATGGACCTAAAGACGGTATACCCCTTCGCTGATGAACTCGGTAGGAATGCTGCTAACCGGGCGGAAGCGTTCCAAGCAGCGTTGGAAATCGTGGGGACATGCGACGGAAGCATGCAAATGTTGCGCGGCCTGCTCCATGGGATTGATATTGTAGATTCAGCGTTGGCCGACAAGTGCCTGTCCAAAGCATCAGAGCAACTCGTTGGCAGCAAGCAATCGCTCATCGACTTGCATTCGGCGCTCGCGAAGAAGGATGTTGCCCGGCTTAAGGTTGCGATCTCCGACTTGAACTCTGGGCGCATTGCGCCCGCGGACTATGTCTATATCTCATACGGTCGCGGGCTGGATGACCTGCCACCTGAGGATGTGGCAGGTCTTTTACGCGCCCTAGCCAAGCATGGAAGCGACGGCATTTGGGCCGCACTGGAAGTAGCTCTGATGTATCGTTACGGTGAGCCGGCTCCAGCTTCTCATGCCCAAGAAATAACCGCTTTGTTGGTTGCGCCGGAGCTCACCGACCGCGCACGCGATCGCCAACGCGACTCGCACATCTTCGAGAGCCTACTTAACCGGGTACGCTCCTCTATTGGCGTTAGTGAAGAGTTCGCCGAGGGCCTTGCGCAGCAACTCGTGAGACTGGCGCAGAGCAGTGACTACAACCTTTTCAGCACGCTTGCACCCGCTATGCGCCATGTCGTCGAGGTGCTCGTCGCAGTCAAGCCAATAACTATCTGGGGCCAAATAGCTCGCTTTTTTGAGATAGCCACGCCGATCGAACGTGGACGTCTACAGCAAATGATCGGGCCCGATCGCAATCGCTTCGATAAATCCAAGAATACTGGATCAGGTCCTTTGTTTGGGATTCCGCAGGACGATGTCCTTGAATGGGCCGACGGGGCTGCGGATCGCCCCCCTCTGCTTATCGACTTCTTCCCCACTCTTAGCAACTCTGAGGATGGTGCTCGGCAATGGCACCCTGCTCTTGAGGCCATCGCTACGCGTTATGGTAACAATGAGGCATTTCGGAAGGCCCTTGGTCGCCGTTTGCGCCCATCCTCTTGGTCCGGTTCTATTGTACCGCTACTGGAAGTCTATCTTCCCCCGCTTGAAAGCTGGTTCAAGCATCCCTCCCGCGACCTGGCAAATTGGGCGAAGCGCATGCACCAAAGCCTTGCAGATCAAATTGAGCGAGAAACACAATTTGAGAATTAAATACCATACACCCGTTACGGCAGACAAATTTATCCGGAAACGGGGCCGTTTATCTCACTCTACAGTGTCCACTTTGGGCCATGGATCTCGTCCATAAAACAAGTCTGACCGCGCCCCCCGCTCCCGGGAGGCGCCCCCTTCATCCCACCCTCAATCCACGTTAAACACCAGCGGCTTCGCCTGCTTGATCGCCGGATGCGCGGTCAGCTTGGCGAGCACTTCGGGGCCGACCAGTTCGTCGACATAGAGCAGCGCGATGGCGTCGCCGCTCTGTTTTTCGCGGCCCAACTGGAAGTTGGCGATGTTGACGCCGGCGTCGCCCAGCGTCGAGCCCATGAAGCCGATCATGCCGGGGACGTCGGTGTTGGTGATGTAGATCATGTGGGCGCCGACCTCGGCGTCCATGTTGATGCCCTTGATCTGGATGAAGCGCGGCTTGCCGTCGGAGAACACGGTGCCCGCGACCGAGCGGGTCTGGCGTTCGGTGGTCACCGTGAGCTTGATGTAGCCGTCATAGACGCCGGTCTTGTCGCGCTTGACCTCGCTGAGGATGATGCCCTTTTCCTTGATCATGATCGGCGCCGAGACCATGTTGACGTCGGCCACCTGGTTGCGGATCAGGCCCGCGAGCAGCGCCGAGGTGAGCGCCTTGGTGTTCATGGTCGCGGTCACGCCGTCATAGAGGATCTCGATCTCCTTGATCGCGCTCTCGGTGGCCTGCCCGGCGAACGAGCCGAGCACGTCGGCGAGCCGGATGAAGGGTTTCAGGATCGGCGCTTCTTCCGCGGTGATCGAGGGCATGTTGATGGCGTTGGAGACCGCGCCGCGGATCAGGTAATCCGACATCTGCTCGGCCACCTGCAGCGCCACGTTCTCCTGCGCCTCCGTGGTGGAGGCGCCCAGATGCGGCGTGCAGACGACGTTGGGCAGGCCGAACAGCGGGCTTTCGGTGGCGGGCTCGGTCTCGAACACATCAAAGCCCGCGCCGGCGACATGGCCCGACTTGATCGCCTCGGCGAGGGCCGCCTCGTCGACCAGGCCGCCGCGGGCGCAGTTGATGATCCGGACGCCGGGCTTGGTCTTCGCCAGCGCGTCGCGGCCGAGGATGCCGCGGGTCTTGTCGGTCATCGGCACGTGCAGCGTGATGAAATCGGCGCGGGCCAGGAGCTCGTCGAGCTCGACCTTGGTCACGCCCATTTCCTCGGCGCGCTCCTTGGAGAGGAACGGATCATAGGCGATGACGTGCATCTTCAGGCCGATGGCGCGGGCGCAGACGATGGAGCCGATATTGCCGGCGCCGATGACGCCCAGCGTCTTGCCGGTGATCTCGACGCCCATGAACTTGGATTTCTCCCACTTGCCGGCCTGGGTGGAGGCGTCGGCGGCGGGCAACTGGCGGGCGACGGCGAACATCAGCGCGATGGCATGCTCGGCGGTGGTGATGGAATTGCCGAAGGGCGTGTTCATGACGATGATGCCGCGGCGCGAGGCCGCGGGAATGTCGACATTGTCGACGCCAATGCCGGCGCGGCCGATGACCTTGAGATTGGTCGCCGCCGCGATCAGCTTCTCGGTGGCCTTGGTGGCCGAGCG
The DNA here is from genome assembly GCF_000759435.1 of Hoeflea sp. BAL378. Classification (GTDB taxonomy): domain Bacteria; phylum Pseudomonadota; class Alphaproteobacteria; order Rhizobiales; family Rhizobiaceae; genus Hoeflea. The sequence continues at coordinate 5,583 of NZ_JRJG01000088.1, forward strand.
GATGGCGAGACCGTCATAATTGCCGATGATCTCGAGCAGTTTTTCCTTGTCCTTGCCGAGCTTGGGCTGGAAGTCGACGTCGACGCCGCGATCGCGAAAGATCTGGACGGCGGTTTCCGACAGTTCGTCGGAGACGAGTACGCGAGGTGCCATGGGAGGCCTCCATTGGTGGGAATTCTGAAATGATGGAAACGGGATGCCGGGCCGCGCGGGAAGATTCCGGCGCGGCCGCGGGGGGTGG
>NZ_JRJG01000089.1 GCF_000759435.1 Hoeflea sp. BAL378
GCGGCGCTGGCGGCCCTGCGCGACAAACTCAAGAAATAGGCAAGGGATTTGGTGGAGCAGCCGGACCGACAGCGCATCGACAAGTGGCTGTTCTTCGCGCGCATCGCCAAGTCCCGGACGCTCGGAGGCAAGCTTGCCGCGGCGGGCAATGTCCGGGTCAACCGCGAGAAGATCGACCAGGCGAGTTTCCTCATCAAGCCGGGCGACGCGCTGACGATCTCGCTGGAGCGGCGCATCGTCGTGCTCCGGGTCCTGGGCTGCGGGGTGCGCAGGGGGCCGGCGCCGGAAGCCCAACTGCTTTACGAGGACATCACCCCGAAGCCCGCCGCCGCCGACGCGGCAAAGCCCGTGCCGCCGCAGCGCGATCCGGGCGCGGGGCGTCCGACCAAGCGCGACAGGCGAAAAATCGACCGGTTTCGAAATTCCGAAACGGATGCATGATCATCCCTTGACTGGGGCCGATCGGGAGAAACCCATCCGCCTTTCCCTGCTGCTGCCGGATGCTTGATCCAGCGCCAAAGAGATGCGGCGCTTTGTCGAAATCTGAAGTCTTGCAAAGGACGGCCAAAGCCGGTACCTCAGCGCCGTTGTTGGCTGCAGCGCAGGCGAAATCGACTCACCGCGCGCTGCGGCGCACTGAAATGATGCTGGCGCGGCTCGACACGACCCTGTGAGCCGGGATGCATGGAGCCTCAGGAGAGACGTATGACCTATGTGGTGACTGACAATTGCATCCGCTGCAAATACATGGATTGCGTTGAGGTCTGCCCGGTGGATTGCTTCTACGAGGGCGAGAACATGCTGGTCATCCATCCCGACGAGTGCATCGACTGCGGCGTCTGCGAGCCCGAATGCCCCGCCGACGCAATCAGCCCCGATACAGAACCGGGGATGGAAAAGTGGCTCGAGATCAACACAGAATATGCCGACAAATGGCCCAATATCACCATCAAACGCGAGGCTCCGGCCGATGCGAAAGACTTTGATGGCCAGGAAGGCAAGTTCGAGAAGTACTTCTCGCCCGAGCCCGGCGAAGGCGATTAAGCTTTTCCCGGGACGTGATAATCTTCGCGTTGCAATAATTTCGCGGGTGCGCCGCCGCATGGCCGGCCAAAGCTCGACGCATTTTGCGGCGAGCTTTGGCGCTGCGCGCGCAAATCATTGATTTACACCATTTTTTGTGATACACATCATATCACTGACATCTTTAAGGCGCCGTCAGGGCGAAACAAGAAGCAAAATCGGAAGCAAACGTCCCTTACAGCGGTGGTCTTTTCCTTGCAGCGCCCAGCTGTCGGAATGCCATACTCCGCGCGGTGATGGGCCGTGCCGGTTTGCCTCGTTTCGCTTCAGAAATGCCGTGTCAGTGCGATGCGCCTCCTGGCCGTCGCAGGACCTGTCCGGACAACCCATGTCCGGCTCCCAGTGTCCGTTTCCGTAACAGGGAGTTTTGAAAACGCATGACAACCCAGCAGAAAAAAGTGCCTTCACAAAGACAGGGTTTCAAAACCGGTGAGTCGATCGTCTATCCCGCCCACGGCGTTGGACAGATCGTTGCCATCGAAGAGCAGGAGGTCGCAGGCCACAAACTCGAGCTTTTTGTGATCGATTTCGAGAAGGACAAGATGCGCCTCAAGGTGCCGGTCGCAAAGGCGTCAACTATCGGCATGCGCAAACTGTCGGAAACTGATTTCGTCGAGCGCGCCTTGAAAGTTGTCCAGGGCCGCGCCCGCGTCAAGCGCACCATGTGGTCGCGCCGCGCACAGGAATATGATGCGAAGATCAACTCCGGCGACCTGATCTCGATCGCGGAAGTGGTTCGCGACCTGTATCGCGCCGAAAACCAGCCCGAGCAGTCCTATTCGGAGCGCCAGCTCTACGAAGCCGCGCTCGACCGGATGGCGCGCGAACTCGGCGCGGTCAACAAGATGTCCGACACCGAGGCCGTGCGCCTGATCGAGGTCAATCTCAACAAGGGGCCGAAGCGCGGCAAGGCCAATGATGAGGAAGGCGCGCAGGAAGAAGCGGCCTGATAGCCAGACTTCCAGAGTAGTACCTGCAAAAGCCCGGGCCGCATGTCGCGCCCGGGCTTTTTTCATGGGACTGGCGCCATTGCGACCTGGCGTCGACGCGCGTTCGTCCGGTCAGGGGACCGTGCCTCGCACGGAGCGGAGCCGTGCGCCATGCCGCATCCGCACGCCTGCCGGGGCAGCGCGCAGTCGATCGCATGCAGGCGGCAGCGCTTTTGTCCGCAGCGCCCCGCTTTATTTCGAACAAATGCGGGCGATAGACGTTTCATCTGCAACAGACCGTCTCGCATGCGTGGGCGACCGCGCGAGTGGGCTTGCGATGTGGCGGAGCCTGGCGGTGCCGCAAGCCCCGCGCCGAAGGGAGCATTGCGACCGGGCCGGCCGCTCCCCCACGGGCAGACGGCGGTTCGGATTCGCGGAGTCCAGGCCCAAGTGCGGTCGCCGCCGGCGGCTCGATCACGCCGATGTCATCGAGAGTGATGATCTGTTTACCGCGCGAACGCGTAGCTTTTTGGACAGGCATGGAACCGGACTAGACGACGTCAAGGACAGGAGGGTGTCATGAAAGCGATCTCGGCAGACAGGCAGATGGTGCGCGCGGCGATGGCCGCTCCCTACCTCGAGCGCGAACAGGAACACGACCTGGCCGTTCGCTGGAAAGACAACAAGGACCAGGACGCGCTGCACCAGATCACCATGGCGCATATGCGGCTGGTGATTTCGATGGCGGCGAAGTTCCGCAATTTCGGCCTGCCGATGAATGACCTGATCCAGGAAGGCCATGTCGGACTGCTGGAAGCCGCCGCACGGTTCGAGCCGGAACGGGATGTCCGCTTCTCCACCTACGCCACCTGGTGGATCCGCGCCTCGATCCAGGACTACATCCTGCGCAACTGGTCGATCGTCCGCGGCGGCACCAGTTCCGCCCAGAAGGCGCTGTTCTTCAATCTGCGGCGGCTCAGGGCGCGGCTCGCGCAGGACGACCCGACGCTGACCGAAAGCGCGATCCATTCTCAGATCGCCAACACGCTCGGCGTTCACGCCAAGGACGTGGCGGTGATGGATGCGCGGCTGTCCGGCTCCGATTCGTCTCTCAACGCGCCGATGTCGGACGGTGAATCCGGGGCCTCGTCCGACCGGATGGATTTTCTCAGGAGCGACGAGCCCCTGCCCGACGAGCAGGTGTCCACCATCATCGACGAGGAACGACGCAACCTCTGGCTCGGCGACGCGCTCAACACGCTCAATCCGCGCGAGTTGCGCATCATCCGCGAGCGCCGGCTGACCGACGACGGCGCGACGCTGGAATCGCTCGGGACGGCGCTCGGGATTTCCAAGGAGCGGGTGCGGCAGATCGAGAACCGGGCGCTGGAAAAGCTGCGCGCGGTGCTGACCACCCAGACCCCCGAGATCGCCAGCCTCTGAGCAGGCTTGCCGTCAGCGATCAGCGGTCGGTGACGATTTTCACCCTTTGGCCCGGGACAAGCGATTCGCCCGGGGCAACCGCATTGAGCAGCCTGAACAGCTCCACCTTGCGCTCGACGCCGCGCATCCGGCCCGCCAGGGAGCCCAGCGTGTCGCCCTGGGCGACCGTGACGATGCGGATGCGCAGGGGCTGCAGCGCGCTGATTTCCGCCTGCGACATTTTCGCAAAACCGGCGCGAACAACCGAGGCGGTGGGGTCGAGATCGGCGCTGCCGCGCGGCGCCGCCGTCAGGAACCGGTAGATCCGGTCCTTGAGCCGGATGACGGTGATGTCGAAATCCCAGCGGTCGGCGCTGGCCCGGGCGGTCGCCGCGGGCAGGCCGTTGATCCGGGTCTCGCGGATCGAGCTTTCATCCAGTCCCGTGACCCAGCCGCTGGCGATGTATTTCGCGAGCGACTGACGGCCGTCGTCGGTGACGCCGTCGAAGCGGATGGCGAGATCACGCGGGCCGGTGGCGAGCACGGCTTCGGCATTGTTGTCGATCCGGAATCCGTCGGGCACCGAGAATTTCACCCCCAGCACGGGATGCAGGAACTGGGTGCCGCGGACATAGCCCTCGTTGGGGCTGTCGCCGAACAGCAGCCCGTCGATCCCGTCCAGATAGTAGTCGCGGCCGCGGTCGCCCACGCCCTCGGGACCGAAGGCCCGGGCATGGTTCTTGGCGAGTTCGACCCGCTGCGGCGCGTTGGGGTGGCTCGCGAGGAAATCGAGGCTCGCGTCGGCGCCCGGCTCGACGGCGGCAAACCGCTGGTTGGCGTTCATCGAATCAAGGAACCGCGCCGCCGCATAGGGATCGTAGCCCGCTTCTCCGAGCATCCTCACGCCGATGACGTCGGCCTGAAGCTCCTGATTGCGGGAGAAGGCGGCGAGCGAGAGTTTGCCGCGGGCGATCACCTGCCGCCCGGCGATGGAATTGGAGAACAGTTCCTCCGCCACCTGGCCGGCGAGTTCGACTTCCTTTTCGCGGCGCTGGCGCTCGAGACCGTGATTGGCGGTGACATGCGCCATCTCGTGGGAGAGCACGGCGGCGACTTCGGAAGCGTCATTGGCAAGCGCCAGCAGGCCGCGGGTGACGTAGAGAAAGCCGCCGGGCAGGGCGAAGGCGTTGACGGCGGGCGAATTCAAGACGGTGATGCGATAGGCCTGCTGCGGATTTTCCGACACCAGCGTCAGGGCGCCGACGATTCGCGCCACCAGCCGCTCGGTCTTGGCGTCGCGGAACTCGCCGCCGTAGCTCGCGATGATGCGCGGGTGCTCGTTGGCGCCGATGCGGGTGCGCGGATCGGAGGCGCCGGCCCTTTCCGCTGTCTGCGGCGCATCGGAGGGCTTCACGCTCGTTTCGTAGACATCCATGCCCAGCGTCTGGCACCCCGACAGCACGAGCAGGCCGCACAGCATCCCGATTGCGAGCCGGGATCCGGGTCTGCGTCTGACTGAAATGATTGGCTGGAACGGTGCGATGTTTGCCATGGTCCGGGTTACGGTGTGATGTTTGATGCCTGGACGGAGGCTTGAGAGCGCCGCAAGCCGGGGGTGATGGCCCTTGGTCTATCTCACTTCGCGCCGGTTCTCCAGTGGCAAAGCCTCACGTCGAAATTGTGGCGAGCCGTCAGGGCTGCGGCCGGCGGCCGAGATAGGCCTCGAGTTCCGGAAGGTCGTGGCGCTCGAAGAAGCCGGCGGCGGCTGCGTCGGCGGCGATCTGGCCCTTGCTCACAAGCAGGATCTGGTCGGCCGCGGCGCGGGCCTCGTCGGGGTCATGGGTGACCATCAGCACGGTGGCGCCGACTTCGGCGCGGATTTCGAGCATCAGCCCGAGCATGTCGGCGGCGAGGCCGGGGCCGAGCCCGTCAAAGGGTTCGTCGAGCAGCAGCAGCGGCCGGCGGCGGACGAAGGCGCGGGCGAGCGCCACGCGCTGCCGCTCGCCGCCCGACAGAGACGCCGGCTGCCGCTTACCGAAGCCGGCAAGGCCGACCCGGTCGAGCGCGGTTTCCACCTGCCTCCAGCCGCCGGCGTCGAGCCTCAGCGCCGGATCGAGGCCGAGGCCGATATTGGTGCGGATGTCGAGATGGGCGAACAGGTTGTTGTCCTGAAACACCATGGAGACGCCGCGTTCGGGCGGCGGCAGGTCGTTGACCGGCTTGCCGTTGATCAGGATGCGGCCGGTGCGCGGCGCCAGAAATCCGGCCGCGAGATTGAGCAGCGTCGATTTGCCCGCCCCCGACGGCCCGAGAATCGCGGTGACACTGCCCGGCGCGCGGCTGAACGAGAATTCCGCGCTCAGGTCTCCGACCCCGTAGGCGACATGATCGAATTCGATGGCGGCGGCTTGTGTCATGGCTGGTGTCTCCCTGCCCAGGATGCGGGTCCGAGCCGGGCGCCCAAGCGGTCGGCGATGATCATCAGCACCATGGTCGCGGCCCCGAGCAGCAAGGCCAGGCCTGCCGCGTCGGCGGTGCGGTAGCTGCCGAGCTTCTGGTAGAGAAGCCAGGGCAGGGTGACGATGCGGTCCGAGCCAAACAGCGCGATCGCGCCGAGATCGCCCAGCGACAGGGCGACGGCGAAGACGAAGCCGGTTGCCAGCGGCGCCAGCATGGCCGGAATGTCGATCTGCCGGATGCGGTTGAAGCCGGTGATGCCGAGCGACAGCGCCAGCCGTCCATTGCGCTCCATGGCGCTCGCATGCGCGGGCTCGATCACCCGGATGACGAAGGGCAGCGCCATCAGCGCATTGATCAGGACAATGACCGACAGCGGCGCCAGCAACTGGCCGGCGCCGCCGCCCAGCATCAGGAACCATCCGGCGCCGAGCACCACGGGCGGCACGAGAAGCGTGAGCGAGCCGGCCGCGGCCGATAGGCCCGACAGAAGGCTGAGCCAGACCGACGCCGGCGGTTCGCCCACCGAATAGCGCGCGCGCACCATCAGGCCCGCGAGGCTCACCGAAACGGTGGCCGCGGCGAGCCCGATCATGAGGCTGGTGCCGGCGGCGCGCCAGAACTGCGCGTCCGAGAGCAGGCGGCCAAGATCCGCCGCAAGCCCGGAGACGATCACCGCCACCAGCGGCGCGCCGACAAAGGCGCCCGCCGCGGCGATCAGCAGGGCGTCGGGCAGGGCGCGCCAGCCGCGGGCGACATCGGGACGGTCGGTGGCGCCGCCCTTGGTGTCGCCGGCCTCCGTCGGCAGCGAAATCAGCCTGAGGCCCAGCATCACGGCGAGCGTCAGGCCGATCTGGATGGCGGACAGCAGCACGGCGCGGCCGGGATCGAAGTCAAAGCGCAGCGCCTGGTAGATGGCGACCTCCAGAGTGGTGGCCGCCGGCCCGCCGCCCAAGACCAGCACCAGTGTGAACGAGGTAGCGCAGAGCATGAAGACAAGCCCCGCCGCGCCGCCCGCGGAGCGCCGCATGGCGGGCCACTCGACCAGACGGAACAGGCTCAGCCCGCCCATGCCGAGATTTGCCGCGGTCTTCCAGTATTCCGGCGGCAGCCGCTCGAGGCCGGGCAGGATGAGGCGGGCGGCGAGTGGCATGTTGAAGAAGACATGGGCGATGAGGATGCCGCTCAGGCCGTAGATCGAGAACGGCGTCTCGAGGCCGAACAGCGCCAGTCCGTTGTTGGCCACGCCGTTGCGGCCCCAAACCTCGAGCAGCCCGAGTGCGGCCACCAGCGGCGGCAGCGCGAGCGGAACCGCGAACAGGTTGATGAGCCAGCGCCGCCCCTTAAACGAGGGGCGGCGGGCAAGCGAGCGGGCGAGCGGAACCGCCAGCGCCACGCTCAATAGGGTCGACAGGCCGGCCTGCAGCAGCGTGAACCTCGTGATCCGCAACAAGTAGTCGCCTTGAGTTCCGGCGAGACCCGACCCGGCGCCCTGGGACACCAGCACCGACACCGGCGCCGCCAGCGCCAGGCCGATGAGGACAAGGGCCGCCACGCCGACAGCCCGGGAGGCGCGGTGCTCGGAACGGGTCAGCATGGCGCCGGGACCGGGATCAACGGCTCATGGCGCCCAGCCATTCCTCGATCCAGGCGGCGCGGTTCTCAGCCACCTCGTCGGAGGAGTAGAGGAAGGTCTTCTCGGGCGTCACGAGCTTCGAAAAGGCCTGGGGCAGCTCCATGGTGATCGGCGCCGCCGGCATCATCCAGTTCTGGGTGGGGATCTCGTTCTGGAAGCCCGGCGTCATCATGAAGGCCAAGAACTCCCGCGCCAGATCCTTGTCGGGCGCATGGGCGAGCATTCCGGCCACTTCGATCTGCAGATAGTGGCCCTCGGAGAATTCCGCCGCCTGATAGCGCTCGGTCTCCTCGGCCACCATGTGATAGGCGGGCGAGACGGTGTAGGACAGCACCATCGGCGCCTCGCCCGAGGTGAACAGGCCATAGGCTTCCGACCAGCCGGGCGTGACGGTCAGCACGCGTTGGCTCAGCTTCTCCCAGGCGGCAGCCGCGTCGTCGCCATAGACCGACTTCATCCACAGCAGCAGTCCCAGGCCCGGCGTCGAGGTGCGCGGATCCTGGATGACGATCTTCTGCTCCGGGTCGCCCTCGACCAGGTCCTTGAGGCTCGTGGGCGGATTGGCGATGGCCTCGCTGTCATAGATCACGGCGAAATGGCCGTAATCATAGGGGATGAACACCTCGTCGCTGTAGCCGCCGGGCACCGAGACCGCCGCCGTGTCGAGGCCGTGCGCCTCGAACAGGCCGGTGGCCTTGGCCTCGGCAACCAGGTTGGTGTCCAGTCCGAGCACGACGCCGGCCTCGGAGCGGTCGCCCTCGAGCTTGAGCCGGTTGAGCAGCGCCACGCCGTCGGCGACGCCGACCCATTTGAGGTCGCAGCCGCAGTCGGCTTCGAACGCGGCCTCGATCTTGGGGCCGGGTCCCCATTCGGCGACGAAGCTCTCATAGGTGTAGACTGTCAGCGTCTTGTCCGCGCTGATGGCCGGGCCGGCCAGCAACGGAACGAAAATCGCCAAAGCGGGGGTGAGATATCGAAAACTGCGCATGGTCGCGCCTCCTTTGGTTCAAAAACAGGAATAGGCGCGGGAAGCACGTCTAATCCCTCCGCCGGTACAAACCGGATCAGGTTCTTCGGGTTGGCCATCTGGCCTCTCAGCACGGTCGAAACACCGGGCACCCCGTTAGAGCGAGACAAGACATAGAATTTCTTCCGGGCGCTGGCAAGTGCGCGCAAAGCTGCTATTGGCTCAGCCATGACATCTGTTTCCACATTTGCGATCCTGCTCGGCGGGGCGCTCACGATCGACGACCGCGTCCGCGCGCTGGTCAGCGGCGCGCGCGCGATTGCCGCCGATGGCGGAATGGCGCATGCCAGCGCGCTGGGGATCGCGCCCGAGCTCTGGGTCGGCGATTTCGATTCGACTGCGCAGGCGCTGATGGACGCGCATGGCGAAACACCGCTTCTACCCTTCGCCGCCGAGAAGAACTTCACCGACGGCGAACTCGCCATCAAGCAGGCGATCGAGCGCGGCGCCAGGCGGCTGGTTCTTGTCGGCGCCTTCGGCGGCGATCGAACCGATCACGCGACGATGCATCTCCTGCATGCCATCATGCTGGCCGAACGGGGGTTTGACGTGGTGCTGACCTCCGGCACCGAGGAGGCCGCCCCCTTGTTGCCAGGGGAATTGCAGTTCGACCTGCCGCCGGGGTCGCTGTTCTCGGTGATCGGCTTCACCGCGCTGACAGGGCTCAGCCTCAAAAATGTCAAATACCCTCTGGATGACGCCGACATCGGCTTTGGCGCGTCCCGGACGATTTCGAACGTGGCTGAAGGCCGGGTGAGCTTCAGCCTCAAATCAGGGCGCGCGCTGGTCGTCGCCCGTCCTCATGATTTTTCAGGAGCCTGAGCATGGCGCCTCCCATTCTCAAACTTGACGCGATCAAGCTGTCCTTCGGCGGCGCGCCGTTGCTGGACGGCGCCGAACTGCAGGTCGAGCCCGGCGACCGGATCTGCCTTGTCGGGCGCAACGGCTCGGGCAAGTCGACGCTGCTCAAGATCGCCGCCGGGCAGGTGGAGCCGCAATCGGGCGAGATCTTCCGGCATCCGTCGGCGACCATCCGCTATCTGCCGCAGGCGCCGGATTTCGGCGGGTTCACCACCGTCCAGGCCTATGCGGAAGCGGGCCTCGGCCCCAATGACGACCCGCACCGGGTCAATTATCTGCTCGAACATCTGGGACTTTCCGGCACCGAGGATCCGCAGACGCTCTCGGGCGGCGAGGCGCGGCGGGCGGCGCTGGCGAAGGTTCTGGCGCCGCAGCCCGACATCCTTCTGCTCGACGAGCCGACCAACCATCTCGACCTGCCGACGATCGAGTGGCTGGAAGAGGAGCTGTTGCGCACCCGCGGCGCGCTTCTGGTGATCTCGCATGACCGGCGCTTTCTCGAGCGCGTCAGCCGCGCCACCGTCTGGCTCGACCGCGGGCGCTCGCTCCGGCTCGACCGCGGATTCGAGCATTTCGAGGCCTGGCGCGACAGCGTGCTGGAGGCGGAGGAGCTGGAGCAGCACAAGCTCGGCCGGCAGATCGAGCGCGAGGAGCACTGGCTGCGCTACGGCGTCACCGCCCGGCGCAAGCGCAACATGCGGCGGCTCTCCGAGCTCAAGACCATGCGCGCCGATCACCGCGGCCACAAGGGCGCGCAGGGACGGATCACCGCCCAGGTCGCCGAAGGGCGCGATTCGGGCAAGCTGGTGATCGAGGCAGAAGACATTTCCAAGAGCTATGACGGCGGCGCGCCGGTGGTGCGCGACTTCTCCATGCGGATCAACCGCGGCGACTGCATCGGCATCGTCGGCCCCAACGGCGCGGGCAAGACGACGCTGCTCAAGATGCTGATCGGCGAACTGGAGCCGGACACGGGCTTTGTGCGGCACGGCTCCAAGCTCGACATCGCCGTGCTCGACCAGCGCCGCGAAGTGCTCGATCCCGAGGAGACGCTGGCGCATTACCTGACCGACGGGCGCGGCGACAATCTCCTGGTCAATGGCGAGGCCAAGCATGTCACCGGCTACATGAAGGATTTCCTGTTCCAGCCGGAACAGGCGCGCACGCCGATCCGCAACCTGTCGGGCGGCGAGAAGGCAAGGCTGGTGCTGGCGCGGATCCTGGCGCGGCCGACCAACCTTCTGATCCTCGATGAGCCCACCAACGATCTCGACATGGAGACGCTCGACCTCTTGCAGGAAGTCGTCGCCTCCTATGCCGGGACGGTGATCCTGGTCAGCCATGACCGCGATTTTCTCGACCGCACGGTGACCTCGACCCTGGCGCCGGCCAATCCGGACGCGCCGGACGGGCGCTGGATTGCCTATGCCGGCGGCTATACCGACATGCTGGCGCAACGCGGCGCCGAGGCGCGTGAGAAAAAGCGCGCCGCACAGGACGCCGGCCGCTCCGCGCCGTCGGGCTCGAAGCCGTCGCAGGGCGCCGGCCGGGAGGCTGCGCGCAAGCTCTCCTACAAGCAGAAGTTCGCGCTGGAGTCGCTGCCTGTGAAGATCGAGGAAGCCCAGGCCCGGCTTGCCAAGATCGAGGCGGAAATGGCCGATCCGGCGCTGTTCGCCAAGAATCCGGACGGCTTTGCCGCCCGCGCCAAGACCCACGACGCCCTCAAGGCCGAGATCGAGGCGATGGAGGCGGAATGGCTGGAGCTCGAGATGCTGCGCGAGGAAATGGAAGGGAAGTAGGCGTCTCCCAAACGGGACGCCTCCTCTCCGGCAACGCGCCGCGCGGCTTGCGCCGCACGCGCGCCGCGCAGGGTCATTCGGCCTTTGTCACCGAGGAGATGACGAAGGTGTGCAACTCGTCCTCTCCGTGGTCGCGCACCGAGATGTATTCGCCGGTCTTGAAGACATGGTTGGACAGGCGGAAGCCGGTTTCATCGTCGCCCTCGTCGGTGGGGTCGTAATCGAAGGCCCAGCCGCCCTTCGGGTGATGCACCAGGAAGCCCAGCTCCGAGCGCTCGCCGTCCCAGAACCGCACCACGGTGCAGGCCGACGGCGATTTTTCCCAGGCCGCCTTGTCGAGATGACCGTCCGCGTCCAGCGGCGCACGGATGTCGTAGCCGCGCCGGAGATTGCCTTCGGGAAACTCCTTGTTGCGGGCCATGACAAGGTGGATGTGGTAGAGCGTCATGTCAGTCTCCAATTGATGCGGTCTGTGATCGGGGTCATCCTGACCCGCCCGCGGCGCCCATGCCTTGATCTGGCGCAAATCGCCGGGCCGCGTCGCGCCATGATGGGGCCGGCGGGTTGCGTCTCGCGCCCGAGTATGGTGTTGAGAAAGACAGAAATCAGGCCGCCTGATGGCGGCGCAGGGAGAGCTTATGCAGTTTGAAGGCACATCGGCCTATGTCGCCGACAAGGATCTCACCGTTGCGGTCAATGCGGCGATCCGGCTCGAGCGGCCGCTTCTGGTCAAGGGCGAGCCCGGCACCGGCAAGACCGAGCTGGCCCGCCAGATTTCACAGGCCCTCGGACTCGAGCTGATCGAATGGTCGGTCAAGTCGACGACCAAGGCTCAGCAGGGACTGTATGAGTATGACGCGGTCAGCCGGCTGCGCGACAGCCAGTTGGGCGACGAGCGCGTCAATGACGTGGCCAACTATATCCGCCGCGGCAAGCTGTGGGACGCGTTTGCCGCCGACACCAAGACCGTGCTGCTGATCGACGAGATAGACAAGGCCGACATCGAGTTTCCGAACGACCTGCTGCAGGAACTCGACCGGATGGAGTTCTTCGTCTACGAGACCGGCGAAACCATCAGGGCGCGGCAGCGGCCGATCGTCATCATCACCTCCAACAACGAGAAGGAACTGCCGGACGCCTTCCTGCGCCGCTGCTTCTTCCACTATATCCGCTTCCCCGACATGGAAACGCTGCAGCGCATCGTCGACGTGCACTATCCCGGCATCAAGCAGGCGCTGGTGCGGGAGGCGCTGACCCAGTTCTATGCGATCCGCGAGACGGCGGGGCTGAAAAAGAAGCCGTCGACCTCGGAGGCGCTCGACTGGATCCGGCTGCTCGTCTCCGACGATGTCGAGCCCGAGACGCTGCGCGGCGACGCCCGCAACGCGCTACCCAAGCTGCATGGCGCGCTTCTGAAGAACGAGCAGGACGTGCATCTGTTCGAACGGCTGGCGTTTCTGGCGCGGCAGCGCGGCAACTGATCCGCCGCGGGTAATCAATTGGCCACCTTTTGCTGCCATGATGATGGACATCTTCACAGCAAAAGGCGTCACGCTTGTTCATCGCCGACTTGACTTATCAATGGCTCGGTCCTGTGATTTTCGTTTCTGCCGGGATTGCATTCCTGCTGCTCTATTCGCATGACCGCTCGCAGCTTGCCGCGCTCCGGCTGGCGGGCGCCTATTTCCTGTCGCTCGTCGGGTTCCTCGCGGTCATGCTGGTCGACGGCGACCTGTTTCCAGGCTTCCAGCTCATCACCATTGGCTCGCTTTTCATCGGGCATTTTCTGCTGGTCTGGGGCGTTTCCTCGCTGCTCGGGCAGAAGTTCCCGCGATTGGCCTTCGGAGCGGCGGTCTTGATGGCTTCAGGCGTGCTGCTCTACGCCGTTCTCAATTCGTCGCCGTTCTGGTTCAAGTATTCCGCGGCCGGCGGGTTCATCGTGCTGGTCGATCTGATCTGCGGCGTCCTTGCGTGGCGGGCGCGAAGTCACCGGGTTGACGACGTCGTTGCCGCGGTCTTCCTGGCCCAGGCCCTGCTGACCCTGACCCGGATCGTCCGCATAAACCTGTCCGGGCTCGACCTGTCGACCCACAGCGCATTCAAGAGCAGCCATTTCGCGTCGGCCATGCAGACGGAGAACGCGATCTTCGCCATTGTCATCGGCCTCGCCCTGTTCGCCCGCTATTCGGCGATGCTGGTGACAAAGCTCAGCCGCCTTGCCGAAACCGACCCCCTGACCGGTCTGCTCAACCGCCGTGCGTTCGAAGCCAAGGTGCCGGCGATGCGGGCGGCGTCGGCGCCGCTGCCGACGGGCCTGATCATCTGCGACATCGACCATTTCAAGCAGGTCAACGACACCTACGGCCATGACGTGGGCGACGCGGTGCTGAAGACGGTCGCCCGGCTGTTGCGCAACGTTGCGGGCGAAGGCTCCATCTGCGCCCGGCTCGGCGGCGAGGAATTCTGCATCCTGCTTCCTGAATCCAATGCCGAAATGACCCGGCTGACCGCGGCCCGGCTCAGGGTCGCCATCGAGCTGCAGCAGATGGTCAGCTCCGGCCAGAAATTCGGGCTGACGGCGAGTTTCGGCTATTGCGAACTCGCGCCCGGCGACGATCTGCGCGTCGCCATGGCGAACACGGATGCGGCGGTCTACCAGGCCAAGGCCGATG
>NZ_JRJG01000090.1 GCF_000759435.1 Hoeflea sp. BAL378
CGCCAAGCCCGACCAAGCAAGCTGGTTCGCCACCGCACTTGCCGACGCCATGGAGACGAGCTACGCGCTCGCCGAACGGATCATGATGGACCTCTCGGGCCGCCAGCTCGCCACCGCGCTGATCGCGCTCGGCGCGCCGGAGCCCACCATCCGCGCGGGCCTCGAAAGCTTCTTCCCGCACTTGGCCCAGGCCTCGCCCCACCACACGCTCGCCACCGATTTGATCGCCAGCCTCGACCCCGAGAGCTGCGCCACCCGGCTCGACGCCTGGCAGCGCGCCGACCGCTACACCCATGGCGGCGTCCCCCACGTCCCGGCGCTCGCCGACAGCAAGCAGGTGCGGCGGGAGACGGGCGACCGCGCGGTGCGGCAGGACACGCGCCGGGGCGCAAGAAAGACGGGATGACGGCGGGCTGACGCCGAGGGCACGAGCCCCCGGCGCCTACAGCCGGCGCTTGAGCAGGCGGGAGATCACGCCGACGATTCCCTCGCGGAACAGCAGCACGCCCAGCACGAAGATCACGCCCTGGATGATCGTCACCCAGGCTCCGAAGGTCGCGAGATAGTTCTGCATGGTCACGATCACCGCCGCGCCGACCAGCGGGCCGAAGATCGTCCCCATGCCGCCCAGGAGCGTCATCAGCACCACCTCGCCCGACATGCTCCAGTGCACGTCGGTGAGCGAGGCGAGCTGAAAGATCTGCGACTTGGTGGCGCCCGCGAGCCCGGCGAAGGTGGCCGACAGGGTGAACACCATCAGCTTGTAGCGGTTGACCTGGTAGCCCAGCGAAATCGCCCGAGGCTCGTTCTCGCGGATCGCCTTCAGAACCTGGCCGAAGGGCGAATGCACGATGCGGTAGAGCGCGAGGATGCCGCCGAAGGTGATTGCCAGCACGAAGAAATAGAGCGCGATATTGTCCTGCAGCGACACCAGGCCGAACAGCTCGCCGCGCGGCACGCCCTGGATCCCGTCCTCGCCGCCGGTGAACTCCGCCTGCAGCGCGAAGAAATAGACCATCTGCGCGAAGGCGAGCGTCACCATGGCGAAATAGATGCCCTGCCGCCGGATCGCCAGCGAACCGATGGCGAGGCCCAGAATCGCCGCCGCCAGCGTTCCCGCCAGCACCGCCAGTTCCGGGGTGAAGCCCCAGACCTTGGCCGCGTGCGCGGCGACATAGCTCGCGCCGCCGAAATAGGCCGCGTGGCCGAAGGAGAGCAGGCCGCCGAAGCCGAGCAGCAGGTTGAAGGCCGCCGCGAACAGCGCGAAGCACATCACCTTCATCACGAAGATCGGGTAGACCATGAACGGCAGCGCGATCAGGAAGCACAGCAGGACCACGAAGATGATCTTGTGCAGCCGCGGCATGCCCACTTCCTTGCGGAAGCGCACGTCCTGGCCAGTCTGGGTGTCCGCCATCGCCATCACGCAGCCCTTCCGAACAGGCCCTCGGGCTTGATGAGCAGCACGATCGCCATGATGACGAAGATCACCACCGCCGATCCCTCCGGATAGAAGACCCTTGTCAGTCCCTCGATCAGTCCCAGCCCGTAGCCGGTGACGATCGCGCCCATGATCGACCCCATGCCGCCGATGACGACCACGGCGAAGACGACGATGATCAGGTCCGCCCCCATGTTGGGGTTGACCGCATAGATCGGCGCCGCCAGCACGCCGGCGAAGGCGGCCAGCGCCACGCCGAAGCCATAGGTCAGCGTGATCATCCGCGGCACGTTGATGCCGAAGGCGCCGACCAGCGCCGGGTTCTCGGTGGCCGCGCGCAGATACGCGCCGAGCCGGGTCTTCTCGATCATGAACCAGGTGCCGAAACAGACCACCACCGAGGCCACGACGATCCAGCCGCGATAGGTCGGCAGGAACATGAAGCCCAGGTTCCGGCCGCCCGCGAGCGCGTCGGGGATCTGGTAGGGCAGGCCCGAGATGCCGTAGTAATTGCGGAACAGGCCCTGGATGATGAGCGCAATGCCGAAGGTCAGAAGCAGGCCGTAGAGATGGTCGAGCTTGTAGAGCCGCGACAGCGCCACCTTCTCCAGCACGATGCCGGTCGCGCCGACGATCAGCGGCGCCAGGACAAGCGCCGGCCAGTAGCCGATGCCGAAATAGTTGAGCAGCATCCAGGCGACGAAGGCGCCCATCATGTACTGCGCGCCGTGGCTGAAATTGATGATGTTGAGAAGGCCGAAGATCACCGCCAGCCCCAGCGACAGCACGGCATAGAAGGATCCGTTGATCAGGCCCAGCAGAAGCTGTCCCATCAGGACCTGCGGCGGAATTCCCAAGAGTTCGAACATGAGCGGCCCCGGTCAGTGAGTGCGGCGCGGCACCCCGGCCAGGGCCGGGATGCCGCGATGTATCATTTCTTGGTGAAGTCGCACTCGTCGCGCATCGGCAGGGAAGGCGTCTTCGCCGGAGATCGTGGCGATCTGGTTGTAGAGGTCCCATTCGCCGGTGCTGTCGGCGGGCTTCTTGACCTCGAACAGGTACATGTCGTGGATCACCCGGCCGTCGCCGCGGACATGGCCCTTGCCGAACAGCGGATCGTCGAACTCGGTGGCCTTCATCTTGGCCACGACTTCCTTGCTGTCGGAGCTGCCCACGGCCTCGACGGCGCGCAGATAGTGCATCGTCGCCGAATAGACGCCGGCCTGGACCATGGTCGGCTTGGCGCCCTGCTTTTCTTCAAAGCGCGTCGACCATTCGCGGGTCTTGTCGTTCAGGTCCCAGTAGAAGGCTTCGGTCAGCGACAGGCCCTGCGCCGTTTCGGCGCCCAGCGCATGCACGTCGGTCACGAACATCAGAAGGGCCGCCAGTTGCTGGCCGGCCTGGGTGATGCCGAATTCCGAGGCCTGCTTGATGGCGTTGACCGTGTCGCCGCCGGCATTCGCCAGCCCGATCACATCGGCGCCGCTGCCCTGGGCCTGCAGCAGGAAGGACGAGAAGTCGGTCGCCGGGAACGGCACGTTCACCTGGCCGACCACCTCGCCGCCGGTGGCGGTGACCACCGCGGTGGTGTCGCGCTCGAGCGCATGGCCGAAGGCGTAGTCGGCGGTGAGGAAGAACCACTTCTTTCCGCCCGCCTCGGTCACCGCCTTGCCGGTGCCGTTGGCCAGCGCCGCCGTGTCATAGGTCCAGTGGATCGTCGTCGGCTGGCACTGCGCGCCGGTGAGGTCGGTCGTGGCTGCGCCGGAATTCAGGAACACCTTGCCGGCCTGGGCGGTGATTTCGGCCACGGCCAGCGCCGCCGACGAGGTCGGCACGTCGAGAATGGCGTCGACGCCCTCGGCGTCATACCACTGGCGGGCGATGTTGGAGGCGATGTCGGGCTTGTTCTGGTGATCGGCCGAGACGATCTCGACCTTGATGCCCTTGTCGGCGGCGCCGAAATCCTCGACCGCCATGCGCGCGGCGACGACGGAGCCCTCGCCCGACAGGTCGGCATAGACGCCGGAACGGTCGTTGAGCACGCCCAGCTTGATGTTGATGTCCTCGGCGAGCGCCGGGCCCGCCGCGAGTGTCGCAAGCGCAAGGCTTCCGAGTGCAACTGTTCTGAACATATTATTCCTCCTCCGTTGAACGCACTATGCGCGATTTGTTTGCTCGACCTACACGCCCAGATAGCCGTGCAACTTGTCGATATTGGCGTCGAGATCGGCGCTGGGGATCATGTCGATCACCCGGCCCTGCTCGACAACGCAGTGCCGGTCGGCAACCGATGCGGCGAACCGCAGGTTCTGCTCGACCAGCACGATGGTGAACCCCTCCTTCTTGAGTTCGCGGATCGTCGCGCCGATCTGCTGCACGATCACCGGGGCAAGGCCCTCGGTCGGCTCGTCGAGCAGCAGGAGCTTGGCTCCGGTGCGCAGGATGCGGCCGATGGCCAGCATCTGCTGTTCGCCGCCCGACAGCTTGGTGCCCTGGCTGCGGCGACGCTCGAGCAGGTTGGGGAACAGCTCGTAGATCCGCTCGACGCTGAGCCCGCCTGCGGCAATCCGCGGCGGCAGCATCAGGTTTTCCTCGACATTGAGCGAGGAGAAGATGCCGCGCTCCTCCGGGCAGAAGCCGATGCCCAGCCGCGCTATGTGGCGCGGCTGCAGGGCGATGGTCTCGTTCCCGGCGAACCGGACCGATCCGGTGCGCTTGGCCAAAAGGCCCATGATCGCGCAGAGCGTCGAGGTCTTGCCGGCGCCGTTGCGCCCCAGCAGGGTGACGACCTCGCCCGGCTTCACGTCGAATTCGACGCCGTGCAGGACATGGCTCTCGCCATACCAGCCGTTGAGGTCGCGCACGGCGAGCAGCGCGTCGCCGCCCGCCGCTTTCGTCTCGTTCAGCGTCGCGGTCTCACGCATCCTCGACTCCGATATAGGCTTCGATCACCGCGGGTGACTTCGACACGGTCGCATAATCGCCCTCCGCCAGAACCTCGCCGCGCGCGAGCACGGTGATCCGGTCGGACAGATCCGCCACGACCGAGAGATTGTGCTCGACCATCAACACGGTGCGGTTCTTGGCGATCCTGCGGATCAGCGCCGAGATGCGCTCGACATCCTGCTGGGCCATGCCGGCCATGGGCTCGTCGAGCAGCAGCATTCCCGGATCGAGCGCCAAGGTCGTTGCGATCTCCAGCGCCCGCTTGCGCCCGTAGGACAGCTCGCCGGCGCGGTGATCGGTGAATTCGCCCAGGCCCACATCCTCGATATAGCCGCGGGCGTCGTCGTCGAACCGCGTCAGCATCCGTTCCGAGCGCCAGAAATCGAAGCTCTCGCCGC
Source organism: Hoeflea sp. BAL378 (assembly GCF_000759435.1). Lineage (GTDB taxonomy): Bacteria > Pseudomonadota > Alphaproteobacteria > Rhizobiales > Rhizobiaceae > Hoeflea. The sequence goes on from NZ_JRJG01000090.1 coordinate 4,786, forward strand.
GCTTGCGCTGCAGGGCGATCCGCACATTCTCGAGCACCGTCAGGTCCGAGAACACCGCCGAGATCTGGAAGGAGCGGACCATGCCGAGCTGGGCGATGCCGGCCGGCGACATGCCGGTGATGTCATGGCCCTGGTAGCTGATCTTCCCCGCCGTCGGCTGCAGGAACTTGGTCAAGAGGTTGAAAAAGGTCGTCTTGCCGGCGCCATTGGGGCCGATCAGCGCATGAATAGTTCCCTCCTCGACCTCCAGGTCGACCCTGTTGACTGCGACGAAGCCCTTGAATTCCTTGGTCAGGCCTTCCGCTTTCAACACGATGCTCATGGATTGAACATCGCACGCGAATCTATCATTGCCATTTTCTGGATCCCTCATCCCTTGTTCTTATGACCCCGACGGTATGGTCGTGACGGGAGGGTGTCAAGGAATGATCGAGGGGTGTGGAAGACAGAGCGAGGTGGCGGGATGGGCGCGTCGCGGCGGGCACCGTGCTCAAGGCAAGGATGTGCGCCCGGAGCGGCAGGGGCGTGAGGGCTGACGTCGTCACGGTCAGGCGTTGTGCCGCCATGGTGGGTGCGCTGCTGCAAGTCCGCTCCGAGCCCATTTTTTCGATTTTCTGTGACGCAGCGAATGACCGTATCGGAAAATCGGCGACTCATTGGCAGCTATGTTGGCATCCAAATCTCCAAAGGCTTCCAAACTCACTGAAAAAGGAAATCTCCAGCGAGCCGTAACTATGGAAGCGGAAAACAGCCCGGCAATCCGGCTGGCAATACAATCAATGCACCCGCCGCATAGAGCCTTTTCCCCAGTGCTGGTTCATCTGACGCTACAGTAATCCAGAAATCGCCAACGCCTAGAATACCTGCATCCGCCGGCAAGCGTGATATGAATCCTTTGTTCGGAAACAAGGCCATAGCGCCGGGCGCAACATCGGTGAAATTCATCACGCCAAGTTGGAGCGAAATCCACACAAACATGACGGCGACCACTGACCCAATCCAAGATCTAATAGTCATGGATGTGTTCCAAGGTCAGACCCCGTTCATCCAGCCCACGCAGGGCCTCCGCCAATTCGGACACTGGTAGCAGGATCAGGTGACGGGTGTCGTCATAGCCTTGACGCCCAAAACTGTAGAGCGCTTCATCTAGATCCGAGACCTGGGAGGTCACCGTGAAAAGAATGTCATCATTGCCAGCAATCTCAACGAAATTGCCGCCTGCTTTGGCCCATTGCAACAAAAGCTCTGTCAGAGCGCGATAGCGGGGTGTCTCGATCCTGATGCCGTCTGGGCGCGTGGCGATCACATCCACATCGTCAAAGGCAGCGAGATCAGCGGCACTTAGCCCGGTGACGATCATCTGAAGCCGTACGGCGTCGGGTTCCATGTTGGCGACGGCTGCCGCGATGAGATCAGCATAAGCTGCCTTGGTTTTGTATTCCAAGCCAACCGCGAGCCGTCGTTCGCGATCCCGAAAGGCAGTGGTCGCGCTGGCTGTGATTTCCGCTGCGTCCTGCGTGAAATCCCATTGATACCAAGGCACCTGACGCAGAAACAGCGCATATTCCGCCGCCTGCTGTGCAGTCAACTCATCCAGCGGCGCGCGGGCTTCACCGCGTATCAATGTCGCTCCGCGACCAATGGTTTCTTCATAGAGGGCCTTTGCCAACAGCTCTGCAGTAAAGCTGACCCCGATTGTGTAAACGGTCGATTTAAACTCCGACGGAAATCCGCCATGCGGTCCGGATGCTTTGGACAGGTTGCAAAGCGATGCCCAAAACCCGCCGATTGCAGGCAGATACTTGTAGTCATGGGGATCGCCCGTTCTGATGACCTTCGCATAATCATCGTAGGCATGGACGATGTGCCATTCGGGGTATGTCAAAAGCGTGCGGCCTTCAGGCCGGTGCTGGTCTGGCGGCAGGATCGCCGAATAGTCCGACCCGCCATCCCCCGGTCGACAGGCTAATTCGGTATAACCAATCGGCGCAAGCAGCCCGATCACGAGCAGCAACAGGACGCCAAGGCCAAGTTTCAGAAACCGCTTCATACGGTCCGACCTAACCGCAAACCTGCAACCAATGCCACACCACCAAGGGCGATATGCGGCAGATTCGCGAGCACTCTGAACAGAGTAAACGACAACCCGTCCGAGGCGTTGGTGAAGATGCCAAAGTCCAGATAGCCCCAGCCAGTCAAGAAACCCAACGTCCCGTCACCAAGGTAAAGCGCACCAAAGATGACCAGGAATACTTTGCTGGCCCGCGCACCCAGCAGCGCCGCCGCCAAAGCCCAAAGAGCTGAAACCAAATGCAACATGTCGTCAAACAGGTCGAGCGCGAAGATGCCGAATGCCAGCCCCGCCTCATCCGTAATTCCCGGTACATAGTTCAAGCCTGCGGCCGCCAGAAGGACGACGAAATATCCCAGCGCAAATTTCTGGATCAAAGTCATAAGTCCCCCAGATAGCTATCCCAAAGATTGTTCCGCAGTACCAGATCAGGGTCCAAGATCCGTTTTGCTGCCGCAAATTCTGTCGCCCGCGGATACGCCCGCGCGAATTGATCTGGTCGTGCGTGTGGTCGATAAGGCAGATAATATGTCCCGCCGATTGAAATCACACCTTCAATGAGTTCCTGGGTGATGCGCCTCATATCCGCCTCGGCACGGACAGTCAGTTCTTGACTGAACGACATCACCGCTGCAATGCGCGGGGTTGCGGCATAACCAAGCCAACTGTTCGGATCAGTGTCCACAAAACGCAGTGTCACGTTCAGAAACTCTTGATAGGAACCGGGGATCACTGATCGGCACAACATCACAAACTCTGCAAAGCGATCAGGCGAGACAAAATACTCGTGCAAAATATCCGTGCGGTCTGGATTACGGTCATCAAGCGTTAGCACAGGTTCATTGATGAGGCTGTTGCGCGTGACGGGTCCGCCGGCCAATTCAGTTGCAAGATCAGCCTCCAACCACCAGCGAAACCGCTTCATCCGCTCGTTCCCAAGCTGGGCACGATAGATGCGGCTTGCGACCTTCGCGGCTACACCGGATCCACTTGCAGCGGGCAGGTCACTTTGATCGGTGCTTGGCCGATAGGTAACAAGCAAGGCATCAGACATGAAACTTGCGCGTTGAACGTTGAGCCGCCCGTACGCCATCGTAACTGTCTCATCCGCAAGTGCCTCAATGAATTTGTCCCCAAACGACTCGGCGGGCATTTCCTCGAATGCGGGTTCGAGGCGTTGGTTCTGCGCCAGATCAACATCCATCTGCGTGATGATCCCTGTTAGGCCATAACCACCCATGGTCATCCCAAACAGATCAGGGTTTTCAGTGCGCGAACAGGTCACAAGCGCACCATCGGGCAAGATCATATCAAACGACCGCACAGTGCTGCCCATAGGCCCTTCCTTCACAGGCCAACCATGGGCATTCACACAAAACGTCGCTGCGATGCCAAAGTCATTGTTCGATTGCATGACGCGCGGACCCAACCCAATCGGATCGGCGGTCGCGATCACGTCGCTCCAGCGTGCGCCTGCATGTACGCGCATCATGCGATTGGCGGTGTCCGGTTCTACAAGCCCATTCTCAAACGTAATGGCATGGCCGTCCCTCGGAATGGCTTGCCCACCCATGGAGTGACGCGCGGCACCGACATTCACCGGGCGGTTGTTGGCGCGTGCTTCGTCCAATTCCGCTCGGATTGAAGCGATCAACTGTTTTCCGGGGTCGTCTCTTAAGATGATGTGCCGGAATATAGGTGTTTCGCTAAGTTCGCTGGCATCATTCAATGTGCCAGCAACGCCCCTTGGTTCAATTGACCGTCTTCCATCAAGTGTGGGATTCGACGCTAAAAATGACTTCGTTAGCAACCCGCCTATCACCGCGCCACTACCTAAAAGTGCGGCTCGGCGGCCAATTCTAGTAATCATCGCCAATTTTTTGCTCTCGGATTCCGGACTACGTTCATAACGTAAATTCTCGCAATTGAATTGTCAGTATGGATTTCCTGCCCCTCGCTTTGCATTCGGCAAACAAAGAAGCCTTGTACAGTAAGCAGCCCTTTGCGCAGAGGCAACGAGTGCTTTTCTGTCCGCATAGCTGCCATCCGAGCGGCTCAGATGCCGCGCACTCAACCAGTGTCCGGTTCGAGGCAGCGGCAAAGCAGCACCAGGTGTCCACGGCAATTTCTGCTCAGGGCCAAGAGCGCCGCAAGCCGTGACTGCCCATGGCCGCTTCGGCTTCCGGCATTCGGAACCGGTGCAATCCCCTCCCGTCCCTGCTTCACTCCCTCCTCCCTACCGCCGCGACTTCCGCCAGCCCGCGGCGCGGGCTTCGGCTTCGGTGCAGAACCAGCGTTCGCCGAATTCGCGCGAGATCCGCGTGGGTTCGTAATAATGCTGGCCGGGCACATGGTAGATGCGCTCGCCGGTGTCGATGCTGATATTGCCCTTGATGAGGCAGGACGGCGCGGTGCGGTAGGCCTCGATGTGCGGGGCCGCGGCCTGAAAGAGGTGCGGGGCGGCAAAGGGGGCGGCGAAGGCTCCAGCGGAGCACAGCATCACCAGTGTCGCGAATTTGGCCATGGGACCGGTCCCTCGGTTGCATATCCCGAGACTGCACGCAAAAGACTAAGATCGGCTGAGCGCAACCGCTAAAATTGTCACAACCGGCGCGGGAGAATGGCCGCGGGACGAGAGGGCAGCGGCG
>NZ_JRJG01000091.1 GCF_000759435.1 Hoeflea sp. BAL378
TCGGATCTGGACGCGGATTTTCTGCGGCGCCGTTTGCGGCGTCCCCCCGGCCCGGGGCCGGTGTCGTGTCGCGCCGGCTCAAGGCCGGAGTCATTTCCCGCCGGCCGGGGGCCGGAGTCTTTGCTCGCCGGCCGGGGGCCGGATTCATTGCTCGCGGATACGCTGGCGGGACCTCGCCCCGATGGCGCGCCATCGGAACCGGAGCCTGAAACCGCGGAGTCACCGCGTTTCCGTTCCACACCGTCCGTCGCTGCCTTGACGGCGCGCCCAGACGGAATTTCACCTGCCAGTGATACCCCCGCGTTTGGCGTTTCGCCGTCCCGAAGGTCTGTCACTGTCTGTCCTGTCATGCGCGGCGGGCAGGAAGGCTCGCGATCGCGCCTCACGGTTTGTCGTTGCACGAAGATTAGCAAAGCGGCGCGAAGAACGCAAAATTCTTTTTCGGACACGGCCGCGCCCGCTGTCGCCCGGCCTGCCCCGCCGGCCCCGCGCCGGGGTGCGGGGCCGGATGGTGGACCGACGGCTCCGTGAAAAAACCCGCAAGACTGTGTTTGCATCCGCGCCGGTTATTGGTTATAAGCCGCCCGCTGGCCCGGCAAAACCCGGCCGCCATCGTTGGGGAATAGGTTAACGGTAGACCCACGGACTCTGACTCCGTTAGTCCTGGTTCGAATCCAGGTTCCCCAGCCAATCGACCTCTTCAAACTCTGAACAAGATTGATTTTCCAGCGTTTTTTCGTTAGCTGGGGATACGTTTTGTCGTCTGGTGGACAGTACTGTCTTACACGGGTGTCCCCCACGCGTGTCTTACATTGGTGTCCAGCGGACGGAAAAGTTGGCGAATCCGTCACCTCCAAAAGGAGGTTGGCATGAGTGTGCAATATGTGTTTCGGCGTGGAGCGGTCTATTGGTGGAGGCGGCGACTGCCGGTCCAGCCTCGGACCGATTGCTTTTCGAGGATTGAAGTCAGCCTGCGGACAACGTCGCTGAACATTGCCCGTTCGACCGCCGCCGAGGTCACAAGGGCCAGTGAGCACCTAATCCAAGGGATAAGACAATCCATGATCTCTGCTGATGACGCCCGCCGCATCCTGACCAAAGTTGCTATCACCCATAGCGCCAAGCTTGACCGCGTGGCGGCCGCAGAGCTCGCCTATGGCGAGAGTGCAGCGAGCGGGCGGACCTCGGACATTGTGACCGGCTGGGCATACCGTCTCTTCGCGGCCCAGGGCATCGATGCCGCGGTCGGAGAGATCGAGCACAAGGAAATGCTGGCCGCAGGACTTGAAACGCAGACGATCACACTGGTCGCCCAGACGATCTCGACCCTGCGAGATATCGGAGCCATGCCACCAAACCATAACCGGATTGCGGGAGTGATGGCGGAGTTCGGCATTCCTGAAACAAGGGTGAACGTTCAGCAGGCCGAGCAGCTCTATCTTCGGGGAATGGCTGCAGCACTTCTCGACGCCGATCGCCGCTGGACCGGTCTGCGTCATGACGACGACCTGCTTCTCCAGTCGGGACTGCTGGAAGAAGCACGAAGGCCGATCCCTCAGTCTGTCCCCGTTGGCATCCAGAACGGATCGGCCTCCCCTGCTCCTGCTCCTGCTTCTGCCGAACCCGTCAGCGTTCCAGTGCCCGCGACCGAAAGTCCGCAGACGCCTCCCCCACCCGTGATATCACCCGCTGCACCGGTCGCCGCCGAGGTGCCAATCAGCGACGACGCCGACGATATCGACAGCCTCACTGACATCGAAGATGAAAGCTATCGCAGCCTGATCGACATCGTCACGGCGGCCGGCGGGGCAAAAGTGACCCTGGAGGAGTGGGACAGCAAGACACTCAAACAACACATCCAGCTCGCCAAGCTGTTCGAGCGCTTCCTCGGCCACGGCAACCCGACCCGTGTCGGACAAAAGCACCTCGCACAGTTTCGCGATATCCTGCTCAAGTTCCCCAAGAACTACGGCAAGTCACCGCGGGACCATGTCATCTCCGTCGCCGACATTCTCGCCCGAGCGGAGAAGCTTCCCAAGGCCGAGGTCGGCCTGACTAAGGCAACGATCAATCGTCACATGAACAACATGGCCAATATTGCGGGCATGTGCGAGGCCTATGGCTATTTCTGGGAGAGTTACAACGGCATCTCAAAGCTTCGCGCTAGAACCAGCGGAGAACCGGAGAACGAGCGCCCGTCCTTCACCACCGCCGATCTTGAGGCCTTGTTCAGTCTTCCGGTCTGGACCGGTGCAGCCACGGGCACAAACGATGCCATTCAGCCAAGCGAAATTTTCCATGATGCACGCTACTGGGTTCCCCTCATCGGAGCATATCAGGGTGCGAGGCGGGAGGAGATTTGCGGGTTCAGGCTCGACGAGATCATCGACTTCCATGGCATTTGGGGGTTCAACTTTATCCCAACTGAAGTTCGCAGATTGAAGTCAAAAGCGGCGAAACGGCACATCCCAGTTCACCCTGAACTCATCCGGCTCGGGTTCCTCGAGTATGTCGAGGCCCTGAGAAAGGCAGGCCATGTGCTGCTGTTTCCTGAACTTCGGGCGGTGGCAGAAGGGACACCGATGGGAGATGTCTTCGACGACGAGTGGCAGAAGATGAAAAACCTGGCTATGCCGCAGGCGAAGGCAGAGGGGAAAGTATTCCACTCGTTCCGCCACTGGTGCAACAACGAGATGAAGCAGAAGGGTGTCAGCTCTGAAATCCGCAAGGACATTCTCGGTCACGTCAACAAGGATGTGAACGAAGGCACCTATTCACAAGTGGCCCGACTGCGGCTCATGCGGAGGTGCCTTCAGAAGCTTCCCAGACCGAGTGCCAGAGTTGAACCGGCACCAGTTCGACTGCTGCCCCAGGTCCTTGCGCACACGCCGAGGCAGACGCGGAAGCAGGCCAACGGGTGAGGGAGTAGGGCAAAGCATCACGCAAATTTCTTTGTATAGCCGGATGCGGAAATTATTTCCGCATCCGGCTGGCGAACCAATTAAGAAATCCGTTTGTCGATAAAACCGAGCGTCGTTGCATTCTCGAGCAGTGTGCGGACTTTGGATCGATCCAAACCGCTCGGAACTTCCGCATCTATCTCCAGCCGCAGGGATACCTCGCTTCCAGCTATCGTCGTCAGCTGCTCGATAATGGCCTCAACTATCTGATGAATGTCGCGCGCCGGCCGCTCGGCTGAGATTATGACCGTCCCCTCAAACCGCGTCGGCAGTCTATCAACCACTGGAGCACTGACAGTGTCGCCGGTGTCGACCGCAAGAGGTGTGGCCCCGGGCACTGGTTCCGACATCCCACCGGTTGAAGCCGGTGGCGTGACGACCGCCTGTCTGGCAGCCTGCTTCGACAATTGTTCCAGCGCCACTGTGGGGCGGATGATCACACTGTCCCTGTCGACCACGACATGGGCGTTGGTCGCTTTTTCGACGATGAGCCCCCGATATGTCTGGCTTCCTTCGTCCCAGGCTTCTGCATAGGCAAAAGGTCCAGGCAACATGGCCGAAACGGCTGACTGAACGGCCTTCACGAAAACGGCCTGGTTCTTCACGCGAGGCAGGTAGGTGTACCGGTTGAGATATTCCCACAGGTCTTTGAGTGACAGGTGCGGTTTGCCGTTCCAAATATATTTCTGAAGATCGCGATCCAGGCGATTTGCGCCTAGCTCAGCTAGCAGCCCTTCATCACTGACGAGTTTCTTGCTGGCGCGTGACAGAACTCCATCCTGAGCTGGAATTCGATCCTTGACCCAATCCAGATCAGCCTGTGCGGAATCCTGAATGGGATAGATCAGGTAGCACCATGCCTCCCTGAGTCGGGTCTTCATTGTGTCCAGCGCGTCCTTCACCTTCATCTCGGCCAGTGCTTCGTCACTTTGGGTCAAGTTCAGGCGTTTCGTATCCCTGACAATGCCCTGCCAGGCGAGAGCGCTTCGCACTGCGTCCTTGACGCCATCGAGCTGGCGGTTCTCCGCAGCAAGGAAAACAAGCACGTTGCGATAGACACGCGGTGTCGATCCGCGTTGCATCAGGATATCTCTGGCCTCGATGAGGGCGTCGGAGCCGTCACGGCCAGAATGCGGATGCTCAACGCCGAGGACGACCATGCGAACGCCCCCGGGCTCGTCAGGAACGTCTGTTGAACTCGACGGCGCGACCTGGACAGCATCGAAATGACCGCGATCCGCCAAAGCGTTGATATATTTTTGCAGTTCCTGGTCAATGGTCATCAAGACCAGGGCTTCCTCAAGCTGTGCAGCGTGATCGGCTGCCGTGCGATTAAGGCTGGCCGTCATCGAGTACCAGTAGCGACCAAGATCGCTGTGCATGAACCTTGCCTGGTTGGTCAGCCGGCGCAGCGCGTCACCGAAGATGTTGGGCCGTTCACCGGGCTGAACGACACCAAGATTGATCTGCTTGTCGTCCAGTCCCTTGTTCTGCTGATTATAGGTTGGGGCCGACCCCATGAAGATCGCGCGGGCAATGCGTCGCGTCGCCGAGTATCGATTGAGGTTGGGCGCTTGCTGATCAATCTTGTAGGGGGTCGAGGAGGAGCCATCGACGTCACCGGCAATGATCGACTGCCAGTTGGTATCGAGATAGTGCAAAAGCTCTGGTTCGATGCGCGGCGAGCTGATCGCCACGCTGCCGGGCATGATCATGACCGAGGGATCGCCGTTCATCCACAATTCGTGGATCACCTGTGCCATCAGCCGCAAGACGCCGCGGGTGCGCTGAAATTTCTCGAGCGAGCCCCAGCTAGTGTAGAGCTGATCGAACAATTCCGGATGGATCGGATAGGCCTTTTCAAGTTTGCGGCGATAATCCTCGTCGGCGCAGCCCTGCGGAAAATCATTGGGATTATCGCGATACAGCTTGGCGAACTGTTTCAGCGTGTTGTCGCGATGATGAAACTTGTCGCCAGGGATTTCCTTGAACAGGCGGCGGCGAACAATCTCATAGCTCTCTTCCTGCGATGCTGGACGCCACGAGGATTCCACGCGGCTGAAGGTCTGCTTGAGGCGGGCAAGTGCTTCCTGCCCGCCCTCGCCGCCAACTTCGATCTGCGAGGCCGGCAGGGACGCAACGAGAAGCGTCTTCGGGCTCGCCTTGACGGCTTCAGTCAATGACTGGACGAAGGAAAGATTGGCGTCGAAGGACCCCGAAGGCAGACCTTCGACCTTGTAGATTTGTCGCAGATAGGCCACCCACTCGTCGATCAGAATGAGGCAGGGACCGAATGCCTTGAAAAGCTCTTCCAGCAGATTGGAGCCGGGCGCGATCCCCTTGGCGTCGCAATCCGCCACCATGGCATAGCCTTCGGCTCCCCCAAGCTGCCAGGCAAGTTCGCCCCAGGTGGTGCGGATGTCGATCCCGGGCTCGGGATGGAGAATATCCTGTGGACCCCGCGATGTTCCGACGAGAACGGCACGGTTGACCTTCTCCGGAACCGCCAGCCCGTTCTTTTGGAGCAGCTGATCGAGCCCAGAAAGATCGCGTGAACTCACGGCTCCTGCCATATGGTAAAGCGCCAGCATCGAGTGGGTCTTGCCGCCACCGAAATTTGTCTGCAACTCGACCACCGGATCGCCACCTGTGCCCGAAAGGCGCTTTGCGGCGCTCGTCAACAGCGTGCTCAGACCATCTGTCAGATAGGTGCGGCTGAAGAATTCCTTTGGGTTCGAATATTCAGACGGCGCGCTGCCGTTGTGAACCTTGCCGAGATCGGCGGCAAACTCCGCCTGCTGGAAGTCACCAGTGGCGACATCGGGATGCGGCTCGACGATTTCGCGCCAGGGCAGGATGCCGGCAACTGTCTCGACCGAAATGTCCATGCGCTGGGTCTTGCGGCGTTCCTCGTTGCGGGCAAGTTCGGTGAACTTGGTGCGCAGAATTGTATCGCGCATCCGCCCCACTTCGGCGGCTGCGGGCCCGGCACTGATTGATTCCAGCATGCGTCTCAGCGTATCGAGCGCCCGCTCCGCGTCGTCGTATGTAAAAGGCTCACTGTGTGAGAGCCGATTGCGGACCTCGATCAGCTCGTTGATATAGGTGCGCTCCTGTCGGCCAAGCGTCTTGGCGAATACCTCCATCCAGAGCACGTTCATAACTTTGAGCAGCGACTGCTGATCCCAGGTCATCGTTCCCTGGCCACGCTGAACACCATGAACACGTTGAACCACCTCAACCGGCCAATCCGGACCGAATGCGGCCTCCAGGCTCTTTTCGACGAACGGGGTCAGCGCTTCAGGAAGCAATTCCATTCCGTCGAAAACATACTGTCTGGTGCTCTTTGCCATCTCGTCCCACGCTCACTTGAAATCATTCGAATGCAGATTGCGTTCCCACTAACTATGAAAAGGCTCCGGGGGGAATGGTCAATCCCTGGTTGTCCAAACATAGTCATAGGCAAGCCCGCTGATGCTGCCTTTGCGGACCCTGGCCATAAGTCCCGGATCGGACACCGATGCGGCGATCACCGCCACATCATAGGCCTTGAGGTAGGGTGGCCCGTGCGGTTTGCCGTCGACATGTTTCTGGCACACCTTGACGGTCGCCATGAAGCGGGTGCCGATCGGAAACATCTCCCGCAGCGTCCGGGAAAACTCGACCCTTGTGTCGGCCGAGAACGAGGCATTGGGGCGAACGCGCGGCCTGGTGATCGAAACGTCACGGCAGGTCTCAAGCTCGATATGGCCAAAAAAGCGGCCCACAAGCTTGTCGAGATCAGCCATCTTTTCGGCATTTCCAATCGTCCCCTTCATACAGTACACCCCATTGCAAACGCCATCCTCAGAGTTCGAGTGTGCCCTGCCCTGTACCCCGCACATCGTGGACCGCCGCCGCCTCGCGCGAAAGTTCCGTCCAGTCGGCGATCAGCGCGTTGTAGGCCGTCGCTTCCTTGGCGTCCTTGCGCTTGTTGGCGGCGATGTCATAGAGGCAATAGGCGAGGTCCTTGACGGCATCGGCCTGGTTGCCAATCTGCTTAAACAGCGCTGCCGTTTCGAAGGTGATGCCGTTCTCCTCATGGAGCTTGACCAGATGTTGCAGGCATTCCCAGATCGTCAGATGGCGATCTTCAGTCGGGTCCCAGCTACCATCAAGTTCGTCCCGCCCCAGCAAGCGAACCTTGCCGGCAGCACTTTCGACGACGCCGGCATGCTTGACGCTTTCCACGGAAATGCCGCGGGCACGTGCCAAATTATCGGCCGAACCGTAGTCGCCGGCTTTCATTCCATGCTGCTCGAACCAGCTAATGGCAAATCGGGTTTCGGGATCGAACTCACCTTGGATGACGCCAAGATAGTCATCCAATTCGCGGTTGATCAGTTGTAGTGCGGCCTTCACGCTCATAGGGCTATCGTCAGCTTCCAACACCGCGTTGTAGCGCGAGAAGACACCCATGCCGGGTCCTATGGCCGACTGTGGTATATCAGCGGGGGCAATATTGGCGGCCTGAAGGTCGGCGATGGCCGATGGTAGTTCGCGCTTCAGAGTCCGAACAAATTCAGCACGGGTAATAGTCTCAGCAGCCATCGTTTTCTTTCTACAGACGAGGACCACCGAATTTGCAAGAGCATTCATACCTTTCTTTAATGCATTAGTGGCTTCAGTTCGAACCGGCCAAGTTCCGACTATGATAAATCCTGATGCAATTACTGCGCCTAAAAATGAACTCCATCCTGGAGAGGAAATACCGTCTTTTTCGATTTCAGATTGCTTGAACGCATAGTAGATTGCAGCTGGATAGCTATCCAATGCGCCAAGGGACATGTTCCCGAGTGCTTTTGTCATTCCAGCCATAAAATGAGCTTCAGCACCTTCCGCACCGCCATAGCGCGTGGCGCTAGCTACCAGCTCTTCTTGTTTAGGAACGGAAATAACCCCCATAATGTCTGGATAATCATGGTGAAGGCTTCGCCTCAGCCAACCATAGAAAAAATCAGACAATTCTGCATATTCGATGTTGTCGTAGTAGGGTGGGTCAGTTGAAAGAACAAAGTTCATAATCGAAGGGGTTTCGTCAGATGCATTATGCTGGAAAACAGAACCTTGAGTAGTGCAAGTAAGGCAATCCAACACTTCTGACACAGACAGAGCCGTGCCAGCGATATCACCTCCAGCTCCTGCAAACGGATTGGTTTCGGCAAATGTCCACTGCATTGGAAGGGCTTGACGACCCAGTGCGCCAGCCAATCGCCCCATGCCTGTTTCCCATATTGCTAATGAACAATTTCGCGTTAAAGCTTTGCTGATCGCAAATGAAAGATAAAGCCTTAGAGCTTTTACGTATTCAGTATTATATTTTTGATGAAGCGGAATTCTATTTGATTCACTGTGAAATTCACTTTCTAGCTCAGTCAAAACACTAACGAAGGCGTTAATCGAAACTAGTTGTCTTTTGGTGAACACATCGCCGAATCGAGTCATTCCATACAGCGGCGTTTGGAAATTCCTATGCTTTAGAGGAATCAATACCTCTGGACTCCACTCCGGTTCCGCATTGAGGGCAATTCCTTCGATTTCCGGAGTCGGTGAGATGTAGTTCCGCCCACCACTGGTTTCAACCACAACGGCCATTAACCGCTGCCCCATATTCCCTGCCTGCGCTTGTTGTCGAATGTATGCAAGTGGAATTGCTTCCCCAGTCACGACACAGTTTGCACCGGTTCGTCCAATATTTGGTGGTAACGCAGGGCCTTTTCCATGTCGCACTTCAAACCGATAGCCTGTCTTGTCTGAATTTATTACAGGCTCAACCCAGACCTTTCGGTCCTCTTTGTCTAGTAGGTAAAAATTTCGGACCAGCGGTGTTTGCAGGGAACTTAATGCTGGGTTAGGGCTTGGTACCGTCCGAGCCCAAATCCAAGCAATTACAGTTGCCTGCCCTCCACCCATCTCTTTTGGTAGCTCGACCTGCGGATAAAAATGTCCAACGCGCTCCCACGCCTTCTTTCGCATCCATTCGCCGTAATATTTGACGTCCTCCGCCAGTCCTTCGGCATTGCGATAGAACTGGCGCTCCTTGATGCCAGGATGGATCGGCGGCAGGTCCTTGAACTTCGGTGGGATTTCGATCATCGCCTTCCCGATCATCACCGCGACCGGGTTAAGGTCCGATCCATAGGCCGGCAGTCCCAGGCGCTGGGCCTCAAGCGGGATTGAGCCGCCACCTGAGAACGGGTCATAGACCGGCGGCAGCACGCCGCCGCAACTCTTGCGAATTTCGGCACGGGCGCGTTCCAGCACTTCCTCGTTGGTGGAGTTCTCCCAGATCACCATCTCCTCGATAATTTTGAACAGCCGCTTCCGCTCTGCATCCTGGGCCTCCGGTGTCGGAAACTCTTCCGGGTTGCTCGACGGATCATCCACGAGCTGGGCAAACAACACTGCCCGGCAGGCGGCCAGAGGACGCCTCGCCCACCACAGATGCAACGTCGAAGGATGCCCGTGACGGATCGACTTCTCCCGCGCTGACGCCGCATTGATCGCCTCCAGAGGAATGGCGACTTCAATGAGTTTCTTCTTGTAGGTCATATCGTGGTCATCCAAGTTTCACTTCGACGGGAAGAACAGGCCAAAAAGACCCGGGCCGAGGTCTTTTTCGGCTCCTTCCCCTAGCATTTCTTCAAATTGGCTTGCGGATTGAATAGTGCGCCGATCATCTCCGTCTCTTGGGGCATCACCAAGCGGAATGCCAGCACCAAACATATCAACTGTGGATGGAGGTTCGGATGAACGAGTTCCTTCGGCACCACCCGCAGAAAAATGGACGGAGGCTCCATCATCACGCTGACGCGTGTAAACTATCGTGGTTCCGGCGGACGGGCAAAAACAACCGAATTCGGCACACGCGGACTTTGCGGCTATCGAAGATACCGGTCTTCGCCTGATCAGCGCCTTACTAGTGGCACAAAGGGACAAAGTTGCTGAATGAGCTGCAGACCTAAACGCAGGTCCGATCCTGGCCGCGGGTACGCACCAACTGTGCTCCAGTAGACATCTCACCGACGCCGCCGTTTTGACATCCTCCGCCTCAGGGAAAATGTAGTACGTGCTTTTCGGATGGCGGCGCGCAACTCCGCTAAGGCAGCGCCATTGAGACTTGTCGAGCTTAAATTTGTCATTCTGCTTTGCTTTAAACTGGAAAACTTGCAACCGACCGCCGATACGCAGCATCGTGTCTATGCCGGTCATCCTCTCCTGGGCCTGGGTCATTCCAATCCATTGAGGATTGCGAACGAATGGCATTGCTGCAGCAGAAAGCGCCGCGCAAAACCGGACCTCGAAACTCTTCTCTGAAAACCTCATCGAGAGGCCCTTCGCTTATGCCGGTCGACCTTCACCCTCCGCGGAGTCGCATTGAGGAATTCTCGGTGAATAAATACCTGGGTGAGGCTCATTTTGGAGGCCTGGTCACGACGCCGGCGGTGCAATGTTGAGAGCTGGATCGCCGAGGGGGTGGGTGGCGGCGTCAAAAAAGTAGATTTCGGCATTGGGGATAGAGGCAACTATAGCACCCTTCTTCTGGCGAACATCGTCCTCAGCCCGAACCGCAACTGCCACCTTTCGACCTCTGTGGGAGTTTAACACGTCGACAATATGCGAGTCGCTTCCCCCTAGACTATGGCCGAAAACGACTAGGGGGCCGTCATCAAGAGCGAGCTGAGAAAACACGAATGAGAGATAATCCGATCGGTAGATCGACGCGAGTTTCTCGGGGGCTGTTCCTTCGGAAATAAACAGAGGAGCAGCGTCTTCGAATGGCGTTGCGAAAAGGTCGAGCAAATTACGCCCTCCTCTGGCTGTTCGTTTGAGCGTCTGTCCATTTGGCTTTCGATAGAGATGTAGTCCGCCGTGGACATAATGCACCCTTGTTGTTTTCCCCCATATCTCGGTGTTCGAGATGTCAAACTCCGCTGTCCAGAAGTAATCCCTGAACTGCGCAGGAGCGGCCATCAAAGACCAATACAAAAGCAGATCATAATTTGTCGAATATATTGCAGCATATTTGGAGAGCTCCGAAGCGACGCGTTTCAGCTTTTCGTCTTCAATGCAGAGCCAGGGAATATGAACAGAATGCACCGCCTGAATGAGTGCTTCTCGGATAGAATGTTCGCGTTGATCTATTAGCTCGTGTGGTTGACCAAGGGCGTGCAGTACTGACTTGCTCGTCGCCAATGCGCTGAGAACCCATTCGAAATTTCTGGTTTCAAAGCGCTCGAACAAAGCCGTGTCATCAGCACTCAATGTTGGTCCATCGCCTGTGGAGGCCGTTTCGAAAAGAGAGTGGTAGCCGAAAGATGCCCACATGTTCTGGCTGAACCCGTTGCCGAGCAGCAGGCCGGACCAATCACCTATGTCCTGGACCTCCGCCCAATCGCCAAGATTGCTATCAAGTTCTGTCATTGGCTGCCCTCTTCAGTCGAATTTGATACGAAAGCGGCGCGGTCTCCACGACCGAAACATGATCGCCAGGCTTTGCGCGGTTAAGTTGATAAAAACGCTTGATCCAGCCCCTACGGCGAAAAAACTTGTGCCGCTCGCCATCGATGTCAGTCAACGCCAGGTCCGGGCCACCCCAATCGATCCTGGCTTCCTTCCTCGCGAGATTGGATGCATTCGAACCGCCCATGATCGCATCAGGGAAAAGGTGCAAGTGATCGCGGAGATAGAAATGATCGTTGTCGAGATTGCCTTGGGTGATCTCGACTTCGCAAATTAGCTTACCGGTTCTGTTGTCAGAGGACCTTACCGTCTTCAACGGTTCGTTCTGATTGATTGGTTGGGGCGTCTGGGTCAGTGTTGTGTCCGCTGCCACAGCGGGTGAACCGGCAGGGATCGCCCGCGTCACTGGCACATCGACGCCAGTTGGGACTGCGATCCGCTCGACCTCGGCGACCATGGTGGATAGCCCCAGTTGCGCAGAAATCGCCGCGGTAACCGGTGGGTCCAGCTCCACCCAACTGACCGCGCCAGAAGGGTGACGGTACGGTACCGGACTTGGAAGCTTTCTTACGTCGGCAAGCACCCAAGGGGTCGTCCATTTGGCGACCGCGCCCGAACGGATCATGCTCTCAGGAATCTGGTGCTTGTCATGAGTGGCGACCATCTCCTCGACTGACAGCGCCGGACGCACATCCACCAGCCGGGCGACGCCATAGATCGCACCCGTGCCTTTGCGGATCAGGCCAAACCAACCCCTGAAGGATACCGGCCTGGACCGCATCTCCCAGGACTTGGAGCCATCGAGAAGATAACCGATCCATGGATCGTCGATGACAAGGCCTTTGGTGATGTTCATGCGGGTATCTCCGCCCGCAGCAGCAGGCTTTTCAGGTTAAATTGGATGGCGGTGACGTCAAAGGTCGGCTCATGAGTTTGCAGTGCGCCCCGGACATACAGAGGCTCGCGGGCAAAGCCGTTTTCGACATGGACAATGCCGAGGATGAACTGCTCAGGCTTGTTGAGCGAGGTGATGACTTCCTGGCGGGTGATCATCACACTGTCGGCCCCTTCGATGCGTCCCTTAACCTCGATGAAGCGGAGATGATCGGTATTCGGGTCGTAGGATTGAATGTCGTAGCCGATCTTCTGGGCTGAAACGTCAGAGGGAATGTTGCCCAATGCCCGCTCGGCGGCCATTACCGCCTCCATGGCGGCAAGCTCTATTCTGCGCCGTGCCTCGGGATCGTCCGAGAAGCCTGTAGGTGCAATATTCTGGTCGTCCTTGATGAGTCCGCGTGCCAGCAGCAGTCCGTTTGGAATGACCACCATGCCGCCGCGCACCCGAGGTGGCTGAGCCGAGATGAAACGTTCCTTCTCGAGTCCTTCCATCCGGCGCTTGAGCCGCTCGACGAGGTCTTCTGCGCGGCGCTGGGCGTTCTGCCAGTTCAATCGGGTCTTCTTACCGGCTCGCTCCTCTTCCTTGAGTTCGAAGGCACGGGCGTCCCAATAATTGATTTCCTTCTTCAGCCGCGCCTTGACCTCCTGCTCCACCTTCTGGATTTCGGGGAAACGCTTGGCTTTGACCTCAGCCACATGCTGCTGGGCAAGTTCAATGGTCGCGAAGCCGACGGCCGTCTTTTCAAGATCGGATTTAAGCCAGTCAGCCTCAAGCAGATCGTGAACGCCCTTTATCTCGTCCTGCGTCGCAGGCCGCAGATTGAGGTGCGGGGCGATACCGGCATTGGTGGCGTTGCCGGTGCGGTCGAGCGCTGTGAACTGCAGTTTTTCAGAAACCACATGAGGCTTGCCGGTGGCAGTTGCCTGCGCATCCTGGATGCTGTGTTCAAGCAGAAAAAGTGCGGCGATCTCCTCGCCAGGATCGGTATCATCAACAAGGACGGCACCTTGCCTCATCAAGTGATCATACTTTTCGCGGATGAGGCTGATCACGGCTTCGAGCAGGGGATGCCCAGGGCATATGAACGCCGCAATTGGCTGCTGGTTGATCCGGGTTCTTTCAAAACATATGCGCTCATATTTCTTCTGGATCGGCGCGCCGGTGCCAACCTGGCGATCCCTTTCGCGAATGCTGAGGGGAACATGGGTGATTTCCCATCGACCCTCCTCACGCTTTTTGATCTGGCCACCCAAATGCTGGAAGGCTTCGGCGAAAAAGCTCTGGACATGATGGGGCTGGAGCCGCTGGGCATCCGCGCGCTCCATCTCGATCCTGAGTTCCTGGACCCGGGCGGCAGGCATCGTGTCGTTCGTCAATGCCCGACGCTCCAGCAGCGTCAGGAGATGTTGCTGGTCTACAGCACCATCCACTGCGTGGAACAGCCGCGCCTTGACATCGTCCTGCTCACCATACTGGATCGCTTCAAACAGAAGATCGCGCAAAGCTGTTCCCTCGAACAGTTCCCCCAGCACGTCGTAGACTCGACCGCCGAGCGCCTCGCGAGCCACTTCAAGTTTTTCAAGCAGACGAGCGTAGACCTCGCCTTCTCGGGTATCGGCCGCTACCAGGTTCCAGAGATGGCAGACCTCCGTCTGACCGATGCGGTGGATACGGCCGAACCGCTGTTCAATCTTGTTGGGGTTCCACGGAAGGTCGTAGTTGACCATAAGGTGCCCGCGTTGGAGGTTGACGCCTTCGCCGGCTGCATCATTGGCTATGAGGACCAGCATGTCGCGGTCCTGCATGAAGCGCTCGACCACCTTGCGGCGTTCCTCGCGCGTGACGCCACCATGAATAACTTCCACGGCCTCTGGCTTGCCCAAACGAGCGCGCACCTTTTCAAGAAGGTAGTGTAGCGTGTCCTTTTGCTCCGTGAAGATGATGAGTTTCCGCCGATTGCCGTCAGCATCGACCATCAGTTCGTCATCAAGAATTTTGTCCAGTTGCGTCCACTTGGTGTCTTTGCCTGATCGCAACACATCAAGCGCCATGATCTCAAGACCCTTCAATGTCTGGACCTCGATTTCCAGCTGCTCGATTGTCTCGGCCGTCGTCGCGCCGGTGGAGATCAGGTCTTCGAGTTCGTCGATCTCCTCTTGCCCGTATTCATCAATATTCCGCAGCACCTCGTCCGACACGTTGGGTGCATCGATGCCTAATCGGCCAGCCTTGCGTATCAATTGGGCCTCGGCTAGCTCAGCCTCAAGCCGCTCCCGCCTGCGGCGGAGGGACTGATAGATGGCTGCCGGCGATGAGGCCAGGCGGCGTTGAAGAATTTGGAGTGCGAAGCCGATATTGTTGCGCTTCTTTCCATCCTGTTCCGCGAAGCGCAAAACCCTGTTCATTTCCGTGCGGACATACTCGGTCACGGAGCTGTAGAGGGTCGCCTCTTCAGCTGATAGCTCGTATTTGACCGTATAGGCCCGCCGCTCGGGAAACAGCGGACGCCCGTCGAACTTCAGGAGTTCCTCCTTGGTCAATCGCCTCATCATATCCGCGCTGTCGGCATAATGAACGCCGTCACGAAAGCGTCCCTCGAAGCGATCGCCATCAAGCAGCGCCATGAAAAGCTGAAAGTCTTCCTCCTTGCCATTGTGCGGCGTCGCAGACATCAATAGAAAATGGCGACATAGCTGGCCCAACTGCTGACCGAGCTGATAGCGCTTGGTGTATTTGACGTCTCCGCCGAAATAGCTTGCCGACATTCGGTGTGCTTCATCGCAGATGATCAAGTCCCATTCTGTGGAAGCAACCAGCTTCTCCTGAAGCTCCTCGTTTCGCGACAAAACGTCGAGCCGAGTGATCAGACGGTTTTTGTCGTTGAAGATATTCCCCGACCGCGAATTCTCGATCATGTCGCGGGTCAGAATATCGAATTCGAGAGAAAACTTTTCACCGAGCTCATCCTGCCATTGCTCGACAAGGCTACCAGGCGCGACGATCAAGCATCGCTCAAGATCGCTGCGGGCGATGAGTTCCTTTATGAGAAGCCCGGCCATGATGGTCTTACCTGCGCCAGGGTCATCGGCCAAAAGGAATCGGAGCGGTTGTCGCGGCAGCATGTCGCCATAGACGGCGCTTATCTGGTGGGGCAGAGGATCGACAAGACTTGTGTGAATCGCGAGATAGGGGTCGAAATAGTGAGCTAGCTTGATGCGGTTGGCCTCTGTGACCAAACGCAACAACCCTCCGTCGGCCTCAAAAGACCATATGTTGCCATCCGAAACCAGAGCTACCCGGCCTTCATCCTCTCGGTAAATTGTCGTTTCTGCCACTGCCCCACTTGTATCACGATAGACGATATTAATGGCTTGTTGCCCGATCCAATCAACACTGAGAACACGGACAGTTTGCTGAGGCAAAATACCACTTACAACTGATCCGGTTTTTAGGTCTTCAAGTCGTAGCATTCATCATCCTGTCCATCTGCGATTAACAAATACGATGCTGCTCGGACGAGCTAAAGTTGTATTATCGCTCGATAAAAAACAAAATATTGCATCTTAGGTCCAATTGTTGGACCCGGCGGACAACCCAAGGTGCTTCCTTACACGGCGTGAACTCGCCGAGCGTAGGACCGACTGCATGACATGGGATGACGCGGGACGTCAATGTGACCAACTAGTGGAGCACCAATGCGTCAGAGTGACTGAGGTCGATCAAGGGTTCTGGTCAAGTTTTTCGATTCAGACGTAAACCTCGTGATGCGGAGTAATGGGGGGAAGACAATAGAATATGACCAAACACAGTTTGCAGGACAGCTCCGAACGGGAGACCAGTTAGTGGGGAACCAGATGCCGCTTAGGACGGAAAGGGAAGAGCCCGTCTGCGTAACGATGGACTAGCCCTTCGAAGACCTCCTCGCTTTCGCGGACATCAAATCCTTGTAGCTTGAGACCATCAATCAGTTGGTTACGCACCCTGTCGAGCGCCTCACGTCGTCCCAGGCGATGCGTGTCCGCACTGATGATGATCTTCCAGAGAAGCATCCGCGCAAGATCATCGCGTGATGGCCGACGCCGTGTGCGCGCCTCGTCTCTCACTCGCTGTTGTCGTACCTGCTGTTCTGCGTTGCGCTGATTCTTTGATTTCTTCGACATCTCACTCTCCTGTTTGGAACTTCAGGCTGAGCGCCGGCGATGCAAGGGACAAATGTCGTTTGCTCCTATTTTCCATCTGACAAAGAGAGTGCCGTGGTCAAAGCGTGCAAACGTTGTCACCTGCAAACACCGTTTGTGACTGAATCGCGGTTTCAGGCTCGAGAAACACGGATTTGGCGATCGGAATCGCGGCAGCGTAAATTGAGATGATGTGCACTGAATTGGCTGCAATTCGATCCAGGGCAGGATCAATTGAGCCAGATTGGATTGCCGTTTGGGTATGGTATTTCCAATTAAATGATTTCGCCTGCAGGGTATCGCAGTGAATTCGTCGCCTGTATCTTGGAACCCCGGAGGGTTGCAGCCCTCATCGCCATGAATTGCGGCCGAGCTGACGTGATTTGCGTTGGAATCGGCTATCGAATGTTAAATCTGCCTTCAGACGGACAAAAAGTGAAAACAAAAGGAAAACGGCATCTGGCATTATCATGGGTCCAGTAATGTTATCGTCGCCAGCGGTTTGCCTGTGGCCCAAATGTTGTGGCTGAAAGCAAACTAGAATAGCTAATTTGCAGGAGGCGAAATTTTTCCGTCAAAACTCCAGCTCGTATTTCCATATCCGACCGATGCCTTCGCTAGCATCTGTCGCGTAGCTTTCCGAGAATGGAAATATTATGCTTGTCGCCGTACCTCGGCACTCTCTGATATAAAACAGAGCCAGGCCGAGTGCGCTTGGTTTCGTAGATAGTGGCGATAGATAGAGATTGTCGATTCCGTTTGTAACCCGCTCCTTGCGTACAAGTTCACTGATAACAGTAGCTGTCGCAAAAGGGTCTGCAGCTGGTGCGAATACCTCTCGTGCACTTTCCCCAAGAGCGTCTCTCGCGCGCCGGGTGCGGAGAACTCCTTGCTGATACATGTCAGCTTTTAAGGAAGGAAGACCGAGCAGCACTACTTTTCGAGCCTTATCCTTATCCTCGGCAACTTCCGCAGTTAGCCTGTCCTCAAATCCCGCATTAATAATTAAAAGATCATCGCCCGTCTTATTGACAGTGATTCCTTCATACCCAGCGACCTGCCGCACAGTATGAACTCGGTCACTTGCAAAATGGGTGTCGTCGAGCCGTTTATAATGACCAGGCTCCGAATAGATCACGTCGATCTTTCTTGTCCCCATCGCGGCAAGATAGAGCAGATTCGACTTACTCCGGGTCATATCCGGCCGCCTCGAAA
>NZ_JRJG01000092.1 GCF_000759435.1 Hoeflea sp. BAL378
AATTCCGGGACCCTCCGGAATTGCCCCGTTTCGTTTTTCAGGATCACCGGATCAGGCCGCGTGGACTGGGGTGACTGTCCCGAGACGGCTCGTCCACCCCTGTGCGACCCTCTCGCACCGCGGCCGCCCGTGCAGGCCTGCCGGGAGTATGTGCACAATCGGGCAAGGCATGATAAGGGCACATTTAGGCAACCCTGACTTTCCGACTATTGGCACCTGAAGACGAAGCGATATCCTGAAAGATGGCCCCATTCCACGCCCACACATTCGCCGTGGCGCCCATGATCGACTGGACGGACCGGCATTGCCGGTTCTTTCACCGGCAGTTGTCGCTCCACGCGGTGCTTTACACCGAGATGGTTGTGGCCGACGGGATCATCCATGGCGACCGCGACCGGCTGCTGGGTTTTGACGCGGCAGAGCATCCGGTGGCGCTGCAGCTTGGCGGCTCGGAGCCCGCGAAGCTCGCCGAGGCGGTGCGGCTTGCGGCGCCCTTCTCCTATGACGAGATCAATCTCAATGTCGGCTGTCCCTCAGACCGGGTGCAATCGGGCGCGTTCGGCGCCTGCCTGATGCGCGAGCCCGGGCTGGTGGCGGATTGCGTGGCGGCGATGAAGGCAGTCTCCGATGTCCCGGTCACGGTCAAGTGCCGCATCGGCGTCGACGAGCAGGACCCGGAAATCGCGCTGTCGGATCTGGCGCGCGCGGTGATCGACGCGGGCGCGGACGCGCTCTGGGTGCATGCGCGCAAGGCCTGGCTCGAAGGCCTGTCGCCCAAGGAAAACCGCGACATCCCGCCGCTCGATTATGATCGCGTGTATCGCCTCAAGCAGGATTTTCCCAATGTCTTCATCGGCATAAACGGCGGCATTGCGGATCTGAATCAAGCCCTTGAGCATTTGAATCATGTCGACGGCGTCATGCTTGGGCGCGCCGCCTACCACAATGCGTCGCTGCTGGCCGAGGTCGACCGGAGGATCTTCGGCATCGACGCGCCCGAGACGGACTGGAACGCTGTCCGCGACACGATGATGGACTATGCGGCCGCGCATCTGGCGTCGGGCGGGCGACTCGGGCATGTCACACGGCACATGGTCGGATTGTTCCAGGGGGTCAGGGGCGCTCGGCGGTTCCGGCAGATCCTGTCGACGGACGCGGCCCGTCCGGGCGCCGGGCCGGAGGTGATCGCCCAGGCCTTCGCGGAGATCGACCTCAGTGATTTGACCGCGGCCGCCTGAGCGTTTCGCCCGGGCGCCGGCGCATGCAACGGGACGGGCCATGACCGCATTTCGTTCTTATCCGATCCTCGGCGCCGCGCTCGCACAGCTCGTGGCACTGGCGGTCATGATCGCGCTGCGGCTGCTGCTCGCGGGCCTGCTCGACCCGTCCGCGCTGTTCTGGACGGGGCTCGCGGCGCAGTGCGTGGCGGCCGCGGCGGTGACGAGGCTGATCGGGCTGCCGGTCTGGTGGGTGTGGATCGGTCTCGCGTTCCCGGCCGCGATGAGCCTCGCGTTCCACGCGGGCGAACTGCCCGCCTGGCCGTTCGGCGTGGCTTTCGTGCTGCTCTACCTGGTCTTTTCCAATACGGCGCGCGAGCGGGTGCCGCTGTATCTGAGCAACCGGCAGACCACCGAGGCGCTTCTCGCGATGATGCGGCAGCGCGGCGGCAGCCGCTTCACTGATCTCGGCTCCGGCCTCGGCGGCGTGGTGCGGCGGATCGACGGCGAGGGCAGGGTGGCGCGCGGCGTCGAATCCGCGCCGATGGTCTGGCTGCTGTCGGTGCTCCTGTCGAAGATCGAGGGCCGCGGCAGGATTGTGCGGCAGGACATCTGGGCGGCCGACATTTCGGCCGAGGACATCGTCTACGCCTTTCTGTCACCCGAACCGATGCCCGCGCTTTATGAAAAGGCCAGGCGCGAGATGAAGCCCGGCAGCCTGCTGGTGTCCAACAGTTTCGCGGTTCCCGGCGTCGAGGCCGACGAGATCTGGGAACTGCCGGACCGGCGCAAGACGCGACTGTATCTCTACGAAATGAAGGGCGAGGCCGCCCCGGCCTGACCTTATTCGGGCGGCAGCGGCGTCGGCTTGCCGGTCGCGTCGAGCGCCACCATGACGAACAGCGCGTTGGTCACCTTGTCCATCTGCGGCGAGAGATAGCGTTGCGCCCAGGCCTCGACCAAGAGCGTCATCGAGGTGCGGCCGACCTTGACGATGTCGGTGTAGATGCACAGCGTGTCGCCGATCTTGACCGGCATGGCGAAGGACATTTCGTTGACGGCGGCGGTCACGACGCGGCCCCTGGCCCGTTCGGCGGCGCGGATGCCGCAGGCCAGGTCCATCTGCGCCATCACCCATCCGCCGAAAATGTCGCCCGCGGCGTTGGCGTCGGCGGGCATCGCCAGCGTGCGCAATGTGAGTTCCCCGGTCGGCTTGAGCATGGTCTGTCCCTCGTTGTCGGACAGATGTACCGGGACCGGCCCGGGTTTTGAAGCCCGCGGCCGGGAGAAACATAGACAATTCCGGTCAGCGCGGCCGCCGGTGGGCCGGCCTCGGGCCAAAAACGCGCTGCGAACCCCGCCCACGCGCGCCCTCCTGCCGCCGCTGCCGCAATATTGCCCCGGAAGTTAACGGCGAAGCTCAGGCTTCCTTTACCCTTCCATGCGATAGTTCAGGCTCGTTTTGCGTTGAATCGGAGCAATCCATGACCTCTCGCGTAGCTGCATACCGTCGTCCCCGGGGCTTCCCCGTGGCGCTGGCGTTGACGGCGGCTCTCGTGGCGGGCTGCTCCGGCGACATGTCGCCTCCGGGCGACCTGCTGGCGATCGAGCCGTCCAATCCGGTCATTCGCGCCGATCCGGTCCAGCCGATGATGAGCGCCCCGGTGGAAACGGCCATGTTCAGCGAGACGCAGTCCTCGCCCATACCCGACGACCCGGGCGCGCCGCTGCAGAACGTGCTGGCCTATCCGGTCGCCGACGGCGTCGATTCGATGCAGATGACGTCCGCGCTTCCCGAGGGCAATGTCGACCAGCCGGTGGTCACCGGCATCGGCACCGACGCGCCGAGCCTGGCTTCGGCGCCCGTCGCGGCGGCTCCCGATCCCAGGACGGTCGATCTCGAGGACCGGCCGGTGGTGGTCGAGCAGCAGCCGGTGCTGCTCGCCGGCGCCATGACGCGCGCCGAAAACCCGATGAGCACGCCGAAATGGGCGGGCGGGTTGCCGGCGGCGGAAAAGGCCTGCCGCCAGCGCCTGAAGCGGCTGGGCGTGACCTTCCGCGACATTCCCGCGATCGGCAACGGCACGAGCTGTTCCATTCCCTATCCGATCGAACTGACCAAGCTTTCGGGCGGAATCCAGATCAAGCCGGCGGCGAAGCTCAATTGCCAGATCACCGAGGCCTTCGCCCAGTGGGTGAAGAACGAGCTCGGACCCGCGGCGCGGGTCCGCTACCTGTCGGGCGTCCGCTCGATCAACCAGCTCTCGTCCTATTCCTGCCGCACCATGAATTCCAAGCGCGGCGCGCCGATGTCCGAGCACGCCAAGGGCAACGCCATCGATGTCGGCAAGATCACGCTCGACAATGGCCGCGCCATCCTGGTCAAGCAGCCCGGCCTGTTCGCCTTCAGGCAGAAGAGCCTGCTCAACTCGATCAGGGCCGATAGCTGCAAATATTTCACCACCGTCCTCGGGCCGGGCAGCGACGTCCACCACAAAGATCACTTCCACTTCGATCTCAGGACCCGCAAGACCGCTTACCGTCACTGCGACTGAGCCACAAAAAAAAGAAGGCCGGACGCGCCAGCCTTCAAGCCGGGTCCCGGCGGATGGGGGACCGCCAGGCTCCGGAGGGGCTCCGCACCCGAGGGCTTTGGGGCGGGGGCCATGACCTCTGGTGGAACCGCTGCGGCCGATCCGGCCGCTGTCCGGTGAAAACAATGCTTGAAAAGTGTCTCGGTTTGATGACGCTTGCCGCGCGCGGCAATGGCGGCGAAAACACGTCAGGCTCTTGTCCGGGCGTCCATGTGAGGGACTGAGCCTATGCCGCCTGCGGGAGAATTGATATGGTTTGCCGCCGCCCTTGCCGGCGCCGGCACTGTCGCGGGCGTGCTCGCGGGCCTGTTCGGCATCGGCGGCGGCGCCATCCTGGTGCCGGTGTTCTACCAGGCCTTCGGCCTGCTTCACGTGGATGACGCGGTGCGGATGCATCTGTCGGTGGGAACGTCGCTCGCCATCATCGTGCCGACCTCGATCCGCTCGTTCATGGCGCACAAGAAGCGCGGCGCGGTGGATCTGGCGCTGCTGCGAAGCTGGATCGTGCCGGTGCCGCTCGGCGTCGTGGCGGCGTCGCTGATCGCGGCCCATGTCTCGAGCGGCGGGTTGCGGGGCATCTTCGCCCTCATCGCCATCCTGGTGGGGCTGCGGATGCTGTTCAACCAGGAGAGCTGGCGCCTGGGCGCCGATCTTCCGCCAAATCCCGTCCGCGCCGCGGTGGGCGGGCTCATCGGGCTGTTGTCGGCGCTGATGGGCATCGGCGGCGGCGTTCTCAACAACACCTTCATGACGCTCTACGGCCGTTCGGTGCACCAGGCGGTGGCCACCTCCGCCGGCGTCGGCGTGCTGATCTCGATCCCCGGCCTGTTCGGCTATCTCTGGGCCGGCTGGGACGCCCCCGGCCTGCCGCCGTTCTCGACCGGCTACATCAACTGGGTGGCGGTGGCGCTGATCATCCCGATCACGCTCCTGGTGGCGCCGATCGGCGTGCGATTCGCGCATGCGCTCGGCAAGCGCCAACTCGAAATCGGCTTCGGCCTGTTCATGCTGTCCGTCGCGGCGCGCTTCTTCTACAGCCTCACTTGACCCGGCGGGTCCGGCCGCGGAGAAGGGCGGGCGGCGCCCGGCGTCGTTAGCCGCGGAGCTGCATGTAGGTGGCGACGGTTTCGAAATTGATGGAGGTGCCGCCGCCGAAGACCGACAGCAGGGGGTCCTGGATCCCGTTCTCGACGTCATAGAGCGCCAGGAAGCGCCGCACCAGTTTGTCGACCTTCTCCGGATCCACCAGGTCGTCGATGTCGAGATATCGCTCGATCATCGCCTTCTGGGCATCGATGTCGGCATTGGCGGTTTCCGCGGAAATCGAGAACGTCGTGCGGATGAACTGCGCCAGGGCGTCATCGGCGAGGATTTCGTAGGTGCTGGTCACGGTCGGCGCCATGCGCTCGAAATAGAGCGCGAGGCGGGCGCCGACGCTTTCCTCGCCCGCGGTCTGTTCCACGGTCTGGGTCAGGTACAGGTGCTGCGTTTCCACCATGCCGCGCTCGTTCTGGACGCTCTTGGCCGTGGTGGACTGGATCACGCCATCGGTGTTGAAATTGAAGGATCCTGCCAGTTTGCGGTAACGGACGTCGTTCTGCTGGTTGGCGAAGCTCTTGGGATCATCGAGATCGGACGTCAGGATCGCCCTCAGGGTTTCCACCGTCATGTCGTCCGGGTTGATCCCTTCGGCCTTGAGCAGCACATTCGTCAGGCGCGCGTCCGTGAGGATGTCGTCGACGGTTTCCAGCGTCTGCAACTGGGTCCGGTAATAGGACACCACATCCTCGGCGGCCTGCTTGGTCGCGTCGCTCTTGTCCAGGCGGGTCACGGCCGAATAATAGGCGGTGCCGATCCGGGTGATCTCGCTTTCGGACTGCGCGTAGCGCGGGGCGCTGATGCTGCCGTCGGCGGCGAAGTTGTAAGCCTTGGCCAACTGGACGAAGCGGTCGTCCTTCATCTTGTTGACATAGCTCTCGGGATCATAGGGATCGCTGGTGAAGACCTGCTTGAGCTTGAAGATCGACACCTCGTCGGGCGAGATATTGAAGGCCTTCAGGGCGAATTCGCGGATGGTGACCGCAGCCGGCTCCCGCGACAGGAAATCGTCGAGGTTTCGGGTGAGGCCGATATAGAGCTTGTACTTGGCCACGGCCGCCGCGTCGGCTTGTTCGTCGGCATCGTTGTATCTGTCGATGTACATCGCCGTCGTGGTGAACAACTGCTCGGGATCCTGGATGTCCTTTCCGGGCGTGATGGTGCCGTCGCTTTCGAAATTGAAGGCCTTGGCGAGCGCGATGATCTGCTTGCTCTTGGTGTAGATTTCGCCGTTCGGGTCCGACGTATCCTGCCGCAGCGCCCAATCGACGTCGGCGCGGCTGGTGGTGAGCGGCACGTCGTAGGCCGTCAGGATCATCTTGCTGAGCCTTGTGTCGTTGAGCAGATCATCCAGGCTGGTGATCGTGGAAATCGTCTCCTCGTAATACTGCTTGTTGAGCAGCGCGCCGGTGGAGGTCAGCCGCGGCTGCGACAGGACATAGGTTTCGGTGACCAGCTTCATCTGCGCCGCGTTCATCGGCTCGACACCGGCATCAAGGCTGCCGTCGGCGTTGAAATTGAACGATGCGGCGAGATTGAAATAGTTGTCGGCCTTCTCCACGGCCTTGGAATATTGCGTGAGCAGATAGGTGATCTTCTCGTCCTGGGCCGGGGTGTTGGCCGGGTTCGCCAGTTGCGCGTTGAGATCGTCGATCAGCGTCAGCCAGTCATTGACCTGCGGGGCGAGGACGGCGTTCACATAGCTGTCGGGATCGGCGACATTGCTGGTGATGACGCTCCTGATCGTGTCGTAGTCGAAGGTCTCGGGATCGATGCCGAAGGTGGAGAAGACGTAGTCGCGCGCGCGCGTGTTCCGGAACAGGTCGTCCACCTGGGTGAAGCTGCCGGCCACCGCGGTGAAATAGTTGGTTTCCTGCTTGAGGACGGCGTCGTTGTTCTCGATGGTCTGCTCGTAGGTGCCGATCAGGTCGTCGATCTGGCTGGTGGTCTGGACGATCTCGCCCGTCACCGTGCCGCCGAAATCATAGGCGGCGGCCAGGGTCTTGTACCTGACGTCCGACAGCAGGTTGGCGAAGCTCGACGTGTCGGTCAGGTCGCTTTCCAGCACCTTGCGGATGAAGGCCTTGGCATAGGCCATGTCCTCGAGCCCGTGGGCCTTCATGGCATAGGCATAGATGCGGTCGTCGGCGAGGAACTCGTCGACGCTGGTGATCGAGCCGATCTTGTCGCGGTAATATTTCGCTTCGCGGCTGACGATGGGATCGTTCGCCGCCCGGCTCAGGGTCTCGTTGATGTCCTTGGTGTAATAGGTGTAGGTCTGATAGCTCGATATCATGGCTCGGCCAGAGGTTGCGGTTCCAAACAGGCGTCTTTGGAAAACGAATGGTCAGGCAATTTTCCTGCTTGGTGTAGGGCCGCAGTCTTGCCTGAAGCTGTCGACGGCCGAGCGTGCGCCCCCGGCCTGTCGGGGCGCGGCGGACCGGCGGGCGGGGTGGAGGCTGTTTTGCCGGCGGGCTCAGTCGCGCAGGATCACCTCGTCGCGCCGCATCTCGAAGGCGGACAGCGAGGAGATGAAGTTCATGCCGAGCAGGCTCTGGTCGAGCTGGCCCGGTTCGGCCACCACGGCGCGCAGCCCGGTCCGGCCGATCGAGCCGATGTCGAC
The DNA here is from genome assembly GCF_000759435.1 of Hoeflea sp. BAL378. Classification (GTDB taxonomy): domain Bacteria; phylum Pseudomonadota; class Alphaproteobacteria; order Rhizobiales; family Rhizobiaceae; genus Hoeflea. Next base: position 7,533 of record NZ_JRJG01000092.1, read on the forward strand.
GCTGTCGAGCCGGACGGCCGCCGCGCGGCCCTGGCCGTTGGCGGTGGAGATGACGAGCGTGTAGCTCAGCTCCGCCTCGGTGAAGCCGATCCGCATGGCGTCGTCATGGGACAGCGCGATCGAGGTCGCGCCGGTGTCGATGAGAAAGTCCACCGTCTCGCCATTGACCCTGCCTTCGGCTTCGAAATGGCCGTTGAGGGACTTGCGGATCGACACCGCCGGACCGGCCTCGTCCGAAATCATCACCGGCCGTCCCGGCGCCAATCCGCCGGCCACGCGCAGCACCATGTCCCGGGCCTGGTCCTGGTAGAGATAGCCGGTGACGAAGCCCAGGATGATGACGGTCCAGACCACCAGGTTCCTGACCAGTTCGCCGAGGTTGCGCTGGGCCCCGACGATGCCCGCGCCGATCACCGCTGCGAACAGGCCGAGATAGACGAGGCTCGCGAAGTCATCGTTCTGCAGCCCGAAACTCATTCCGCTGTCATGGTTGTAGATCAGCACGGCGAGCGCAGCCCCGATCAGGGCGAGGATGACGATCATTCCGGCTGGACGTCCGACCGTTCGCGGGCCATGCGTGTCCGCCGGGTTTCCCGCCGCGGCTTGCGTTCCACGGTCTCGAGCCGCGCCGGCAGTTCCGCCATCAGTTCATCGCGCATTTCCGGCGTGTAGCCCATCCAGCCGGCGATCTCGTCACGCGTGCGGCCGCAGCCGAAGCAGTAGCCGGTGGTCATGTCTATCGAGCAGACGAGGATGCATGGGGACGAAATGCTCATGGGTCGCTTTGCTCATGCCGGTGGTCTTCGCGCGCACTATATCGGGTGTTCACAGCAAAAGGGCAAGGGTGACCAGGCTGGCGGTCTCGGCGACCTGCTGGCTGGCGCCGAGGGTGTCGCCGGTGTGGCCGTTGAGCTTCCTGCGGACAAGCGACGTCCACTGGCTCACGGCAAGCGCGGCGGCGCCCAGGCCCAGCACCGCGGGCAGGATCCCGATCGACACGGCGGCAAGGCCGAGGAACAGGATCGCCCCGCTCACCAGCGCCCTGGTCGAGGCACCGTCCCCGGGCGCGCCGACGGACGCCGCCACGCCCTCCCGGCGGGCAGGGGGAAGCTCGGTCCAGTGCCAGGTGATCGCCGCGCGGGAGAGGGCCGCCACCGCGAGCAGCGCCAGCGCCGTGTTCCAGCCGCCGATGACGGAGAGGATGATGGTCAGCGCGGTGGCGCGAAGCGCGAAGCTGATCACCAGCGCCAGCACGCCATAGGTTCCGGTGCGGCTGTCGCGCATGATCTCGAGCATGTGATCGCGGCCGCGGCGGGCGCCGAAGGCGTCGGCCGAATCGGCGAGCCCGTCCTCGTGCAGCGCGCCCGTCACCGCGATCAGCACCGTGAGCGCGATCAGCGCCGTCAGCGCCGCATTGGCGTCCATCAAGGACAGGGCCAGGACCACCAGTGCCGGCGCCAGCGCGATGACCAGGCCGGCAGCGGGGAACATGCCGGAGGCGCGCGACAACGAGCCGTCGTGATCGGTGAAATAGCGCGCGGGGACCGGCAGGCGGCTCAGGAAACCCGTGGCGCGGGCGATGTCGTCGATATGATCGCTGATCTGCAAGATGGTCTCCCGGCGGTTGCGACACGATGGCGCGCGAAAAATATTGTCCTTGGACGATTCGACAATTACACCGGGCCAGCCCGCGCGTCATGCGCCAGGATTTCCCAGGAGAAGAAAATGAGTGCCAGCGGTTTGCCTTTCGACGATTTTCGCGATCTCCTGCGCAACATGCCCGGTCCCGACACCGCGGCGCTGGCGGCGGCGCGCGAGCGCGACGCGCAACTGACCAAGCCGGCTGGCTCGCTGGGGCGGCTCGAGGAGATCGCCTTCTGGCTCGCCGCCTGGACCGGCCGCAGCCCGCAGGTCACGCGGCCGCTGGTGGCAATCTTCGCCGGCAACCACGGCGTCACCGCGCAGGGCGTGTCGCCGTTTCCCCCCTCGGTGACGGCGCAGATGGTCTCGAACTTCGCCGCCGGCGGCGCCGCCATCAACCAGATCTGCGTCGCCCACGACCTGGGGCTGAAGATCTTCGACCTGGCGCTGGAGATCCCCACCGGCGACATCTCGGTGGAAGCGGCGATGGACGAGCGCACCTGCGCGGCGACGATGGCGTTCGGCATGGAATCGATCGCCGGCGGCACCGATCTGTTGTGCATCGGCGAAATGGGCATCGGCAACACCACCATCGCCGCGGCGATCTTCTACGGGCTCTACGGCGGGACCGCGGCCGACTGGGTCGGCCCCGGCACCGGTTCGGAGGGCGAGACGCTCCAGCGCAAGATCGCCGCGGTGGAAGCCGCGGTGGCCCTGCACAAGCAGCATCTCAATGATCCGCTCGAACTGCTCAGGCGCCTGGGCGGGCGCGAACTGGCGGCGATGGCGGGCGCCATCCTGGCGGCGCGCATGGAGCGGATCCCGGTGCTGATCGACGGCTATGTGGCCACCGCCGCCGCCGCGGTGCTGCACGCGGCCAATCCGCGGGCGCTCGACCACTGCCTGATCGGCCATGTCTCCGCCGAGCCGGGTCACATGGCGGCCATCGAGAAACTCGGCAAGACGCCGCTGCTGGCGCTGGGCATGCGGTTGGGCGAGGGGACCGGCGCCGCGCTGGCCGCGGGCATCGTCAGGGCGGCGGCGATGTGCCATTCCGGCATGGCGACCTTCGCCCAGGCCGGGGTTGCCGGCAAGGAGTGAAAGCCCTCCGGCAGGCGGGTCCGGGATAATGCTGGGATGAGCCGGCCGGGACCGGCCGGCGGCGGGCCGTTAGCTGAAGACCCGCTTCTTCTGGGGCGCGCCGGCCAGGCCCTCGATCGGGGCCATGCTTTCGAGCACGCGCTCGCGCGGCAGGATGGCGATCCCCTCGGTGCCTTCGCGCAGCTTTGACTTGAAGACGAATTCGCCGCCATGCTTGGACAGGATCGCCTGGACGATCGGCAGGCCGAGGCCGGTGCCCTGTTCGGCGCTCTTGATGGCGATGGAGCCCTGGCCGAAGGCCGACAGCACCACCGGGATCTCCTCCTCGGGAATGCCGGGGCCGTTGTCCTTGATCGACACATATTGCCCGCCGCCTGCGGTCCAACCGAGCTTGACACGGATCTCGCCGCCAGGCGGGGTGAATTTCACCGCATTGGACAGAAGATTGAGGATGACCTGGCGCATCGCCTTCTCGTCGGCCCAGACCAGCGGCAGCTTCTCCTCGAAGGCTTCGGTGATGCGGATGTTCTTGCTGCGCGCCTTGAGCTGCACCAGGCCGATGCAATCCTCGGCGATGTCGGCGAACGACAGGGCGTTCTCATTGAGCTCGTAGCGGCCCGCCTCGATGCGCGACAGGTCGAGGATCTCGTTGATCAGGTTCAGGAGATGCTGGCCGGAGCGGTGGATGTCGCCGACATATTCCTTGTAGCTCGCATTCTCCATGGGACCGAGCACCTCGCCGGCCATCACCTCGGAAAAACCCAGGATGGCGTTGAGCGGCGTGCGGAGCTCATGGCTCATCGAAGCAAGAAAGCGCGACTTGGCGAGGTTGGATTCCTCGGCGCGGCGCCGGGCCTCGTCGGAGACCGATTTCGCCACCTCGAGTTCGGCGATGAGATCGTCCTTCTCGGTCTGGAAGCTCAGCATCTTCAGGTTTGTCGAATAGAGCCGCTGCGACATGAAAATGAAGAACAGCGCCGCGCCGAGGATCATCGCCAGCACGGTGAAATCGGAAATGTCGCGATCGATGCCGACGCGCAGCGTCAGCGCCGCGACAATCGGAATGACCGTGGAGTACAGGGCGATGCGCAGTGCGAAGGTGGTCATCGCGGTCGCGGCCAGCGCGATCAGCAGGACGGCGGATTTGTAGAAATTGAACGTGTCGCCCTGGCAGGTGGTGCAGCCCTGGAAGGCGAACAGCGCCCAGCTCAACCCGATCACCGCATACATGACGAGAAAGCGCTTTCGCCAGCGTTCGGTGATCTCCGGGTCGCTCATCTCCCGCGACGCCCGCCGGGCCATCAGGACCAGGCCGGCATAGACGAACAGCGTCAGCAGCGCCCAGGCGATCAGCCAGATGGCCTCGTCGAACCACAGGCCGCCGATGGCGGCGAGGATGACCAGGACCGGTGGGGCGGCCGCGCCCTGCAGCACGGCGTTGATGTGCAGACGGTTCATTTCATGGCTGAATTCCGGTGACATCTCCCGACCATGCTGCAGCCGTTCGCGGGTGGCGCGAACGGTCTTGACGACCGCGGCGTTCTTGTGGACGCGCGAACGATCGACAATGTTCTTGTCGGCCATGGTTTGATGGTGTGTCACCTGGTCTTCCGATGTCTCTGGTTCAGCAGGAAAATCTAGAGATCAAAGTTTAAGAACTTGTTTGCATCTTCGCGGGTTTCCCAGGCCGGACGCTTGACAAGGCGCTTGAGCGCGCGCGCCGAATAGGGTCACCTGCGCAGATGAGATGGAGATCAGGATCGAGACCCAGGCGACGCCCCCGCTGGCGCTCCTATGCCGACGCGGCGCTGGCGGCGCTGGTCCTTGCCGGCGTGGCCTTTTCCGCCGCGAAGCTCGAACGCCTGGCCGGCGAGGAGATGTCCGGCCGGATGCGGGTGGTCGACGGCGACAGCCTGGCCTATGGCGAACGCCGGCTGCGGCTCAAGGGGATCGACGCGCCCGAACTCCTGCAATCCTGCCGCAGGGGAGCTTCGGATTATCCCTGCGGCCGTGAGGCGGCGGCCCATCTGCGCAGCCTTGCCGGGGGCGAGATCCTCTGCCGCAGCGAGGGCGCCGACCGCTACCGCCGGCACCTGGTGCGCTGCCGGTCAGGCGACGTCGACATCAACCTTGCCATGGTCCGGTCCGGCCAGGCGGTGGCCTATGGCGATTACGAGAGGGCCGAAGCCGAGGCCAGAGCCGAAGGAATCGGGCTCTGGGCGGGAGACTTCGTCCGGCCGGGCGACTGGCGCGCCGAGCATGCGCAGGCCGAAACCTGGTTCCTCGCCGATCTGCTGATCGAGCAGTTCGGCGCGGCATGGCTGGCGCTGAAGCGCTGGGCCGGGTGGTCGGGCCCGGCGTGAAGCCGGGCGCGACGGGGCATCGTGGCGCGCGCTCAGGCGTGGCGGATCTCGGTGCCCAGCACCTTGAGGCATTCGCGCATGAAGGCCGCAAGCGCGGTCCAGCCCTTGGCCGACACCATGGTGCCGTCGACATAGGCGTCGGTCGGCGACAGGTCGATGAAGGTGCCGCCGGCGAGCGTCACCTCGGGCTCGCAGGCGCCGAGGCCGGCCACCTTCTTGCCGCGGACGACGCCGTCGACGGCGATCAGGATCTGCACGCCGTGGCAGATGGTGAAGATCGGCTTCTCCGCCTCGTGGAAATGCCGGACGATCGCCTGGACGCGCTTGTCGGTGCGGATGTATTCCGGGCCGCGTCCGCCGGCGCAGTAGACGGCGTGATAGCTGTCGAGCTGCTTTTCCGCCTCCGAGAAGGTCTTGTTGAGCGTGACGTTGTGCCCGAGCTTCTCGGTGTAGGTCTGGTCGCCCTCGAAATCATGGAGCGAGGTCCGCAGGATGTCGCCCGCCTTCTTATCTGGACAGACCACATGCACCGTGTGTCCGACCGCCTCCATGGCCTGTTCGAACACGAAGATCTCGTATTCCTCGGTGAAATCACCGGTCAGCATCAGTATTTTCTTGCCTGGCATGGGGTCCTCCTCTTTCGGATTGCGCTGCAAACCGGTTGCTTGAATGGAAATTGGTCCGACCAGTACATAACGGCGGAGAGGCGCGACGGTCAAGGGCGTCGCAGCGGCAATCCCGCATGCCGGGCCGCGTGCGCCCCCGTATCTGTCGTTGAGGCTTTCCTGACGCGGCGCTTTGGTGTCTGATCGGGGGCATCAGACAGCAGGGAGACAACATCACATGAAGCTTTACGATGGCGGGCGCGCCCCAAATCCGCGGCGGGTCAGCGTGTTTCTGGCCGAAAAAGGCATTGAAATCGACAAGGTGCCTGTCGATATGGGGCAGATGGGCCACAAATCAGAGGAAGTCACCCAGCTCAATCCGCTGCAGCGGCTGCCGGTGCTGGTGCTCGACGATGGCACTGCGATCTCCGAATCGGTCGCCATCTGCCGCTATTTCGAGGAGCTTCACCCCGAGCCGCCGCTGATGGGGACCGACGCCCGCGACAGGGCGATCGTGGAGATGTGGAACCGGCGGATGGAGCTGAATTACCTTGCCGCGGTCGCCGCCGCCTTCCGCCACACCCATCCGGCGATGAAGGAGTGGGAGGTGCCGCAGATCGCCGAGTGGGGCGAGGCCAACCGGCCCAAGGTGCTCAGCTTTCTCGAATTGCTCGACCAAGAGCTTGCCGGCCGCGAGTTCATCGCCGGCGACAGCTACACCATCGCCGACATCACCGGCATGATCGCGTTCGACTTCATGAAGCCCGCCCGCATCGAGCGGCCCGAGCATCTCACCAATGTCATGCGCTGGTACGGGACTGTCTCGGCAAGGCCGAGCGCCAAGGCATGAACCATAAGGGCGGCGATTTCGGGGATGGCGCGACCGGCCTGGACGGGCTGCTTGCCGAGATCTCCGCCTGCCGGATCTGCCGCGATCGCCCCGCCGGCGGGCCGGAGAGGCGGCTTCCCCACGAACCGCGGCCGGTGTGCTTTGCCTCCGCGCGCGCGCCGATCCTGATCGCCGGCCAGGCGCCGGGGACGCGGGTGCATGCGAGCGGCAGGCCCTTCACCGATCCGTCCGGGGTCCGGCTGAGGGAGTGGCTCGGCGTCGACGACACCGCGTTCTACGATCCGGACAAGTTCGCCATCGTGCCGATGGGCTTCTGCTTTCCCGGCCTCGACGCCACCGGCAGCGACCTGCCGCCGCGGCGCGAATGCGCGCCCGCCTGGCGCGGCCGGGTGATGCAGGCGATGCCGCAGGTGCGGCTGGTGCTGGCCATCGGCCAGTACGCCCAGGCCTGGCATCTGGGCCCGCTGCGGCAGAAGAGCATGACGGACACCGTGCGGAACTGGCGGGAGATCCTCGCCGCGACCGGGCCGGAGCGCCCGGTGCTGCCGCTGCCGCATCCTTCCTGGCGCAACAGCGGCTGGATCAGGAAGCACCAATGGTTCGAGGCGGAGCTGCTGCCCGAGCTCAAGACCCGCGTCAGCGAGCTCCTGGGCAGGTAACCGCGCGGGAAGCCGGCGGTGCGTCCGGCCCGGGCCATGCGGCAGGCGGCCGGGCAGAAAATTCTTTGAAACCGGCTCCCGCGAGCAAATTGTTCTTTGTGACGCCGGGGCATCCGCGATATCAGAGATGATATTCCCGTTTTTCGGAGACTCCCATGGACCGCCTCGACCGCAAGATCCTTCGCCTGCTGCAGGAAGACGCCACGCTGGCGGTGGCGGAGATCGCCAAGAAGGTGGGGCTGTCGACCACGCCGTGCTGGCGGCGGATCCAGAAGCTCGAGGAGGACGGGGTGATCAAGCGGCGCGTGGCGCTGCTCGATCCGGTGGCCATCAACGCCAAGGTGACGGTGTTCGTGTCGATCCGCACCAACTCGCATTCCAACGAATGGCTCAAGCGCTTCTCCGAAGTCATCTCCGAATTTCCCGAAGTGGTGGAATTCTACCGGATGAGCGGCGATGTCGACTATCTCCTGCGCGTGGTGGTGCCCGACATCGCCGCCTATGACGCCTTCTACAAGCGGCTGATCGCCAAGATCGAGATCCGCGACGTGTCCTCGTCGTTTGCCATGGAGCAGATCAAGTACACGACCGAACTGCCGCTCGACTACATCCAGCTCGCCAAGGAACCGGCTTCGGCGTCCTGACGTCGCTTCTGTTCATCGGCGCCAAAACATGCAATAATCCAGATATGATAAATTCCGCCCCGATCCGGGGAGGGATGAACCGATCGGGAGAATTGCCATGATGAAGCGCGTGATTGCCGGAGTGGGCCTTTGGGTCCTTGCAGGGGGTCCGGTGCAGGCCGCGGGCGACGAGGTGTTCACGGTTGTCGCCGAGGTGCCCTTTGCCGACGCGGCGCAAGGGGTGAACGACGCCATTGTCAACAAGGGCTTCAAGGTGGATTACCACGGCTTTCTGGGCGACATGCTCAAGCGTACGGCCGCGGATGTCGGGGCGACGAAAGAGCTCTACAAGGACGCCGAGTTCTTCACCTTCTGCTCTGCCGTCGTGTCGCGCGCCGTGATGGAAGCCGATATCGGCGACATCGCCTACTGCCCCTATGTCGTGTTTATCTATGAAGATGCAGCGACGCCCGGCAAGGTGACCATTGGCCATCGCACCTTGCCCGAAGGCGGCGCGCGCGGCCAGGTCAACGATATCCTGAACGAAATCGTCAGGACGGCGGCCGACGGGTTCTAGCCGACAGCGAGCTTGCGGCCGAGCCTGTCGAGCATCTTTTCTGACGTCAGTTCGCGCACGGCGTCCTTGCCGATCCAGCGGGCGGTCTTGTCGTCGGAGCCCGCAAGTTTTTGGGCGAGGGCGAGCGCCGGGGCGTGGCAGGCGAGATTGCGCTTGCCGATGTTGCGCAGCGCCCAGTTGACCGCCTTGCGGACGAAATTGCGCGGGTCCGTGGCGTGGCGCTCGATCAGCGGCAGGAAGCCGATCATCGTGCTGTCGGGCTCCGTCTTCAGATGCACGGCGGCCCCGGCGATCATGGCGAAGGCGGTGCGGCGGACGAATTCGCGCTCGTCGGCGGCGAAGGCGGGCACCAGCTCCGCCTCGAGCCGGGCGGAGACGAACAGGTCGGCCGCCGCGTCGACGATCTCCCAGGAGTTGAAGTCGCCAGCGAGCCGCCAGGCTTCCTCGGCGGTCAGACGCTTCGGCTCGAATGTGTAGATCGCCAGCAACCGCGCCTCGCGGATGCCGGTGTCCCAGAGCGCGAAGGCACGGGCGTGATTGTTGCCCACCGTCTTCGCGATCGCCTGCATCTGCGGATTGGAGATCCCCAACGCCCGGTCGGTGACGATGCCGTAGCGGCCCATGCCGGCGATGTTGGCCTCCGAGCGCAGCGTCTCGAGATGGGCGACGATCGCCGCGGTGTCGGAGGCCGGCGAGAGCATTTACTTCTCGAGCCGCGCCAGCAGCGAGGATGTGTCCCAGCGCTTGCCGCCCATGGCCTGCACGTCGGCGTAGAACTGGTCGACCAGCGCGGTGACCGGCAGCGTCGCGCCGTTGCGCTTGGCCTCGTTGAGCACGATGTCGAGGTCCTTGCGCATCCAGTCGACGGCGAAGCCATAATCATACTTGCCGGCGATCATGGTCTTGTGGCGGTTTTCCATCTGCCAGGAGCCGGCCGCGCCCTTGGAGATCACCTCGACCACCTTCTCGATGTCGAGGCCGGCCTTCTTGCCGAAGTGAATGCCTTCGGCGAGGCCCTGGACCAGGCCGGCGATGCAGATCTGGTTGATCATCTTGGTCAATTGCCCGCTGCCCACCGGGCCCATCAGGCCGACCATGCGGGCATAGGCGTCGATCACCGGGCGGGCCGCGTCGAAGGTGGCCTCGTCGCCGCCGACCATCACCGTGAGCACGCCGTTCTCGGCGCCGGCCTGGCCGCCCGAGACCGGGGCGTCGAGGAAGCCGCAGCCCTTGTCGGTGCAGGCGCCGGCGAGCTCGCGCGCCACTTCCGCCGAGGCGGTGGTGTTGTCGATCAGGATCGCGCCCTTCTTCATGCCGTGGATGGCGCCGCCCGCGGCGAGCGTGACGGCGCGCAGATCGTCGTCATTGCCCACGCAGGTGAAGACGAAATCGGCGCCGGTGGCGGCCTCGGCGGGCGTGTCGCAGGCGGTGCCGCCGAACTCGTCCGCCCATTTGCGGGCCTTGTCGGCGGTGCGGTTGTAGACGCGCAGCTCGTGGCCGCCCTTGGTCCTGAGATGCCCGGCCATGGGATAGCCCATCACGCCCAGACCAATGAATGCTGCTGTTGCCATACCGTCTATCCTTCTGTCACAAAGACGCTTTACGCATGACCTGCTGGCAAGTTACGTAAAGCAGTTCGCCGGCCTGCCGGACCGGATCCTGGGAGGGACTTAAAGCAATGATGCGCATCGTCAAAGGGCTTATCAAGCTCATTCTCATCCTTTTGCCGATTGCGGTGATGGCCGCGGGCGCCGGAATGCTGTGGATCTCCCGCTCCCAGGCGCCGGCCGAGGGCGAGATGCGCATCGCCGGACTGGATGGCGAGGTGACGATCACGCGCGACGGCAACGGCGTGCCGCATATCAGCGGCGCCACCCGCGCCGACGTGGCCCTGGGGCTTGGCTTCGCGCATGCGCAGGACCGGTTGTGGCAGATGGAAGTAAGCCGCATGGCGGGGCAGGGGCGGTTGTCGGAGATGTTCGGCGAGGCCACGATCGGCACCGACGTGTGGCTGAGGACCATGGGGATCCACGAGGCGGCCGAAGCCTCGCTCGCGGTGATGGACGCCGACACCATGGCGATGCTTGAAAGCTACGCCAAGGGAATCAATGCCTGGGTGGCGCGCGAGCCGCAGGCGTTTTCCGCGCGCCTGCCGCCCGAATACCTGATCCTGGGCGTGACCCCCGAGCCCTGGACGCCGGCGCACACGCTGACGGCGATCAAGATGATGTCGGTGTCGCTCGCCGAGAATGTCGGCGACGAGGCGCTCAGGCTCGGCTTCCACCGCCTCGGCCTGGGCGAAGCCGAGATCCGCGACCTGCTGCCCTATCTCGACGCCGACACGCCGCCGCCGATGCCCGACCTGACCGCGCTCCTGGGCCTCGATCCCGCGCCGCTGGGCGAGACGCTGACCACGGCGGATGCCTCGGCTTCCTTCGCCGGCATCGAGGAGATGCTGTCCTCGGGCGCGTCGAACAACTGGGTGATTTCGGGCAAGCGCACGCAGTCGGGCCTGCCGATCGTTGCCAATGATCCGCATCTGGGGCTGATGGCGCCGTCGATCTGGTATCTGGCGCATCTCGAGGTGACCGGGGAATTCGACACGCCGCGGCACCTGATCGGCGTGTCGCTGCCGGGCACGCCCTATGTGCTCCTGGGCCGCGGCACCGACATCGCCTGGGGCTTCACCAACACCGCAACGGATGCGCAGGACGTGTTCGTCGAGCGGGTCAATCCCGCCAATCCGGAGGAGTACCTGACGCCCACCGGCTGGGCGGCGTTCGGGCGGAAGCAGGAGACGATCCGGGTCAAGGGCGGCGCGGACAAGGTGTTTGACCGGCGCTGGACCCGGCACGGCCCGGTGCTGCCCGAGGGCTACCGGCATTTTGGCGCGCTCCTGCCCGAAAACACGGTGGCGGCGCTGCAATGGGTGGCGCTGGCCCATGACGACACCACGGCGATCGCCGGCACGCGGCTGTTCGACATGCGCACAGTCGCGGATTTCCAGGCGGGCTTCGAGGCGTTCCTGACGCCAATGCAGTCCATGGTGGTGGCCGACACATCGGGCAATATCGGCTTCGTGGCCGCCGGCCGGGTGCCGCGCCGCGATCCCGCCAACCTGTTGATGGGCCGGGCGCCGGCGCCGGGCTGGAACGCGATCTACGACTGGCGCGGCTACGCGCCCTATGGCGAACTGCCGCGCGAGACCAATCCCGAGGACGGGCTGATTGCCACCGCCAACACCAAGATCGTCGGCCCCGATTATCCGATCCACCTGACCTTCGACTGGGAGGAGCCCTACCGGCAGAGCCGGATCGAGACGCTGATCAACGGCGCGGACGCGCCGCACACGATGGAGACGTCGCGGCGGGTGCAGGCCGACATCTTCTCCCCGGCCTTCGCTGGCCTGAAACCCGCCATGCTGGCGATGCTCGAGGGCAGGGAGCTCGCCGACGGGCGCCGCGGGCTCGCCGAGCGGCTTGCCGCCTGGGACGGCGAGATGGCGCGCGACCGGATGGAGCCGCTGTTGATGCTCGCTTGGGTCCGGGCCACCATGATCGCCACCTACGAGGACGATCTCGGCTTCCTGTTTAAGGACTGGTTCAAGGCCCGCGGCCGCGTGCTCGAAAACCTGCTTTCAGGCCGGACCGCGCGCAACTGGTGTGACGTCAAGGGCACGGAGGCCGAAGAAAGCTGCGAGCAGATCGTGGCGCGCGCCTTCAATACTGCCATCGATGATCTCACCGCGCGCTACGGCGCCGCGTCCGGGGACTGGCGCTACGGCGCCGCCCATTACGCCAAGGGCGCGCACCGGCCGTTCGGCGAAGTCGATCTGCTCAAGGGCTTCTTCAATGTCGAGGTGGAAAGCGGCGGCGGGCCGTTCACGCTCGACCGCGGCTACACCCAGCTCCAGAACGACGCCGACCCCTACGCCAACACCAATGCCTCGAGCTACCGCGGCATCTTCGACCTCGGTGACCTCGACAGCGCCACCTACATCCAGACCACGGGCCAATCCGGCAACGTCTTTTCCGGCCACTACAACGATCTCGCGCCGATCTGGGCCGACGTGAACTCGATCCTGATCCCGTCGACCGGGCCGGTGGAGGTGGAGGGGGTGTGGCGGCTCACGCCCGGGTGAGGGGGCACGCGAACGGGTGCGCCAAGCGCCAAGCGCGATGCCGGCGCGGCAGAGCCTCAGTCTGAACGCCCGGTCGGGTCCTCGGCATGCGCTTCGCTTCCGAGGTAGCGCCTGACATAGGCTTCCTTCACCAGCGTCAACCCCAGCGCTGCCATCGGCGTCGCCAGGGCGAGGCCGATAAGGCCGAACAGGGCGCCCATGAGCAGTTGCACCGAGATGATGAGCGCCGGCGGCAGCGACACCCGCTCCTGCTGGATCAGCGGCGTGATCGCATAGCTTTCGAGCGTCTGCACCCCGAGATAGACCCCGACAACCATCAGCGCCGTGGTCGGACCCTCGGAGAAGCCCAGAAGCACCGCCGGCACCGCGGCGATGATCGGGCCGATATTGGGGATGAAGGCGAGAAGGGCGGCGATCAGGCCGAGGATCGGCGCAAGCGGCACGCCGATCAGCCACAGGCCCAGCCATGTCAGCGTACCCACCACGGCCATCGCCATCAACTGCGCGACAAGCCAGTTGCCGAGCGTGCCGGTGGCCTTGCCGAGCACATCTTCCGCGTCCGCGCGCACCGAGGGCGCCAGCAGGCTGATGAGCCCGCGCCGGTAGGTCGTGGGATCGAGCGCGCCGTAAAGCCCGATGATCAGCATGATGAGGAAGCTGCCGAGCGCGCCGAAGGTGGTCGCGACTGCGGTCGCCGCCGTTCCCTCGGTTCCGCCCGACAGCAGGGCGCCGGGGGTGACGCGCCGCATGAGGTCCTCGCCCCACGAGAACTCGTGGAGCCGCTCGCGCAGCCGGTCGAGCGCCGCGGGCACCTGGTCAAGCAACTGATTGAACTGCTCCACCACGGCCGGCGCGAAGGCGAGGAAGGCGCCGGCCAGCGCGAGGATGATCAGCAGCACGAAGGCGCCGATGCCCCAGCCGCGCGCGACACCGGTATGGCGGGCGATCCACCCGCCGCCGCCGCTGAAGAAGACGCCCAGCAGAAGGCCCGCGAAAACCACCAGCAGGACATCCGGCACGAGGATCAGCACCAGCGCCAGCGTGGCGAACAGCACGACGAGGGACATGGCATGGCGTCCCGGCGGGAGCATCCTGATCGGAAGGGCGCGATCGCGATCAGTCATCAGGCCGCAGCCTCCTTCTGGCGGATGCGGACCTTGTCGATGGCGCGCCCGTCCATCTTGACGATCTCGAAGTCCCAGTCGCCGGCGGCGACCCGCTGGCCCTCGCTCGGCAGATGGCCTAGCTGCCAGAGAATGTAGCCCGCGAGCGTGGAGTACCGGTCGGCGGCGTCGGACAGGTCCGCCCTGACGATGGTGGAGGCGCGGCGAATATCGATCCAGCCGTCGACCAGCCAGGAGCCGTCCTCGGCCTGCTCGGCGGTCACCGGCTCCTCGTTCTCGTCGACGAAGTCTCCGGCGATGGCTTCGAGAATGTCGGTCGGCGTGGCGATGCCTTCGATGGAGCCGTATTCGTCGACGACCACCGCCATCTGCAGGGTCGAGGCGCGGAGCTGCTCCATCAGCCGCAGCGCACTCACGCTTTCATGCACAACCAGCGGCTGGCGCAGCGACCGTTCGAGGTCGATGCTGCCGCTGCCGAGAAGGTCGCGCAGCAGGTCCTTGGTCAAGGCGACGCCGACGAAGGCGTCGAGGCTGCCGCGCGCCAGGGGAAAGCGCGAATGGCCGAGCTCGAGGATCTTCGCCTTCAGCGTCGTTTCGTCGTCATCCAGATCGAGCCAGTCGATCTCGGTGCGCGGCGTCATGATCGAGACCACCGGACGCTCCGCCAGCGTGAGCACGCCGGCGATCATGTCCTTCTCCTCGTTGCCGAAGATCTGCTGCGCGGCGGCGCGTTCGGCGATGGCGTCGGCGGAGCCGCCGAGCTGGACATCGGCGCGGCCGCCGCCGAGCAGCCGCAGCACGGCTTCCGCGGTGCGGTCGCGCAGGTCGCCCGAGGTGACGGCGCGTTCGCGGTTGCGGCGGCCGATCTGGTTGGCGGCCTCGATCAGGATCGAGAAGCCGATCGCCGCGTAGAGATAGCCCTTGGGCAGATGGTAGCCGAAGCCCTCGACGATCAGCGAGAAGCCGATCATCAGCAGGAACCCCAGGCACAGGATCACCACGGTGGGATGCCTGGAGACAAAGGCCATCAGCGGCTTGGACGAGACCATCATCACGCCGATGGCGATGACCACGGCGATCATCATCACCGACAGATGGTCGACCATGCCGACGGCGGTGATCACGCTGTCGAGCGAGAACACCGCGTCGAGCACGACGATCTGGACGATCACCTGCCAGAACACCGCATGGGCCACCTTGCCCTCCGTGTGGCCGGCAGCCCCCTCCAGGCGCTCGTGCAGTTCCATCGTGCCCTTGAACAACAGGAACAGGCCGCCGATGATCAGAATCAGGTCACGGCCCGAGAAATCGAGGCCGAACACCGAAAACAGCGGCGCTGTCAGCGTGACGATCCAGGCGATCGACGCCAGCAGCGCCAGGCGCATGAACAGCGCCAGCGAGAGGCCGATCAGCCGCGCCTTGTCGCGCTGGTTTTCGGGCAGCTTGTCGGCAAGAATGGCGATGAAGACCAGGTTGTCGATGCCGAGCACGATTTCGAGCGCGACCAGCGTGGCGAGGCCGGCCCACGCGGCCGGGTCTGACATCCATTCCAACAACACGTCCGGACCTCCATCTCGATCATTCGATGGCCATGAAGGCGGGGAGCCGCCCCTGCCATGTCAAAGCCCCCGCCCAGGCAATCCGGGCAGGCCACACAGGCATAAGCGCTGAGGCTGGCAAAGGTTCACTCGGGGCCGGAAGTTTGAGGTCGGGGCCGAGCCCGCGCCAGCACCCACGACCCAGGCAATCGCGGAAATTTCCTGCGCGCTTTCGTCGCCGGTCGGGTCACCCATGTTGACGGGCGCCCCTGCGAGGCAGACATCAGGCCTGAGAGTGGCGCCGCGCATCGCGATGCCGCGCGGCGGGATGCGTCCGCCGGAGAAGACGAAACAGGCCAAGACCACTGCCCTCGTGCACGGTGGGTCTTTTTTTGGGGACGTCATCCCCAGTTCCCACACTCCGTGAGTTTGTCGTAGGGGATCTGGCGGACACTCTGGGCCGACGTGGGCTAGTCGTGGATGGCTATCGCAAGCGCAGCCGCGCCGATGCGTCCAGGCGTGGCCCCTGGAGAGCCGCATCCCCTGTCCAGCCCTGCTTCACGCTTCGCCACGTCCCCCACTCACCCCTTCCGCGCCACATACAGATGCCCCGCGATCGGCAGGCCCTGCTCGTGGCGGACGGTGATGGCGGTCACCTCGACCGGGGTGAAGCCGGCGGTGAAGAGCCGTTCGCGGACATAGCATTCGGTGTGGGCGAAGCGCTGGTAGCGGCCCACCGTGTAGGAGCGGCCTTCGAATTCGGCGTCGGGCAGGGTCTCGCTCGAAAAGCAGAACAGCGCCCGGGGCAGGGCGTTCTTGGCCACGCCCTCGAACAGCGGCTCGAGGTCGCCCAGATAGGGCAGCACGTCGGTGGCGCAGATGAGGTCGAAGGGGTCGTCGTCATTGTCATCGAGATAATCGACCGCGTCGGCCACGTAGAGCGTGTCGTAGAGGCCCTTCTCGTGGGCGATCTCGACCATGTTCTCGGCGAGGTCGACGCCGGTGGCGTCGTCGGCCATGTCCTCGAGCGCGCCTCCGGTCAGGCCGGTGCCGCAGCCGAGATCAAGCATGCGCTCGAAGCTGGTTTCGTTGAGGTCGATCAGCCGCTGCCTGAGCAGCATCGGCACGTGATAGCCCAGGTCCTCGACCAGCACCTTGTCGAACACTTCGGCGTGCTGGTCGAACAGCGTCGCCACATAGGCCTCAGGCGCGCGCGCGGGCACCGCGCCGCGCTTCATCGAGGCGAGGCGGACGGCGGCGCCGCCATGGTCGTCGGGGTCGAGCGCCAGCACTTCGGCATAGGCCGCGGCGGCGGCGTCGAAATCGCCGGATTTCTCCAGCGCCAGCGCGCGGTTGTAGGCTTCGGCAAGCACATCGTCATCGGTCTTGGCCATCTTGGGCTCCACACAAGGGTTTGGCGCTCTCTACCGCAGACGTGCAGGGATTTCAAAGGCACAACTCGGGCAGCCGAACACTATCGCGTGAGGTGGCGGGTCAGCCGCTGTTCGAGCTTCGCCCAGATGTTGCGCAGCGCCTCGACGATGACGAGGTAGAAGATCGCCGCCCAGATGTAGATCTGGAAGTCGAAGGTGCGCGAATAGGCCCGCCTGGTCTCGCCGAACAGGTCGAAGACGGTGACGATGGCGACGATCGCCGAGCCCTTGATCATCAGGATGATCTCGTTGCCGTAGGGCCTCAGCGCCACGATCATCGCCTGCGGCAGGATGATCCGGTGGAAGGTCTGGAACGGGGTCAGGCCGAGCGCCGCCGCGCCCTCGTGCTGGCCGCGCGACACGCTCTCGATGGCGCCGCGCAGGATCTCGGCCTGGTAGGCGGCGGTGTTGAGCGTGAAGGCCAAGAGCGCGCAGTTCCAGGCGTCGCGGAAGAACACCCACAGGCCCACCGCCTCGAGCTCCTCGCGAAAACTGCCGAAGCCGTAATAGATGAGGAACAGTTGCGCGATCAGCGGCGTGCCGCGGAAGAAATAGACATAGCCGTAGGCGAGGCCCGAGAGCACGCGGTTCTGCGACATCCGGCCGAAGGCGATCGGCACCGACAGCACCGCGCCGAGCACGATCGAGATCGAGACCAGGGTCAGCGTCACGCCGAGGCCGGAGACGAGCTTCGGCCCGTAGGTCGCCACCTTGTCCATGTCCCAGGCGCCGATCAGCCAGGCCACCAGACTGACGCCGGCGAGGATCCAGAAGCCGAGCAGCACCGCGCCCAGCACCCGCATCGGCGTCCACAGGAACGCAGGCGCCGGCGGCGCCGGCTGCGGCGGGATCAGCTCGCTCACCGCGCTCACCGGCTCACTCCCGAGCGGCGCACGCGGGTCTCGATCTTGGAGAACACCACCGAGGAGGCCACCGCCAGCAGCAGGAACAGAAGGCAGGCGATGCCGTAGAAATAGAAGGCTTCCTTGGTCACCTTCGCCGCCACGCCGGCCCAGCGCAGCGTGTCGCCGAGCCCGATCACCGAGATCAGCGCGGTGTCCTTCAGAAGGTTCATCCACAGATTGCCGAGACCCGGCAGGGCGATGCGCACCAGTTGCGGCAGGATGATCAGCCGCATGGTCTTGGCGGGCCTGAGCCCGAGCGAATTGCCGGCCTCGTACTGGCCCTTGGGAATGGCCTTGAAGGCCGAGGACAGCACTTCCGAGGCATAGGCCGAGAACACCAGCGAGAGCGCGATGACGCCGGCGGCGAAGGAGTTGATCTCGAAGCCCTCGTCGAACCCCATGCCCATCGCCGCCATGCGCACGGCGATCTGCAGCCCGAAATAGATCATGAAGATGGTCAGAAGCTCGGGCAGGCCGCGGAAGATGGTGGTGTAGATGTCGGCCGAGATCCGGAGCGAGCGGATGTCGGTCTGCTGCGCCAGCGCGATGAACAGGCCGATGGCGAGCCCGATCGGCAGCGAGCAGACGGCGAGCGTGATGGTGACGAAGAAGCCACCCGCCACCTCGTCGCCCCAGCCGGTGTCGCCGCACGACAGCAGCGAAGCCTCCGGCAGCAGATTGAGGATGCCCACCGGTCCGCAGAACGGATCGAACAGGGAGATGAGCGCATAGAGCTGCCCTCCCAAGGATAGTGCCGGTTCCATTCTGTCCCCTGTGACCTGCCGTATTTTTACGGTCTCGGTGTCAAAACGGCGGACGAAACCCGCCCGCCGTCGTTCGCGTCGTTCTACCGGTGCATGGCCGGATTATTCGCCGTAGACGTCAACGTCGAAATACTTGTCGTTGATGGTCTTGTAGGTGCCGTTCTCGCGGATGGCGGCAATCGCCGTGTTGAACATGTCCCTGAGCTCGGTCTCGCCCTTGCGGATGGCGATGCCGGCGCCTTCGCCGTTGATCACCGGATCGTTCTTGAGCGTGGCGAGCAGCTTGCAGCAGGCGCCGTCTTCGCTCTTGAGCCATTCCGAGAGCACGATCACGTCGTCGATCACCGCGTCGACGCGGCCCGAGGCGATGTCGAGCTTGTATTCGTCCGGCGTCGGATAGAGCTTCAGCTCGGCCGAGGGGAACTTCTCTTCGGCATAGTTGGAGTGGGTGGTCGACGATTGCGCGCCGATCATCTTGCCGGCGAGGCCCGCATCGGTCGCGTCGGTCAGCGTGCTGTCCTTGGGCACGGCGATGGCCGGCGGGGTGTTGTAGTACTTGTTGGTGAAGTCGACCTTTTCCTTGCGCTCGTCGGTGATCGACATGGAGGCGATGATGGCGTCGAACTTGCCTGCGACCAGCGCCGGGATGATGCCGTCCCAGTCCTGGGTGACGAATTCGCACTCGACCTTCATTTCCGCGCACAGCGCCTTGGCGATGTCGATGTCGAAGCCGACCAGGGTGCCGTCGGATTCCAGGTTGTTGAAGGGAGGGTAGGCGCCTTCGGTGCCGATGACGATCTTCTTCATGCCGCCGTGGCTGGCGGCCTGGGCGCTGGCGCCCATCGTCAGGGCGAGGGCAGCCGCAGTGACTGCCAGGGTGAACCGCTTGGAAATACGCATGAGTAACCTCTCTGTTGGCCGGATCGCAGCTTGTTGCCGCTGCATTCCTTATGGTCGCGGCCTTCGTGGGCCGCGCTGAAACGGATATTCCCACTGTTTGCGCGGCGATTGCAACAGGAAAAGCCGGCTTACCCAAAGCCGATGCACGTCAGAAGACGGATTTCATCCGCCCGCGGCGGCCGGGCCGGCGAGCAGCGCTTCGGCGCGGGCCAGATCGGCGGGCCGGTTGACGTTGAAGAAGGGGTCGGAGGCCTCGTCGCACGCAAAATCGGCCTCGGCGACGGGGAGGTTCCTGAGATAGGCTTCCATGCTCAGATCCTCGGTCACGCCCAGATGCTCGCCCAGCGCGCCGGCAAGCGCCGCGGGCCAGAGGGCCACGACCGGATGCCGGCGTC
>NZ_JRJG01000093.1 GCF_000759435.1 Hoeflea sp. BAL378
CCGACGTGCAGGAGCTGCACGCCCAGCGCACCCGCGCGGCGGCGGAACTCGCCGCCGTCGGCGGCGACGACGCCGTGGCGGTGATCGAGCAGCGCCGCCAGACCACCCTCCTCGCCATCGCAGACGGCGCCGCGCGCTATCTCAGGCTGTCGGCCGGCATCCTTGCCATGGAGCAGGCGCTGACGCTCTACCGCGAGCGCCACCGCTCCTCGATGATGGCGCGCGCCTCCGACGCCGTACGCACCATCAGCCGCGGCCGCTACACCGGCCTCGCCTCCCAGCCCGACAAGGGCCGCGAGACGCTGATCGCCATCCAGCAGGACGGCTCCTCCAAACAGGCGGCGGAAATGTCCAAGGGCGCCCGCTTCCAGCTCTATCTGGCGCTCCGCGTCGCGGGCTTCCACGAATTCGCCGAGACCAGGCCGCCGGTGCCGTTCATCGCCGACGACATCATGGAGACCTTCGACGATTTCCGCGCCGAGGAAACCTTCGGGCTGTTTGCCGGCATGGCCCGCGCCGGCCAGGTGATCTATCTCACCCACCACCGCCACCTCTGCGAGATCGCGCGCACGGTCTGCCCCTCGGTGACGATCCACGAGCTTCAACCCTGATCGCCGACACGCGCGACCGGGTTTTATTGCGATTGCGAACAGGTTTTGCTTGGCAGGCCGGGCCTATGCCGGTATCGAGGCCGCAGTCCGGTTGATCCGCGCACGGGTCAGCCTCGCCGAAGATCGCCCCCGCCGCAGCGCAGGCCCCGATGGGCGGCCCGCCCCTGGAGGCTTCGCCCGAAGATCCACCGTCTCGCCGGACAGGAAGCCGTCATGATCTCGTTCAACAGCTATTCCGCGCAATGGACCGGCAATATCCGCGGCGATATCCTGTCCGGCCTCGTCGTGGCGCTTGCCCTGATCCCGGAGGCAATCGCCTTTTCGATCATCGCCGGCGTCGATCCCAAGGTCGGGCTCTACGCTTCCTTCTCGATCGCCGTGATCACCGCCATCGTCGGCGGCAGGCCGGGCATGATCTCGGCCGCCACCGCCGCGACCGCCGTGCTCATGGTCACCCTCGTCAAGGAGCACGGGCTCGAATACCTGCTCGCCGCCACCGTGCTCGCCGGCCTGATCCAGATCGCCGCGGGCGTTGCCCGGCTCGGCTATGTCATGCGCTTCGTCTCCAAATCGGTGATGACCGGCTTCGTCAATGCGCTGGCGATCCTGATCTTCATGGCGCAACTGCCCGAACTGATCGGCGTACCGGGCCTCACCTATGTGATGGTCGCGGCGGGCCTTGCGATCATCTACCTGTTCCCGCTCATCACCACGGCCATCCCTTCGCCGCTCGTCACCATCGTCGTGCTGACCGCGATCAGCCTGGCCTTCGGCTTCGACATCCGCACCGTGGGCGACATGGGGGCGCTGCCCGACACGCTTCCGGTGTTCCTGCTGCCGCAGATCCCGCTCACGCTTGAGACACTGTGGATCATCCTGCCCTATTCGGTGGCGGTGGCCGCCGTCGGCCTGCTCGAATCGCTGATGACGCAGACGATCGTCGACGATCTCACCGATACGTCGTCGAGCCGCACCATGGAATGCATCGGCCAGGGCGTGGCCAACACGGCCACCGGCTTCATCGGCGGCATGGCCGGCTGCGCCATGATCGGCCAGTCGATCATCAACGTGAAGTCCGGCGGCCGCGGCCGGCTGTCGACCTTCGTGGCGGGGACCATGCTGCTGTTCTTCATCGTCGTGCTCGGCGACTGGGTGGCGCAAATCCCGATGGCGGCCCTGGTGGCGATCATGATCATGGTCTCGATCGGCACCTTCTCCTGGTCCTCGCTCAAGAACCTGCGCACCCATCCGCGCTCCTCCTCGGTGGTGATGCTGGCGACGGTGGCCTTCGTCGTCTTCACCCACAATCTCGCCATCGGCGTGCTGGTCGGCGTGCTGCTCTCGGGCCTGTTCTTCGCCTGGAAGATCGCCCAGCTCTTCGGCGTCCGCTCCACCCTGTCGGCGGACGGCCGCACCCGCACCTACATCGTCGAGGGCCAGCTGTTCTTCGCTTCCGTCGAGGATTTCATGGCGGCCTTCGATTTCCGCGAGGTGCTGGAGAATGTCGTCATCGACGTCTCCCGCGCCCATATCTGGGACATTTCCAGCGTCGCCGCGCTCGACATGGCGGTGCTGAAATTCCGCCGCGACGGCGCCGAAGTCGAGATCATCGGCATGAACGAAGCCTCCGAAACCATCGTCGACCGGCTCGCCTTGCACGACAAGCCGGGCGCGATGGACAAGGTGATGTCACACTAGGGGGTCGCGTCCCTGCCCGGCGCGGATACCCTGGCCAAACGCAAGACGACCTTGCCCGCCATATCGGCGCGCGCTCCGTGGGAGGACACAGCATGACCGGCACACTCCTGGCCCTTGTCGACGGCTCGGCCTACGCCAAGAGCGTCTGCGACCATGCCGCCTGGGCGGCAGTGCGGATGCAGGCCGGCGTCGAGCTCTTGCATGTGCTCGACCGGCCCTCGGCGCGCAACGCCGACCTGTCGGGCACGATCGCGCTCGGCGCCCGCACCGCCCTGCTCGAGCAGTTGGCGACGCTCGACGAGCAGCGCTCGAAGCTGCTGCAACAGAAGGGCCGCGCCATCCTCGACGACGCCCGCGCCATCATCGAGGCCGCCGGCCAGACCGTCGTCGGCGCGCATCTGCGCCAGGGCGACTTCGTCGAGACCGTCATCGCGCAGGAAGGCCCCGCCAGCATGATCATGATCGGCAAGCGCGGCGAGGAAGCCGATGTCGAGAGCCTCAGGCTCGGCGCCCATCTCGAACGCCTCATCCGCGCGAGCCACAAGCCGGTCTTCGTCGCCTCCCGCGCCTTCCGGCCGATCGACAGCGTCATCATCGCCTTTGACGGCGGCGCCTCGAGCCTGCGCCTGGTCGACCACATCGCCCGCAGCCCGCTGTTTGCGGGGCTCGCCATCGACCTCGTCACCGTCGGCCAGAACACCGCCGAGACGGAAAAGGCGCAAGCCAACGCCCGCACCCTCCTCGACGCCGCCGGCCTGAGCGTGCAGACCACCATCCTCCCCGGCGAGCCCGAGGCCGTCCTCGGCCAGCGCGTCGCGCAAAACGGCGCCTGCCTCGTCGCCATGGGCGCCTACGGCCACTCCCGCATCCGCAGCTTCGTGCTGGGCTCGACCACCTCGGACATGCTCAGATCCTGCAAGGCGCCGGTGGTGCTGATGCGGTGATGGGGGTGCCCCCGGCATTACTGCTCTCGTATGGCTTGGTTCTGGTCTGCCTGTTGCCATTGCACATGCTGTACGCCTTGAAGGCGCACAATTGACCTGAGACGCCCCTTTTGCTACATTTGGGACAAGCCGAATGGAGGCGTCCATGCCAAGAGCAGCCGTCGAAGACAACGAACGCATGAGCCTGCGCATCGCGGCAGCCACCAAGTCGAAGCTGCTGCGGGCGGCCCTGTTGCGCAACACCGACCTCACCAGTTTCGTCACGCAATCGGCGCTCAGGGAAGCGGAAGCGGTGATCGCCGAAGCGGAAGCCCTCAAGGTGTCGGAGCAGGACCATCTGCGCATTCTCGCCCTGCTGGAAAACCCGCCGAAGCCCAACGCGAAGCTCCGCGCCGCCATCGCGGCGCTGCCCGACACCCTGTGAGCCTTCCGCCCTGGCATGAGGAAGCAATCCGCAAATCCCATAATCGCGCCTCCTTCGACTGTGGCGATGCCGAAATGAACGTCTTCCTGCAGCGCTTTGCGCGGCAGGGCCACGAACAGAACGCGGCCAAGACCTTCTGCGCCATCGACGATGGAACGCCCGGCCGCATCCTCGGCTTCTACACCATAGCGCCCGCCTCCGTGGCCCATGAAACGGTGCCCGCCTCGATGACCCGGGGCCTCGCGCGCCACGACGTGCCGGGCTTCCGGCTCGCCCGTCTAGCGACGGACCGGAGCGTGGCGGGGCAAGGGCTCGGAGGCCAACTGCTGGCCGCCGCCGCCCTGCGCTGCCTCAGGCTCGCCGGCGAAGGCGGCGGCATTCTCCTGGTGATCGACGCAAAACACGCCCGCGCCGCCACCTCGTACGCCTCCTACGGCGCGGAACCGCTGCGCGACAAGCCCCTGACCCTCGTCATGCCGCTGGCAACCTTTGCGCCGGGGTTGCGGGACAAGGGGTTGCTGTAGGGAAGTCTCAACGTCGAGATAGTTGCCGCCCATGGTCCAACTGACCTGTAATCTTCTGACTTAACGACTGCGAATTTCAACTGTAAGCTTATCCCCAGATGTGATTTCAATTGTCTGTCTTGGAGGGGTACGAGCTTTGCCTTTCTATATTCGCAAATCGGTGTCCGCAGGACCGTTTCGCTTCAATTTTTCGAAATCGGGCGCTGGGGTCTCCGTAGGCGTTCGCGGGCTGCGAATAGGGACTGGCCCGAGAGGGCACTACATTCATGCAGGCGTTGGTGGCCTTTACTACAGATCCTCCATAAGGCGAGCTGGAACGCCTTTGGCTGTGGCAGAAAGAACTCAAGAAATTCCGGCTGAGACTTACGACCCTACCGGGATTGCGATGATCGAAATCGAATCCGGCGACGTCATCCAGATGCGCGATGAAAGCTTTGGCGAGCTACTCGATGAGATCAATCAGAAAAGCGGCCAATTGCGCATGTCCGCCATGTTCTGCTGGACCGGGATAATTATTGGATCAGTGGCCGGTTTTGCATCAGGCAGTGTCGGCCTCATACTGATATTGCTTGCTTTTCCCGGCTTCGTAATTGGGAGGTGGCTCGATTCATATCGCCGCAGTACTGTACTTTATTACGACCTCGAAGGCGATGCTGAGGAAGCCTACAAGCGTTTGATCCAAGGTTTCGATTCACTTCTAAGTTGCGCTGGCAAGTGGCACATTGAGGCGGGTGGCGCCGTTACCAATTTGACGGCTTGGAAGCGCAACGCAGGCGCTTCGCACCTCGTTAAGAAGAACGCGACAAACCTCTCCTATCTATTGCCGTCCGTCATCAAGAGTAACGTCACGCCGCCTGCGCTTGGTGTAGGCAAACAGACATTATTCTTCATGCCGGATATCGTACTCATTCAGGACGGAGCAAAATTTGGCGCTGTGCCATACGGCGAACTCACGCTCCGCTGGCAGGATTCGTACTTCATCGAAGATGGCCGGGTGCCAAGCGATGCTCGCGTAGTCGACCACACCTGGAAGCATCCCAATAAAAGCGGTGGCCCGGACAAGCGCTTCCGGGACAACAGGCAAATTCCGATCTGCCTTTATGAATCCATCCACTTTCAGAGCAAGAACGGCATCAACGAACTCGTGGAATTCTCGCAGACAGGCAATGCCTCGGTTTTTGCTGACGGCTGCAACCGTCTCGCCGGCCTTCCCAAAGCACAGTCCGTCCGCTCGCTAACTTCCGGGCATCAAGTCGAGCCTGTTACCGTCCCTAGGGAGCCTCGCGCACCTGCAAAACGCAGACCGCTTCGGACGTTTATGTACATCGTGCTTGCGATAGTTGTCGGATTGCCTGTACTTGGAGCACTTCTTCCCCAACCTGCCGTAGAGAAAGATACGCCGGCGGTAAAGGAGGACCGAAATTCGGCGGTTGCTATGAAACCTCCCGCTGCGACTGAAATTGCACCTAACGCATCTGAGCAGTTGATCCCGTCCGCCACTTTACCTTCCCAGCACGCTTCAGTGTCGCCGCCAGAATCGAAGGGCACAGACCTAACAGATGCATCAGCGCCACCGACAGGCGCGGCCCCCTTAATCAACGAAACCAGCCCGTTAGACGCCTCAACAGAGGGCAAAGGCACATTGGCTTCAGAGACCAAGCGTTATGCTCGAACGGCCGTTAACCTTCGCGAAGGTCCAAGCACGAAGAACCGGATACTAATGACAGTTCGCGAAGGTGCTTCGGTAAAGATTCTCGGCCAAAACGGCAACTGGAGCCATGTCGAGGTTGGTGCGGGCAAAACGGGTTGGATTTCCAGCGAGTTTCTTAAAAAATGAATAGTCCCGGAACAGCTCCACCCACGTCTAAGCAGCGATCCCCCCCTACTCCCCCGCCACCCGCTGCGTCCGCCAGTGATAAAACACCTTGGCCAGCGCCGCCGAGACGATCCTGGCGTCCACGGTGTCGGAGCGGCTGGTCAGCATGATCGGCACGCGGGCGCCGAGCGCGATGCCGGCGGACGAGGCGCCGGCGAGGTGGATGAGCTGCTTGGCGATCATGTTGCCGCTTTCGAGATTGGGGGTCACGAGAATGTCGGCATAGCCCGCGACATCGGAGACGATGCCCTTGGCGGCCACCGCCGCGGGCGAGATGGCGTTGTCGAAGGCGAGCGGGCCGTCGACCTTGCCGCCCACGATCTGGCCGCGATCGTGCATCTTGCAGATGGCGGCGGCGAGCAGCGTCGAGGGCAATTTGCCGGTCACGGTCTCCACCGCCGAGAGCAGCGCCACCAGCGGGGTTTTGACGCCGACCGCGATGGCGAGGTCGATGGCGTTCTGGACGATGTCCTTCAGCGCCTCGAGATCGGGCGAGATGTTGATCGCCGCGTCGGTCACGAACAGGGTGCGGTTCTGGCCCGGCACGTCGAGCGCGAAGACATGGGTGAGCCGCCGCTCGGTGCGGAGCCCGTTGGTCCGGTCGAGCACGGCTTCGAGCAGCTCGTCTGTGTGCAGCTTGCCCTTCATCAGGGCGCCGGCGCGGCCGTCATGCACCAGCTTGACCGCCGTCTCGGCCGCCGCATGGCTGTGCGGCGCGTCGACGATCTCGAGCCCGGTGAGGTCGATCCCGGCCTCTTCGGCCGCCGCCTCGATCTTGGCCCTGGGCCCGACCAGCAGCGGCACGATCATGCCCTCGTCGCGCGCGGCGATCGCGCCGCCGAGGCTGAGATCGTCGCAGGGGTGGACGATGGCGGTGACCAGCGGGTCGAGCGCGCGGGCCCGCTCCACCAGCGCGCCGAAGCGCACGCCCACCGCCGTCAGCCGCGTCACCGGCATGCGCGCCACATGCTGGCGGATCTTCTTGCGCGAGGCCTTCACCTCGGCCGTGCCCGAGACCACCGTCTCTCCCTCGGCGTTGAGGCAGGCGCAATCGAGCCGGACATGGCCGCTGTCGCGGTCGACCGCGGTCACGGTGACGCGCACGGTGATGCGGTCGCCGATGGCCACCGGGCGATGGAATTTCAGCGTCTGTCCCAGATGCACGGTGCCCGGGCCGGGCAGCCTTGTGGCCAGCACCGCCGAGATCAGCGTGCCCGCCCACATGCCGTGGGCGATGCCCTGCTGCAGCTCGAGCCCGTCCTCCTCGACATCGCCGACCGCGGCCGGATTGACGTCGGCCGAGACGGTCGCGAACAGGATCATGTCCTGCCGTGTGAGCACCCGTTCGATATGGGCGTGCTCGCCGACGGCGATCTCGTCCACGGTGCGATTCTCTATCAGATCCATAAAAATCCCCGAAAAATGTCCCGCCGCGCGGCCCTGCCCGCCCGGTCGCGGCGGCTGACCGACCGGCGCATGGCCGCGGTTCGCCGCACTGCAGCGAACTTGCCCCAGCGCACCGCCAGATACAAGCCGGAAGCGCGGACAAGCGTCCCTGTCGCGCCGCGGGCTGCGGGAATTGGCCGCAGCCCGTCCCCTGCCCATCGCCGACGGCACAGCAAAGCAAAAAAAGACCTGCCAGCACGGAGGAACTGGCAGGTCAGCCTCAGGCGTCCGGGCGGAAGGGACGCTCAGGCTATGTCGTCGGGACCGGGGGCGCGCTTGCTGCCGGTGATCATCGCCCGGGCGAGGTTCTCGCCATGCTCGAGGCTCGCGAGGATGACGCCGCCCAGGTGCAGGCCGATCAGGCCCAGCGCCGCATAGGCCGTGGCCTCGTGCAGCTCCTCGACCCATTCCATGCCCCAATAGGCGTCGAGCGTCATCATCCAGCCGGTGAGCGAGATCGCCGAGATGGCGAGCAGCAGCGCGATCACCATCAGCCCGCCGGCCGGATTGTGGCCGAGATAGCGCCGCGCCTTCATCCGCAGCGTGTCGGCCAAGAACCCCGCCACGGTGGAGGGCCCGTAGAGAAAATCCGCAAACCGCGCATGCCGCGATCCGACAAAGCCCCAGAGCAGCCGCACCGCGATCAGCCCGGCGATCACATAGCCCGCCAGCTCATGCGGCTGCTGCCACTCGTCGCCGGTGAGAAAGGCGAAGGCGAACAGGCCCGCGAGCGACCAGTGGAAGATCCTGACCAGCGGGTCCCACACCCGGACGGTCGCCGGCGACGCACGCTCGCCGGTTTGCGTCATGGTCTTGGCGATCTCCATCAGCCGCCGTCCTTCACCCTCAGCACCTCGCCGGTGCCGGGATGGAAATAGACCTCGACGCGCTTGCCCTTGGCGTCGATCGCATAGGCTTCCAGGCAGCCGTCCTCGGCCTTGATGGAACGCACCTCGTAGCCCAGGCCCTTGGCCTTCTCGGTAATCTGGGCATCGCTCATCCACTGGTCGCGCGGCAGGTCGGGGCAGGATGAGCTGCTCGCAAAGGCCGTGGCGGGCGCGACGAGGGCCGCAAGCGCGGCGGCGATCAGCATTGTCTTCATGGTGTGTCTCCTTTGAAAATGTGCGGCCGAGGCCATCGGCCATCGACCCCGCTCTTTTCGCAGAGCCTGGATGACAAGCCGCTGAGCAGGCCTGTCACCGTTTTGTCATTTTTGACCCGGCATGATGCCGCCATGAAACGCTCCCTGCTGATCCTGCTGCTGCTCGCCGCCATCCCCCCCGCCTGGGCGGACCGGAAGGACGACCATCACGACCGCGCCCGGCTCGACGAAGCCCTCGCGCGCGGCGAGGTCCTGCACCTGTCGGAGATCCTCAAGAAGGTCGGCCCGCGGATCGAGGGCCGCATCCTCGAGATCGAGTTCGAATATTCCCGGCGCAGGCCGATCTACGAGATCTATGTGCTCACGCCCGACGGCCGCCGCATGGAATACGAGATCGACGCCCGCACCGCCGACATCCTCAGGCTCGAAGACGAAGATTGAGCATGCGCATCCTCCTCGCAGAAGACGACGACCGGATCCGCAAGGATGTCGCCACCGCGCTCACCGCCGCGGGCTATGTCGTCGACAGCCAGACCAATGGCGAGGAGGCCTGGTTCCTGGGCGACACCGAGTCCTATGCGGCGGCGATCCTCGATCTCGGCCTGCCGGGCATGGACGGCCTGACGGTGCTCAAGCGCTGGCGGGCCGACGGACGCGTCTTTCCGGTGCTGGTGCTGACCGCCCGCGGCGCCTGGACCGAGCGGGTCGAGGGCATCGACGCCGGCGCCGACGATTACCTCCCCAAGCCGTTCCGCATGGAGGAACTGGTGGCGCGGCTGCGCGCCATCATCCGCCGCTCCGGCGGCCTCGCCAATCCGGTGGTCACCGTCGGCGAGGCCGAACTCGACACAAGGCAGATGCGGCTCAGCATCCGCGGCGTCCCGGTCACCCTGTCGCCCCAGGAATACCGGCTTGTCGCCTATCTGATGCTCAACAAGGGCCGCGTGGTGCCGCAGCAGGAACTCTCCGAGCACCTGCAATCCGTCCATTTCGAGCGCGAATCCAACGCCGTCGAGGTGCTGGTCGGCCGCGTCAGGCGCAAGCTGCCGATCGCGCTGATCAACACCCGCCGCGGCTTCGGCTATGTCGTCGACGATGCGGTCCCCTCGTCATGAGGCCCGCCCGCTCCCTGCGCTTCCGGCTGTTCGCCTATGCCGCCATCGTGGTGGCGGCGGCGCTTCTGGTGACTGGATTCAGCCTCTCGGCGCTGTTTTCGCGCCATCTCGAGCGTCTCGTCGGCCAGGAGCTCGACACCCATCTCAACCAGCTCACCGGCGGCCTGCGCCTGGACGAAGCCTCGGTGCTGTCGCTCGACCGCGAGCCCGTGGATCCGAGATTCCAGGCGATCTTCGGCGGGCTCTACTGGCAGGTCAACGACGAGACCGCCGGCACGCAGCTCAAGTCGCGCTCGCTTTGGGACACCGGCCTGGTCGCCCCGGACGACCGGCCGCAGCCGGGCGAAACCCATGTCCACGACATCGCCGGACCGCAGGGCTCGAGCCTGCTGCTCCACGAGATCGTGGCGCTGCTCACGGCGCCGGACGGCGATCACCGCCTGCGCATCGCCGTCGCCATCGACCGCGCCGAGATCACCGCACTCGCCGCCGGCTTCTCGAAGGACCTGGCGCCGGTGCTGGCGATCCTTGGCGCGGTGCTGCTCGCCGGCTTCCTGCTGCAGATCGGCGAGGGCCTGAAGCCGGTGCATCGCGTTCTCGCCGGCGTCAGCGCCATCCGCACCGGAGACAGCCGGCGGCTCGAATCGGAAGGTGTGCCGCGGGAAGTGGCGCCGCTGGTCGAGGAGGTCAACGCCCTCCTCGATGCGCAGGAGCAGGCCATCAAACGGGCGCGCGACCGCGCCGCCAATCTCGCCCACGGGCTCAAGACCCCGCTGACCGCGCTGGCCGCCGACATCGAGCGGCTGCGCGCCAAGGGCGACGCCGAGATCGCCGACGACATCGCCGAGCTGACCCAGCGGATGCGCCGGCACATCCAGCGCGAACTCGCCCGCGCCCGGCTGCGCCATGGCCGCAGCCACGACCGGACGCCGCTGAGGCCTGTCGTGGACGGCATCCTCAGGGCGCTCAAGCGCACCCCGGCGGGCGAGAACCTCGATTTCCAGTGCGACATCGCCGCGCAGGTCACGGTTCCCATCGATCCCGACGATCTCAACGAACTCATCGGCAATCTCGCCGAGAACGCGGTCCGCTTCGCCCGCAGCCGCGTCAGCGTCAGCACCGAACCGACGCCCGGCGCGATCCTGATCCGCATCGGCGACGACGGTCCCGGCCTCGACCCGGCCGGCCTCACCAGCGCCGCGCGGCCCGGCGAGCGACTGGACCAGTCCGAACTCGGCGCCGGCCTCGGCCTGGCGATCTCGGGCGACATCGTCGATTCCTTCGGCGGCCAGATCGATCTCATCCCCTCGCCGCTGGGCGGCCTCGAAGCCCGGATCACCATTCCCCTCGCTTCCCCGTCCGGCTGACGCCGCCCGGAAGCGCAACCCAAGACACCCCCGAACTTACCAGGACATCCCCATGAAACTCTCCCGGCCCGCTGTCGGCAGCGTCACCTTAAGCCTCCTTGTCTCCGCCTGGATCATCCTCGTCCTCAACTCGGAGTTCTGGAGCAAGACCGGCATCGCCTTTGGCGACCACCGGACGGCCCTGATCGCCTTCTCGATCGGCATCTCCGCGCTGCTGACCGCGCTCTGCATCTCCGTGAGCGTGAAATACATCATCAAGCCCATCTTCATCCTGGCCATTGCCGCCGCCGCCGCTTCGTCCTGGTTCATGACAAAGTTCGGCGTCATCATCGACACCGACATGATCGGCAATGCGGTGCAGACGACGCCCGCGGAGGCCGGGCACCTGATGACGCCGGCATTTTTCCGCCACATGCTGCTGTTTGCGGCGCTGCCCGCGCTGGCGATCGCCCTTGTGCGGATCCGCCACCGGACCTTCGGCGCCAAGGTGAAGTGGAACCTCGCCGTCATCATGCCGCTGCTCCTGCTCGCGCTGGGGATGGCTTTCTGGCAGTACCCGGCGATCGCCTCGACCATGCGCAACAACCGCATCGTCATCAAGACGCTCAATCCGGTCTCGCCGGCCATCAGCCTGGTCAAATATGTGATCCGCAAGGGCAGGGAAACGACCATCGTCACCATGCCGCTCGACCCGGAAGCCAGGCCCGGCGCGCTGGCGAGCCATGCCGGAAAGCCGGTCGTGACCATCATCGTCGCCGGCGAAACCGCCCGCGCCCAGGATTTCTCCCTTGGCGGCTACCGGCGCAAGACCAATCCCGAGCTCGAGAAGCGCGACGTCGTCTATTTCCGCAACACATCCTCCTGCGGCACCGCCACCGAGGTTTCCATTCCCTGCATGTTCTCGCTGCTCGGCCGCTCGAACTACAGCCGCGAGGCGGGACTGGCGCAGGAGAACCTTCTCGATGTGCTCTCCCATGCCGGCGTCGACGTGTCCTGGTGGGAAAACAACACCGGCGACAAGTCGGTGGCGAGCCGGGTCAGGATGCGCAATTTCTCGGCGGAGAACGATCCGCGCTACTGTGTGAACTCGGAGTGTCACGACCAGGTCCTGGTCGATGCGCTCGGCCCCTGGCTCGACGGGGTGAAGGGCAACGCCACGCTGGTGCTGCACCAGTTGGGAAGCCACGGCCCCGCCTATTACCAGCGCTATTCCGAGGCAGAGCGGCTGTTCAAGCCCGACTGCCGCACCGAGGAATTCGCCGCCTGCACAAGCGAGGAAATCGTCAACGCCTATGACAACACCATTGTCGCCACCGACCACATGCTGGCGCAGATCATCGACATGCTCGCCGCCCGCTCAGACCGCCTCGCGGCCTCGCTGGTCTACATGTCGGACCACGGCGAATCACTGGGCGAGAAGGGCCTCTATCTGCATGGCATGCCCTATCTGTTCGCCCCCAGCGAACAGACCCATGTGCCGTTCCTGGTGTGGGTGTCGGAGAGCTACTCCAGCATTTTCGGCGTGACCTCCGCATGCCTGAAAGCCCAAGCCGATGCGGACGTGTCCCAGGACAATCTGTTTCACACGGTGCTGGGGCTGATGGACATCGAGGCCGCCCATTACAAGCCGGCGCTTGACGTCACGGCCGAGTGCCGGAAACAGGTGGTGATGAGCAGCTTCGTCCCCGACGCACAAAAAAAGGCGCCGGGAAATCCCGGCGCCCTTGATGCTGCGGCCAATTGAATGGCCCTGGCCGACTAGCGGTAGGTCGGCGAACCGTCCTTGTCGGCGCGGTCATAGATCACGCGGTCGTTGGACGCGCCGTTGATCGATGCGGTCGGCGTGTAGTCGATGCCGCCCACCGGTTCGGCGAAGGTGGGCGAGCCATCCTTGCCGGCGCGGTCGTAGCTGACCAGGTCGTTCGACGTGCCGGTGGCGGTCGCACCGACATAGCCGGTGGCCGACGGCACGGTGTAGGCGTCGAGCGCGGTCGAGTCGGCAAAGGCGCCGGTGGAGGCAGCGAGGGTCAGGCCGAGGGCGATAAGAAGCTTGTTCATGGAATTAGTCCTTTGGGTTTCGCGTCATGTCTTGGGAGGATCACGCGGGGGGTCTTGAATTCGGTTGGCGTCCCGGGGCGGACCATAAGCCCGCTCCGGTGAAGCCGTCGGGTTGCCTAGCGGTAGCTCGGCGAACCGTCCTTGTCGGCGCGGTCATAGACAACCCGGTCGTTGGAGACGCCGATCGAGGCGGTCGACGTGTAGTCGATGCCGGCGGTCGGTGCGGCGAAGCTCGGCGAACCGTCCATGCCGGCGCGGTCGTAGCTGACCAGATCGTTGGAGGTTCCGGTGGCGAGCGGTGCGGCATAGCCGGTGGACGCAGGCAAGGTAACGGCGTCGAGCGCGGTCGAGTCGGCGAAGGCGCCGGTGGAGGCAGCGAGGGTCAGGCCGAGGGCGATAAGAAGCTTGTTCATGGTGTAATCTCCGTCTTGGTGTTGTTTCGTGTTCAAATCCTGAGCGGGGCGGCGGGGCGCTGGGAGGCGCTGATCACCGTGTCCGATGACCAACAGATGGGCCCCCGAATCTTCAATTGCCAACCACACTTTTGTGAGAACGCGTGCTGAAACTTTCCCTTGAAATCCGCGTAGCGGATTCTTACCGATCCGCTATATTCATGATTTTCAATGACTTACGGGATCGCAATAACTTGGGCTAAGTTTGGATGCTTAGCCGACTGTGCACACCATGGTATCTGCAGCGTTCACAAATCGAATGCCTAATCGTTCATCCGGCGCAGGATTTTTCGGCCGAGGCATCGAAACCAGTCACGAATCCGCTGCGCGGCGAAGCGGATCGGTGGCTTGCCGTGCTCCATCCGAGCCGGCTCAGTCGAGCGTGCGGCGGAACCGCGCCAGCGCCAGCAGCATGAAGGCCACCACGAAGATCAGCAGCGCCGCGAGCGGCGAGGCCACGCCCTCGAGGTCTGCGCCCTTGAGCATGACCGCGCGGATGATCCTCAGGAAATGCGTGAGCGGAAAGATCTCGCCCAGCGCCTGCGCCCATCCGGGCATGCCCCGGTAGGGGAACATGAATCCCGACAGCAGGAGCGACGGCAGGAAGAAGAAGAAGGTGAGCTGCATCGCCTGCATCTGCGTCCGCGCCAGCGTCGAGAAGGCGTAGCCGAGCAGCACCAGCGCCAGCACGAACACGAGAATGCTCGCGAGCAGCAGCGTGAGCGAGCCCACGAACGGCACGCCGAACAGGAATTTCGCCGCCGCCAGCACCACCACCACCTGCACCCCGCCCACCACCAGGAACGGCAGCACCTTGCCGAGCATGATCTCGAGCGGGCTCACGGGCATGGCGAGCAGGTTCTCCATGGTGCCGCGTTCGGTCTCCCGCGTCAGCGCCATCGAGGTCATCATCACCATGGTGAGCTGCAGGATGACGCCGAGCAGGCCCGGCACGATGTTGTACTGGGTCACGCCCTCGGGATTGTAGAGCCGGTGCACCACGACCTCGAGCGCGGCGGTCGATTGCCTTGCTGCCAGCGCCTCGGCCGATTGCTCGCGCAGCAGCGCCTGCGCCGCCACGGTGCCGAGCGTCGAGATCGCGCCCGAGGCCACCGAGGGATCGGTGGCGTCGGCCTCGATCAGGATCTGCGGATGGTCGCCGCGCTCGACGCGCCGGGCGAAATCGGAGGGAATCGTCACCACGAAGGAGACCGCGCCCGACTGGATCAGCCGGTTCGCCTCCTCCGCGCTCGCCACCACATGGTCGAAGCGGTAATAGCCGGTGTTCTCCATCGCCGAGACCATGGCGCGGGTGTAATGGTCCTGGCTGGCGGTCACCAGCGCCGCCGGCAGGCCCTTGGGATCGTTGTTGATGGCGAAGCCGAACAGCACGAGCTGCATCAGCGGCACGCCCAGCATCATCGCGAAGGTGATGCGGTCGCGCCGCATCTGGATGCCTTCCTTGATGATGATGGCCATCAGCCGGCGGAACGAGAACAGCGCGCTCATGCCATGTTGTCCGTCGATTTGCCCATGAACTGGATGAACACGTCCTCGAGGCTGGTGGAGCCCTCGCGGCAATGGACGCCGGTCTCCCCGGCCACCTGTTCCACCGCCCGCTTCAGCGCCTCCCGGTCGTGGCCGACCACATGCAAGCTCAGCCCGAACGGCGCCACCTGGTCGACGCCGTCCATGCCGAGCAGCTTCTGTGCGGCCGCGGCGGTGTCGCCGCCGTCGAGGATGAAGGTGGTCAGCGCCGCGTCGCGGATCACCTCCGGCACGGTGCCGGAGGCCAGGAGCTTGCCATAGGAGATATAGTGGATGCGGTGGCAGCGCTCCGCCTCGTCCATGTAGTGGGTGGAGACGAGCACCGTGAGCCCGGACCGGGCGCGCAGATGGATCTCGTCCCAGAACTCCCGCCGCGCCTTCGGGTCGACGCCCGCCGTGGGCTCGTCGAGCAGCAGAAGTTTCGGCTTGTGCATGATGCAGGCGGCCAGCGCCAGCCGCTGTTTCCAGCCGCCCGACAGGGTGCCCGCGAGCTGCTTCCGGCGCGAGAACAGCCCCAGATCCTCCAGCGTGTCGCGCACCACGGCGCCGACGGGCGCGAGATCGTAGAGACGGGCGACGAAATAGAGGTTCTCCTCGATCGACAGGTCCTCGTAGAACGAGAACTTCTGCGTCATGTAGCCGACTTCACGCTTGATCCTGAGCCCGTCGGTGCGGATGTCGTGCCCCAGCACCCGCCCCTCGCCGCCGTCCGGCGTGAGCAGCCCGCACATCACCCGGATGGTGGTGGTCTTGCCGGAGCCGTTGGGGCCGAGAAAGCCGGAGATCTCGCCTTCGGCGACCTGCATCGACACATGGTCGACCACGGTCTTGTCGCCGAACCGCTTGACCAGCCCGCTGACCTCGATGGCGTTCATCGGCCGCTGTCCGCAAGATCGACATCGACGATCTGTCCCGGCGCCAGCGCCCAGGCGCCGTCGTCCGGCCGCGCCTCGATGAGATAGACCAGCTTCTGCCGGTTCTCGAGCGAGTAGATCACCGGCGGGGTGAATTCCGGATCGGCCGAGATGTAGCTCACGGTGGCGCGCATCCCCTCGCCGCATCCGTCGCAATGCACCGCGAGATGCGCGCCGACGCTCAGCGACGCCAGCGCCGGTTCGGGCACGTAGAGCTTGAGCTTGATCGCGCCGTCGGGCAGCACCGAGAGCACCGGCGCCTGGGGACCTGCCACCTCGCCGGCGTTGCGGATGATGTCGGAGACGACGCCCGCCTGCGGGATCGACAGGGACCGTTTGGCAAGCCGCCATTCCGCCGAATCGAGAACCGCGCGCGCCTGATCCACACCCGCCTGCGCCGCACCGATCTCGTCGGCGCGCGCGGGCAGCCTGGCCACGGCCAGGTTGGCTTCGAGTTCGGCGACCTTGGCCCGGGCCAGCTCCGCGCTGGTGGAGGCGGCGTCGAAGGTCGCCTGCGTGGAGATACCCTGCGACAGCAGGTCCTTCTGCCGCTGCATCACCCTTCTGGCCTCCGCCGCCTGGGCCTCGGCGGAGCCGAGCGCGGCCTCGATGCTGGCGATCTCCTCCGGCCGGCGTCCCTGCTTGAGATTGGCGAGCTGGCTTTCGGCCTGCGCCAGGGCCGCCTCGGCCTGGGCCACGGCGATCTCGGCGTCGCGGCGCTCGAGCCGCCCCAGCGGCTGGTGGGCGGCCACACGATCGCCGCGGCGGACCGCGAGATCGACGATCTGCGCGGTCTCGATCGGCGCCACCAGCACATACTCGCCCTCGACATAGCCGACCGCCAGCGGGGCTGGGCCGCCGCACGCGGAAAACAGCCCGGCAAGCACGGGAATCGAACAGAGCAGCGACATCATGATGCAGGCCTCCGGTTGGTGGCGATGAAAGCGCGGATATTGCCCAGGATGACCGTCTTGATCCGCGCGATCTCCGCAGGTCCGGCGGTCTCCCACTCCATGCGGCGGGCGACGATGGTGTGACCGATGCGGAAATAGACGACCTGACCCGCGATGCTGAAGGTGCCAAGGCGGATCAGGTCGCTTTCCGGATCCTGGCCCGTGGCCAGACCCAGAAGCAGGCAAAGCTTGCGATGCACGGGCAGGATGAAATCGGCATAGACCTTGTCGAAGACCGTGCCGGCAATGCCCATTTCCCGCACCATGAAACCGGCGATGTCGCGCGCCTCGGCCTGGCCGAGCATGAATTCGGTCACGCCCATGATCACCAGTTCGAACGCCTCCTGCGCGCGGGCCGGGTCGCCACCGGGATCCATCGAAGCGAGCACCGGGCCGACGACGCCCTCGATGCGGCCCGCCACCATCTCGGCGCAGGCGAGCCGCAGCCCTTCCTTGCCGCCGAAATGATAGGCGATGGAGGCGATGTTGGCGCCCGCCGCCGCGGCGATCTCGCGGGTCGAGGTGGCGTCGTATCCCTTCGAGCCGAACAGCCGGATCGCGGCCGATATCAGCGCCGCACGGGTCAGGTCGCCGGCTTTCTCGGGAGCTTGTGGGATGGATGGGGGTAAGGCCAAAGCTGCGCGTCCGCCTGTTGATGTTGGCGGCATCATAGCAGGTAGAAGAATTTAATCAATCGATTGATTATATGACGCGGCAGTCGAGACGGTCAGCCAGCCGCGCCGCACACGCGGCGAGCGGACGACCGGTTGGAAATCTGGAAAACAGCGATGGCCCCGCAACGCCGGCCCGCCTAGCGGCGGATGTTGCGCATCATAAGCCGTGCATAGAGCCGGGGAGACAGCCGTGAGATGAACCAGCCAAGGGTGGCCACCCGCCCCACCGGGATGAAGCTCCTGCCGCGGCGCCAGCCCTTGAGAATGATTTCGGCGGCGCGGTCCGGGCTCATCTCGTCGAAGCCGTCCGAGGCCGCGCCCGGCCTGCCGATTCCGTCCGCGCCGGCGTCGAGCCGCCCCGGATTGGTGGCGACGAAGGAAGGCGCGGCGATCGCCACCCGCACGCCATGCCCGGCCTCTTCCGAGGCAAGCGAGGAGAAGAAGCCGTTGAGCGCGTGCTTGCTCGCGGCATAGGCGGTGCGCTTGTAGAGCGGCGAAAAGCCCGCCACCGAGGAGATCGCCAGATGCGTTCCCCTGCCCGCCCTGACCGCCTCCAGCAGGCCAGCCGCCATCCTGACCGAGCCGAAATGATTGATCTCCATCACCCGCTTCTGCGAGGCGAGCGTGGTTTCGTTGAACAGCCCGATCTGGGTGACGCCGGCATTGTGGATGACCAGATCGATGGCCGGATGCCGTGTCGTGAGATCAGCGCACAGGCTGGCGACGGCGGCGTCATCGGTGAGGTCGCAGGCGATCCGTTCGGCCCGCATCAGCGGCGACGGCAGGGCCTTGAGCGCGGCCGGCAGGTCGATAAGCACCACATGCCAGCCCTCCCCCAGAAGCCGCGTGGCAAAAGCCTGGCCCAGGCCGCCTGCGCCGCCGGTGATCACCGCCACGCCGCTCACAGGCCTGCAGCCTTCTTCCACAGATCGAAGGTTTCGGCGCTGGTCAGTTCCGGCCGGTAGCCGAACACGGTCTTGAGCGCGGTGTTGTCGAGCACCGGCCGGTATTGCAGGAACCGCACCTGCTCCGGCCCGTAGCGCGTGAGCCCCAGAGGCCGGGCGATGCCGAGCGCCGCCTTGAGCGCCCAGGCGGGCAGCGCCATCACCGGCTTGCCCAGCGCTTTCGCGAGATCATCGACGGTCAGCGCGCCGTCGCCGCAGACATTGAAGATGCCGGCCGGCCCCTCGCCCGCCGCGCGGACCAGGATGCGCGCCAGGTCGCGGGTCCAGATGAACACGAACGGGCTGTCCGATCCCCTGACCGCGATCAGCCGCGGCCGGTGGAACAGCTCGGTGATCTGGTTCTCGAGCCCCGCTCCGAGCACGGTGCCGACCCTGAGCACCACCTGCTCGAGTTGCGGAGACTCCGCGCGCGCCCGCGCCAGCATGTCCTCAACCTGGCGCTTGTGGTCGGAATAGGGAAATTCGGGGTTGCCCCGCACCGGGTCGCTCTCTTTGAGCGGCACCGGATTGTCGGCATGATAGCCATAGGCCGCGCCCGAGGACGTGACCACCAGCCGCCTGACGCCATGGGCCACCGCCGCGCCGAGAACATTGCGTGTGCCCTGCACGTCGACCGCATGGGCGAACTCCCGCGTCATCGTGCGCGAGGGCGAGACGATCGAGGCCAGATGGATGATGACTTCGGGCCTGAACGCCGCCACCACGCGGGCCGCGTCGCCACCGCGCACGTCGAGCTTCTCGTAGCGCATGCCCGGCGGCAGCGACGCCGGCTCCCGCACGTCGGTGGCGAGCACGTCGCAACCGGTTGCCGCCAGCTCGGCGAGCAGCACCTGGGCGACCGCGCCGGCGGCGCCGGTGACGAGG
>NZ_JRJG01000094.1 GCF_000759435.1 Hoeflea sp. BAL378
GTTGGTCTCCAGCGCCGCAAGGCGCTCCATCTCGACCTCGCTGGTCGCCACCACCAGCTTGCCGGGCGTGCGGAAGGGAACGCCGTTCTCCTCGCAGAAGGCCTTGGTGGCGCGTTCGCCGGCGCGGCACAGCTCGGCCTTGAAGCTCCTGGGGGCGTAGTAGATGCCGGCGTGGATGACGCCGCTGTTATGGCCGGTCTGGTGCTGGGCCAGCGCCTCTTCCTTCTCGATCAGGAGAAGGCGCGCGCCGGGCCGGTTGCGCGTGATGGTCAGCGCTGTTGCGAGGCCGACAATGCCACCTCCGACGATGCAGTAGTCATACATGGCAAGTCCCGTCCAAGCTCAGCCAGCGGTCTCGCATATCGTCGATCGATCGTCAACAATCTCGTTGGCAATAATGGTGACTGCTCGGCGGCCAGTGTTGACCGGTATCGGGGGAGCCGTGCTAAACAACGACAAAGAGAACCCTGCGGGACGCCACATGACAGACCAGGTCGCCAGCGCACTGAGATTCGACATCGTTTTCGGGCGCCTGCGTCCGCGCGAGCGCCTAGTGGAAAGCGATCTGACCGAACGCTTCGGCGTCGGCCGCTATGTGATCCGCGCGGCACTCGATGAACTGGAGCGGCAGGGTTTCGTCGTGAAGCGGCCCAACAAGGGCGCGGTGGTGCGCGAGTATTCCAGCGAGGAGATCCGCCAGCTCTACGACATGCGCAGCCTCCTGCAGCGCGAGGCGGCCCAGCGCATTCCGCTCGAGGACGCCGCGGACCTGGTCACCCGTTTGGAGGAAATCCAGGCGCGCTACCGGGCGGCCTTGGAGGAGCGTAACTTCGTGTCCGTGTCGGCCGCCAATGACGCCTTCCATGCCACGCTGTTTGCAGCCTGCGGCAACGTGTTCCTGGCCGAAACGATCGAGCAGTTCTGGAACAAGACCGCAGCGATCCATTCCTACGCGCTCATCGACCCGTCGCTCGCCGAGCGTTCCTGCGCCGAACACGAGACGATGATCGAGGCGATCCGCAACGGCGACCGCGCCACGCTGGTTGAGGTCGTCG
Source organism: Hoeflea sp. BAL378 (assembly GCF_000759435.1). GTDB lineage: Bacteria > Pseudomonadota > Alphaproteobacteria > Rhizobiales > Rhizobiaceae > Hoeflea. Next base: position 1,056 of record NZ_JRJG01000094.1, read on the forward strand.
TCGATCACATGAAGCCGGCGCTGCAGGCATACGAAGCGGCCCTGCGCCACTGGTGAGCCTGACCCGCGTATCGTCCAAGGCCCGGATCCTCATGCCCTGACCAACCGGCACCCGCTGATGCTGTGTGGCGTGGTCGATCTGAGCGATGGCGGGCTAAGGCCTACGTCAAAAGCAACAAGACCGATGCGGCAGACGCTGAGGCAATCTGCGAAGCGGTGACGCGCCCGACCATGCGGTTCGTGCCGATCAAGTCGCCGGAGGATCAAGCGGCGGGGATGGTCCTGAAGACCCGCGAGTTGTTCATCCGCCAGCGAAGCCAGACGGCCAATGCCATGCGCGCCCTCTTGTGGTGAAGGCGACGCGAATAATCCGGGCCAAACTTCTTTCTCCAGCGGCGGATTGTTTCATATGAGACGACAATACCGCGCTCCAGCAGTAATTCCTCGACAAGGCGCAGGCTCAGCGGAAAACGAAAGCAGAGCCAGACAGTGTGGGCGATAATCTGGGGTGAGAAGCGATGGCGCTTGTAGCGGACTGACGAGGTGTTCATTCACGCGTGTCTATCGCAGCCGCTCCTCACTCAAAAGGCGTTACCGTGACATCGCCCTCCGCAGGCTTGAAACAGTCAATGGGGTGGTCGCGCAGCCATGCCTTGCTCAGCATGGTATGTGCATATATGATGCGCATAAAGCGAGGTGCGATTATGCAGAACCAAACGGCCCCAAGAAAACCCACAAACCTGACATTGGACCCGTCCCTGCTGACGGAGGCCAGATCGTTCGGGGTGAATCTGTCGCAGGCGGCGGAGGCAGGTTTGCGGCGTGCCGTTGCCGAGGCGAAGGCGCAAGCCTGGCGGCGCGAGAATGCCGCCGCTCTCGCCAGTTCGAACGCGTGGGCGGAGACGCACGGCTTGCCTCTGGAGAAGTACAGGCAGTTCTGATGGCGCGTTTCGAGGTTTTCGCCAACCCCAGTGGCGCCGGCTATGTGCTCGATGTTCAGGCAGATGTTCTGAGCGAACTGAATACGCGGATCGTGGTGCCGCTTCTGCCTCTCACGCAAGCTCCGGTTCCGGCCGACCGCCTCAACCCGGTGTTCAACATCGGGGAGGAGCAGCATGTCATGGTTACCCAGTTCATGGCGGCGGTTCCGCGTGCGCTGCTGCGCAGCCCGGTCACCAGCCTGATGGGGCAGGACAATGAGATTATGGCCGCACTGGACATGGTGCTGGTAGGGTTCTGACCGGCCGTTGCCGCTTTCTCTGCCACCGTGCAGTTCACGAAACAGGGTCAGAAATGACCGCGTGTTCCATAATAAAGCTTATGCAACAGCGTTTTATAGCAGCCATTTAGTAATGCGACAGTTGGGCCAGTTAGAGATGCGACAGTCTCGCCTCTCGACGGACTGGTCAATATCAACGTTGGGAGCAAGGATGACGACCTTTAGCCTGGTCGAGACCATGAGCGATCGGGGTCGTCATGTCCTGTTTGATCACTACGTCGCAGAAAGAATTGCATCGCCTCGAAGTCATTCAAAAGATCCGTGATGAGCGGCTCAGCGTTGTTCAGGCAGCCGAGTTGCTCAACCTCATCGTCGATGACCAACACCTGCACGCCGATGGCCTCCATGATGCGCAATGCAGCCTGTTCCATCTGCGCAATGTCGGCACGAGGCCGCTGAGGCGCGCCGAGACGGGTGAGTAGCTCGGCATAGAAGCGTCGCTTCGCCTGGGTGGCTCGTCATCTCCATGATCAGGACCAGCGTCTTCAACGTGCCCGTCAGAGGATTGAAGCTCGGCGGGTGCTTGTCCCGGAAGCGTTTCATGATCATGGTCTTGCCCATACCGCTGTCGCCGTACCTCGCGACCGAAGTCATGCGCGTGCCTTGCGGCTGCCCGGTATTTGACGATGCCGTTGGCGGAGGTAGCGACCAAGCTTGGTCTGGCGCGTTCCAACCATGGCTCCAAATTGGTGAGAGATTTCTTCCGGATCCGCTTAGCTCCGTACCGGCCAACAGACGTATCCGGACGGGACTGCATCAAAGGCATGATACCTGATCGCATCCAATCACACGTTCAAACTGCTCAAAGAAAAACCTTGCACGAACGGGGGCATCCATACATGACCCGCTCGAGAACATCGAGGCGTTGAGCTGAAGCGGCGAAAACACCCCATGCCTTTAGTGAGGCGGCATCAACAGGGATTAGCCCTCTTGCTCTGCGATACTCGGCGCTTCAACGTTCCAGTCCGGAACACTTACGTAAAATTTTGACGGATATTGCCCGTCCAACCGAAGCCCTCCATGCGGATCGTAGTTCTCGTCGCAGTCAAGACTGTCGTCACCACCTTTGTTTTCTTCATTCGGCGCATCAGCCCGTGCGGACTTCTGATCTGGCAGATCGAGAGCCGCACGGGCTGTTCGAATCACTTGCATGAAGGTGTCATACTCATCGAGGAAGTCCCGGGTCATAAGGACTCCTTCCTCTGTCTCGTTGCGCTCGACAGCTAGATCACGCGTCGTGTGGAAATAGGCAATCAGCTCGGTCAATGCCAGGCTCTTCATAAGCTGCAAACGGAAGTGATGAGCAATGGATTCTTCCTCTGTGCCTTTGTGCGGAACTGATGGTCGGATCGACCACCAATCGAAACTTTGAAGTGAAGTCTGCCGAATAAAGCCTTCGGGATCGACCAGGGCAAAGCGAATAACGTTAGACGTGCTTGATAGCCGAGCGTTTCTGGCTGCTAGCTCGACAGCTTCTTGTTGGGAATCTGCATCAATTATCAGAGACTCGGTCACGAGAGATTGCGTGTATAATTTATATTTCATGTCAAACTCCGTTTTGTTTTTTTATACGTTCAATTAATATATTAAACCAATGTATATTTTGACTTCAACAGATAAAATACTCATCAATTCTATTTTTTTAGTATAATATGTATTTCGACCCATAGGCGTCGCCAACCCCACGCGATGTGCTTGAGCACCAACTCCTCAAGGTGCAGGCTCAGCGGAAGCCGAAAATAGAGCCAGACCACGAGGGCGATGATGCGGGATGGGAAGCGATGAAGCTTGCAACTGCGTAACGAGTTGCTCAGGTACCCGCGTACATCGCAGCCAGTATTCAAAGGATGCGACGTGAAATGGCCTTACAGCCAACACCTAGTCATGCGACGGGTGTGGGCTGGTCATGCCGGCGAGGTGCCGAGAGCTGGAAGCTCGTCAGGTAGGTGCCGTACGCCTCTATAATTCCGCCATGGGTGCGCTCATATTTAAACAAAGGCATCACAAAAATGGGACACTCAACCGATGTGCTGGAATCGGATGGTTGGGCGGCGATGATGTTGGCAGCATGATCGGTGTCGATCATTTTTGCCAGTGTTCGAAGAGCCGGCGCCATCTTCGGGTCATTAGTTTCAAGACCAGGATCTGGGACAAAACCGAAGCAGATTTTTCCAGTATGATCTGTGACGACGAGGGCTGATCCAACCGCAGCAGCATGGGCACGACAAGCGTGAGTCATGCAAGTCTTGGCGTCATCCTCGGAAATACGGTCTTTGCGATAGCGCATCCTAAGCTCTCTCGTTGAACTGACCGGTGTGATGTGGCCGGCGGCAAGGTCGGCGATCATCTCGGGGATGGGGCTACTCTGGATCGCCCGCTGCATGCGAGAAAAGCTGTCAATTCCGGGGGATTTTGGCATTTAAGTATCCTTATGTTGGTTGTTTATATTCAGAAGCATTCGGCGCCACAGATCTGAGGCCGCATTTTCTGTCGGACCGACTCTTCCCTACTTCCGCCATGCGCGGTCTCTGGCATCACGCTGAACGCCGCTGAATGATCCTGTTCGCGTGTTCCACGACCAGAAAAGGAAGCTTGCAGGCGACCACGGGATACCAGACCACACCGGTAGGAAGTCCCACAGCTTCGGCCAGTCCGGGGCGCAGATGGCTGTAATCAGTATGATGGGCCGTGGCGGCAGTCATAGTCTCAAACGCCAGCTTGCCACCAACGCCTGGATGGAAATCAATGCCAAATCGGTAGCCGCCAACACCAAAGAATTCATAGTTGTATCTCGCGGTCTCGGCGGCGCCTTCGTTTGTGATCTTCCGGGTCAGATACGGCTCGAAAGACTGAGTCTCGTTCCCGTTGTCATGCCAGCGGCCGGCGATGGTAATTTCTCGATGCGAGCCGAGATCATTTGCAGTCACCTCGCGGATCCTGGCTTCATGATCGGCGACGAACGCATTGATCGGATGAGGTTTCGGTGCAGGTCCGTTGTCGATCGCAACAATGATGCGCGAACTTGTCACGGTAATTGACGCGTCTTCGCCGGGCAGCAGCAAGCGTCCGCCATATGTCCAGCTTGCAATATTGCCCGCTTTCGCGGCTGCGTCGAACTGCTTGATGAAGTGATGAAATTCAGATTTAAACATGGTACAAACTCCCGTTACTGTCACTATACGGTAATATAGACTTTAAGAACAGTCAATATAAAAATTAACGACTGATATAAAATAGTATCATGGATCAGTATAGAGTTTTTGCAATTGATATTATCAAATAAGTATGTTATAGTAATTTTAACAACAATGCAGGAGTTCCAGATATGAAGTACTTTATACTAGATTTTAAGGATAAATCATCCAGTCTCTCTTCAGATGGCGTAGCGGCCTTACGCCGAGCGACCCAGGACGAGCCTGCCGAAATCGTTCAATTTGGACGTGACGATTATTTGGACGTGACGATTATTTGGACCATCCACAGCCGATCCGATTCTTCGAATTCATTGTCGATCAACTACGTGATTCCGATATCATCATCGGATTTTCAACAAACAACCTGCTTGGATTTTTGAATAATGCCGCTGGGTTCCGCGATGCATTGTTCAATAAAATCGACAATCGCACACCGTTCTATCTGCAATTCTTGCAGATGTGGGAAATCGTCAATCTCTTTGGAAGTGGAATGTCTCGCTCGATGACAGAATCGTATGCCGACCTTCTCGACAAGCTTAAAGTCTATCCGACCGGCATCCAGGTTCGTGGATTTTCTAATGGACATACGATGAGCTTCGAACCCGCCAAGGTGGATCCCTGCCTATCAGCCGTATTTGAGGATGGAGAAAAGACCTGGATTGACGGCGCCAATTTGATGAGATTTGGCGAGGGTACTACAGCATTGCTCAAATCCAGCGCAAATCATCGCAATGTGAGCACTCTGGATCCCAGTGCTGGGCTGATCGACTACGAAAAGCTCTCTCCATTCGTCGTCCGAAGTACGGATGACCATTTCGGATATTTGGTGAGCGGGATATTTTTTGCGGTCAATTTCTACAGTGCGACGAATCCAAGTTCTGTCGGACGGGCAAATGTTACTGCGATTTCAAAAATCGTGCGGGAACTGCAATCAAATGTACGAGTCCCCGCTGTTGCGTAGGAGCCTGGTGGGTATTGAGCGATTATATGATCCGCGATCACCGGTGATCAGCCATGCCTCAAATGATGACTGACCGATATGGGCCTTCGATGGGGTTGCGGCGCCTTAACCAAAGTGGGCACAGGAGTGGCCATGACGGGGGTACTGCCCATGCTGCGGTTGACTGGTTGATTCGGCGCTTGGTGTTCGCAGCATTCGATATTGACCGGTTGCGGAAGATGGGTTGGCGATCTGGCCAGGGATGGTGACCAAACGCTGGCATTGCCGAGCCGACTTGAACCGGATCATGCCTCGTTCTTGTCGTCGCATAGCCAGAACGGCTTGTGCGGTAGGGGTTAGCGAATAGCGGCGCCCTACTTTTCAATATCATCGGTGACCCTGGCGGCCCTGGCGAGCCGGTTGCTGACGGTCCGATGATTGGGTGGTCGCGTGGCTGGCCCAAAGAGATTGAGGGCCCGGGCAGCTTCTCAGGAAAACAACGGAATGATGTCCCCTGCCCTCAAACATTGTTTGTTGGAGAACGACATCATCTTCGAATACAGCAGAAAATTGGCAGCAACCTGTGGACCATTTGAGTTATTGGGGTTTCGGCGCGCGTTCACTTGCTCGGATAAAGATATGAGCCCGCGTCACCTGTTAACCATTATCGTGCTCTTTGTTCCGGATGCGTTCTTCTTGCTTGCCGGAGACGCAAACCCGGGCTATCCCTCATTCGTCTACAGAAATTAAATGTCTGCAGACACTTAACGGCCCCCGCCGATGCGGAAACATCGAACGGAGGCCTGACCCGCAACCTTGTTGACGAAGGACTTGGGCTATGAAGACCCTTACCGCTAACTTTCCCACGGGGAAAGACCATTCACACCGCTCTCCTGTCGGAACTCGATCGCGAAGTCGCGTCTGGTTGACCGGCGACTTGTTGCCAGCATCCGGCTCGCTTTCGCGCCGCTGATCGTTTTCACCAACAGCGATCACGCCCAGTTCCTTGCCGACATCGACGGTTTGACTGCCCACTTTGGCAGACGATGCGGAAATAATTTCCGCATGTGACCCACCATGTCTGGCCGGATTTTTTGACGTCGTCGCTCCTTAACAGGAGACTTCCCATGACACCACACCTGACCAATTCCGCGGCAAATCTGCCGCCCTATCCGCACTCCGCCGAGTGCGCAGATCTGCGACAGAAATTCGACGAGCTCGTGAACGAGTTCATCGCTCCAAGCCTCACTGTCGACGGCCTCGCCCGGTCGCTCAGCGACGGTATTGAGGAGGTTACCACCAACCTGCGTTCCATCTCCGGTCAGGAGGGGCGACTGATTGAGCGCGGCATTGGGCTCGTGGCCAGATGCAATCCGAACCTCGTGGTCCTCACGCAGAATCTTCGGCTACCGGTTACAGCGGCAGCTTTGCAATTGGTGGAGAAGAACAACCCGCAGCACTATCGGTCTCTGACGCTGGATGCCGACCAGGGCGGCCGCAAAAGCTATACGCCTGATCTGATCATTCTGAACAATGCGACCAGAGTGGCGCATGTGGTCGATGTGAAGCGCAGCCTGACGTCGTACGAGAGCACAAGGATCGATGATCTCAAAAGCCGGATGTTGGCGGCGGCTCTTGTCGTGCCAGATCTTTTGTACAAGGAACATCGCCGCCTGGTCGCCGAAGAAGTCAGGATCGTTGTTCTCAATGCGGACAATCACAAATCCGATATCGATGGCGGCATCTGGCCCTTGTCCCATCTCGACCATCTTGTCGAAGTCGTCGGCGCCGGCGAAGCCATCAGGCGCCTCCAGAAGCGGTTTCATGCCCGTATCAAGGCAAATTGGACCATGGCTCGCCAAAGCTTTGTTCGTCCGTCGAATGATCATGAAGGACCGCCGGCAACGGTAGCGGCTACGGAAACAGAGGAGCCCGCCGATGGTGCTGCCCGCCCTGACGACGATGATGCTGCTGTCGCCATCGGCGACGAGCCGAGGTTGATCAAGCTGGGCTTCGCCCAGGTGCCCGCGCGACGCTAGTGCTCTCGGCTCCACTCAACAACTTCCCCTAACTCAATTAAACGCGTTGTCCGCGACCGGTCAGCGCACGGAGACCCATGCCATGACCTCAACAATCGTTCCCTTCCCGAATTCCATCCCGTCACCGGTAACGAAGCCAGGTAGACGACAATCGCGACGTGATCAGATCATGATGCAGCGCGGTCAGTCGTTGTTGCCTGAACAGACGGCCGCAGCCGATGCCTTGGCCACTGAACTGGTTGGAACATCGCGACCGTGGACTGTGGATGACCATGCTGCCCAGGTCGCGATGGTCGTTCGGATCGCCATCCGTTCAGCTCAGCATCGAGGGGTCAGTCTACAGAGCATGCTGTCGATCCCCCGTCGTAGGCTCCTCGATCTGTGTGACCAGGGGGACCCGACATGTCTCGTCGTCCGTGATTGGCTTTTGGGAAATCTGGCACACCTTCCCGACGGCTTTGAAGGGTCTTTCTCTATTGCTACCGTTGTCGACAGGGGGGACGCGTGATGGACCCGATCGCTGACCGCATCACCCGTCACCTCCTGCGGCGCATCCGCCGCCTGGCGGTCCTCGACCTCTATGCCCATGCCACCGGTGCCGGTCTTCTCAACTCTCGTCAAATCGAGGACGAAAAGACTACCGGCACCATCTGGAGCATCTCCACCAAGGGGTTGGGGATGCTGGCAGGTGACCGCACCAGCGCTCGCCGCCTTGTTGCCAGGGCGCTGAAGTGCGGACCGGCGACAGAGGATGACCAGGAGGAGGATAACACGAAGACCGCCGACCCTTGGACTTTGGCGGTGGCAGAGGCGGGCAAGGCAACCCGAACGGAGGCTGCCAGCAAGACGCAAGGAAACCACCGGGAAACTCAGTTGATGCTGGGGCTGCTGCGCGATTTCCCGCTGCAGCCCAATCCAGTTCACGTCGCGATGGCCTTGCTGATCGCCCGTTCTGTCGGTGCCCGGCATGCCGATCTCGGAGCGCTCCGCGAAGTTCTGCAACGACCCAACCCGGTCGTTATGCTCAAAATCCCCGTCTCGGGATTCGAGCGCCAGTTCGGATTGATGCTGGAGGATTCGCTCATTGCGCCCTTCTGGGCTTCACTGAAAGATATCGCGGGCGGATCGGCACTGTCTGCTCATTTCCGCGAGTCACGCACCGAGAAGCTCCGCCGCAAGGTGATCACCGCGTCCGGGCGGGCCAGCGCCAGCGTCTCTGACAGGACGCTGAGGCGACAGCTGAGCACTGCACTGCTCGGTGAGGCTGTGCCAGTGGTCATTGCGGATGAGACGTCGGTGAGTGTGCGGCCGCAGTTTTCCGCCGCGGCCGACATTGTCTTTGAATTCACCGGCTTCGATCAGGCCCTCATCGCCGAACTTCTACATGTCTGTTGCGGCATGCCGCCAAGGGTGTCGCTCGACCGGATGAAGACGATGACGTTGGATCCAGCGCATATCTGTCTTGACGATCTGGCCCTTGCCGTCAGGCCAGGCCGCAGCTTGGGGGCGATTCTGGAAGCCCTTGTGTCCTTGGCTGCCGAACACAGTGAAGAGGAGGACCATGATGACGAGTCGGACAAGACCGGCCGCTGGAATAGAAGTACCAAGACGTCGGTCAAGGGGAAAACCAAAGTGATTTCCGTCGACATCATCCAGCCCGAGACCTTAGCCACCGGGAAAACCACGGGTACCGTCACCAGCAATGCTGGCGCTGTCAGCGGGGCATCATCCACATTCCGCGTTAGCCCTACGCTGAGAGTGGAGACTCTTTCCGGCTATGGCGAGGCGCAAGGCTGGGCGCTTGACCTCAAGGCTGACCTTCCGCTCTGGCGGGAGGGGGCAATCGGGTGGGATCAGATGAGCACAAAAATGCTGCTCTCGGGCCCCCCGGGAACAGGCAAGACAACCTATGCCCGAGCCCTCTGCAATTCGTTGGAGGTGCCTTTGATTGTCAGCTCGGTCGCGTCATGGCTCGAGCCAGGATATCTTGGCGATGTCCTCAAACGCATGAGCGCTGTCTTTGAGACCGCGCGCGAGCATTCCCCTTGTATTGTCTTCATCGATGAATTGGATGCCATTGGCAGCAGAGGTGGCGGACAAGGCAAGCGTCACGACGAATATTGGACGACGGTGATCACGCGTCTGCTCGAGCTGCTGGATGGTGCGATGAAAACCGAGGGAGTGATCGTGGTCGGGGCGACGAATCTGCCCGGCAAGATTGATCCGGCACTTCTTCGGTCAGGTCGTCTCGAGAGGCATGTCATGATCCCGCCTCCCGATGTCCAGGCTCTGGCGGGCATTCTCGCTCATCATCTTGGGTCCGACCTTGCCGCGGTTCTTGCCACGGCTCCCGGACAGAGTGAAACACATATCAAAGACCCATCTCCTCGCGCGCCAAATATTGCGGGCGCCTGCCGCAACGCAATTTCCCCCGATATGACCAACGAAGGGAGACAAGCTCATGTCTGAGACCGATCCATCACCGTCGTCTCACTCCCGTCTTGCCAGTCTTGCAATTCAGGCGCTTGGCAGAACCGGCGCCGATATTGAACGTCTCGTCCGCGAAGTGCGCCAACAAGCCCGTCGTGAAAAACGGGATCTGACCTGGACAGACATCGAGCACGCGCTTTGTGCAGACCGGATGATCATGTCGGACGACTTGCGCTGGCGTGTCTCGATTCACGAAGCGGGGCATGCAATGGCCTGGACACAGCTCGGCATCGGCGAAGTCGAGTCAGTAACCCTCGGCATCAGCAATGTCGGGCAGGTGACCGTTCAACGATATGGCCATCTCGCTCAGACTGAAGATTGGCTCACCAAAACGATGGCAGCGATACTGGCGGGCAGGGTCGCGGAGCAGCTGGTCATCGGTGAAGCGCTTGCCGGATCGGGCGGTGGCGAAGACAGCGATCTTGCCAGAGCAACCGGAATTGCCCTGGACGCGGAAACGGCACTCGGTTTTTCTGAGCAAACGCCGTTGTTATACCGCGCCAGCCCACGGGGCTTCGGTGAGTTGGCGCGCGATCGCGATCTGGCAGACAAGGTGAATGCCAGGCTGGTGGTGGCGGAGAGCGCCGCCCGCGAACTGCTGGAGGCGGAAGGGTCGAAGCTTATGCAGATCGCCACCCAACTCAATGAAAAGGGCGTCCTGTCGGGAGATGAGCTGCGGCATCTGATGGGCAAGTGTGGGGATGACAGTGATGATTACGGTGAACGGCGGCTCTGAAACAACGATTCCTTCTGACGCCGCTGAGATTCCGATCAATGATTTGTCGTTTCCACCGCAAACGGCGTTTGTGCTTGGTATCGGTCGGTCAGTCGCGTCATGGCGGCGCGCCGTCCCGGCTGTTGGCATGGGCGCATCACGCAGAATGGTCGGGCGGGATTTCGTGCACGTCGCCGATGATTACATTTGATTGCCGCCAACTTGCCCGCCCGGCAGCTCGATTTGCCTTGATTGCATGCGCGTCGGATTGAGTTGCGGGCAAATCAGTCTAAATCAGCACAAATCATCTCAATTTACGCTCCCGCGATTCTGAATAGCCGTCGTTCGATTCCCGACGCACAAACGGCGATTCCTCAAGAAACGACGTTTGCAGAAAGCCTGCGGTAACGACGGCGTGCTAGAAATGGCGGTGGACCGATGCGTGAGGGTGAGCGATGGCCAGGATGAGTGCGAAGCAAAGGGCGGACCAGCAGGTGGTACGCCAGAAGGATCTCCGTGACAGGATGCGGGACAAGCGGCGGCCGTCACGTGATGACATTGCGCGCCTGCTGCTCTGGCAGATTATCACGGGCGTCAGCGAGAACCGTGCCGATCGCCGAAAGGTTCTGGATCGGCTCCGCGACGAGATCGTTGAGGGCCTGGAGCGGCAGGGATTTGATGGCCGCGAGAGTGAGGACGCATTCGAGGAGCTGGTGACCAAATACGAAAAGGGACCTTATCCATTTCGCCCAAAGAGGCATCTGCAGAAGGATGCTGGCGGCTCGGGTATGGAATAGGATGCCGAGTTGTAAGTCTGGATGCCTTGGATCTTTGGTAGACCGCTTAATCTGTTGCCACCGTTTCCCTTTTCCCCGTCGGGAATTCTCATCCGATCAGTTGACCGGTCCTGAACCGTGATGCCTCGGCTGTGAACCTGGCTTGCAACACTGCGCATTGTGCAAACCACGTTGAGGTTCCAATCCCGTATTCCCCCCCATTACTTAATATAACGTCGTTTGCAGAGGAATCGGAAATTTGAATGGGCAGTGCCCAATCGCGATGCAACTGGATATGCCATCGATTCACCATTCCTTCATCGGTTTGCCAACAATTAATGAATGGGCGTCAATGATTTGCATGCCGCTTGACCGCCCAGCCAGGAAACCGGTGTGACATACACGGATAGCACGCCGACCGAGCTTCAGGCTCAAACAGATTCATCTACTATGGAGCAAATATGTCAGTCTGCGCTCAGGTTGAGGTTCCAATCGTCACAACCGGTCGCACGAGTGGTGCCCGCAAGCTGCAGATCATTGAGACAAAAGTTATCCGCCATGTCGACATTCAAGAATTCGAGGAGCGGGATGCGCCTGTTGCACTGACATGCGGTCTCGGAGAATACCGATTCAATGACGGTAAGTTTTTTCAGCGGGCAGGCAAACGCCACGGCCCGGGAGATAATTGCCGTATGGATTGGTTCAGTTCATCCAGCCCATTGGTCGGACGTCTATCCTATCGCGCGCTCCACAATAAGCTAGTATATGAAATCGGCGAGACTCGGGTTGTTGATCTGACCTCCACGATTGGGAGGATACGTGACAACCTCCCTCTCCTGCCGCCAGCCCCAGTCAAGGACATGGATATGGCGCTCGTTGAATTACAGCTTGCAGAATTCGGCGAGCTTGCCCCAACGCTGAGGGCGGTCGGCGAAATCATCTACTGTCCTGTCGATCAGCCTGTCCTGGTTCTCTCTAGGCCACAGACTTTTTCAGGGCTGAGCTATCTATGTGTGGTGGGAAGCATAAACGAGGTCGTTGGTCGGGTCCGCAGAAATGAAGGGCCCATCGGCGTCTACTCTCTGGCTGATCTTGAAGAGGCTCGCAACCGCGCGACGCAATTGGGCAAGGCTGGTAGTGGCTCGATATCGCCGAACCCTCGTGATCGGATTGTCGTGCACGATACGAGCCTGTTTGATCTTGACTGCCTGGCGTTGAACGCGGCAATTTTCGCGAAAATTTTCAGCAATGAGTTTTACAGACGCCGAGCCGATCAGCCCGGACCTGAGATGGTCAAGCACATGCTGGAACTTGGTATGGAGCGGCTGAGTCTGGTCGACCTGCTCCATTCGCACCTCAAAGAGTTTTTCGAAACCGGTCTCGGCGATCCGCTGATCGATATTGCCGCAAAGATTGTTGAAAGGCCTCCAGGCGATCCTCTTTGGAAAGTGGCTACACGTGAACTGATCGAGCAGCGCCAATTCATGTGCAACCGTCTTGATAGTGATCCGATCGCCCTGATGGTAAATATACATCCGCTTTAGATTCTCCCCCATGCCGTGCAAAAATTCCATGGCTTCAAGGATCCAATGTCGGCGAGTTGTTCGAATTAGCCCAACGCCGGCCCCGCATCGGCATTTCTGTTTGGTTCTCGATCATTAAATCCGCTGCGCGGCAATACAGCGACCCGCATATATGTTCACCGCAAGGCGGGGCACTTCGGGTCGACCGCGCAGACCCAGCAAAATTGTGAATCAATCCGGCGCCATCGATTCACCAAATTCATTGGACGCCGGCATCGAAAATTCCGAATCTGTCGCTATGATCTCACAGCCTTACTTCATCTATGTCGAACGCAGCGAAGCCGGGAAAAACATGGCCCGCTATTACGCCATGGAGATCTCGGAAACATTGTTTGGTGAGGCCTGCCTGACACGAACCTGGGGGCGCATCGGCAGTCGCGGTCAGAGCAGGCTGCAACAATTCGAGACAGAGAGTGAAGCGGTAGATCTGTTTCTGGATCTGATGCGCCAGAAGCGAAAGCGAGGCTATGGACCGAGACGTCCCATGGGCAAATCCGTTTGAATGCGAGTGGAGCGCACCGGTCGTTTATTCGGCGCAGAAGTTTGGCTGATGAATTTTGGCCAACAGAGCATCCAGCCGCCATCGGCGGGCAGTCGCCTGCGTGGTAGGCGTCCGCGATTACAGTCGCCCTTCTGATCTGAAGGCCGTCAGCAGCTACCTTCCTGTGTATGCCGTGTAAGATCCGGATTCTGCTCTACGCATCCCGCAGGCGAAGGAGCAAGCCGCCGCCTCGGTGGATGCTGAAACCAGCCCGGGATGTGGGTCTACAACCGCCCTGCTCTATCGATCTGCCCATGAGCATCCGTCACTGCTGTCGCTTTATCGACAGCTCGTACAACAGGTGAAAGTCCGGCTTGAGGCTGCGGAGGAGATGGCCAAAAACCCTCTGTCAAATCATCGCACTCAGCTTGAAGCGTTGGCAAGCCGTGCTGCCGAGCGAAAGGTACTTGATGGCGACGAAGTGAGATCGGTGATCAGTGCAGGCTCGACCGCTGCATCGGAGAATCCAAAGAATCAGGCGCCCTGAAACAGCGATTCAGAAATCTGATCCCGCGTTGCCAGATCCGGCTCTTCCGATTCGGACCCCTTCACACGCGTTGCCGATCCATGATGTACCGATTCACAACCCTGAGACGGCGTTCCCAATCAAGGCTTTGCCGTTGCGGAACTCCGCATTCGCGTTGCTGAATTCAGCTTCGGCGATTCCTGCCTGAACAGAACCGTTTCCAATATCGGCTTTGCCGTTTCCCTTTCGGCCTTCGCGGCTCTCTGGGAAATTGTCAACACAGAGGTCTGTGCGCCCGTCGAGCAAGCAGCCCCTTAAGGCGGGTCGAGCCTGGTGGTGAGGGCCAAGATGGTTGTCGTTCATCACAGCAGATCAACGCGCTTTTGGCCAAAATAGCCGCCTGCCCTACCCCGAAACCTCCTCGGATAAGTGTAACGCTCCCATAGAAGAGGTTGATGGTCGACGTCTGCATCATGGGCAACTCATTTTGCGGGAAAGCAAATCAAGATGCGTCAAAACAAATTGCTGGCGGTAGGTTTCGATGTGGCTGGCAGTCAACACGCGGCAAAACGAGGTGCCGAAAACTCGGAACACATCATCTCAATTTATGCTGCCGCGATTCGGAACTCGGACACGTCGATTCGGATGCAGGATTCCGCGATTCTGAATCCGTCTTTTTCGATTCGGCATCAGAGATTATCGATTCTGAACACTCAATTACTCGTTCCTGTGCGAACAGTGATTGCGCTTGGCTCCGAGGCTAACCACGCACTTCCAGTCTGTGGCCGTCTAGATTTTAACGACCGACCTCGCGCCCGCGAGCGAAGCAAAATTGATGAGAAACTGTAGGTACCGTGCTGGCGAAGCGATATGATTGGGAACAACTTGCTTACAAGGCGATCCACATTGTCTTGATTGGTGCCACATCGGATCGAGTTGCAGGCAATTTAACGCACATTATCTCAATTTACGCTGCCGCGATTCCGATTGCGCGAAATTCGATTCAACATGAGCAATCCGCGATTCTTCTGGAAGCGGCGTTTGCTGAAACGCTGCAAGCATGACTTCATGGTGGGGTGCTGATCACCACCATACGCGAGACGAGCGAAGGCCAGAATGCTTTCAGGGAGACATCGACCAATCAGACGATGCGTCGGAAGGAACATCCTGACAAGGCGCGCAACGAGATCGACGTGAGTTTCGATACCAAGGCTGCGATGGCTGCGAAACCGAACATGCTGGCGGCCTTGGCACAGGTTACGAGTGCAAAGAACTCCACCATCGGCGCTTTGGCCTTTGTCGCCTGGGTCAGCGTGTTGGCGTCGATTGCCATGCGGCCCAAGTTGTTGTTCATATCCTGTATTCCCCCCGTTACTCCATAAAATCGAATCGATTCTTTCGAATTGTGAATCGCAGATTCGAGGATGCCCTATTGCGGCGCTGGAAACCCGTAATGGTCCAAGCACAGCCAGCGTTGAGCACTCACCATGGCCTTCGTGACCGGCGCGCTCAGACTGCTGACGCGCAGTGTCTGTTCTTTCGTTCACCGCTTTGAGCGGAACGACAGCTGTCGCCATTCATTTCGAGAAGGGTGGCATATGCGCCGATCCTGGTGCGCGGCGCGAAGCCCTGCTCATCCCCTATCGCGCATGCAAGTATGCACGAAAGGGCAACGTGTGATCGGAAGCTGGTAGGATGGCCCGCTGAGCCGCTCATCACAAGTTCTGTGGGAATAATGCGGATATTGACTAAGCCTGCCGTTTGAATGGGTCCACTCGTATCTGTTCAAAATACAATCACTCGTCTGGAATTAAGCCATCGAACACCTCGATAAGAGCTCCGGTGATAGCCTGGCCAAGCGCATTCGCGGTTCTGGCGATCTCCTCTTCATTGCCAGCTCGGGCGGCGACCGCCAGATCGCCTGCCTGGTCAGCGACGATTGCGCGGGCGCGTTCAATGGCCCATTGGGCAAAGTCGCTGCGCGATTCAATCGTGGTGGTTTCCATGCTCGTTCCTGTCTCGTTGAGGAAATTTTCAGTTGTTAGCACCATAGTTGAATAGCGCGTTGAGTACTGCGTACGCGCTATCCGGTCAGGGTGAGATAATCAAGCGGACAGCCCTGCCCCATCGTCTCGGGAAGTTCGAAGCCGTTTGGAGTGATCAAACCGCCCGGAAGCGATCGAACGCCGTCAAGTACTGGATCGGCGGATCGGCATCCCAGCGATAGATCTCCGCTCGCAGAAAATGCAGTTCTTCATCGAGCTTCTCTTCCGGAAGTTCAACCCACCAAGATTTTGGGCGCCCGTCAGAGCCGTCCGACCAACGGTAGCCGCGCGCCTTGAGCTGATCCTTCATGTCGAACGGGGAATTCACCGCATAGATGCGGATCCGTGACAGCTGGCTGACTTTATGAAGTTCCGCAAATGGCGTGGCCTTCGAGTTGCGCCGTGTCTGCCCGAGCATTTCCAACAGCGCGAAACAATCATCAACCGCGCGGTGTCCATCGTGAAAATATCCCGACTGGCCGATCAGGTACCCAAGCTTGCTTCCCTCGAAGCCGCGCGCCGACCAGTCGATCTCAGAGACCGAACAGGCCCACGCCTTGTGCGCAAAGATCGACGAGAATGCTTCACAAAAGGGCCGATCGAAACCGGCGTTATGAGCAATGATAAGGTCAGCCGGCTCTATGAGTGAATTGAGGCGCGCAACGTCGATCACCTGAGAAGCGACCATGTCGTCGGTAATACCGGTCAACCGTGTGATGTTGGCAGGGATAGGAACGGTCGGCTGCTGAAGTCCGCCAAAGACGCCAGTGACATCGCCAATCTCGCCTTCGTCATTGAAGCTGAAAGCGACTACGCCAATTTCGATGATTTCATCGGATCGATAATTCAGGCCAGTGGTTTCGGTGTCGAGGATAACACCCCGCCGCAGAAATTCGGGCCGAGCATGTTCGACAACCGATCGGGGCGAAAGCCTTCGCAGAATGCGGTAGTTGCCGGTATCTTCCAGATGGCAGGCCATGGCCTCGTCATCAGAACTGGAACCGCCCTGCCCCCTTCCGGCAACAGCCTGCGGAATGGTCACTTTTGTGGTGGCCGACAAAACAGGGGCTGCAAAGAAATCGAGTTGCGAAGTCATTGTATTCCGATCCGATTGCGGCGTGGCCGGCGCACAATACGCATCAGCATGGGCGCAAGCAACGACCACCCCAATCAGGTGCACGCCACGTGCAGCTTGCGGCGGAGAAACGATCAAAACTTTCCTAAGAGCAAGGCGCTCGGTTTGCGCCCCCATTTCGGTCGTTCAAATACCCTTTTACTATCCTGAAAAGCGGTCGGTCCAATCCGATACAGACCTACTGAACCGCCAATTTAGAGGAGCGCATCGAGAGAGTCCTCGAAGAAGCGACGAAGGACAGAGACGTCAAGCACACCGACAGCCAATTGCCGACGACCAAGCCTACGTATTTAAGGCTTCACCCGAGCGGGTCGACGATAACGCTTCCCGAAAGCGCGTCTGTGGTCTCTCTTGGCTCGCGCCTTCACTGCTGCGTTCCGCTTCGAGAGGGTTAAGGGATCAGGTTTCCAAGCATGCGCCGCGCGCGGTCCTTCTAGCTTGAGACCATCATCCGTCGAACGGCCCTTCTTCCAACGGTCAAACAAAGCCCTTCCTCCATCCTGATCGGAAAGCGTCCTCTTCAATCCCGCAAGGATTTGGCGCCGGTCATTGGTCCTGTACCGGAGAAGATTTCGCATCAGCTGCCCGATGGCATATTCTCCATTGGGTGTTGGTCCGGTCTGCAAGAGCCGGACAACCGCTTCGGTCGTCACCCTATAGTGGGAAAGAATGTCAGCCTTCTCGACCCCTATCGCTTCGGCGATGGCGTCGATGGTGAACCTCGTTTCCGGGGTGGCCTGCGCTACGATCTCAACGATGTCGCCAGCGCTGCAGGCGATGGAGGTATGCCGCAGCAGTGCAAGCTGGCCAACCAACCGGGCATACACCTTGTCATCCAGACGCCCAATCTCTTTGGCAGCCAGGAAAATCGCCTGGAGCCACACGGCTCGCACTTTTAGGCCACCAGCCCAGTCACGATATCGTTTGTCGTCGGTGACGAGCAACATGCCATGTTCGCGAGCCACAAAGATTGGATCGAGCGCGCCGTGGCGAATGGTCTCGAGCAATCTCGGGTCGATGTCATTTGGAGCGTGGACTGGCACCACGTCGCAATCAGTCTGCAAGGCATTCTCGCGCATCGCGATGGCATGGGCAAGCTGTTTGGCACGCTCCGGCGTAAACTCGTCGAAATGGAACTGGCCCTTGTGGAAGTAGGCACTGCCGGAATGTTCGGTTTCGGGAATTAGATCATCGTCTTCATGCAACTGGCCGATCTCATCGGCGGTCGATCTGGCAAGGAGAATCCTTCCGAACAGGTCCTTCAAAACATCGAGACCGTTTATCCCCACGACAGCCCAATAGGTCAGCGTGTCGAGGACTACACCCTTGCCAAAATGGGCTTTAGCCGTTTGCGTCGCCCAATTTCGCTCGGGCAGCGCGCCCTCGCAGGCCTCGATGCCGATCCCTTCTACTCTCAGTGAATCCGCAAAGCGCAGAACGCTGCCTCCTCCGGAGAATTCCGTCAGCACCGATATGGGCAAAGGGCCATTGGTATAGAGTTCGTGAATCCTCTCCCGTCGCTCGCCCTGACGTCTCATCACATCGAGGAACGGGCCTATGTCATCGCCGACAGCGCGGATGACGTAGAAGCCGTCCTCATCAGGAAACCGGATACTGAAGTTCTCGGTCAGGTCGACGTACGCATGTATGTACTTGTGCCGAACCTGCTGCACCGTCCAGCGAACGGTCCGCCCTAGACGGTCCTCGACATCGAATGAATCACCCACGCGGTGCCCGATGGCTGCCTCGGCCACAACGTGCCCCTTGCCGAACTTCTTCTCGGAGGGTTCGCCGGGTCCATCTACCACCAGGAACTGGTTGGTTTGACCATCGTCGGATTCCAAGCTGGTCCACATTCCCACGCCGATGGTGGCATTGCCCAGTTCGTGAATTCGCTTCAACTGGCCCAGGACCAAGCCGATCCATTTAAGCGCGACCTTCGGATCGTTCCGATCTGCGTCCAGAACGGCGTAGCCCAGATCAAGACCATCCTCGGCGCGCCCGCCAGCGACGAGCAGGTGTGCGAAATCCATCTTCTCCCGAGGACTGCCCTGCATCGACGACACATCCAGATCGGCGACCAATGCCGCAAGTTGCGACTTCCGTTTCAACCGGAACAACGTCTGGGCATGCATCAGGATAGGCTTAATTACATCGGGCGAAAGCTCCCGCGACTTGAGGAAACGGTCCTCGGCCAGATTCAACTCGCCCCTGTGGAAGTGCATGATGCCTTCTATCATCACGTACTGGCGCAGGTTCCTGATCGAATCCTCAAGGTTCGCGAAGAACTCGACCGCCCGCGCTCGTGGAGGGAATTCGTATGCGAAGGCACTGGCCAAATCGAACAGGTCTTTCGAGTCGACGTCGTCGTCGACGTAGCCGTCCATCAATCTGATCACCGCTGCATGATCATGGAGAAGGGTTGCATAACCGGCCACCATCGCGCGGCTGGCGATGTGCGAGCTGTTTGAGATCGAGGCGAGAGCATTGCCATAGGCACGAGATGATGTCTCCGGCAGACCAAGCTCATCCGCCAGTTGCGCCAAAAGCACCGATGCACGACCGTTCTTCTTGTACCGCACGATCATGTCGTTCAGATCAGACGACGCACCGGCTGGGTCGTCCAGCGCGATCTTTCTTATGCTAGCGCTCGACGCCAATACCTTGACCAGCTCGCGTTCGGTCTCCGGGACCGTCTCGAGAGCCTCGGTCCCATCCAGTCCCATCAGATAATCCCAGTCGCCCAGCCGGGCAGCGATCTGGGCACGCATAAGGAGCGCAGGTCCGACTTCGGCAAGTTTGGGGAAAGCCTCTCTTGCCAGCGCTTCGTCGCCCAGTTCCATGGCCAACGCAGCCACGCGAACCTGAATCTCCGGGTCCCTGCCGCCAGAAACGGCTGCACCCTCGAGCATCAGCGCCTTCGCAGCATCACTGTCGCCTACCGCAAATAGAGCCAATGCGCCGTTGATGCAAAGCGCGAGATGGTCGGGTCGGTCAGGAGCCTCCTCCTTCTTCGCCAGATTCCAAATATCGACCAGGTCCTTCCCTGCCTGGCGCAGACGTTCCCTGCCCTCCGCGGTCAGCTTCCAGCTCGTGCGATGGTCGCCATCGACAATTTCGGTGATGTCGGCCTCAGCGGCATGGCGCTTGTAGAATTCGTCTTCGGCGTCGCACTCCCGTCCGCGTCGAGCCAGTTCGATCCACGACGGATCTCCGGCGTTTCGCAGGTTCAGAAGGTGATACTTCCTGACTGCTTCGGAGGCTCTGACCGCTTCTGGTATTCTGTCGATCGCATCGGCAACACCGGCATAGCCGCCCGCTTGAACGACATATCCGGCTAGAACCTCGTTATCGGCAGACTTGGTCAGTTCGGCCAAGCCCTGCTCGAACGCCTTCTGGTGATCGCCACGCAGCATCATCGCCAAGATGGCGTTGGCAGCAGCCTTCGGATCCTCGGGTGCATGTGACACTGCCTCTTCCAGCATGTCAGCCGCTGTAGCCTCGTCGCTCAACTGCAGATGGCAGTGGGCTATATTTGCCTTCACCCTGAACCATATGTGCCCCGAATTCTTTTCGGTCAGGGTCTTCAGCAGTTCGTTCAAAAGGTCGAGCGATGACCGCGGTTTTCCATTCTTGGCGCGGTCCCTGTACCGATCGATCTCGGCATCGAGCGCCGCTTCTGCCGGATCGGCAGAAGAACCATCGACGGTCGCCCGCGCCAGTAGCAGAGCCTTCACATCTCGGATCTCGACCAGCGTGTTGCTTTGAAGGCCGACAATCTCCTCATGGCGCTGGGACTGGAGCTCCGCAGTCGGGCTATGGTTAGGGTCGAACATCAAAGCGACGTCGGAATGGGCCGATATCTCGTCCTCAAGCGTATCCCATCCCCAAGCGCGCACGACTATGGTGCGACCCAGCACGCGCTGCTCCTCGGTTAGCTTGGCAGCGACGGTAGAAAGTGGAGCGTCGTCGTCGGCCGTCGTTGTGAAGAAGTATTCGGTGAGCCTCGGCTCATAATTGAGCGCCTTTTCAAAATCGGCCCGAAGTTCCTTCTCGCTGGCCTTCTCGCCCTGCCCCTTGCACTTGCATTGCACGCCCACAATCTTGGCGGTGTCGCCATCCCGGTACCCGTACATGTCCATCCCATGCTGGGCCTGACCGTTCTTCCCGAAACGATGGATTGAGGGGTCGTCCAAGATCCGGCGCCACAACAGCGCCGATCCCTTCTCGAAATCTTGCCACAGTTTTGGTCGTGGAATGTGGACCTGATTGTACGCCGATGCTGACACAGAACTTCCTTGTACTGAAGGGGCGACGAATTCGATATTGGAGTCAAGGTGATCCGGTGCTTCCCGGATGTAAAGCGTTACGGTCCTCTAAGCTTCGGGCATCGTGCTGTTCTCCCCAGGCGCGCTTCCGAAATTATACGGTCACGTACCCGTCCACCATTCCCCTTCTTCATGAATGACCTTCGCGCGAGAGAGCTAGGAAGAATGTAATCGTCGTGCTACATATTTCGCCAATCTGTAGTGCGAAGGTTCCAAATGCCTACACCACACAACCCTCCCGCCGCTGTACGGCGCGCCTTGCGCAAGCTCGGCGCCGACATCTACGATGCCCGTCGGCGTCGGCGGCTGCCGATGGCTGTCGTGGCGGAGCGCGCCTTCACGTCCCGCTCGACCCTGCAAAAGGTCGAGGCCGGGGACACCAATGTCAGTATCGGCATTTATGCGGGCGTTCTTCAGGCGCTCGGCCTGCTCGACGGTCTGAGCCAGATCGCCGACATCGGCAACGACCCAGTCGGACAAGCGATGGCCAGCGCCGAACTGCCCAAGCACGTCCATCTCAAGCGAACAACCGGATCGTCTCGCGATGGCTGACTTCGAGGTGCTTATCGACCTGGACGGCCGCACGCGCCCCATTGGTCTGGCCAGGAGCAATCGCGTCCGCGGCACGGAGACTATCCTTTTCGAATATTATGGCGCGTGGCTCGATGATCCCGATCGGTTCTCGCTCGAGCCTGCCCTTGCCCTGACCCGTGGTGCCTTCGCCCCTCCTGCCGGACTGGTGACTTTCGGCTCCATAGGAGACTCCGCGCCCGATACATGGGGCCGCCGTCTGATGCAGCGGGCCGAGCGCCGTCTTGCCGAACGCGAAAGCCGCACCGTGCGTACCCTTACCGAAAGCGATTACCTGCTCGGCGTCGCCGACGAGACCCGTCTAGGCGCACTCCGATTCCGCTGGGCCGGCGAAGAGACGTTTCAGGCGCCGATCCACACCGGCGTCCCCGCCCTGATTGAACTCGGGCGACTGCTCCAGATTACCGAGCGTATCCTCCGGGACGAGGAAACGGACGAAGACCTTCAACTCATCTTCGCCCCCGGCTCCTCCCTCGGCGGCGCGCGGCCGAAAGCGTCGGTCATCGACCAGCACGGGTACCTCTCCATCGCCAAATTCCCGAGGGAAACCGACGATTACAGCATGGAGACGTGGGAGGAAATTGCGCTACGGCTGGCTGACCAGGCCTGCATCACCACACCTCACCATGAGCTGATCGAGGTCGCTGGCAAGGCGGTGATGCTGTCGCGGCGCTTCGATCGCGCCGGCGCGATCCGCTCTCCTTTCCTATCGGCAATGGCTATGGTGGGCGCCAAGGACGGTGAGCGCGGCAGCTACCCGGAGATCGTGGACGCTCTTACGCGACATGGTGCGCAGGCAAAGGCCGACGCACATGCCCTCTATCGGCGCGTCGTCTTCAACGTGCTGATTTCCAATGTCGACGATCATTTGCGCAACCATGGATTCCTTTGGCTCGGTAAGGCGGGATGGTCTCTTTCTCCAACCTATGACCTTAATCCTGTGCCCACCGACCTCAAGGCGCGCGTGCTGACGACGAACATCGACCTCGACGAGGGCACCTGCTCGCTTGACCTGCTTGAGGCGGCTTCGGAGTTCTTCGGCCTCACACTGCTGCAGGCCCGAGCAATTATTAAAGAGGTCGCGACCGTGACCGCGACGTGGCGTGAAACCGCCAAGGTGGCCGGCGCCCGCTCTGCTGAGATTACCCGGATGGCCAGCGCCTTTGAGCACGATGATCTCAAGCGGGCGCTGGCGCTATGATCCGAACCTTCATCTATGGACCGCACCAACCGAAGAGCCCATGGTATTGTCTTGCGCATTAACAGCGCGATAATGTGATAAGTATTGCCAATATATTTGTCATTGGATAGCGGCGCGTCCCCTTCTTTTTCAAGGGGTCATTTCTGCAGTGATTCGGACCACATGCAGAAGGCATCTGCCCTGGTGTGTCGCCAGGAGCGGGCCGAGAATTTGTATCTGCGGGGACGAAAGATGGTGTTTATTTGATCGTGAGCTGACAGGAGCGCTGTGCTTGGCGGGGCGATTTGAACCGCCCCATGATCGTCTCTCGTTCCCTAGTCTGCGGTGTGCGCTTTAACTTCTGTTATTCAGGCCCTTGTCGGCTCGATAATCAGCGTCCGGGGCCAGATTTGTATCGGCTTTATTTTGCTGCGCAGCTTGTCCGTCCCGACGACACGCGGTTCACCGAATTGCTTGACCAGTGGAGAAAAAGCGCTTGGCAGCCTTGGTGTTGCGGCGAGCTTGAACCAGAATGTCGAGTACGTCACCATCGGCGTCAATGGACCGCCAGAGCCAAAATTTCTTTCCACTGATCGTGATGACGGCCTCATCCATATACCACTTATCCTTCGGCCTGTGCCGGTCTCTGCGAATGCAGTCGGCAAAATGTTGGCCAAAGCGGTTGATCCAGAGACGAACCGTTTCCCTGCTCAGATAACACCGCGTTCAGCAACAAGGTCTTTCATATCGGCCGTGCTCAGAGCAAACCGATGATAGGCCCAGACCGCGTATGCGACAGCTTAACGCGGAAAACGAAAACCCCTTCAGACGGGGGAAAGTGCTCGGCAATCTCATGTCGTCTCGATAACCGAAACGCCGGGGTCAAACAACTTGGCAATGCCTTTCGCCGGTCTCCTTGCCCGTAGTTCATGCTGGATCTCCACTCTAGAGATGTTCTTTGAGTGGTACTGCCACACAGACTCGTGGCTCTGCCGCTTCGTTCCCCGCGGGGAACAGGTCCTGAATTGATTGTTCAGGGATCGAAAGTGCCCGAGGGGACGCTCCATTCTCTGGAGTTCCCCGCGGGGAACTCGGACGTGTCGGACTTATGTGTGCATGGATGAACACTTTGCAGCTCCTCCCGAATCGGGATATCTGTTGCTACGATAAATTGCGAAATTTGCGATTTTTTGCGTAGTCACAGTGTGTTTAATCTTCTGTTAACCATACCGGGTAATACAGTGGATTAAGACACCACGGAGCAACACATTGACTCGTCATTTGAACAGTCTGGACTTTATGCAGAGGTTTTCCAACAAGTTGGATCACGCTTTGCGCAATTTGTCGCTGGCGCAGTTTCCGCCAGATGCCCACCGCATCATGCGGACCTTTGCGTCCTCGGAGGTGGCAAGTCTGCTGGGGGTAACGGAAGCCTATATCCGCCAGATATCGCTCAAGGGCCGAGGGCCTGAACCGGAAGTTACCACCAATGGCCGCAGGCTTTACACCGTCGAGCAGATTCTCGAACTGCGCATGTTGTTGGCCGAAAACGGCCGCAAGAAATGGATCAATCCGCGCCGCATTGGAGGCGAGGCTTGTCAGGTGATTGCCGTCACCAATTTCAAGGGCGGTTCGTCCAAAACCTCGACCACCATCCATCTCGGCCATTATCTGGCCTTGAGAGGCTACCGGGTGCTGACCATCGATCTCGATCCGCAGGCGTCGCTGACCGCCCTGCACGGCTCCTTGCCGGATTTCGATCCGCGCGAGGGCGACACGTTTTACTCTGCCATCCGCTTTGACGACCCGGTGCCGACCCAGTCGCTGGTTCACAAGACCCATATTGAAGGCTTTGACGTGATCTGCGCCGGGCTAGAACTCACCGAGTTCGAAACCGCCGTTGCACTTGAAATGCGAAAATCCGGCGGTACCGAATTCCTGTTGCGCGCGGCCCAGGCGATTGCCCAAGTCGAGGACAATTATGATGTCATCCTGATGGATTCGGCCCCTTCGCTGAACTTCCTGACCTTGTCGTCGCTGACGGCTGCGACGGCCGTTCTCATTCCGGTTCCCGCCCACATGCTGGATGTCGACTCGACGGCGAAATTCCTCGAGCTTGCCGGCTCCTACATGCAGATCCTCAACGACATGGGCACAAGGGCTGAGTGGGATTTCGCCAAATTCCTGATCACCAAATTCGAGCCGAACGACCATCCGCAAGCCAATATGATGGCCTTGATGCGACAGGTTTTCGGCAATGATCTGCTGCTCAACACGGTGATAAAATCCACAGCGGTGGCAGATGCGCTAACCTGGAAGCAGAGCCTGTATGAGGTACAGCGTTCGCGGTTCTCGGCACCCAAGACCTATGACAGGGCGATGGAATCGATCAATGGTGTGAATGCAGAGATCGAGGACCTGCTGACAGATGCATGGGGACGCACATGAGCCGGAAAGATTCCAAAGGCATGTTCGCCAATGTGCTGGGCAAGCTCAGCGATGATCAGGACGGGGCCGAATCCGGTGCAACATCCGGGGCAGGGCAGGCCATGGCGCCACGCGAACGGGTGATGTCGTCGCCGCATCTGAAAAAGGTTGCCGCCGGCGTTCGCCAGATCCAGGAGCGTGGCGAACTGGCCGAACGGGTGCTCAAGGATGGCGGTTATGTTAGTGAACTCGAGCCGTCAGAGATTGTGCCGTCGAGCATTCCGGACCGGTTTGCCGGGGCCTATGACGAGGCCGCGATTTCGGAACTCGTCAATTCGATGCGCGAGCGCGGGCAGATCGTGCCAGGCCTGGTGCGTCCGCTCAAGGATGATCCGCAGCGCTACCAGATCGTCTATGGGCGCCGGCGTTTGGCTGCGGCGCAGAAGCTGGGGCTGAAATTCAAGGCGATCATCCGGCCGCTTGATGATGCCGAAGCCATTGTCTTCCAGGGCGAGGAGAACTCGGCCCGCAATGATCTCACCTTCATCGAGAAATGCAATTTTGCCTTCGCGCAGGAGAAGGCGGGCTATGACCGGGCCACCATCTGTGCGTCGCTGTCGACCGGCAAGTCGCATATTTCCGAGATGATCCGGATTGCCGCGACGCTGCCGCAAAGCCTGCTGCACGCCATCGGTCCGGCGCCCGAGATCGGCCGCCGCCGCTGGCTCGAGCTGGTGGACAAGTGGGCAGCGTTTCCCGAGGCCCACACGATGGTCGAGGAGCTGCTGGCCAGCACCGACGCTGAAATGTCGAGCGAAGACCGCTTTGCCCTGGCGCTGTCGGCGAAGTTCGAAAAGGCACGGGCCCCCGAGCCCAAGGCACAGCAGCGCGAGACCATCATGTCCAAGGGCATGAAACTGGCTGAGGTTAGCTATGGAAATTCAGGGGCGCGGATGAGCTTTGCCAAATCGGTTCCACCCGAATTTGTCGCCTATCTGGCCAGACAAATGGAAATCATTCACGACGCCTATCTCCAAGAGATTAGGGCGAAGACCAACGACAAACGGAGTTAGTGCAACGCAATAGAAAAAGGCCCCCAAACGTCGCCGTCGTGGAAGCCCTTCTCGTGTCTAGCAGCTAGAGAATCGCACTTCCCCGAATCACAGTCAAGAGTGTTTGGCGCCATTTTGGCGAATGAATTTCTATTGCCTTTTGGAAGGTGAAAGAAAATGCAGCTCGACCATATCACGACGCCTTTCGGGCGGCGAACGGTGACCTATGCCATGTTGGCGGACCAGATGACGGCCGCTGAAATCGACGACGACGCGAGTGTAGATAAGTGGAAGATCTATCAGGCACTCTGTGAAGCCCGGCCGCGCCTGGGCATCACCGACCGGGCGTTGGCCGTGCTTTCGGCGCTGATCAGCTTCTATCCCAAATCCGAGCTAGCGGCGGGCGACAGCCTGATCGTATTCCCTTCCAATGCGCAATTGTCACGCCGCGCCAATGGCATGGCTGAGCAGACCATCCGCCGGCACCTTGCTGTTCTGGTCTCGTCCGGACTTCTCATCCGCAAGGATAGTGCCAATGGCAAGCGTTTTGCCAGGCGCAGCCGGGCTGGTGAAATAGATGAGGCTTTCGGCTTTTCGCTTAAGCCGCTGCTGGCCCGCGCCGAGGAGATCGCGCAGCTGGCCGCGGAGGTGGAAGCTGAGCGCTTGCACATGCGTCGCATGAAGGAGCGGTTGACGATCTGCCGACGCGATGTGCTCAAGCTGATAGAAACGGCGCTGGAAGAGGGGGCTGCGGGCGATTGGCTGGCGGTTCAAGACGAGTACCGGGCGATATTTGCGGACTATCCACGCAAGCCGACGCTGGAGATGACGACTGCTGCACTCGAGGCGATTGAGTTCCTGCGCGAAAACATCCTCAACCACTTGGAAAGCCAGATAAAAACCGCCAAACCAAGCGGCAATGCCCATGAAGATGAGCGTCACAAACAGAATTCAAAACCAGACTCCTTTTTTGAATCTGAACTTCGCTTAGGAAAAAAGCGAGGCGCAGATTGCGATCCTGTCGACCGTAACGACGTAGAGCCGGAAATTATGGACATAAAGTCGACGGCGTCGGGGGTGGGGCAGGGCGCCGCAATTGGGCATAGCGGGCGGCAATCCGATAACCTAGCCGGGTTTGTTCGGCAGCCGTTTCCGCTCGGCATGGTCTTGTCGGCCTGTCGCGAGATCCGCGATTACGGGCCGGGTGGAGCCATTTCCAGCTGGCGGGATCTAATGGGAGCCGCAGTGGTTGTCCGCTCGACGCTGGGCGTTTCGCCGTCGGCCTATGAGGAGGCCTGCGCGATTCTCGGCCCTGAAAACGCCGCCACTGTCATCGCCTGCATTCTTGAACGGGCCGGTCATATCAATTCCGCCGGCGGCTATCTTCGCGATCTGACTAGCCGTGCCGAACGCGGAGAATTCTCGCTCGGACCGATGCTGATGGCGCAGATTCGCGCCAATGGAACCGGTGAAAGGCGGGCAGGGTGAGGGTTGTGTCCTGCCATTGCGCGGTATATATTGACGGTATGTACAAGGAACAGGTTCTCATGACAGGTACACTTAAGCGCAAGACCTCCGTGACACTGGATGCAGATGCGCTCGACAGCGCGAGAGACCTGCAGATCAACGTGTCCGCTGTGGCTGAAGCAGCTCTTCTCAAGGCAATCGGTGAGGCCCGCAACAGGAAATGGCAGGCTGAAAACGCCGATGCATTCGCAGCGCAGGCAGAATGGCATGAGCGCAATGGTCATCCTCTCGCCGATATCATCGCGGCCCCGGGCGGTGCCTCGTGGAACAGCTGAGCCGCTATGATGTTGCCCATTACAAGGGCGTGTTGATGGTCGTTGTTGAAAGTGACCTGCTGCCTCCCGACCCAGCCGTCGTCGTCATTCCTCTGCTGCCAGACTATCCGGCAGTGAAGCTTCTCAACCCCGACATCCAGTTTGAAGCAATGCGCTTTGTGCTGGCCACGCGGTTGATTGCTGCGGTGCGCAGGGCAAGTTTGCAGCGGGTGGGAAATGTGGCGGAGCAGGGCAATCAGATAACACGCGCGGTCGATGTCCTGATGGCGGGTGTTTAGAGGACTAAACCAGCGGGGCCACTGAGGGCGCTTACAACCCTGCCGCTTTCGTCAGATTGACCCGAAACCGATCACGGCGTCGCTGGTATTTTCGGGTCATTTCTGCAGATGCATGACCAAGTTGCTTTTGCACGTAGCGCTCATCGACCTCGGCGGATGAGGCAAGCCCTGCGCGCAGCGAATGGCCGGCAAACAGATTCTCCCGGTCAGCTTCTGACAAATCACCCCGCACGCCCGCAGCCAGCGCCGTCCTTTTGACCAGACGCGCCACTTCCTGATCGCCGAGCCGATCTGGCCCGACATTTTTTCCCTTGCCGGTCACGCGGCGAAACAAAGGACCTTTGGCGAGTTTCGCAAACTTGATCCAGGTCTCAACTGCAGTAACCGGGCAGGTCGCATCGGATGAACCGCGGCCGATCTCCACCTCGCGCCAGCCGGTCTTTCCGCGCAGCGTAACCAACAGGCCTTTGTCGAGCATCTCGATCCAGCCACGCCCGTCCTCCGTTTGGTCGCGACCGAGATCGAGGCCGGTGATCTCAGATCGTCGCAAGCCGCCGGCAAAACCGATGAGCAGCATCGCTCGATCCCTCAGACCGCGCAGCGTTCCCCGGTCCAGCGTTTCCAGCATTGCCATCAGATCTTCCGGCAGCAGTGCCTCCTTCTGCCTGGGTGGAGCAGCGTGGGTGTTGCGGATACCAGCCATCACCGTCGCAATGGCGCGATCTTTTCGATCCAGCACCATGCCGCGCTGGGTACAGTTCCAGCCAATAGCAGCCAGGCGCCGCTCGATGGTCGAGACACCGTTGGGCTTCGCGCCGCGCTCGGACGCACCGGAGGCACAGGCGGTGATGTAGAGACCTATGGTTTCCGGATCCGGGGGAAGGGGGGCCAGATTCTGGCGTCGGCACCAGGCTGTAAAGTGCTTCCAGTCGCTGGCGTAGGCACGGCGCGTGTTGGCGGAAGACGCCGCCTCCACATAGGTGCGGGCACGGTCGGTTAGGTCCCGGAGATGCGCCGGCACGCCGACATTGACCTCCGCAAGAGGGGAGGGGAGACCGGCCGACATCCCGGCCGCGGAAACATCACCGGAAACCGCCGTGCAGTCAGACGGCGCTGAGCTGTCCTGAGCGTCATTTTCCGGGTTCTGCTCGATGATTTGGGCCATACCCTTTATAAAGAGCAAAATGACTGATAATGCAATCTTATCAGTTATGAAAAGATCACGACATGCCGAGCGGTTATCGCAGAAAAATATAGAATAAACCGCACGTCCGGTGTAGCGTCACCGGCATGGATTCGTTGCCGTTTGCCCCCTCATCAATGCCGATTCGACTGTTCAGCCTGCCTGGCTGGTCGCAAGCGCGCGGCCGCGATGTTTCGGAGACGGATGCGGCCTTTGCAGCCGGCATCGCCCTGAAATCCCTCAATGATCTGGTTCGGCTTGATCCAGCTTGGGCGGGATGCTGGCGGTCCCGGCAAGCCCTAAAATGTGCTGCCGTTGCCGCGCGGTTAATGGGCCGAACCGAGGACGAACACGCGTTGCGTGACGCGGTCTTGCTGACCGCACCAGGTGATGATCCCGGACCGGCCGGAAAGGTCCTTTTGGCCACGAAAAGATCGCCTGGCCGATCCGGTCGTGTCACCACGGCCTTCGTGACAGAGCTCGCGGACTTGTTGGCTCTCGGATGGGATGAAGACCTTGCGGGGATTCCTGGTCTGGTCGACGCTGCGCTTCAGTCCGGGCGGGCGGCTCCCTTCGCGGTGGCGGACCTGATAACGGCGATTTCTGCCGTTCGCCCAGACGCTGAAGTGCTTGCGTTCATGCTGGCCGATAATGTCCTGGCGCAAAAACTCAAATGGCCAAAGCCTGTCCCGCTTCTGCTGTCCGAACGGTTTAGACCGGCCTTCCGCATCCTCGGAGGGCGAGGCCGCGTCCGCCCCGGCGAACCCGCATTCGCGGGGGCGCTTTGTTTGGCACTGGTTGACGGCACAGTGGGCGCCCTGCGGTCAGCCGGCGAGATCGCCCGTCGAGCCGATCAGCTTGTTGCTGTTGCGCCGAAGCTGCGCACCAAGGGGGCGGAGCCAGTGATCCACGCATTGCTCAATGAGGATGCTATTGCGGCCTCGGCGCCCGGCAGCAACCTGTCCCGTTGGGCTGCAACCCGCCTGTTCGAACGGCTTCAGAGTTTTGGCGCCGTGCGCGAGCTGTCCGGCCGAACGTCGTTCCGGATTTTTGGATTGTGACGATGACCGGAGCCCCCGCAGCAAAAACAACCCGCAACAAAAAAGCGAACGTTGCAGCCGAACGGCTGCTTGATCGGGAGTTGGGGGATCTGCCGGCGGACTTGCGCTGGCGGGAATGGATGATGCGAGTCGAGGCGGTGATCTTTGCCTCGGCCGAGCCGGTGACGCGTGAAACCCTGGCACGCGTTGTTGGCAAGGATTGCAGTATTGATCTACTGATCGATGATCTGCAAGAGGAGCTCCGATCCCGGCCTTATGAACTGGTGTCCGTCGCCGGCGGCTGGCAGCATCGAAGCCGTCCGGCTTACGCGGAGGCGATCCGGGCTTCTTGCGCGCCGACGCGGGGCGGGGCGGCGGCCCTGTCCGAGTTCGAGTCGATGGTGCTCATGGCGATTGCCTATTCACAGCCTGTCACGAGAAGCGAGCTGTCGAAGATTTTTGGCAAGGAGGTTTCCCGCGACACGATCAGCGCCTTGCGGGGGGCGGGGTTTATTGCGTCCGGGCCCCGCAGCCCGACGCCGGGGGCGCCCTATACCTATGTGACGACGAAGCACTTCCTTTCCGCCTTAGGTTTGGAAACGTTGCGCGACCTGCCCGATTTGGAGGCACTTGATGATGCAGGGTTGCTCGGTCGGCGGATTAAAGAGGGTTCCATGGTGGAATCTAATCCAGAACTGGACGGGGAGTGACTGATTTTGGGGCGGCTCCTCGTCGGTTGATGTGGCTCCATTTTGTTCGAGAGTCCGGGTCTTGGACATAATTTGATATATTATCCCGCCTTTGGATGTCGAGTTGATATATAATTATGTATCATGATTGCTTCGATGCGGATAAGTGGCTATATAATATTCTGTATGGCCCGCATGTTGTGATGTAGGATAGTGATGTGGCTTATAAAACGGAGCACATAACGCAGCAACTGCGCAGCGCGCGTGAAGCGCGGAAGATGAGCCAGCGCGAGCTGAGCGCACGTTCCGGCCTGACGCAAAGCCATATTTCTCAGATAGAGCGGGGCACCATGGAGCCCGGTCTGGACAGCCTCGTGGACGTGGCGCGCGCTCTCGATCTTGAGATCGTCCTTGCCCCGAAAAAACTGATGCCGGCAATCCGCAGTATCCTAGACAGCATAGCGACATCGAACGATATCGTGCCATCCGACCAGCGCAAACTGGTGGGGCGCCTTGAGCGGTGGTCTGCGCAGCACAGGGGCGTGCTTGGCAGTGCAGTCGACGCAGATGCGTTCAAAAGCAGCCTCGCGCTCTTACGGCATCTTTCTTTGTCGAGCGAGGATATCGACACCCTCAAGGAGGCTACTGCCCCCCTGGACAAGTGGGGGAGTGATCCTCCGTCCGTCGGTGAACTGAGCAAGATCGTTGATGCCGTAAGACAACTGCGCAACGCCGCAGTACACCGCGACCGTCATGACGTGTTCCCTCGCTCGGCCTATGCACTGGATGAGGAAGACGACGATGCCTAAGGTCACGGTGCTCGATGTCAGACTGTATGGTGAACCGGTCGCCACCCTTACGAACCTGCAGGACGGGCGCACGATCTTCGCGTTCAACGATGCCTATATCGAAGACGAAAAGCGACCGACGCTCAGCCTGTCCCTGAAAGACCCGTTCGGCGCGTTCATTACGAGATTCAGGCCGTACAATATCGTCGTCCCGCCCTTCTTTTCGAACCTGTTGCCGGAAGGACCGCTGCGCAAATACCTCGCTGATCGTGCGGGTGTGAAGCCGTCGCGGGAATTCTTCCTGCTCTGGATGCTCGGCCGGGACCTGCCCGGGGCTGTGACGGTGCATCCCTCCGAAGGGGATGATGCGCCTCTGGACAATGAGCAGGCGATCACCGAAGCGCGGCCGAATGCGCTACGCTTTTCGCTGGCGGGTGTGCAGCTCAAATTCTCCGCCTTCCAGAATGACAAAAAGGGTGGCGGCCTGACCATTCCGGCCCAGGGCACCGGTGGCTCGTGGATCGTGAAGCTTCCGTCGCAGCAGTATAGCGGCGTGCCCGAGAACGAGTTCGCAATGATGACCGTCGCCGGTATGATGGGTATGGACGTGCCCGAGATCCAGCTGGTTGATCTCAATGCCGTGAGCGGTCTGCCGCAGGGGGTGGGCGAACTGCACGGACAGGCGCTGGCGATCAAGCGTTTTGACCGCACGCCGGAGGGTCCAGTGCATATCGAGGATTTTGCGCAAGTCTTCGGCGTCTTGCCCGATCATAAATACGACAAGGGCAATTACCGGATGATCGGGCGCGTGTTGGGGATCGAAGCAAGCACAGCCGATGTTGCGGAGTTCATCCGCCGTCTGGTCTTCAGCACACTCATCGGCAATGGCGACATGCATTTGAAGAACTGGTCGCTCATCTATCCAGATCGCCGCACCCCAGCGCTCTCTCCAGCCTATGATCTGTTGTCGACCATCCCTTACATCGAGGGGGAAGATACGGCAGCGCTCAATTTCTCTCGCACCAAAAAGATGGCAGCTCTGTCGAAGGATGAGCTGGAACATATGGCTGCGAAAGCGGAGCTTTCCGAAAAGCTGGTTATGGATACCGCGCGAGAGACGGTTGAACGGTTCAGGGCGGTATGGGTGGCGGAGAAAAAGAACCTACCGATGGCGTCCAAGATCGCCGACGCGATCGATACGCACGCCCCGACGGTCGAGTTGTACCGGGAGTTTGCGAAGTAGCATCTTGCCGGTTGTCTCATCAGGCCGTCGGGGTTCGCCAACGGCGTGCCCGTCCGGAAGTGGCAAGTATGCCTGCACCGCCCAGGCTATGTATTACCTCAGCGCGACGGCACTTTGGCTCGCCCTCCGCAAACTTGTTCCCCAGCAGTCGATCACCTCCATTGTCAGCGGTCTATCAGCTATCGACAACGGGCACACCTCACCGCGACGATAGGCTTCAGGCGGTGGCTTCTCACCGAGTGGCTTGGACGTCGCCCGGCGCTCGATCACAGAAAAGCGCCGAAATGGTTCGGGTTGGTTTCATGAGAAAGGTGAGTGGGTGAGCTGTCATGGCGAAAAAGCTGCCGGAGCTGGTCGAGCTGGTGATGGTAAAACCATTGGTGTCGGCCGGGATGGTGGCGAAAACGCTCGAGGTGACACCGCAGGCGGCGCGGCGGATCGTTTTGGAACTGGGCCTCAGGGAGATGACGGAGAGGGGGAGGTTTCGGGCGTGGGGGATTATCTAGTCGGAAAGTTCTGTTGCCGCCGTCTGCGCCGCCGTTTTCCCGTCGCCCATGCCTTCTTGGGCTCATATTTTCTTCTGCGCACATCGGTGATGAGCGCTAACACGAAGTCCGGATGGGAAACAGGTCCTCACCATAATGGTGAAGCCTCGTGTGATGGCGACGGCATAGCCACCGGACTTTCAAAGGCTGATCATATTGATCGTGATGGGCATCGACGGCTTCGTTGCCGCAGACCTCACACGTGTCCTTTCTCAGCTCGCCCGCCTTTACTGCACGCTGCACGACGAGGTGAGCCTCATACTTTGCGGGATTGACTCGTCGCCAATTTGCCTGACGGGTATCGGTTTTGAGCATCTACGTAGTCTACTTGGTCAGTTCAAGGTGTAGCGCTTCCAGGGTATGGCCTGCATAGGCACCCGCGACAGAAAATTAACGAGATCACGTCGGCCACGATATGTCGGTACTCCCCGACTGTTTTGCGCCATGAGAACAATCGGCACGCCCGGGAATGCCGGCTGGAAGCTGTACGCAACCTCATCGGCTTGATGGCCGCTATTTAGAACGTGCGGCTTAACTATGACGATGGCGAATGTGACGCCTTGCTCGCGGACTAATGCGCCTTCAAACTGCATTTCTTCTCTCCTTTGATAAAGAGGCCGCCTCACTCCAGGCGGCCTCAGGTTTTAGCCACGCGGCGGGAACGGATCGCGACCGTAGGAATCCTTGTCTCTGATTTGTCCGTTGGGACGGTGGATGACCACTTCGCTCTGCTGGTTGATCGCAATATTGCGAGCAGCAGCAGCCGCGTCGGCCTGCGTTCCATGCGTGGAAGTCACTCGCTGATTTCCAGCGCCCCGCACGGCCCATTCGCCGTTATGGGGAACCACATGCTGATTTTTCTTTGTCATTGCATCAGATTCCTTTTTCTTGAGTGCCAATGCAATTTACATTAAGGAAAATTTAATTGTCAATATGGCTATTGTGGTTTACGAATCCGACTAGAAGCTTTACGCATGGAGTGATCATGACCATTGAGATGAAAAATGTGCTGGAGTTGGCCGATGCGGCACTTTCCGCCGACTACACGCGCGTACGCAGAGCTGCGAATGCGCTCGCGCGAGATCTCGACAAGAATGGTGAGACTTCCATCGCCAAGGAATTGAAGGCCCTGGTGCGCAAGAGGGGGGTGCCTTTGAAGGCGTCTGGCTACGTAGAATCGCTACCCGTGGACTCGAAATCCCGCTTGCCGCTTGTCGAGGAGCAGACCTGGCCCGATACGCCTATTTTTCTGAACGAAGGCGGGTGGCATGTGTTCAGCGATTTCATCGCGGATGCCCGGCGCATTGATGACTTGAGCGCCAAAGGATTGGCGTCACGTCTTGGGCTTCTGCTCTCTGGCCCGCCAGGAACAGGCAAGTCTCTCCTCGCCGGCCATATCGCTGCGCAGTTGTCTCGTCCGCTATATGTCGTCCGGCTCGACTCGGTCATCTCCTCTTTGCTCGGGGACACCGCCAAAAATATCCGTTCGGTGTTTGATTTCGTGCCGGCGCGCAACGCCGTTCTTTTCCTCGATGAGATGGATGCAGTCGCAAAGCTGCGTGACGATCGGCACGAGTTGGGCGAACTCAAACGCGTCGTCAATACTGTCATTCAAGCGTTGGACGTGCTGGACCCGAGCTCGATTGTGGTTGCCGCAACCAATCATGCACATCTTCTTGATCCTGCAATTTGGAGGCGGTTCCCTTATAAAATAGAACTCGGTCTTCCAGACGAAAGCGTTCGCGCTGACCTTTGGCGCCATTTTCTTTTTGAGGACAAAGATGAGGAGAGTCGCGCCGAGCTATTCGCCGTCGTGTCCGAAGGGTTGTCGGGGGCCGATATCGAAACGATGAGTCTGTCGGCGCGGCGTCATGCCGTTCATGAGTCGCGTGACATTGACTTTGGAGCCGTCGTTGCGGCTCTGCTGGAGCCACGTTCAGGCCGTACTGTCCCTGTGCAGCGGCAGCCATTGGATGCGGAGCAGAAACGCCAGGTTGCAATAGCCCTCAAGGAGAAGTACGCCATTGGGGGGGCGGATACCGCCCGCATTCTCGGAGTGTCACGGCAAGCCATTTATGCTTACCTGAAGCAACAGGAAGGGGAAGTGTAGAATGGTGGAGCCTAGAGACCAACCCCTTCTCTATCCCGTTCTGAGCCTTCAGATGGGCCCGGCGCTGCGAAGTCCGACGGGGCGTGGCAAAGGCATCGACAGTATCGTCAAGAAGCGGCTCGGCCGGCAGCAGGAAGTGCTCGCGAGCGAAACACGCGACATTTATGAACACCGGACAGAGTTGTCCACATACTCGGGTCTAACGCACCTAGTCGTTCGGATGTTCAGTGAGGATTCCCTTGCTCCAACGCACACCCCCGATGACCTGTTCTCGCAGCGTCATGGATGCAGGCTCGTTGCTCCTCTTCCCGGCGGCTATTTGATCGAGGCTGATGTCCGACAGTTGCCTCGCCTCCTTCACGCAATCGAACATCCAATCGGCTATGCGGTGCAAGCCGACATATCCCGTGTTTCGTCTCTCAAACAATTTGATGCGAAAAGTCGATTGCGCGGTCGATCGGTCAATGAACTCTGGAATTCCGCACCGGAAGATGATGACGGACGTTTGTTCGTTGTTTGGCTTGCGCCGTTCCGCGATCGAGATGCCAAGGCCGAAGTCCTGGAGCGTATCCAGGGCTTTGCCAATGAGAGGCTGGTCTTGCCGACATTTACCAGCGTGCGGCTCACGCTCGGGACATCTGAGGAAGCGGAACAACCGCGTTCTCTCACGACACCACGACAATCCAGCATTGCACGGGCGATGCGAGATTATCGAAACACCGGCGTCGGACGCGCTACAGTCCGAATTCCGAACAAAGAAGGGTTGAGACAGCTCATTGCGTCAGGCGCTTCTTATCGCATTGATCCTGTACGGCCGATCAGAGTGGCAGCACCTGGCGAAGGAGCGGAGCCTCCCGCACCAGTAATCGATGAGAATGCTCCAATCGTTGCCGTCGTCGATGGCGGTCTGCATGCGCGAAGCTACACTGCGGCTGAAGCTTTCAGGGCGACACCTTTCGTTACGAACGTCCAAGCCGACAAGCCACACGGAAATAGCGTTAGCTCCCTCGTTATCCACGGGCACGCCTGGAACAAAAATCGCTCGCTGCCTGAACTGAACTGCCGTATCGGAACTGTTCAGGCCGTCCCCCATCGGAACGCCAATCGGCGCTTCGATGAGCGGGAGTTGGTGGACTATCTGGCGGAGGTTGCGCGTCTTTATCCAGAAGCGCGCGTCTGGAACATCTCTGCCAATCAGGACGGCGCCGGTTTGGATCCCTCCGAGGTCAGCGTTCTCGGCCATGAAATCAGTCTTCTGGCGAGATCGGCTGGATTTCTTCCAGTGATCTCCGTTGGAAATGTCAGCCCTGACAACAATTCCCGGCCTAATCCGCCTGCTGATTGCGAGGCGGCGATAGTCGTGGGTGGCCGTCAAGCGCTTCCGGATGGAACCCCAGGCGACCGATGCCCTACCTGTCTGCCCGGTCCTGGCCCCGATGGGATGATGAAACCGGACCTGTCGTGGTTTTCGAATCTTAGGATGCTGGGTGGGGTCGTCGATACGGGAAGCAGTTACGCAACGCCGTTGGTCTCGTCTTTGGCAGCCCACACTTTCGATAGCTTACGTGAACCAACGCCGGATTTGGTCAAGGCTCTCCTCATCAATTCAGCGGAGCGAAGTGAGCACGATCCCAACCTCGGCTGGGGAACCCCGTATCAAGGGCACCTTCCTTGGACCTGCGCGCCCGGCAGTGTCACACTTGCGTGGCGGGCACAACTCGAGCCGGGAACCGCATATTACTGGAACGATATTCCCATCCCTCCCGAGCTGGTGCGTG
This sequence comes from Hoeflea sp. BAL378, assembly GCF_000759435.1. Classification (GTDB taxonomy): domain Bacteria; phylum Pseudomonadota; class Alphaproteobacteria; order Rhizobiales; family Rhizobiaceae; genus Hoeflea. The sequence goes on from NZ_JRJG01000094.1 coordinate 39,292, forward strand.
ACGGAAAATTGTTCGGACGCGCCAGCTTGACCGCTGTTCTGCGGCCCCTCGTGTCGCCGTTTGGCGGCGCTAACTACTTCGCTTCCCGATTGGAGACATCACTGGCGTATCAGACGGGAGCGGAAAAGTGGCCGTCGCTTCTTGGCTCGATGAAAGAGTCGACGCTTCCAGAAAGCGATGCTCGCGATGAGCTTCGCAAATGGCAGCCTATCAGGAGGCACTGCAGGGACTTTTCCAAGGGGAGCGGGCTTGGGTTTTCCGGTCCACACCTGCGGCTTTATGCCCGCGTGTTCATGCGTGACCTCTACCAATTTGGGTGGACGCATCACAGCCAGGCGGGGGCGCAAGAAGTTGCGTTCGTGCTTACGCTTTCAAGCGCGGACGGAAAGAAGTCGATCTATGACTCAACAGCTCGTGCGCTCGGAAACTTCGTTGAAAGCGCCGTCTTGAACCAGGACATCGAGGTCTCGAATGAGCTTTAAGGGGTCCCTTCGCGTACAACGAATCGGAGGGTTCCAAGTGGCAAGGGATACACTGAAAATGTTGACTTTTATGTGTCGAAAAGTTTCTCCCGCCAAAGCGGAAAAAAGGGACCCATTCGGATTTCCAGCGCCGCAATCCGGCATCTTCAAATCTGCGATTCACAATTCGATAGAAAAGATTCAATTTCATGGAGTAACGGGGGGAATACAGGATATGAACAACCGCTTGGCAGGCTCTTCCTCACTTTGTGTGGAGCGGTGGTAGCATTCGTGCCCTCATCAGTTCAGGGCCTGCCCGACCATACATTGCGCGCTTGAGGGTCGTGAGGCGGTTGATCTGGCCTTCGGCCTGCCCGTTGCTCCATGGCAGCTCGATGGCATTATTGACGGCATCAATGTCTCGGCGCAGGACGCGGGCGAACCGCATGATCGGAATGATTTCGGAGTCGATCGCATCGTCGATCCACGCGTCCAGTGGTGCCGATCTCTTGCCATGAAGGATCCCGTTGAAGCGCATCGCCAGGCGTCGCATCTCGGCGAACGCATCAGATCCCTGCTTCAGGACATCGACCTTTTTGACCTGTCGCTCTGTCAGCAGGTTTCGCGGCTTGATGCACAGCGCGGCGGCAACTACTGGCGAGATTGCATGACCGGTTTCCGGGTCTCGAACCGGCTCCGACGTCAGCGCGGTGGGCGGAACATCTTCGACCTGCTCCCTTTCGGCCCGCCGCCAGGCTCCCAGTAACCGCGCTGTTTGACGTCATGAAAAAGGTGCCGGCCACAGCGATTCCCATCCTTCCAGCATTTGGCGAGGAAGGTTTCAAAGTACCATGGTGATGTGGGTTTCAACGCTGCTCGCCGCCTGTCGGGCGGAGCCTCGAACTTTAGCCACTTCGTTACGCTGCGACATCCGTAGCCGGTCCGTCGGGCGATCTCGCTGTGGGATAGCCCTTGCTGGCGAAAAGCGTGGAGCATGTCGAATATTTCCTGGCGGGATTGACTATGCGCAAGACGGGCGCGACGGCGATGTGTGGCAGAGTCAACAAATGCGTCCTCCGAAAGAATGGCCCTCCCGGTGGCGCGCCCGGAAAGGCTCATCTGTTCTTCGATGGCCGAGCGAAGATTCTGGACCAGATGAAACCGGTCAGCGACCTGTTGGGCCTGCTGTGCGCCTTCACGAGTCGCCTGCGCATACAGGCCGCAGCGGTCCCGACTGACAACTTCGATGGAAGGCCGGTCACGCAGCCACTTTGCCGCACTCTCGACGCTACGGTCATCCAGTATGTCGACAACCGCGCGGCGCTCGAGGTCGACCATGATGGTTCCGTAGCTCGTCGCCCGACGCCAACTCCAATCATCGATACCGACCACCCGTATCTCGGAATTGCGTTGAGCAGCCGTGGCATCCCGCTTCAACTGCCTCAGGATTGTGTCATCACTGACCGGCATGCCGAGCCGCTGCATCAACCGCTCGCCAGGACGGCCGCCGGCGCTATGGCCGAGCAGGCCGACAATCTCTCCGACCCTTCTCGTCCGACGCGCGTATGGATCAGCTACCGTCGGCAGTCGGTCGGTGAACGTTCGTCGTGGGCATTCCCGCTGTGCACATCGCCAGCGGCTCAGCAGCAGCTTCACTGTCACCGGCTTGCCCTGGACCGGCAGATCCTGGAGGCTGCGGCGGGCCCAACCATGCCGACTTCGGCTTCGCCGTCCACAATCGGGGCAGATGCCGATTGCGGATCCAGCAGCGGAAACAACCCACCCGTCGTCAACAGTGAGCGTGGCACCCAGAATCTTAACCCCTGGGCCGGGCGACCATTTCGATTTCTTTTGCATGCCCGCCATAGCGACATCGTCGCTAACAGCCGATGAATCACACAAAGTGAGGAAGACTCAGAATTGTGAGATTTTTTTATTGAAAATGACGTGATGAAAGATCGTGCTTTTGACATACTCATGCTTGCAAGCGCCGCAACGAAAGGCCTGACAGAGGTCCGCACTCGATCACACGTAAAAGAAGGTCAGAAACTTCTTGCCAAACGGGCGGCAACAACAGAAGTGCGAAGCCACACCTGCCCGGCGTCGGACCGCAGATGCCCTAATCGCCATGAACGCGCCCCGAAGTGTCCTCGCGAACCGAGATCCGACGACGCTTGCGCCAATTCTCCTGACCACCGTCGGGTGCCCGGGGGCCGGGCACGACCTCCGGCGATCGCTCATGGTCCTGGCGCTATTTGCCGTGGACGCGCGCCTGGATCATTCTTCGCAGCGACCGCGGCGCCAGGCCGTGTCGCTTGGCTACGTCGCTCAGATGCGCCCCCTGATGCGAAACGGCATAGGCTGCGCTGCGCAGTTCCTCATCCGACAGGATCGGCTTCCGACCCATGTGGCGGCCGATGCGCCGAGCAGCCGCCATGCCGGCCCGGGTGCGCTCGCTGATGAGCGAGCGCACGAATTCCGCCAGGGCGGCCATCATGTGAAAAACCAGCCGGCCGCCCGATGAAGCGGTGTCGATCAGCTCCGACAGCGATTGAAAATGAACGTCGCGCGTTCCCAGTTCGTTGATCAATTGCACCAGATGGATGAGGGATCGGCCAAGCCGGTCAAGTCTCCAGACCACCAGCGTGTCACCGCCTTGAAGACTATCGAGGGCCTTTGTCAAGCCTGGTCGATTGAATGATCCGCCCGACACCGCATGATCTGAATATATCTCCACACAGCCGGCCTTCTTGAGGGCATCTATTTGAAGATCAAGTTTCTGATCTTCAGTTGAAACCCGTGCGTAACCTATTTTCATATTAGATATCTGGCGTTCCGGGCCTCGATTTGTTTTCCGATCAGCAATCGGAAACGGGCGTGCCCTATTTTCGGTAAAATTCCCTCTGCCGCCGTTGTATAATTGACAGGAAGGGGTCCAAACACAGCCTGCGTTAAGCAATCACCATGGACTTCGTGACCGGCGCGATCAGACGCGCAGACTGTTCTTTCGTTCCGGCAAGGAGGCAAAGGATAAAGCCATGGCTGTTTTTCGGTCCGCGGAGGGAGATATGGCGGTGACCGTTGAACTTATTGAAAAATGCCTGCGAGTAAATCGCGCCTGGAAGTGCGCAAAGAGCGATCTTCCCTCTGCTCTTCTTCCGCCGCGTCACTCACCATTCCACCTGCGCGTGCCCGGTTCGGTGTGCGGAAGAACGAGCCGGCCGCAGCCCGGCTGGGGGGTGACGGGGCGACCTCAGCCGGCAGGTTCGCTGTCCCAGCGCCAGAAGTTAGGGCCTTCCTTTTCCAGCAGGCGGTTCAAGACCATCTTGTGCACCTCGTCGGCGCCGTCGACGAGCCGGGCCTGGCGGGCGTAGCGGTAGATCCATTCCAGCACCGTGTCGCGCGAATAGCCGCGGGCGCCGTTGATCTGGATCGCCGTGTCGGCCGCCTGGTGCAGGAGATTGGCGACGTGGATCTTGGCCATCGACACCTCCTTGCGGGCGAAGCCGCCGCGGTCGAGCTCGACGGCTGCCTTCATGACCAGAAGCCGGCCGATCTCGATCTTCATGGCGAGGTCGCCCAGCATCATCTGAACGGATTCGCGGTGGGACAGGCGCTGCCCGAAGGCGAAGCGTTCAGCGGCATAAAGGCGGGCGATCTCGACACAGCGCTTGGACAGGCCGAGCCAGCGCATGCAGTGGGTCAGGCGCGCGGGGCCGAGGCGGATCTGCGTCGCCTTCAGGCCGTCGCCTTCGCTCATCAGCACGTTCTCGACCGGAATCTCCAGGTCCTCGAACAGTAGTTCGCAGTGGCCGCCGTGCTCTTCCGGTCCCATGATGCCGATGCGCCGATCGATCGACCAGCCCGGCTGGTCACGGTCGAACAGGAAGGCGGTCAGCCCCTTGCGCTCGTCGTCGGAGGTGCGGGCGACGAGAATGAAATGCCTGGCTTCCGCGGCGCCGGTGATGAACCATTTGCGGCCGCGCACGCGGTAGCGGTCGCCCTTGCGGGTGGCCGTGGTCAGAATCATGGAGGGATCGGAGCCCCCGCCCGGATGCGGTTCCGTCATGACGAAGGCGGAGCGCACGTCGCCGTCGACGATCGGCTTGAGCCAGCGCTCCTTCTGCGCCGGCGTCGCCGTCTGTTCCAACAGCATCATGTTGCCGTCGTCGGGCGCCGCCGAGTTGAAC
>NZ_JRJG01000095.1 GCF_000759435.1 Hoeflea sp. BAL378
CGGCGCCGCGCTCGGCGGCGGTGACCAGCGGCGTCCCGTCGGCCAGGCTCGCCCAGGTCCGCTCGGCGAGATCGGCCGAGGGTTCGGCCAGCACCTGGCGGCTGACGGTGACGTCGCGCGGCGAGGGCAGGCCGGCGAAGGGGCCGGTCGCCGGGTAATCGGCCAGCGGCTGCGGCTCGATCCAGGACAGCGCGCCGCCGAGCTCGCGTTCGCCCTTGCGCAGTTGCACCGGCGTCAGCAGGTCGTCGGCGGGGGCGGCGGCCAGGCGCGGTCCGGCGAAGCGGATCAGGGTGCCGCCGCGGTCGATCCAGTCCTGCAGCGGCTGGCTCACATCGTCGGGCAGCACGCCGATATCGGCCATGACGATGACGGCGGGGGCCTGCGCCAGCAATCTCGGAATGGCCGCGGACATGTCGGCGCTGTCGGCCTCGATCAGGTCGGCATAGGGCGAGAGCGCCCGGTTGATGTAGTAGAGCGGCGACAGCAGCGGCTGGGCGCTGTCGGCGGCCTCGCCGGAGATCAGCGCCACGCGGCGGCGGCGGAAACTGTCGTCGAGCAGCCGCGCCGAGCCGGCGGTGTCGATGCCGGTGACGTCGAGGCGGGCGATGTCGTTGCGGATCTCGAAGGGGGCGGAGATGGTTCCCGCGGCGCCGGTCTCGCCGGCCGCGAAGGGAAGCGTGCCGGTGGCGATCTCGCGGCCCTTGGCGTCGCGCGCCGAGAGCCGGAAGCTTTCGGCCTCGCCGCCGTCAAGCCGGCTCGCCGAGACGGTGAGCGCATCGGCGCCGTTGTCGGCGTCGGTCAGCGCCAGGGCTCTAGCTCCGTCGGCGCCGATGATCCGGACCGCTGACGGCTCCAGCGCCGCCAGCCTTGCAAGCGCGGCGTTCGCGTCCGGCGTGTCGACGCCGTCCGTGAGATAGGCGATGGTGCCGGGCCGGGTCTCGCCGAGCGCCGCAATCAGCGCCGTGACCGCGCTGTCGCGCTCGGGCTTCAGGGGCCGCGGCCTTGCGGCGCGCAACTGCTCGCGCGCCCGCTCGAAGCTTCCCGGCGTGGCGTCGGGGCGGCGGTCGGCGGTAAACACGATGGAGACCGGCACGTCGAGATCCTCGGCCTCACTGATGAGGATTTCGGCGGCCTCGATGCGCGCCTCCCAGTCCGGCGCGCTGGCCCAGCCATTGTCGATAATGAGCGCCAGCGGACCGTCCGACGACAGCGCCCGGTCGCGTGGATTGAGCACCGGCTCGGCGAGCGCGAGAATGACCAGCGCCGCAATCAGCAGCCTCAGCGCGGTCAGCCACCAGGGGCTGCGCGAGGGTGTTTCCTCGGGCTTGAGCACGCGGGCGAGGATGGCAAGCGGCGCGAAGGGCTCGGCCTGCGGGCGCGGCGGCGTGAGCCTCAGCAGCCACCAGATCACCGGCAGGGCCAGGAGGCCGAACAGGATCGCCGGGGCTCCGAAGGCGATGGGCAGGCCGGCGATCATGCCGGCACCGTCTTGGCCGCAGATGGAATGCCCGAGAGATGGCCGTGCGCCGCGGCCAGCGCCTCGGACGCCAGCCGGTCGGTGCTGTGCGACAGGAAGCTCCAGCCCAGCCGCCGCACGCCCTGCGCCAGAACCTCGCGGCGGGCGAGCCAGGCGCGGCGGTAGTCGGCGGCCACCGTTTCCGCGCGGCCGGCGACCAGCTTCTGGCCGGTCTCGGGATCGCGGAACTCGGTGCGCCCGGAATAGGGGAAATTCTCCTCCGCCGGATCGGAGATCTCGATGGCGTGGCCGCGGGTGCCGCGCCGCGCCGCAGGCCCGATACAGCGCTCCAGCGCCTCGTCGGGATCGAGGAAATCGCTGATCAGCACCACGTCGCTCATGCGCCCGACCCGGCCGAGATCAGGCAGCGCGGTCTGCAGCGGCGCATGCGCCAGCGCCAGCGCCAGCCGTTCAGCGGCGTTGCGGGAAGAGACCGGGTCCATGACGCCGGGACAGCCGATGCGTTCGCCCGAGCGCGACAGGATCTCCGCCAGCGCCAGCATGATGACCAGCGCGCGGCTTTCCTTGGCGACCAGGGCGACATCGGACTTGTAGAGCATCGAGGGCGACTGGTCGGCCCAGAGCCAGATCGTGTGGGCGGCCTCCCACTCCCTGTCGCGGACGTAAAGATGGTCGTCGCGGGCCGAGCGCCGCCAGTCGATGCGCGACAGCGATTCGCCGTCGACGTAAGGCCGGAACTGCCAGAAGGTCTCGCCGATGCCGCGCTTGCGCCGGCCGTGCCAGCCGGCGATCACGGTGTTGGCGACGCGGCGCGCCTCGGCCAGGCAATCGGGCAGCAGCGCCGCGCGCTGGCGGGCGCGGGCGAGGGCGTCGAGCCGCCCGGTGGGTTGGGTGAGATGGCCGACCGGAGCCATCCGCTCACCCGGCTTTCGGGGCGACGAGGCCGGCGATGACGTCGCGGATGCCGATGCCCTCGGCGCGGGCGGCGAAGGTGAGCGCCATGCGGTGCTGCAGGATCGGCTCGGCCAGCGCGCGCACGTCGTCGATCGAGGGCGCCAGGCGGCCGTGATAGAGGGCGCGGGCGCGGGCGCACAGCATCAGCGACTGGCCGGCGCGGGGACCGGGTCCCCAGGACACGGTCTCGTCGACGCGGGCGTTGCCGTGCCCGGGGCGGGCGGAGCGGACCAGGTCGAGGATGGCGTCGACCACCGTTTCGGGCACCGGCATGCGCCGGATCAGCGCCTGGATCGCGGTGAGCCGCTCCATGGTGATGGCGGGACGGGCCACCGCGTCGCGGGCGCCGGTGGTCTCAAGCAGGATCTTCCGTTCCGCCGCCATTTCCGGGTAGGGGACGTCGACCTGCATCAGGAATCGGTCGAGCTGGGCCTCGGGCAACGGGTAGGTGCCTTCCTGCTCGAGCGGGTTCTGGGTGGCGAGCACATGGAACGGGCGCGGCAGGTCGTGCGGCGCGCCGGCGACGGTGACGTGGTATTCCTGCATCGCCTGCAGGAGCGCCGACTGGGTGCGCGGCGAGGCGCGGTTGATCTCGTCGGCCATCAGCAACTGGGTGAAGACCGGTCCCGGCACGAAGCGGAAGGAGCGGCGGCCGGTCGCGTCCTGGTCCATGACTTCGGAGCCGAGGATATCCGACGGCATCAGGTCGGGGGTGAACTGGATGCGGTTGGAGGAGAGCCCCAGCACCGCGCCAAGCGTGGAGACCAGCTTGGTCTTGGCGAGGCCGGGGACGCCCACCAGCAGCGCGTGGCCGCCCGAGAGCACCGCGAGCAGGGTCTGCTCGACCACGCTTTCCTGGCCGAAGATGACTTCCGACACCGAGGCGCGGACGGCGGAGATGTCGGCCAGCGCATGCTCGGCGGCCGCGATGACCGCCTTTTCGTCGAGTGGCGTCGCGCCAGTGTCGATGCGTCCCATGAATGTCTCCGAACGTTCGTGTTCCCGGGTCAGGCTTTGCCTCCGACCAACTTATTCCACCCCGAAAGGCTGACAAGTGCGGTTGGGTTGACTATCTCGTTACCACTCACCATAGCTGGACAGGACAATGGCAAAAACAAGGACCACCACGAAAACAGATGCCGCGGATCTCGCGGCGCTGATTTCGCGCGCCCAGGCCGATCGCAATGCCGGCAAGGATGGTTTGCCCCCGGTCGAGCGCTGGAATCCGCCCTATTGCGGCGATATCGACATGGAAATCCGCGCCGACGGCACCTGGTTCTACATGGGAACGCCGATCGGACGGCCGCAACTGGTGCGGTTGTTTTCCACCGTTTTGCGTCGCGACGAGGACGGCAAGACCTATCTCGTCACGCCTGTGGAAAAGATCGGCATTCGGATCGTCGATGCGCCGTTCCTCGCCGTCGAGATGACAAGGAGCGAGGAAGAGGGCGAACAGGTGCTCACTTTCAGGACCAATGTCGGCGACGTTGTCAGGGCCGGGCCGGACAATCCGCTCAGATTCGTGACCAAGGGCGAGGGCGAGCAGCTCAAGCCCTATCTTCTGGTGCGCGGCCGGCTGGAGGCGCTGGTCAACCGCGCGGTGACCTATGATCTGCTGGCGCTCGGCGAAGAGGTCGAGATCGACGGCGAGACGATGTTCTCGATCCGCTCCGGCGGGGCCACCTTCCCGGTGATGCCGATGGCGAAGCTCGAGGCGCAGTCGTGAGCGGCGTCGCCTCCGATCTGCCGCTCAGGTTCGACGCGCTCGATTTCCGCACCCGCGCCCAGGGCCATGATCCGGAGCAGGCCTTCGGCATCGAACCGGCGCATCTGGGGCACGGCGACCACGTGCTCAACCCGGATCTGGTCTCGAACCTCGAAGGCGTCAAGCTCCGCGATGCGGCGGTGCTGGTGCCGGTGATCGATGACGGACCGGACGCACGGGTGATCCTGACCCGGCGCGCCGTGGCGATGCGCCGGCATTCGGGCCAGGTGGCGTTTCCCGGCGGGGCGATCGACCCCGAGGATGCGAGCCCGGAAATCGCCGCCATGCGCGAGGCCGAGGAGGAAATCGGGCTCGACCGACGCTTCGTCGAGCCGGTGGGCCGCCTGCCGGCCTACATGACCACCACCGGTTTCCACATCACGCCGATCCTGGCGGTGGTGCGGCCGGGCTACACGATCGTGCCCAATCCGGCGGAGGTCGACGCGGTATTCGAGACACCGCTGTCGTTCCTGATGAACCCGGAGAACCATCTGCGCGAGAGCCGCGTCTGGGAGGGCATCGAGCGGCACTATTACGCCATGCCCTTCGGCGAATACCGGATCTGGGGCGTCACCGCCGGGATCATCCGCACCATGTATGAAAGGCTCTACGCATGAGCACTGCCGCGAGCGTGGCTGGCGAAGCCTGGTTCAAGGACCCCGCGCTCACCCGGATCTTCGCGCTTCTCAACCGGGAGGGCGAGGAGGTGCGGGTGGTCGGCGGCGCGGTGCGCAACGCGCTGATGGGGCTGCCGGTGACCGACACCGATCTCGCCACCACCTGGGCGCCGGAGCAGGTCATGTCACAGTCAGAGGCCGCGGGCATCCGCGCGGTGCCGACCGGGATCGACCACGGCACGGTGACGCTGGTCATCGACGGCCGCGGCTTCGAGGTGACGACGCTGCGCCATGACGCGGAGACCGACGGGCGGCGGGCGAAGGTGGTGTTCGGCAGCGACTGGCAGACGGATGCGGCGCGGCGCGACTTCACCATCAACGCGCTCTATGCCGACTCGAGCGGCGCGATCATCGATCTGGTCGGCGGTCTCGAGGACATCGCCTCGCGCACCGTGCGCTTCATCGGCGAGCCTGACGACCGGATCGCCGAGGATCATCTCAGGATCCTGCGCTATTTCCGCTTCTTCGCCCATTACGGCGCCGGCCGGCCGGATGCGGCGGCGCTGAAGGCCTGCGCCCGGGCGCGCGACAGCCTGGTCAAGCTCTCGGCCGAGCGGGTGTGGAAGGAGCTCAAGACGCTGTTTGCCGCCCGTGACCCGGGCCGGGCGCTGCTGTGGATGCGGCAGGCCGGCATCCTCAGCCTGGTGGTGCCGGAGAGCGAAAAATGGGGGATCGATTCCGTCGGCGGGCTGATCGCCACCGAGGAAGCGCTCGGCTGGGAGCCCGATCCGCTGCTGCGGCTGATGGCGATCGTGCCGCCGGACGCCGAGCGGATGCGCGAGATGTCGGCCCGGATGAAGCTGTCGCGTGCGGACACCGAGCGGCTGGTCAGATGGGCCGAGGCGCCGGCGGTCGCGCCGACGCTGGCGATCACCGCGCTCGACCGGCTGTTGTACCGGCACGGCGCCCAGCCGCTGATGGACCGGATCCGGCTGTCGCTCGTCGCGGCCCGGGCGCGCACGGACACCGACGCCTCGGCGCTGACCGACGCCGCCGGCCACAGCCGTCACCTGGCCCGCGCCGCCGGCTGGACGCGCCCGATGTTTCCGGTGACGGGATCGGACCTGATCGCCAAGGGGATCAAGCCCGGCCCCGAGATGGGGGCCAGGTTGTCGGCGCTCGAGGAGCTCTGGATCGACAGCAATTTCACCCTCGACAAAGAGGCGCTGCTGACTTCCGCCGAGTAGGATCAGGCGCGCGTGACGTCACGCCCGCCGGGGCCGCCCTCTCAGGCGACGCCCTGTTCGTCGGTGATCCGGGCCTTGATCTGTTCGACGATCGACGGGCGAATGATGGTCTCGCCATGGGTCTGGCGCAGATGATCGACCGCACGGGAGACGATTTCCGCGTCTTCGTCGGCCCGCGTGTGCCAATCGCAGCCGGGAACGAGGGATCCGCAATGGAAGGTCTTCATGGCTCATCCTCCTTTTCGGTGTCTGGTTTCGGCGCTGCCCGAACTGGCTCAGACAACACAACCGCAGGATAGGCCATTTTTTTGACAGAACCGTGGCCGGTTGCATTGACCAAGATCAATCGAGGGTGCCGCGGGGATCTGCAGTGCGGCGCGCGGCCGCGGGCGACCCCCTCCTGAACAATGCGCGCAGCCGTGCTGAACAATGCGCCCATTCGCGCGTTTGCCTGTGCTTGGACGATGTTAACCATCTTCGGCTAGACATGCCGGGAACGGGTTCGTGCAGGCGGTTTGAAGCAAACAGGCGCGTGATGATTGTAGGTCTGAGCACATTCGACACGGTTCTCGACCGCATAGGCCGGGACAGGGCGGAAGAGCCGCATCAGGACGCGCGGTCCTGGACGGGTGTCCGGGGCTTCACGGCGGCTTTCGTCGGGGCCGGATCCCCGCCGGCAGGCGGACACGGCAGCGAGCGGCTCGAGGCGGCCTATTTCGCCTATGGCGCCGAGCTCGTCGCGCCGCCGCCCGAACCCAAACCGGATATGACCCGTTTCACGCGTGTAAGCCGTGACGAGGTCGCAAGCGACGTCGACCTGCTTCCATCCGACACCCCGGCGCAGTTGCACAGGAAACGCCGCAGCTTCGCCCGCCTCAACCACCCGGACCGGACGCCCGAGGAATGGCGCGAGGCGGCCACGACCCGGATGACGATCGCCAATCAGCTCATCGATGAAGCGTTGAAAAAGGCCGCTTCGCGACGGCCCTGATCCATCGGCTTGCCGCGCGGCAGGCCTGCCGCCGCGCTATGGCGTTCCTTACGGATACATCACCACCGGCGGCAGCGAGGACAGGATCGAGGTGACGTTGCCGCCGGTCTTCAGGCCGAAGATGGTGCCGCGATCGTAGAGCAGGTTGAACTCCACATAGCGGCCGCGGCGGATCAGTTGCTCGGTGCGTTCCGCCTCGCTCCAGGGCTTGCCAAAATTGGCGCGCACGATCTTCGGGTAGACCACGTTGAAGGCGCGCCCGACATCCTGGGTGAAGGCGAGATCCGCGGCCCAGCCGCCCATCTCCTCGCTGGAGTGCTGCCAGTCGAAGAAGATGCCGCCGATGCCGCGCGGCTCATCGCGGTGCGGCAGGAAGAAATACTCGTCGCACCAGGCCTTCATCTTCGCATAATCGGCCACCGCATGGCGGTTGCAGGCGATCTCCATGGCGCGATGGAACAGCATCGTGTCCGGGTCGGTCTGGGTGCGGCGGGCGTCGAGCACCGGGGTGAGATCGGCGCCGCCGCCGAACCACTGGCTGGTCGTCACCACCATGCGGGTGTTCATGTGCACGGTCGGCACGTGCGGATTGGTGGGATGCGCGATCAGCGAGATGCCCGAGGCCCAGAAGCTCGGGTCTTCCTCGGCGCCGGGCATCTGCTTGCGGAATTCGGGCGAGAACTCGCCGTGCACGGTGGAGGTGTGCACGCCCACCTTCTCGAACAGCCGTCCCTTCATGATCGACATGACGCCACCGCCGCCCGCACCTTCGTCGCGCAGCCACTCGGTGCGCTCGAACCGGCCCGGCTCGCCCGCGCACTGGGGCGTGTCGACCTCGGCCTCGAGCGCCTCGAAGCTTGCGCAGATCTGGTCGCGCAGGCGCTCGAACCACTGGCGCGCCGTGGCTTTCTTGTCTTCGATGTCGTCGGGCAGGCCGACCGGCAGGGTGGGGCGTTCCATGGCAGCTCCTCGTCATGTTTGCGGCAGTCATAGCAGCACCCTATGCCGGATGTAACCTTGCCTTTACAGTCCGCCTGCCGGAACCAACCGGTTTTTCATTGATCCGTTTCCCATGGGGCGGGGCGGCCGGGTTGCGGCCCCGCGTCAGGACTCGCAGCCCGGAAGGTTTTGCGCTAGGATTTGCCGAGCAAGGAAGGACCATGAGCCAGTTTCCACCCCGCCGCCCTCCGCTTGAGGGCCTGCGCAAAGAGATTGCCCGCTCGCGCAGCGAGAAGGCCGCCGGCCGTCCCGGCGGCTTCGTGCGCAAGACCTATCGCATGAGCCGCGAAGAGGCGCGCGAGACGGCGCGGGAATGGTTTTCCACCTGGCCCAAGGCCGCCTACTGGACCGAGGTCGAGAGCTGGCGGCCGCTGCCGGGCGAGGGCGACACCATCGAATTCACCATGCGCCGGCTGCCGACCGCGGACTAGTCCTGCCGCTCCGCCACCGATTTCTGCACCACCAGCCTCGGGCCGGTGCCGCTTGCGCCCGCCCGGTCGTCCGGGTTGTAGAGCCGGCAGGCGTCGAGCGATAGGCAGCCGCAGCCGATGCAGCCGTCGAGGCGGTCGCGCAGGCGCTCGAGCATGCCGATGCGGGCGTCGAGATGGGCGCGGAAGCCGCGGCTGATCTTCTCCCAGTCGCGCTTGGTGGGGGTGCGCTCGAGCGGCAGTTGCCGGAGCTGGACGCGGATCTCCTCGAGCGAGAAGCCCAGTTGCTGGGCGATCAGGATGAAGGACAGCCGCCTGATGTCGGAGCGCAGGAACAGCCGCTTGCCGCCCGGACTGCGCCGGGCGGAGATCAACCCCTCTTCGTCGTAATAGCGGATCGCCGAGACGGCGAGCCCGGTGCGCGCCGCCACGTCGCCGATCGTGAGCAGGCCCTTGGTGCGTGCGTCCGGCATTGTGAAAAAACCTCTTGACCTCAAGTTGACTTGAGAAAGTAGCATGGGTTCCGTCAAAGGCAATCGCACAGGACTTCAGGAGCAGACCCATGACCCAAGCCGTTCTCGAACACGTCAATTTCACCGTGCCCGACGCCGCCGCCACGGCGGCCTGGCTGTGCGAGGTGTTCGGCTGGAAGATCCGCTGGCAGGGGGCGGCGCGCAATGGCGGCCGGTCGATCCATGTCGGAACCGAGGACGACTACCTGGTGGTGTTCACGCCGAAGGAGGGCGTGGGGCAAAATACGCAAGGAAAGGACGTCACGGGCGCGATGAACCACATCGGCGTGGTCGTCGACGATCTCGATGCCGTTGAAGTCAAGGTCAAGGCGCACGGCTTTCCGACCTTCAATCATGCGGATTACGAGCCCGGACGCCGCTTCTATTTCGAGGATGAGAACGGCATCGAGTTCGAGGTGGTCAGCTATGGCTGACGCGGTCTTCGCCTACAGTCCGAACCGGCGGGTGATCTCGCCGGCGACGATCGCCACGCTCATGGCGAGGTTCAGGCTTCGGCGGCCCTCGACCATGGGAATGGTCAGGCGGGCGTCCGCGGCGTCATGGACCTTGGGCGGCACGCCGGCGCTCTCCCTGCCGAACAGCACCACGTCCTGGGCGGTAAGGGTCTGGGCGGTGCCGTCGGCATAGGGCGTGGCCGACAGGGTGGTCATCAGCACCAGCCGCCTCGTTTCCTGCTTGCGCCAGGCCTCGAACTCCTCCCATCCGTCGTGGCGGGTGAGCGCCGCCATCTCGATGTAATCCATGCCGGCGCGCTTGAGCGCCCGGTCGGTCATGTCGAAGCCCGCCGGGCCGATGATGTGGATGGAAATGCCCAGGCAGGCGCCGAGCCTGAGGATCGAGCCGGTGTTGCCGGGGATGTCGGGTTGGTAGAGGGCGATGAGGGGCTTGGTCATGGAGACGGGTTCTGTGGTCATTTTATCACAATATCAAGCAAGGATGTGCCCATGACGCGCAAAAACCGGTGCGACAAGCTGGCGGAACCGGAAAATCCCGTCTAAACCGGGTCATCTTCAACGCGAACCTGACGGAGGCTGACATGCGCATCACTGATATCAGCCTTTCGCTTGCGGCCATGGGCCACTGAACACACAGGTCTTCGCGGTTTCAGTTTTCAAAATTTAGCTTTTATGCCCGGTCAGAAGGGCGACGAGCCCCATCGCGCGACCTGGCCTCATTTTCGGGACTGCCGATGCGTCCGAACGCCCGGCATGCAGTATTTCAAGGAGACATCCATGTTTGGATGGTTTGAACGTCGATTGAACCCCTATCCGGAAGCAACGCCCTCGGCGCCGCCCGAGGGGCTGGTGGCGTTCTGCTGGCATTATTCGCGGGAAGCGGCGCCGTGGCTGGTGGTGCTGGCCTGCGTGACCGCGCTGATCGCCATCGGCGAAGTGATGCTGTTCGGATTCCTGGGCTCCATCGTCGATTGGCTCGCCAATACCGACCCGCAGGGCTTTCTCGAGCGGGAATGGATGCGGCTCGTCGTGATGGGCCTGGTGCTGCTCGTCGGCCTGCCGATCACGGTGATGCTGCATTCGCTGATCGTCCACCAGACGCTGCTCGGCAACTATCCGATGATCGCGCGCTGGCAGATGCACCGCTATCTGCTGCGCCAGAGCCTGAGCTTCTTTTCCAACGAATTCGCCGGCCGCGTCGCCACCAAGGTGATGCAGACCTCGCTGTCGATCCGCGAAGCGGTAATGAAGCTTCTCGATGTGTTCGTCTTCGTCTCGGTCTATTTCATCGCCATGATCTCGATGGTGGCGAGCGCCGAGTGGCGGCTGGTGCTGCCGCTCCTGGTCTGGCTGGCGATCTATATCGGCCTGATCATGCATTTCGTGCCGAAGCTCAAGCGGATTTCGGCCGACCAGGCCGACGCCCGCTCGGCGATGACGGGACGGGTGGTCGACAGCTACACCAACATTTCGACCGTCAAGCTGTTCTCCCACGCCGGCCGCGAGGAGGCCTACGCCCAGGAGAGCATGGACATGTTCCTCGAGTCGGTGCACCGGCAGATGCGCCAGGTGACGATGTTCGAATCGCTGGTGTATTTCAACAATTGCGTGTTGGTGTTCGTGGTTGCGGCGATGTCGATCGGCTTCTGGATGACGGGGATCGTTTCCGTCGGCTCCATCGCCGTCGTCATCGGCCTTGCGCTCAGGATCAACGGCATGTCGCAGTGGATCATGTGGGAGGTCTCGGGCTTCTTCGAGAACATCGGCGTCGTCCAGGACGGCATGGGCATGATGGTCAAGCCGCATGACGTGGTCGACCGGCCCGGCGCCGGCGAGATCGTCGCCCGCAAGGGCGCGATCAGTTTCGAGAATGTCCGCTTCCACTACGGCAAGCAGAGCGGCGTGATCGAGAACCTGTCGCTCGAGATCAGGCCGGGCGAGAAGATCGGCCTTGTCGGCCGCTCCGGCGCAGGCAAGACCACGATCGTCAACCTGCTCTTGCGGTTCTACAATCTCGAATCCGGGCGCATCCTGATCGATGGCCATGACATCTCGCAGGTGAGCCAGGACAGCCTCAGGGGCCAGGTCGGCATGGTCAGCCAGGACACCTCGCTGCTGCACCGCTCCGTGCGCGACAACATCGCCTACGGACGGCCCGACGCCACGGAAGCCGAGATCATCGAGGCGGCGCGCAAGGCCAATGCGCTCGAGTTCATCGCCGGTCTCGAGGATCTCGCCGGCCGCACCGGGTTCGACGCCCATGTCGGCGAGCGCGGCGTCAAGCTGTCGGGCGGCCAGCGCCAGCGCATCGCCATCGCCCGGGTGTTCTTGAAGGACGCGCCGATCCTGGTGCTCGACGAGGCGACCTCGGCGCTCGATTCCGAAGTCGAGGCGGCGATCCAGGAGAACCTGTTCGCGCTGATGGAGAACAAGACGGTGATCGCCATCGCCCACCGCCTGTCGACGATTGCGCAGATGGACCGGCTGGTGGTGCTCGACCAGGGCCAGATCGTCGAAACCGGCGTGCACGAAGACCTGATCAAGTCGGGCGGGATCTATGCCGATCTCTGGTCGCGGCAGTCGGGCGGGTTCATCGACGCCGAGGCCGACGCTGGGGCCGACGCCGGTGCCGATGCCAAGGCGGCGGAATAGGGGACGGCGCGGATTGCCAAACTTTCCGCGCGCCCTATTGTTGCGCCCATGATTTTCCGTCCGCTGCTTACCCTCTTCGAAGGCTGGATCGATCCGTTTGTCCGGCGCACAACCTACCGTCCGCCGGCGAAGACGCTTCCGTTCCTGTGGCACTATGTCGGCCAGGCCAAGGGCGCCTTCGCGGCAATGCTGGCGCTGGGCGGGCTGGTGGCGCTGCTGGAGGCGGCGCTGTTCTACTTCGTCGGGCAACTGGTCGACGTGCTCGACGCGGCGGAACCCGCCGCGGGCTGGGACGGGCTGATCGCGGCGCACGGGCCGACGCTCGCCTTCATGCTGTTCGTGGTGGTGCTGGCGCGGTTCGTCGTCGTCACGGTGGCGGCGCTGGTCGAAGAGCAGACGGTCGTTCCGGGCTTCTACAACCTGGTGCGCTGGCAGGCCCATGCCCATGTCTCGCGCCAGAATCTCGGCTTCTTCCAGAATGATTTCGCCGGCCGCATCGTCACCAAGGTCTGGTCGGCGGGCCAGGCCACCGGCGATTTCACCGTGGCGCTGCTGCAGGTGGTCTGGTTCATCCTGATCTACACCGCCACCACGATGGCGCTGGTGGCGCAGCTCGACTGGCGGCTGTCGGCGCTGGTGCTGGCGTGGATCGCCGCCTTCGGGCTGCTGGCGCGCTACTTCGTGCCGCGCATCCGCAAGCACGCGCGCTTGAGCGCCGAGGCCTCGGCGATGCTCACCGGGCGCATCACCGACAGCTATTCCAATATCCAGACGCTCAAGCTCTATGCGCGGGAAGCCGACAATGACCGCTACATCAAGGACGGCTTCGACCAGTTTCTGGCGACCATCATCCCGTTCACGCGCCACCTGACCGGGGTCCGGGCTTCGCTGGCGCTGTTGTCCGGCGTGATGATCGCCACGATTGCCGGGTTCTCGATCAATCTCTGGCTTGCCGGGGCGATCTCGGTTGGCTCGGTGGCGTTCACGCTGTCGCTGGTGCTCCGGCTCAACATGCTGCTCGGCCGGATGATGACCCAGCTCAACGGGCTGATGCGCAATCTCGGCACGGTGCAGAATTCGGCCGAACTCGTGGCCCGCCCCATCGGGCTGACCGACCGCGAGGGCGCCGGCGAGCTCAGCGTCGAGAAGGCGGCGATCCGGTTCGATCACGCACGCTTCGGCTATGATCCGGAACGGCCGGTGATCGACGATCTGTCGCTCACCATCAGGCCCGGCGAGAAGCTCGGGCTGGTCGGCCGCTCCGGCGCCGGCAAGTCCACCTTCGTCAATCTGCTCTTGCGGTTTTATGACCTGCAGTCGGGGCGCATCGAGATCGACGGCCAGAACATCGCCGATGTCAGCCAGGAATCGCTGCGCCAGGCGATCGGCATGGTCACCCAGGACACCTCGCTCCTGCACCGGTCGATCCGCGAGAACATCGTCTTCGGGCGTCCCGACGCCGGCGACGCGGAGATCCTCGAGGCGGCGCGCACCGCCGAGGCGCTCGCCTTCATCGAGGGCCTGTCGGACCAGCGCGGCCGCAAGGGCCTCGACGCCCATGTCGGCGATCGCGGCGTCAAGCTCTCGGGCGGTCAGCGGCAGCGCATCGCCATCGCAAGGGTCATGCTCAAGAACGCGCCGATCCTGGTGCTCGATGAGGCGACCTCGGCGCTTGATTCGGAGGTCGAGGCGGCGATCCAGGAGAATCTCGACCGGCTGATGGAGGGAAAGACGGTGATCGCCATCGCCCACCGGCTGTCGACCATCGCCCGCATGGACCGGCTGGTGGTGATGGACAATGGCCGCGTGCTCGAGAGCGGCACGCATGGTGAACTGCTCGCGCGCGGCGGTCTTTACGCCGATTTGTGGGCGCGCCAGTCGGGCGGCTTCATCGGCGTCGACGAAGCCGCGGAATAGGCTTGCGGATTTTCCCGCGACATTGTGCCCTTCTGACTGTCCCGGACTGGACTTATCCTTCCAACCCGCATAGAAACCGCGCGATTGACAGAATTCCGCCGCATTGTGGGCAGGGGCCGAATCCGCTTATAGCGGTCTGGTCGGCACAAGTCGGCATGGGGGCGGAAGAGTAGTCCGGACGCAGCTTCAAGAAGGACGTTGAGCCGTGAGTGAACCAATGACACACAGCGAAGGCGCGGGTCCCACCCGCCGCGATTTTCTTTACATCACCACCGGTGCCACGGCAGCGGTCGGCACGGTCGCCTTTGCTTGGCCGTTCATCGACCAGATGCGCCCGGATGCGTCGACGCTGGCGGTTTCGTCCATCGAGGTGAATGTGGAAAGCCTCGAGCCGGGGATGTCGCTGACTGTGAAATGGCGCGGCAAGCCGGTCTTCATCCGCAACCGCACGCCGGAAGAGATCGAGCAGGCCAATTCGGTTCCGCTCGAGGAGCTCAAGGATCCGCTGGCCCGCAACGCCAACATCGACGGCACTTCGCCCGCGACCGATCTGGCCCGGTCCGCCGGCGAGGGCAAGGAAAACTGGCTCGTCCAGATCGGCGTCTGCACCCATCTGGGCTGCATTCCGCTCGGCCAGTCCGGCGACTTCGGCGGCTGGTTCTGCCCGTGCCACGGCTCGCACTACGACACCGCCGGACGCATCCGCAAAGGCCCGGCGCCGGAGAACCTGCCCGTGCCGACTTTTGCGTTCACGTCTGACACTGTCATCAAGATCGGTTAAGGGGACACATTACCATGAGTGGCGATCATTCGACCTACAATCCGACGACAGGCCTGGGCAAGTGGATGGACGCGCGTCTTCCCCTGCTGCGGCTGTCGCATGACAGTTTCATCTCCTATCCGGTGCCGCGCAACCTGAACTACGCCTACACCTTCGGCGCCATGCTGTCGGTGATGCTGGTGGTGCAGATCCTGACCGGCGTCGTGCTGGCCATGCATTATGCCTCCGACACCGCGCTGGCCTTCAATTCCGTCGAAAAGATCATGCGCGACGTCAACAATGGCTGGCTGTTGCGCTACATGCACTCCAACGGCGCGTCCTTCTTCTTCATCGCCGTCTATCTGCACATCGCCCGCGGCCTCTACTACGGCTCCTACAAGGCGCCGCGCGAGATCCTCTGGATCCTCGGCGTGGTCATCTACCTTCTGATGATGGCCACCGGCTTCATGGGCTACGTGCTGCCCTGGGGGCAGATGTCGTTCTGGGGCGCCACGGTGATCACCGGCTTCTTCACGGCGTTTCCGCTGGTGGGCGAATGGATCCAGCAGTTCCTGCTCGGCGGCTTCGCGGTCGACCAACCCACGCTCAACCGCTTCTTCTCGCTGCACTACCTGCTGCCCTTCATGATCGTCGGCGTCGTCATCCTGCACGTCTGGGCGCTGCACGTGACCGGCCAGACCAACCCGACCGGCGTCGAGGTGAAGTCGAAGACCGACACGCTGCCGTTTACGCCCTATGCGACGGTGAAGGACGGGCTCGGCGTTTCGGTGTTCCTGCTGGTTTTCGCCTGGTTCATCTTCTTCATGCCGAACTACCTCGGCCACCCCGACAACTACATCATGGCGGATTCGCTGAAGACGCCGGCCCACATCGTTCCGGAATGGTACTACCTGCCGTTCTACGCGATGCTGCGCGCCATCACCTTCGACATCGGCCCGATCGATTCCAAGCTCGGCGGCGTGCTGGTGATGTTCGGCTCGATCATCGTGCTGTTCTTCCTGCCATGGCTGGATACGTCGAAGGTCCGCTCCGCGGTCTATCGTCCCTGGTTCAAGCTGTTCTTCTGGATCTTCGTCGCCGACTGCATCCTGCTCGGATGGCTCGGTTCGCGTGCGGCAACCGATCTCTACACGCTGATGTCGCTCCTGGGCACGATCTACTACTTCGCCTTCTTCCTGGTGATCATGCCCATCCTCGGCCTGATCGAAACCCCGAAGCGGCTCCCGAATTCGATTACCGAGGCGGTACTCGAAAAGCATGCCAAGGCTTGAAGATCAGCGGCTGAAAGGAATTCAAACAATGAACAAGTTTGTAGCAAGCATCGCGCTGATCGCGGCCATCGCCTCGGTGGCCGTCTCCCCCGCCCGAGCGCAGGACGCGCATGATCTGGCCACCGAGACCGAACATGCGGTGAAGGCGGGCCATTACCCCGTGCTCAAGCCGAAGAACGTCGACTGGAGCTTTGCCGGCATCTTCGGCCATTACGACAAGGCGCAGCTCCAGCGCGGTCTGAAGATCTACACGGAAGTCTGCGCGGCCTGCCACTCGATGAACCTGGTGCCGTTCCGGACGCTCGAGGGGCTGGGCTATTCGGAAGAGCAGGTCAAGTCGCTCGCGGCCAATTACGAGGTCGAGGACGGCCCGAACGGCGAAGGCGAGATGTTCACCCGTCCGGCCATCGCGGCCGACCATTTCCCGTCGCCGTTCCCGAACTCGGCAGCGGCCGCCTATGCCAACAACGGCGCGGCCCCGCCGGATCTGTCGCTCATCGCCAAGGCGCGCGGCATCGAGCGCGGCTTCCCGACCTTCGTCTTCGACATCTTCACGCAGTACCAGGAAGGCGGCCCGGACTATATCTACTCGCTGCTGACCGGCTACCATGAGGCGCCGGAAGGCATCGCCATCGCCGACGGCACCCATTTCAACCCCTATTTCAACGGCTCCGTCGCCCTGGCGATGGCGCCGCCGCTCGATGACGGCTTCGTCACCTATGACGACGGTACGCCGGAAACGCTCGACCAGTATGCCCGCGACGTGTCCGCCTTCCTGATGTGGGCCGCCGAGCCGCATCTCGAGGATCGCAAGCGCATGGGATTCATGGTGCTCATATTCCTGGCGCTGTTCACGGCGCTGATGTACCTGACCAAGAAAGCCGTGTTCGCCAGCAAGCCGCACTAAGCGAACCGGCCCACACGCCGCATCCCGATGACGCCGCCTCCGGGCGGCGTCTTCATGTCCGGCGAAAGCCGCTTGCGCGCCACCCGGACGCATCGCACAGTGCGGCGTCACAGGGGCGACATCACACTGGGGCATGTCCATGACCGATCTCGAAAACGAACTTCGCGCCGCCATCCGCACGATTCCCGATTACCCCAAGCCCGGCATCCTGTTTCGCGACATCACCACGCTGCTGGGCGCGCCGCGGGCGTTCCGCCGCGCCATCGACGAGCTGGTGCATCCCTATGCGGGGCTCAGGGTCTCCAAGATCGCCGGCATCGAGGCCCGCGGCTTCATCCTCGGCGGGGCGATGGCGCACCAGCTCTCGGCCGGCTTCGTGCCGATCCGCAAGAAGGGCAAGCTGCCGCACGACACCGTGCGGGTGGCCTACAGCCTGGAATATGGCGTGGATGAGATGGAGATGCACAGGGACGCCATCACCGAGGGCGAGAGCGTGATCCTGGTCGACGACCTGATCGCCACCGGCGGCACCGCCGAGGGCGCGGTCAAGCTGCTCCGGCAGATGGGCGCCAACATCGTCGCGGCCTGCTTCGTCATCGATCTCCCCGATCTCGGCGGACGGGCCAAGCTCGAGGCTCTCGGCGTGCAGGTGCGCACGCTGATCTCCTACGAAGGTCACTGAGCGGCGCTGCCGCCGGCTGGGCTCTTATGCCGGCCGGGACGATGGCCGAGCCAGCGCCCGCCTGGCGGCGCGCCTTGGCCTCATTCGGCCTCGGCGTCCTCGGGAAACCGGATCAGCGCGGCGGAATCGAAACTCATCACCAGTTCGCCGTCCCTGTCATGGGCTTCCGACGTCAGCTCCATGATCGACCATCCCGGCCGCGAGGCGAGCGGGCGCGAGCCGCGGATCGTCAGCGAATAGAAGATCTCGTCGCCGGCATAGACCGGCTTGAACCATCTCAGATTGCGGAATCCGGGGGAGGGGCCGAACTCGGGCAGGGTCCTGCCTTCGGCCGCGGCGCGTTCAGCCTCGGCTGTGCTGGTGGCGATGTTGAGCTTCATCCAGACCGACGCCGTATGCCAGCCCGAGGCGCACAATCCGCCAAACACGCTGTCCTTGGCGGCTTCGGCGTCGATATGGAACCGCTGCGGGTCGAACCGGCGGGCGAAATCGATGATCGCCTCGGCGGTGAACACCATGCTTCCCAGTTCCTTGCGGGCGCCGGGTTCGAATGCGGGATCGAGCGTCATGGCCGTGCCTCCTCGGGGCTGCGCAGGCGCAGCATGATCGGGTTCTCCGATTCCAGCACCGTTTCGCCCCTCTGGTTGCGCAGCTCGTGGCGGAAGCTGACGATGCCGATGCCCGGGCGGGACTTCGACTGCCGGCTGTCGAGCACCCGGGTCTCGCCCGAGAGCACGTCGCCCGCCAGCACCGGCTTCTTCCACTTGACGTAATCGATGCCGGGAGCCCCCTCGGCGGCCATGCGCAGGAGATAGGAATCGGCCATCATCCGCATCATCATCGAACAGGTGTGCCAGCCCGACGCCGCCAGGCCGCCCAGGATCGAGTTCCTGCCGGCCTCGGCGTCAAGATGCATCGGCTGCGCATCGAATTCCATCGCAAAGCCGATGATTTCATCCGCGGTCACATGTTTGGGCCCGAGCGGGAAAACCTGGCCGGGATCGAGGTCCTCGAAATGGAGGAGGTCGTCATTAGACATCAATTATTCTCTTTCCGCTTGTCGCATTGGCGCGCAATCTAGAGGAATTCCTCGGGCCGTCAAAGCTTCTGTGGGGTCAGGTCCTTCCGGATCCGCCTCAATCCCGTCCGCATTGGCCGGATCCGTTCCGGTCGCGCGGCGCGATGCATTGATCCCTGTCAAGGCGGGAAGGGACATATGCTGTATTTTGGATATGTGTTGGCGGCCAAGCCAACGGTAAAACAGGAGCCCGAGAATGTTCAAGACCAATGTCGGCGGTATCGACCGCGTCCTGCGTATCGTGGCAGGCCTCGTGTTGCTTGCGATGTTTTTTGTCTATCCGGACGCGTCGTGGCGCTATTTCACGCTGATCGGCATCATTCCGCTGTTCACCGGACTGTTCGGCACCTGCCCGCTGTATTCGATGATGGGACTGTCGACCTGTCCGGTCAAGAAGACCTGAACCGGGGAACGGCCGGACCGGCCGAGAAGGAGTGAGACCCGGTTCCCCCTTCAGCCCCGCGGCGCGAGCCTGCGGGGCTGAAGGACTGGCGCGTCCGCCGCGCCTTCAGGTGTTGAAGCGGAAATGGATGACGTCGCCGTCCTGGACGACATATTCCTTGCCTTCGTCGCGCGCCTTGCCGGCTTCCTTGGCCGGCACTTCGCCGCCCAGCGTCACATAGTCGTCATAGGCGATGGTGAAGGCGCGGATGAAGCCGCGCTCGAAGTCGGTGTGGATGACGCCCGCGGCGGCGGGCGCCTTGGTGCCGCGCGGAATCGTCCAGGCGCGGGTCTCCTTGGGGCCGACGGTGAAATAGGTGATCAGGTCGAGAAGGTGGTAGCCGGCGCGGATCAGCCGGTCGAGACCGGCTTCCTCGAGCCCCAGCGCCGCCAGGAACTCCTTGCTTTCCTCATCCGGCAACTGCGCCACCTCGGATTCGATCGCCGCCGAAATGACGATGCTTTCCGCGCCCTGGGCGGCGGCCATCTTGGCGACCGCCTCGGTATGGGCGTTGCCGGTCGCCGCATCGGCTTCCGAGACGTTGCAGACATAGAGCACCGGGTGCGAGGTCAAGAGGTTCAGGCCCTTGAGGATCTCGAGTTCCTCCGGCGCCAGCGTCTTGAGCAGCGTGCGCACCGGCTTGCCGTCCTGCAGGAGCTTCAGCGCCGCTTCCATGACCGGCAGCACCGTCATCGATTCCTTGTCCTTCGACGCGGCGCGCTTGCGGGTCTGCTCGGTGCGGCGCTCGAGGCTCTCGAGGTCGGCGATCATCAGCTCGGTCTCGATGGTCTCGGCGTCACCGACCGGATCGATGCGGCCTTCGACATGGGTGATGTCGTCGTCCTCGAAGCAGCGGAGCACATGGACGATGGCGTCGACCTCGCGGATGTTGGCCAGGAACTTGTTGCCGAGACCCTCGCCCTTGGAGGCGCCGCGCACCAGCCCGGCGATGTCGACGAACGAGATCCGGGTCGGGATGATTTCCTTGGAGCCGGCCACGGCGGCGAGCTTCTGCATGCGCGGGTCGGGAACGGCGACCTCGCCGGTGTTGGGCTCAATGGTGCAGAACGGATAGTTGGCGGCCTGGGCGGCGGCCGTCCGCGTCAGCGCATTGAAGAGGGTGGACTTGCCGACATTGGGCAGGCCGACGATGCCGCATTTGAAACCCATGGGATTGGTGTCCTTCGAAACGATCCTTGCGGCTTTGTATGGATGTGACGTGCCGCGTCAAGGGCGATCGGAGGCGCTGGCGTCCGAAAAGCCCGGTTGATGTGAGTCAATGCGGCAATTTCCTCGGGGCGCATGATGCATCGACGATCAACCGCCCGGTCGAGGGCTCAGAGGAGGCATGGATATGCGCGCGAAGACCCTTGTCAAAGTGATCCCGGTTCTGGCCATCATGGCGGCATCCGGCACCATGGCGCTGGCGCAGAGCGACGACGACAGCCGTGACGGCTGGTGGCCGCGCTGGGGCATGGGGCAGATGATGATGAACGGTCCCTATGGCCGCGGCCCGATGATGGGGCAGGGGCCGATGATGGGGCTCGGATGGGACGGCATGCTGGACCGCATCGACGGCCGGCTGGCGTTCATGAAGACCGAGCTGGGGATCAGGGATGACCAGTCGGCCGAGTGGGATGCCTTCGCGGCCGCCCTGCGCGACAATGCCGAAAGCCATAACGGGCTGATGCGATCGATGATGGAGCGGTTTTCGGATGACGACGCCGCCAACCAGACGCTGCCCGAGCGGCTGAGCGAGCACGAAAGCTTCATGCAGGCGCGGCTCGAGCAGATCAAGGAGATGCGGGCTGCGGTCGAGGCCCTGTACGCCGTGCTCGACGAGACCCAGAAGAAGGCCGCCAACGAGATCGTAATGCCGGCGATGGGTATGGGAATGGGAATGGGCATGGGCCCGATGATGCGCTGACACGGAGGCTGCGGGCGCCGCCGTCGCGAGCGTTGTGCGAGGGCGGCGCTCCCGGGGCGGGTGCTATTGAGCCCGGGGCTCCCGGACCATCCCCGGCCGCGGCAGATCGTTGCGGGGCGGGGCGCCGAACTTGCGGGCATATTCCCGACTGAACTGGGAGGGGCTTTCGTAGCCCACCTCGAAGGCGGCGGAGGAGACCGACAGCGCCTCGGCCGCGAGCAGCCGGCGGGCCTCGGTCAGCCGCAGGTCCTTCTGGTACTGCAGCGGCGTGGTGCCGGTGACCTGCCGGAAATGCTCGTGGAACGAGGACGGGCTCATGCTTGCTGCCTCCGCGAGAGCGGCGACGGCGAGCGGTGCGCGGTAGCCGGTGCGGATCAGGCCGATGGCGCGGGCGATGCGGCTCGAATGGCTGTCGCGATGAAGGTGCTGGCGCAGCATGCCGCCGTGATCGGCCATCAGCAGCCGGAAATGGATTTCCCTCAGAATCAGCGGCGCCATGACCCGGGCCTCGACCGGGTCGGCGGTCAGCGCGAAATACCGGCCCAGGGTCTCGACCAGGCGCTCGTCGCCCGGCCCGACCGAGAGCGAGCGCGCCTGCGGCGGCGCGGGCGCGGCGGGTCCGACCTCGTCCCACAGGCTTTGCACGATCGCCATGTCGAGCGACACGATCAGCGCCAGATAGGGCCGTTCGGGGCTGGCTTCGGTTACCCGCGCCATCACCGGCAGCTCGTGGCTGACGATCAGCGACTGGCCATCGCCGAACTCGACCGACTGGTCGCCGATCCCGACCTCCTTGCGCCCCTGGAGGTTCAGGCAGACGACGGGACTGTAGATCGTCGCCTCGTAGGGGTTCGGGCGGGTCTGGAGGTGAAACGACAGGTTCGGGACGGATGTCTGCCAACTCCGTGTGGAGCTGATGTTTTCGCCCACGGACTCGAAGACCCGGCGCGCCAGTTCGGCTGTGTTCATGGCGGTTCCTTTCCCGGAAATCTCTAGACCTTTCCCGAGCACGCGTCACGCGCCATCGCGGCGTTTCGGAGGATCGGGCAGGAATCGCGGAGTATCCGGCAGGACCGGCAATGCGGCGGCGGCTAGACATGGCTCACCAACGAAAAGGAGCCAAGCATGACCCAATCCATCGCACTCATCACCGGCGGCAGCCGCGGCCTCGGCCGCAACGCCGCCCTTCATCTCGCCCGCCAGGGCGTCGGAATCATCCTCACCTACCTGTCCCGCGAGGACGAGGCGGCGGCCGTCGTCGCCGAAATCGAGGCCCTGGGCGGCAAGGCTGCGGCGCTCCGGCTCGACGCCGGAGACACGGCGCAATTTGACCGGTTCGCTGGCGAACTGGCCGAGACCCTCAAGACTGTGTGGGGCCGCGACCGGTTCGATTTCCTGGTCAACAATGCAGGCATGGGCATCAATGCCGGCTTCGCCGAGACCACCGAGGCTGAGTTCGATGCGCTGGTCAATGTGCATCTCAAGGGCGTGTTCTTCCTCACCCAGCGGCTGCTGCCGATGATCGCCGATGGCGGGCGCATCCTCAATGTGTCCTCGGGGCTCGCGCGCTTCAGCATGCCCGGCTACGCCGCCTACGGCGCCATGAAGGGCGCGGTGGAGGTGCTGACGCGCTATCTCGCCCGGGAACTCGGCCCGCGCGGCATCGCCGTCAACGTGATTGCGCCCGGCGCCATCGAGACCGATTTCGGCGGCGGCGTGGTGCGCGACAATCCCGAGGTCAACGCCTATGTGGCCGGCAACACCGCCATGGGCAGGGTCGGACGGCCCGACGATATCGGCCAGGCGATCGCCAGCATCCTGACCAGCCAGGCGCAGTGGATGACCGCGCAGCGGATCGAGGTCTCGGGCGGCATGTATCTGTAAGGCGCTTGCAGGCGGGGCGGGCGGCAGCGCCCGTTCCGCCTCCCCGGTCAACGGGGCGGAAAGGATTGCGTGCGATGATCCGCACCGGATCGCCGGAGGATGCCGCCATGGAAACCGAACTCGCCACCTGGCATTTTGTCGTAGCTGGCCTCGTCTTCGCCCTGTTCGGCGTGCTCGCCCATGTCGGCCGCGCCGTCTTCAACGTCTTTCCCGACAAGATTTCCGACACACCCTCGGTCAATATCGTGGTGTCGGGCGACTATAGCTGGGGCGACCATCTGTGGGGCGTCGAATTCGACGACGCCGGCTACTACCGGCTCGACAGTCTCAGGAATCTCAGGCTCTACGTGGTGTCTTGCGTGCTGGGCGGGCTCGCCGCGATGCTGTTCATCGATGGCGTCGGGATCGGCATCGCGGGCCTGATCGAGGCCGGTCTCGGCGCCTTCGTCGACCTGTTTTGGCAGCGCGTCGCCGCCCTCACGGCCTAGTCCGCGCGGGCTTGCGTCACTGCGTGGCCCAGAAGGCGTCGGCCTTTTCGATGTAGCCGGCGGTATCCTTGATCCAGGTGGATTGAACCGCGCCATTGTAGTTCAGATAGAGCTTGCCACCCAAGACGGTGAACTTGTCGGGCTCGACCGGCGCCTTGTAGCCCTGCGCCGCGCCATAGGCGCAGTAGCCGCCATATTGCGGCGCATAACGGGCCGGATCGGCCTCGAAGGCCGCCTTGTTGTCCGCCGACGAGAAGCGGTAGATGGCGCCGTCATGGGTGGCGGTGAGGCCCGCATCGCCGGGGACCGCCTTGCCTTGGGTGAAATAGGCGACAGGATCATAGCCCTGGATGGCGACGCCGTCGGGGCCGAGATTGGCCTCGCCCGCAAGCGCTGCTTGGGCAAGGATCATCAGGATCAGAAACGGCAGGGCGATGGCCCTGCCGATGGTTTCAGTCACGCGCATGGGGGCTCCTCCCTCCGGGTGGTCGGGCCCATCATAGCGCGGGCGCCGGTCAAGCGGGAATGACGATGCCGTGAGCGCCGCGCGGGGATGTCAAAGGCCGGCCGGGCGGCGGATCTGGAAGCCGGTCTTGTCCTGGACGAAACCGCACCGGCGGTAGAAATCGAGCGTGGCGGGATCCTTCGAGCCGCTCAGGAGCATCACCTTGTAGCAGCCCCTGTCCCAGGCGCGGGCGAAGCCGTGGCGGATCAGCGCGCCGGCATGGCCGCGCTTGCGGTGGGCGGCGGCGGTCACGACGTTCTCGATCAGCGCATAGGGCGCTCCGCCGCGGGTCAAATTGGGGATGACGATCAGGGTGATGGTCGAGACCGGGACACCGTCCGAGAGCGCCAGAAGCACCGCCAGTCCCGGGTGGCCAAGCATCTGCGCGAAGCGTGTCCGCGCCAGGTCCTCGTCCATATCGGGGTCGTCCGGTTGCAGGTGCCGGTAGAGATCGAGGAGGGCCGGCAGGTCGCCTGGCCCGGCCTCGCGGATCTCGATATCGGCGCTGGCCATCTGTGTCAGTCGTCCTTGGCGCCGAACAGCCGCTTGAGCATGTCGGCCATGGGTCCAGAGGTCGGCAGCGCCTTCGGCTGGGCCGAGTTGCGGGCCTGGCGGATATGGGACTTGCCGGCGGGGGCAGGCTTTCCGCCCGTTGCCGTTTCAGTTTTTTTTTCGGCCTTTGCCGGTCCGGGTGCTGTGCCGCCGGTTGCCATCGCGATCTTGTTGAGGAAGCCCGCGTCGTCGCCCCTGGCCATCAGCTCGGCATGGTCGGCGATGGCGTCGATGAGCGGCTCCAGCCATTCCATGTCGGCCTTGGCGAAGTCGCCCAGCACATAGGGGCTCACCCGGTCCTTGTGGCCGGGATGGCCGATGCCGATGCGGAGCCGCCTGTAGTCCTTGCCGACATGGGCGTCGATCGACTTGAGGCCGTTGTGGCCGCCATTGCCGCCGCCGGTCTTGAGCTTGAGCTTGCCGGGCGCGATGTCGAGTTCGTCGTGGATGACGATGAGGTCGGACGGGGAGAGCTTGTAGAAGCGCAGGGCTTCGCCGACGCTGTCGCCCGACAGGTTCATGAAGGTCATGGGCTTGAGCAGCAGCACCTTTTCGCCGGCGATGGTGCCTTCGGCGATCTCGCCGCGGAATTTCTTCGAAAATCCCGAAAACGAATGGCGGCGGGCGATTGCGTCCGCCGCCATGAAGCCGACATTGTGCCGGTTTCTGGCGTATTGGGGGCCGGGGTTTCCAAGTCCTGCGATGAGCAACATGGAGCCGGAGCCTCCGATACGGGCCGGTGAGGCCTATTATTCTTCGCTGTCGTCCTCGTCGGCTTCCTCGCCGGCAGCGGCGTTGTCGTCGCTCTTGAGGCCGGCAGGGGCTGCGACCGTGGCGATGGTGAAGTCGCGGTCGGTGATCGTCGGATGAACGCCTTCCGGCAGCGTCACATGCGAGATGTGGATGCCGTCGCCGATTTCCAGGCCGGTGAGATCGATGGTGATCGCTTCCGGAATGTCGTTGGCGGGGCAGTGGCACTCGACCGTGTGACGGACGATGTTGAGAACGCCGCCGCGCTTGATGCCCGGGGACTTCTCTTCGTTTTCGAAGTGAACCGGGATTTCGACGGTCACCAGCGTGTTCTTCGACACGCGCAGGAAGTCGACATGCATCAGGAAGTCACGGACCGGATCGAGCTGGTAGTCCTTGGGCAGGACCTGGTACTTGGTGCCGTTGACATCGATGGTCGCCAGCGTGGTCATGAAGCCACCGGCATGGATCTTCTTGGTGACTTCGTTGCGCGAGAGCGCGATGGATACAGGGTCTTTCTTGTCACCATAGATGACGGCAGGAATCAAACCGTTGCGGCGAAGTTCACGGGCGGACCCCTTACCGACCTGTGCGCGCGCCTCGGCCTTGAGCTCATATGCTACGTTGCTCATGGCATAACCTTTCGAGGTTCTAAACTGGGGCTGTTTTCCGGTTCGCGGACAGGCCGGTCCCAAAAAACATCAAGCGCCGTTTCCGGCGCTTCATCCGCGTTGCCTCCAAGGGTGTCTGCACGGACGTGGCCGCTATAGCGGAGCAACCGCGCAAATGCAAGCTTTGGCGGCCATTTCCGGCCGGTCTGCCGCGGGGCTGGCGGAGCGACGGCCTTCGCGCATGACCGGCAGGCAAAATGGCTCGAGCGGCAGGTCGGCGAGGTCGCGCAAGGACATGCGCTGCACGTCAGGATGCGCGAGCGGATCGGGGACCGAAATCGGGTCGTCGACAGAGTCCGTTCCGCTCGAGACTTCGAGCAGGGTCGACAGGGCATTTCTGGTTCGGGACAGGATCTGGTATAGCATAGGTAGATGTTAGCGGTTGGCTTTCCCCGAAACGATCCACAATTTCTCAAAACTGGTATAGAAAAACTATATGAGAAACCTGAACCTCGTGCCGTTGAACGGATTGCGCGCCGTGGAGGCCGCCGGTCGCTTGGGCAGCCTGAAGGCGGCGGCGGGCGAACTCGGCGTGACCGTCGGCGCGGTGAGCCAGCAGATCCAGAAGGTCGAACAACTGCTGGGCGCCACGCTGTTCATCCGGCATCCCAAGGGGCTCAGGCCCAATGCGCTGGGCGAGACGGTCTTGCCGCATCTGGCCTCGGGCATGGCGGAACTCTCGGTGGCGCTCGCCAAGGCGGCCGGGTCCCATGGCAGCGCCCTGGTGGTTTCGGTGGCGCCGGTCTTCGCCGCGAAATGGCTGGTATGGCGGCTCAAGAATTTCTACGACGCCCATCCCTCGATCCGCATCCGGGTCGACGCCACCACGACCCTGGTCGACCCGAATGCCTCCGATGTCGATGTCTGCATCCGCGTCGGCGATGGTCCGTGGCCGGGGCTGAACGCCTCCCGGCTGATCGAACAGCGGATCTTTCCGGTCTGCAGTCCGGCGATCGCGGCAAGTCTCGCGCGGCCCGGGGACATCCGCACCGTGCCGGTGATCCGGGACGCCGGGTCGCGGTTCGACTGGAGCATCTGGCTCGAGCCGTTCGGGCTAGCCGCATCCGACCTGCGCGAGGGGCCGACCTTCTCCGACGCCTCGCTGTGCTTCGACGCAGCCGTCGCCGGGCAGGGGATCTTCATGGCCTGGGAAACGCTGGCTCACGATGCGCTGGCCGCCGGCCAGGTGGTGGCGCCCTTCGAGGGACGCTTTTCCACGGGCGCTGCCTACTGGTTCATCACCCGCACGCATTCGTTCAAGGCCAGGGAGACCGAAGCTTTCGAACGGTGGCTGCGCGCCGAGATGGCGCTGTCGTTCAAGATGGCATGAAGGTCCGGGCCGGGACGCCGGTCGACGTCCGGCCCGGCGCGGCTCCTCAGAAGTCCGGGACGAGCGGCAGGCCGGCCAGCGCGCCGGCAAAGCTCGCGGCCACAAAGGCGGTGAAGGTCAGTGCCGCAGCCCAGACTGCCGGCACGGCCCATCGCCGCGGCAGAAGCGCCGTGGCTCCAAGCCCGAAGACCGGCAGGACGTGCAGGGCGTGGGTGGCGAAGAAATGCGCCACCCTGAGGTCGCCCACTTCACGCGACCAGCCAAGCAACGGCACCGTCGACCCGCTCACCGGCGTGCCGACCAGATGGCCGGACTGGGAGGCGAGCGTCCCGGCAACGATCAACGTCAGCCCGAAGGTGAGCACCAGGCCGAGGGCGATGGACAGGTGCAGCGGCGGCGCGAGCCCCGTCTGGCGATTGCACCAGATGGCGATGCCCTGGACCAGGGTCGCCGAGGTGAGCAGCACGGCGAAGGCGCCCATGAGGCTGTAGATCGCCTGCATGAAGGGATGGCTGACATTGAAATGCGAGGCGATACCGAACATCGCGGCGCCGCCGACCCAGACGAGTTCGGCGATCACCGCGATCACCACCGCGCCCGAATAGATTCGGTAGCTCCGGCGCCTGGTAATCCCGGCAGGCAGCCAACGGGCGAAAAAGGCCAACGTGAGCAGGTAGAGCGTGAGCGCGATCTGGAACTTGACCGGCTTGAGCCAGACATTCTCGCCAAGGAAGTCCCTCGGGTCCATCGCCATGGCCATGAGCGTGGGGGCGAGAGACAGGCCGATCAGCAGTCCGGTCGCTGCAAACAGCGGTTCCGCGTCGAACATGTTTCTCGCTGACGCGCGGGGGGTGAAATGCGTAAGCGCCAGATCGGTCATGCCGCACCTCCCGTCGCCGTTGCGAAACGGCCATGGACCAGCCGCAGGCCGAGAAAGGCCATGAGGCCGACCGGGCCGAACAGGAAGGTGAGAACCAGGCAGGGCAGCACCAGGAGATGCGGGATGGAGGCGCGGCGCGCCGCGCGCACTTCCCAGGCGCCGACGAACAGGTCGAAGGCGAGGTAATGCAGCCAGCCGGCAAGGGCGATTGCCGGATTGGTGAAGAGCAGCATCACCTCGGCCAGGCTTCCGAAGCCACCCTCGGCGCCCGACCAGTTGGCGAGGATGAGCGCGGCATAGGCCAGCGACAGGAGCACCGGAACGACAAGGCCGGCGGCGATCAGGGTCGGGCGGGGGGCGAACGGGGAGATGGCCAGGGCAAGCCAGCCGGCCATGGCGACGGGGTTGGCGATCTGGAACAGGGTCTCGGGGGGCATGGGGGCGATCCTTATCTGGACAGTGGCAAGATCGAGACTGGGGATTAAACTTGCCATTGTCAAGATGAAATTGACGCTGTCCAGATGGGGCGCTAGTCTGAGCCCATGCTCAAGACAAAAGACAGCTATCATCACGGCGACCTGCGGGCGGCGCTGCTCAAGGCGGCGGAAGCGGTTCTGGCCGAGACCGGCGTCCACGGCTTCTCCCTGCGCGCGGTCGCCAAGCGCGTCGGCGTCAGCCATTCGGCGCCGGCGCATCATTTCGGCGACGCCAAGGGCCTGCTCGATGCGCTGGCGACGGAAGGGTTCCGGCGCTTTCTCGCCGCCATGGAGGCGCGGCAAGCGGCGGAGCCGAGCGGCGATCCCCGCGCGAGACTGCATGCCTCGGGGCTGGGCTATCTGGATTTCGCGCTCGGCTCGCCGGCCCTGTTCCGGCTGATGTTTTCAGACGACAAGCCTGCTCCGAAATCGCAGCAACTGGCCGACGCCGCCAAGGCGTCGTTCCTGCATCTGGTCGACGGGGTCGCCCGGCTGCGCGGGGTCTCGCCCTATGACAACGCCGCGGCGATGACCGATGTGATGGCAATCTGGAGCATGGTCCACGGCTTCTCGGAGCTGTTCATCTCGGGGCGGCTCGGCCCTGTGGACTGCCAGCCGAAGACGGATCGCGACGCCTTGCTCCTCGAGATCCTCGACCGGGCGATGGCGCGTGCGCCGACCGGCATCCCTTACGGAGATTGACGCGTTGCCGGGCGCGCGCTAGCCTTCGCTTACGGGGTCACGGGTGGACTCCCCGTTGCAGGCGAGAGCCCAAGTTCCGCCCTTCGTGGATTTGCGAAGGGTACAGTCATGTCCAGTTCCATTTCAGCCCATGAATTGTCGAACCTGTCCGGCACCAGCGCCTGGCCGATGGTGGTTGCCGCCACGCGGCGGTCCAGGTTCGAGGAAGAGGGGCGCGCCATCGCCGGGTCCGTCTGGCGCGATCACCTCGAGACCGGGAGATGGGGACCGCACCTTGCCGGTCTCGGCAAGCCCATCGTCGTCTACTGCCTGCACGGACACAATGTCAGCCAACTGGCGGTGGCGCGCCTGAGGTCGCAGGGTCTCGATGCCCGCTATCTCGCCGGCGGCATCGATGCCTACGAGGCGGCGGGCGGCCTGGTGCTCAGGCAGCGTGGCCCGGACGTGCCGCTGTTGCTGCCGCACGCCACGCAATGGATCACCCGCGAGAGACCCAAGATCGACCGCATCGCCTTTCCCTGGCTGGTGCGCCGCTTCATCGACCCGCTGGCGGTGTTTCACTTCGTCGAGGCGGACTGGGTTCTGGCGATCGCGGCCGAGATGGGCGCAATTCCGTTTGATGTCGAAGGCGCTGCCTATTCCCATCGCGGGGAGAAGGGCGAATTGTGCAGCGTCGACACCTTGCTCGACCTGTTCGGCATCGAGGATGAGGCGCTGCGGCGCCTGGCCCGGATCGTCCGTGGCGCGGACACCGAAAATCTCGGCCTTGAACCGCAATCGGCCGGGCTGCTGGCGATCTCCCTGGGATTGTCATCATCGGAAGATGATGATCTGGCACAGCTTGAAAAAGGCATGCTCATCTATGATGCGCTCTATGCCTGGTGCCGGCGCGCCACCGGCGAAACCCACACCTGGCCGTCAGGGAGAAAAGCATCGTGAATTCCACCTCTCCCTCCTGGGCCGAAATGGTCCGCGTGTTCGGCCGCATCGGGCTCATGTCCTTCGGCGGACCCGCCGGCCAGATCGCGCTGATGCACCGGGAACTGGTCGAGGGACGGGCCTGGCTCGATGAGCCGCGGTTCCTGCATGCGCTGAATTTCTGCATGCTGCTGCCCGGACCCGAGGCGATGCAGCTTGCCACCTATTCCGGCTGGCTGATGCGCGGTGTGGCGGGAGGGTTGCTCGCGGGACTGCTGTTCATCCTGCCCGGCTTTGCCGTCATCCTGGCGCTGTCGGCGGTCTATTTCCATTTCGGCGAGATGCCGGTGGTGGCGGGCGTGCTGTTCGGGCTCAAGGCGGCGGTGCTCGCCATCGTCGTCGAGGCGCTGATCAAGGTGTCGCGGCGGGCGCTCAAGGGCCGGCTCGCCTGGGGACTCGCGGTTTCTGCCTTCATCGCCATCGCCTTCCTGCACCTGCCGTTTCCGCTGATCGTGCTCGGGGCGGGGGCGATCGGGG
>NZ_JRJG01000096.1 GCF_000759435.1 Hoeflea sp. BAL378
CACCTGCAGGCGCGGCCCGCCGCACCCGATTCTCCGGATGGCCGGCCACCCCTGTGCTTATCAGAAACGCGGCGGCCCGAAGCCCGTCATCGCCGAAATACACAGGATTTCGGCCGTCGCCCGCGCGGCGCTCACCCCAGCGTCAGGCCGAAACCGTGCATCAACTGCTGAACATTGGTGTCGGGGGTGCCCGAGGTGAAGACGACCGTGTCCTTGGCGTCGGGCAGTGCGTCGGAGATGTGACTAGCTCATATTCCAACGGGTTCCTTGGCTCGTTACTCGGCATTCATCCAATCGATAAAGTCGTTCCAAGTAACTTCGACTCCATTTTCCCGTTTGGTTTTCCCCTCACACCAAATCAGTTTCGTCTTTGTGATCACTAGATCACCTCGGAAATCCCCATTTGGGTTATAGACCTCAAGCTCGACTCCCTTATTTTTGACACTCATTAAAACATCGAACTTTTTAATGTTGACTTCCATGTTTCCGATTCCTGTTGTTGCAAGTCGGAAAATGCATTCAGTTTCAGGCGCAAGTCAACAGGGGAGAAAAGACGATTAAAGCATATCATGTCTGCTCACCCCAGCGTCAGCCCGAAGCCGTGCATCAGCCGCTGCACATTGGTGTCGGGCGTGCCCGAGGTGAAGACGACCGAGTCCTTGGCGTCGGGCAGCGCGTCGCCGCCGGGCAGCGTCTCGACGATCGCCAGCGCGCGGCGGGCGATGGCTTCCGCCGGGTCGATCCAGTCCACCGGCCAGGGCGCCATCTTGCGCATGCGATTGACCAGGAACGGAAAATGCGTGCAGGCCAGCACCACAATGTCGGTCTGCTTGCCGTTCAGGCTGACGAAGCACGGCGCGATTTCCGCCGCGACCGCCGCCTCGTCGACAAAGCCCTTGCGCATATAGGTCTCGGCGAGGCTCGCGAGGTTTTCCGATCCCACCAGCCGCACATGCACCTTGCCGGCATAATCGCGGATCAGGTCGCGGGTATATTGCCGCTTCACCGTGCCCGGCGTCGCCAGCACCGAGACCAGGCCCGAGCGGGTGCGTTCGGCCGCGGGCTTGATCGCCGGCACGGTGCCGACGAAGGGCACCTCGGGATAGGCGGCCCTGAGCTCCGCCATGACGATGGTGGAGGCGGTGTTGCAGGCGATCAGCGCCAGCGCCGGCCGGTGCCGGGCGATCAGGCCGCTGAACAGGTCGACGATCCGGTCCCGGAGCGCCCCCTCTTCCCAGCGGCCATAGGGAAAGCCCGCGTCGTCGGCCACATAGACGAAGCGCCGGCCGGGCATGATCACGCGGGCCTCGCGCAGCACGCTCAGGCCGCCGATGCCGCTGTCGAAAACCAGAACCGGCCCGTCGCTCATTCCGCCTCTCCCTCGTCCGTACCCGGCGCGGCGCCTTGCCCCGGCGCGCGCTGCCCGGGGCGACTGAACCTGTCAAATGAGGCAAAAAGACCGCGCAGCACGTTGATTTCGTCGGTCGAGAATCCCGGCCGCGTCAGCACGGCGCGAAGATTGTCCACCGCCTTCATCCGCTTGGTCGCGGAGCGGAAATAGCCGCGCGCATCGAGCCCCTCCTCGATCTGGGCGAACAGGCCGTGCAGGTCCGATTTCGGCGCCGGCGTCACTTGCGCCTTGTCGAACGCCGTCTCATAGGGGCTCGCAAGGCCGGATTTCATCCATTCATAGGACATCAGCAGCACCGCCTGGGCGATATTGAGCGAGGCATAGGCCGGATTGACCGGGAAGGTGACGATCTCGTCGGCCAGGCTGATCTCCCAGTTGCGCAGGCCGATGCGCTCGCGCCCGAACAGAAGCCCGGTCTTCTGCCCGGCGTTTTCGCGCGCCCTCAGCGCCTCGCCCGCCTCCACCGGCCCCGCCACCGGCTTGTGGCCGTCGCGCGGCCGCGCCGTGGTGGCATAGACGAAGCTGAGATCCGCCATGGCTGCCTCGAGCGTGTCGAACACCACCGCACCTTCAATCACATGGCTGGCGCCCGCCGCCGCACTCACCGCCTTGTCGTTCGGCCAGCCGTCGCGCGGATTGACGATGCGAAGATTGGAAAGGCCGAAATTGGCCATGGCGCGCGCCACCATGCCGATGTTCTCGCCCAGTTGCGGCTCCATCAGGATGATCGCCGGCCCGCCGGTGATGAGTTCGCGGTTCCTGTCGGTGCCCGCCATCTAGGCTTCGCCCCGGCGCAGATCCGCCCATTCGCGCGCGAGCATGGCGTAGTAGAACTCCTCGTCCCAGACGCCCTTGAACCGCGCGTGTTCGCGGAAATGCGCTTCCCGGCGCATGCCGAGCCGCTGCATCAAAGCCCAGGAGCGGTCGTTGCGCGCATCGCAGCGCCCGAAGATGCGGTGCAGCCCGAAATGGCCGAACCCCAGGTCCATCACCGCGGTGGCCGCTTCCGTGGCGTAGCCCCGGCCGGCAAAAGCCGGATTGAACGAGAAGCCGAGCTCGCCCTGCCGCGCCTCCCAGTCCCGGAACAGCAGCACCATGTCGCCGATCAGCGCGCCCGAATCCTTGAGCGTGACAGCGAAGACCATCGACAGCGGCGCCTCCGGCGTGCCGTCAGGCTCCATCCATTTGGCCACCTCCGCCGCCACCTCCTCGCGCGAGCGCGGCTCCCAATACTGGTAGCGCGCCACCTCTTCGAGGCTCTGATAGGCGTGCACGGCATCGACATCGGCCGGCGTGAACGGACGCAGCCGCAAGCGCGAGGTTTCAATCGGAAAGGTCAATTCGGCCAAGGCGCGCCCCGTGTCTGTCATGGCGACAGCACTACTGCCGCGCCCGCTTACAATCAAGCCGGCGGCTCTCCCGGCACGAACCCTGGCTGGCGGGCGCGCGGATTTCTGGCATACTCCCGCGCAGGATCATCCGCCGGAGCCTTCCCATGCCTGCCGATCTTGCCCCACGCATCCGTTCGCTGCTGGCGGACACGCCGCATATTGCCGAAGTCCGCATGTTCGGCGGCCTCTGCTTCACCCTGAACGGCCACATGCTCTGCGCCGACAGCCACACCGGCCAGTTGCTGCTGCGGCTGAGTGCCGCCGATCACCAGGCGGCCCTTGGCCGGCCCGGCGTCTCGCCCATGGTGATGCGCGGCAGGCCGATGGCCGGCTATCTCTATGTCGCGCGGAGCGAACTCGCGGAGGATGCCGCGCTCGAACGGTGGATCGCCATGGCGGTGGCGCATGTGAGCGCCCTTCCCCCGAAGAAGAGCCGCAAGAAAGCGGCCGCCGCCGGCTGAGCGGATCGGCGCGGCGGAGCCGCCCGTGAGCCCGGTCTGCCACCTTCGCCGCAATCGCACCCTGCCGGGCGCTCCGCGTGTTGTGCGCCCGCGCCGCTTTTGTTAAGAGATGCGCCACCTGAACGGGCGGCCTCCGGCTGCCCCCCGACAACCCTCTCAAAAGGTCGAACAAGAATGGCAAAGATCAAGGTTGCAAATCCGGTCGTGGATCTCGACGGCGACGAGATGACGCGGATCATCTGGCAGTTCATCAAGGAAAAGCTGATCCTGCCCTACCTCGATCTGCCGATCGACTATTACGACCTGTCGGTGCAGTCCCGCGACGAGACTGACGACCAGGTGACCATCGATGCCGCCAACGCCATCAAGAAGCACGGCGTCGGCATCAAATGCGCCACCATCACCCCCGACGAGGCCCGCGTCGAGGAATTCGGGCTGAAGAAGATGTGGCGCTCGCCCAACGGCACCATCCGCAACATCCTCGGCGGCGTGATCTTCCGCGAGCCGATTATCATGAAGAACGTGCCGCGCCTGGTGCCGGGCTGGACCAAGCCGATCATCGTCGGCCGTCACGCCTTCGGCGACCAGTACCGCGCCACCGATTTCCGCTTCCCCGGCAAGGGCAAGCTCTCGATCAAGTTCGTCGGCGACGACGGCCAGACGATCGAGCACGAAGTCTACGACGCGCCCTCCGCCGGCGTCGCCATGGCCATGTACAACCTCGATGATTCGATCCGCGATTTCGCACGCGCGTCGCTGAATTACGCGCTGATGCGCGGCGTGCCGTGCTACCTGTCGACCAAGAACACCATCCTCAAGGCCTATGACGGCCGCTTCAAGGACCTGTTCGAGGAAGTCTTCGAGGCCGAGTTCAAGGCCAAATACGCCGAAGCCAAGATCTGGTACGAACACCGCCTGATCGACGACATGGTCGCCTCGGCGCTGAAATGGTCGGGCGGCTATGTCTGGGCCTGCAAGAACTATGACGGCGACGTCCAGTCCGACATCGTCGCCCAGGGCTTCGGCTCGCTCGGCCTGATGACCTCGGTGCTGATGACGCCGGACGGCAAGACCGTGGAAGCGGAAGCCGCCCACGGCACGGTGACGCGCCACTACCGCCAGCACCAGAAGGGCGAGGAAACCTCGACCAACTCGATCGCCTCGATCTTCGCCTGGACCCGCGGCCTCGCCCACCGCGCCAAGCTCGACGACAATGCCGAGCTCGCCACCTTCGCCGACACGCTGGAGCGGGTCTGCGTCCAGACGGTGGAATCGGGCTTCATGACCAAGGATCTGGCGCTCCTGATCGGTCCCGACCAGCCCTGGCTGTCGACCACCGGCTTCCTCGACAAGATCGACGAGAACCTGCAGAAGGCCATGGGCTGACCGATGGCCGCCGGTCCGGTCGCCACGCTCAGACGGCTGTGGCGCACCAACCGGTGGCTTACGCTCTCGTTCCTGCTGACTTTGGCGCTGGCGCTGGTGTTCATCATCCGCGCCGGCGTTTTTGTTGTCTATTGGCAGACCCACGCCGACGAGCCGATCGAAGGCTGGATGACGATCCGCTACGTCGCCAG
Organism: Hoeflea sp. BAL378; assembly: GCF_000759435.1. GTDB lineage: Bacteria > Pseudomonadota > Alphaproteobacteria > Rhizobiales > Rhizobiaceae > Hoeflea. The sequence goes on from NZ_JRJG01000096.1 coordinate 4,841, forward strand.
GTCCTACCGGGTCGACCCGAGGATCGTCCACAACGCCATTCACGTGAAGATGACCGGTCCCGACCGCCGGCCGCTGGTCAAGATCGCCC
>NZ_JRJG01000097.1 GCF_000759435.1 Hoeflea sp. BAL378
GGGCTGCCGGCGAGTTGCCCATCGGCGTCCTTGCCGGGCTGACCGCTCAGGCGCTCGAAGGAATTTGCGCGGACGAAACCGGCGCTCTCGACGCGCTCTGGGGCGATGAGGCCGGATCCGACCTGGCCGGCCTGCTGCTCGAGACGCGCGACAGCGGCTCGCTACTCGCCATGACCGGTCGCGAGTGGATCGATGCGCTCGAGGCGCTGATGGCAGGCCGGATGGTCAAGCCGCGCGGCGGCGGGCATCCCCGCGCCTTTGTCTGGGGCGCGCTCGAGGCCCGGCTTCAGCATGTCGACACGCTGCTGATGGGCGCCTTGAACGAAGGCGTCTGGCCGCAGGCCGGCCAGGAGGACCCGTTCCTGTCGCGCTCCATGAAGGCGGCGATCGGGCTCGAACCGCCCGAACGCCGCATCGGCCAGGCGGCCCATGATTTCCAGATGGCGATGGGCGCCCCCGAAGTGGTGCTGTCGCGCGCCTTCCGCTCCGGCAAGGCGCCGACGGTCGCCTCCCGCTGGCTGCAGCGGCTGCTGGCCGTCGCCGGTCATCAGCCGGCCCACGAGATGCGGGCGCGCGGCGAAGCGCTGCTCGCGCATGCCCGCGGCCTCGACCAGGGCCCGTCCACCCCGCCCGCGCAGCGCCCCGAACCGCACCCGCCCGCGGAGCTTCAGCCGAAATCCTATTCCTTCTCCGAGGTCGGCCGGCTGCGCCGCGATCCCTATGCGATCTATGCACGGCGGGTGCTGAAGCTCGATCCGCTGGAGCCCTTCCTCGCCGATCCCGGTCCGCGCGAGCGCGGCACGCTGTATCACCAGATCCTCGAGGAATTCGTTTCGGGTCTGGAACCAGCCTCGCGAAGCTTGGAAGCGCTCCGCGCCATCGCCGCCCGGCATTTCGCCGAAGCGAGGCTGCCGGACGCCACCGCGCTGGTCTGGCGGTTGCGGTTCGACAAGGCCGCCGCGACGATCGTCAAATGGGAGATGGAGAATTCCGGCGGCCTGGCGCGGTCGCTGGTCGAGGCGCGCGCCGGTCTGGAGATGCCGCTCGCCGGCGTGCGGCTCACCGGCATGGCCGACCGTATCGACCTGCGCCGGGACGGCACGGCCTGGATCATCGACTACAAGACCGGCGGCTCGCCCTCGCGCAAGGAGGCGCGCATCCTGCTCGATCCGCAGCTTGCGCTCGAGGCCCATGCGCTGATGCAGGGCGGCTTTGCCGATCTTGGCAGCCTGCCGGTGTCGGGCCTCTTCTACCTGCGCCTGACCGGCAAGGAGCAACTGGCCGACCGGATCGACGACGATCCGCTCAACCCGGGCAGGGGCGAGCCGCTCCACGCCCCGGATCTGGCGGCCAGGGCCGCCGAGGAGTTCGCCCGGCTGGTGGGCCTGCTCGCCTCGGGCAGGCGCGGCTTCCTGTCGCGCGCCATTCCCGAAAGCGCGCGCGCGCTCGGCGGCGACTACGACCACCTCGCGCGGGTCGCCGAATGGCAGACGGCGGTGGATGCGGATGGGGACGGCGATGAGTGAGGCGGACATCCCGGCCAGCGTCTCCGACACCACGCTGCGTCAGAACCTGGCGGCGACCCCGACGCTGTCGGCCTGGGTGTCGGCCAATGCCGGCTCCGGCAAGACCCATGTGCTCGCCCGCCGGGTGATCCGGCTGTTGCTGAGGGGCGCCCGACCCTCGGCGATCCTGTGCCTGACCTACACCAAGGCGGCGTCGGCGGAGATGTCCAACCGGGTGTTCAGGACACTGGGCGAATGGCTCCGGCTCGACGATGCGGCCCTGGCCGACCGGATCGCCGACCTTGAGGGCGGCGCAGTCGAGCCGCATCACCTGGTGCTGGCCCGGCGGCTGTTCGCCACGGCGCTCGAAACCCCGGGCGGTCTCAAGATCCAGACCATCCACGCCTTCTGCGAGGCAGTGCTGCACCGGTTTCCACTCGAGGCGAACATTCCCGGCCATTTCAGCGTGCTCGACGACCAGAAGGCAGCCGAATTGCTGACTGAAGCCCGCCGGCAACTGATGTCGGCGCAATCTCTCGAACAGGACCCGGATCTCGCCGATGCCGTCGTCGGCGCGCTGGAGCTCGGCGGCGAGGCGGGTTTTGACAAGCTGCTTTCCGGCCTCTATGCGCGCCGGCGCGACTATCTTGCCTTTGACGCCAAAGCCCGCGCGACGGGCGGCGCAGAAGCGATGATCCGCTCGGCCCTCGGGCTGGAGCCGGACGAGGACGAGGCATCAGTGACCGCGCAGGCCTGGCCGCTCGACGCCCTGCCGGTGGACTATGCCAGGGCGCTGTTCGCCTTCGCAGAATCGGCCAAGTCTTCGGCAAGAGCGCACACGCTTGCCTATGGGTTGCTGGAATGCGGCTCCGAGCCGGATCCGGCGAAGCGCCTCGACATGCTCAGGCAGGTGTTCTTCACCAAATCCGGCGAACCGGCCAAGCTCGGCAGCGCCGCGACGAAGATCGTGGCGGAGCGCTTTCCCGATCTTGCCGAGCGCATCGAGCGCGCCCAGGCGCAGGTCCTCGGCGTCTGCGACCGGCTGGCCCGCTTGAATGCCCTTCGCGCCTCGCTGATGGCGTTCCGGCTGGCGCGGCGTTACCTGGGCGGCTTCGAGGCGCTCAAGACCCGCCATGCGCTGCTCGATTACGACGACCTGATCGCCGCCACCGAGACGCTGCTGAACAAGAGCGGCGCCAGCGCCTGGGTCCATTACAAGCTCGACCAGGGCATCGACCATGTTCTGGTCGACGAGGCGCAGGATACCGCGCCCTTGCAATGGAGTGTGATCGGCGCCCTGTCCGACGAGTTCTTTGCCGGCGAAGGATCACGGCCGGCGATCCGGACCATCTTCGCCGTGGGCGACGAGAAACAGTCGATCTATTCGTTCCAGGGCGCGCGGCCGGAGCGCTTCGCCGAGGAACGGCGGCGCGTCGCCGCCCGCGCCCGTGCGGCCGATGTCGAGTTCGAGCAGGTCTCACTGCGCGTCTCGTTCCGGTCCGCCATTGAGGTGCTCAAACTGGTCGACCATGTCTTCGCGACCTCCGACGCGCGGCGCGGCATGGGCGCCGACGGCGACGCAGTGATCCACGAGACGGCGCGCCAACGCGCGCCCGGGCTGGTCGAGCTCTGGCCGATGATCGCCAAGGAAAAGAGCGAGGGTGACGAGGACTGGACCGCCGCCTTCGACGAGGTGCCAGAAACCGCGCCGGCGGCGCGGCTGGCGCGCCGCATCGCCGGCCTGCTCGGCCACTGGGTCGGCCGCGAGACGATCGAGGACCACAAGACCGGGACCCTGCGCCTGGTCGCGCCCGGAGACATCCTGGTGCTGGTGCGCAAGCGCGACGGCTTCGTGCCGACGCTGTTGCGCACGCTCAAGGCCACCACGGACATTCCGGTGGCCGGCGCCGACCGGCTGCGCCTGACCGATCACATCGCGGTGCAGGACCTTATCGCGCTCGGCCGCTTCGCGCTGCTCGCCGAGGACGACCTGTCGCTGGCAGCCCTGATCAAGAGCCCGCTTCTGGGTCTGGGAGAGGACGAGCTGTTCCGCCTGGCCGCGCTGCGGCCCGAAACACTGTCGGTGTGGCGGAGGCTGCGCGCGCTCGCGGAGAGCGACCCCGCCTTCGCGACAGTCGAACAGAAGCTCGTCCGCTGGCGGGCCAGGGCGACGCATCTGCCGCCGCATGATTTCTACGCGGCCCTGCTCGGGCCCGACGGCGGGCGCCGGGCCTATCTGGGCCGGCTCGGCCATGAGGTCGGCGACGTGCTCGACGAATTCCTGGGCCTCGCCCTCGACCACGAGCAGGCCGGGCTGCCCGGACTGCAATCCTTCCTCGCCATGCTCGAAACCGAGGCGCCGGAGATCAAGCGCGAGATGGAGGGCCAGTCCGGCGCGGTCCGGATCATGACCGTGCACGCGGCCAAGGGACTCGAGGCGCCGATCGTGTTCCTGGTCGATTCCGGCGGCGAGGCGTTCCAGCACGCGCATCAGCCGCGGCTCTGGATGCTGCCGGCGTCCCCGGGCCGCACCAACGCCCCCTCCGTGCCGCTGTGGCTGCCCGACAAGACCTACGAGAACGGCGCGACGGCGCCCGTGCGCGAGCTCATGCGCAACCAGGCCGAGGAGGAATACCGCCGGCTCCTCTATGTCGGCCTCACCCGCGCCGCCGACCGGCTGGTGGTCTGCGGCTATCGCGGCTTGCGGGAGGTCAAGACCCCGACCTGGCATTCGCTCGTTTCGGCCGGGATGGATGCCGCCGCACAGGAGAGCGGATATTCGGTCTCCGAGATCGAGCATGATTTCGACGGCGAACCCTTCGCCGTCAGGCGCCTGTGCCGCGCCGCCGCCGTCACGGGCGTCGTCGACACCGGTCCGCAGCCGGACGTCGAGCCGCGGCCGCTCGGCGACGGCATCGCGGTTCCTTCGGCGCCGCTGCCCCCGCCCACGCGCCTGCCGCGGCCGCTGGCGCCGTCGGGGGTCAGCGCCGTGCTCGAGGACCAGGGCGGCTTGGCGTCGCGGTCACCCTTCTCGGAGACCGGGTCCGGATCCGCCGCCGCGCTCGAACGCGGCACCATGATCCACCGGCTGTTGCAGGTCCTGCCCACGGTGGCGCCGGAGCAGCGCCCGGTGCTGCTTGCCCGCTATCTCGCCCGCGCCCTGTCGGCCGGTCAGGCGCCGGCGGCGGCCGAGATCGAGCGGCAGGTGCTCGCGGTCCTCAGCGATCCCAAGTTCTCCCCGGTGTTCGACACGACCGGCGAGGCCGAAGTGTCGGTGATGGGCACGTTGCACATCGGCGGCGAGGACCGCGCTGTCTCGGGCCGCATCGACCGCATCGCGCTCGATGGCGACCGGGTGGTGATCGTGGATTACAAGACCGGCCTCGCGCCCGCGCCGGGAGAGGCGCCGTCGGCGGGCCATGTCTCGCAGCTGGCGATCTACCGGGCGCTGCTCATGCCGCTCTATCCCGGGCGCCGGATCGACGCCGCGCTTCTCTATGTGTCCGGCCCGCATCTGGTCGAAATCGCGGGCCCCGCGCTCGACGAGGCCATCGCCGCGCTGACGGGATGAGCGCCCAGCCCGGGCTCGAGCCCCGCCGGGCCGGCAGGGGGAAAATCACGGCTGGGTGATCGGTCCCGAAAACCCTTGAATAGTCAGTGGCGAAGCCTCACATTAGCTCCAACCCTATCATCATCAAAGGAGTGCCGAATCATGGCGACCGTGAAAGTAGACAGCGCCAATTTCAAGAGCGAAGTGCTCGAATCCACCGTGCCGGTCGTCGTCGACTTCTGGGCGGAATGGTGCGGTCCGTGCAAGATGATCGCCCCCAGCCTCGAGGAAATCTCCAACGAGATGGAAGGCAAGGTGAAGGTCGCCAAGCTCAACATCGACGAAAACCCCGAACTCGCCTCGCAGTTCGGCGTCCGCTCGATTCCGACGCTCGCCATGTTCAAGGGCGGCGCCGTGGCCGACATCAAGGTTGGCGCCTCGCCCAAGTCCGCCCTGTCCAACTGGATTTCGGGCGCCGCCTGATACCTGAGGTATAGGCAGACATCGAAACCCGTCCGGCTTGCCGGGCGGGTTTTCTGCTTTCCGGCTTGCCGGTGCGGCTCTGTCAGACGGGTGGCGTGCCGTTGACCCTGAGCACGTCGCCCAGGAGATAGAGCGACCCGCCGATCAGGATCCGCGGTGGCTTCTCCAGCCGGTTCCAGTTGTCGCAGATGGCAGCGATCGCCGTCTCGACGTCCGGTGCAGATTCAGCGCTCAGGCCCGCCTCGTCGGCGGTGTCGGCCAGGAATTCCGGGTCGAGCCCGGCGTCCGAATCCGGCACCGGCACGGTGAACACATGCCGCGCCATCCCTTCGAAGGCCTCGAAATAGCCCACCGGATCCTTGGTGTTGATCATCCCGGTGATCAGGAACAGCGGCCGTGAGTCACGGTCGTTGAGATTGGCCATGGCCTCGGCGATGACGCGGCCGGCGCCGGGATTGTGGCCGCCGTCGATCCACAGTTCGACGTCGTCCATGGCGTTCTCGACCAGGCGGCCATGGGTGAGCCGCTCCAGCCTCCCGGGCCAGGAGACAGTGGTGAGGCCTTGGGCGATGGCCTTTTCGTCGAGCTTGAACCCGGCCGCCTTGAGCGCCCGGATCGCCGCGGCCGCATTGGCCTGCTGGTGCCGGCCGGCAAGCCTGGGCAGGGGCAGGTCGAGCAGCTCGTCTTCGTCCTGATAGGCCATCCGGCCGTTTTCCTCCACGGCGAAGTAATCCTGGCCGTAGACGCTGACCCTGCAGCCGTGCCGCTCGGCGATTTCCGTCAGCACGTCGCGCGCCACATCCTCGGTCTGCGCGCCGATCACCACCGGGGTTCCGCGCTTGATGATTCCGGCCTTCTCCGCGGCGATCAGCTCCACGCGGTCGCCGAGATAGGCCTGGTGGTCGAGCGAGATCGACATGATCACCGAGGCCGCGGGATGGGAGATGACATTGGTGGCGTCGAAGCGGCCGCCAAGCCCGACCTCGATCAGCGCCGCATCCGCGGGATGCTCGGCAAACAGCACGAACATCACCGCCGTCAGGATCTCGAAGACGGTGATCATCTCGCCCTGGTTGGCGTCGGCCACCCGCCGCACGGCGTCGGCCAGCACCGCGTCGGCGACAAGCTTGCCGCCGCCTTCCGCGCCGAGGCGGAAGCGTTCATGCCAATTGACTAGATGCGGCGAGGTGTGGACATGCACCTTCAGGCCATGGGCTTCGAGAATGGCGCGGCAGAAGGCGCTGGTCGAGCCCTTGCCGTTGGTGCCGGCGACATGGATCACCGGCGGCAGCTTTTCATGCGGGTTGCCGAGCCGCTCGAGCAGCCGTGTGATCCGGCCGAGCGACAGGTCGAACCCCTTCGGATGCAGCGCCATCAGCGCGGTGATTTCCTTCTCGGCAGCCGACACGACCGCTCCTCTCGCCGATGTCATCGGCAGTTGTGGCCTTGGGAGACTGTATTCACGGGATTGACGTAAGGACTGCAGAAGCGCGTCCGCCGGGATCGCCGGACGCCGGGTGCTCTAGTGCGCGGCTTCGGCGCGTTCGGGCTCGGCCACGGGCGCCACGGGAGAGGGAAGCGCCATCGGCGCGGGAGCATCCATCTTGAGGAAGATCCTGAGCAGCCGCGCAATCGTCTCCGGCAGGTCGTGGCGATGCACCACCATGTCGACCATGCCGTGTTCGAGCAGGTATTCCGAGGTCTGGAAGCCTTCCGGCAGCTTCTCGCGGATGGTCTGTTCGATCACCCGTTTGCCGGCAAAGCAGATTTCCGCCCCCGGTTCGGCCAGGTGCACGTCGCCCAGCATCGCATAGGAGGCCGAGACCCCGCCGGTGGTCGGATTGGTCAGCACCACGATATAGGGCAGGCCGGCTTCTTTCAGCATTTCGACGGCCACGGTCGTGCGCGGCAACTGCATCAACGAGAGAATCCCCTCCTGCATGCGCGCGCCGCCGGAAGCGGGAAACATCACCAGCGGGCAGTGCCGCTCGATTGCCGCCTCGAAGGCCTGGATGATGGCTTCGCCCGCGGCGATGCCCAGCGATCCGCCCATGAAGGCGAAATCGTGCACGCAGGCAATGATCTTGACGCCCTTCACCGCGCCGTGCGCCGCGACCACCGAATCCTCAAGGCCGGTCTTGGTCCGGCTCTCGCGCAGGCGGTCGCTGTATTTCTTCGAATCCCGGAACCTGAGCGGATCCTGCGGTACCTTGGGCGAGGGCAGCATCTCGTACTTGCCGCCGTCGAAGATGTGCTTGAGCCGGGCCTCGGCCGACATCTTCATGTGGTAGCCCGACGCGGGAATCACGAAATGGTTTTCCTCGAGATCGTTGTGGAACACCATTTCCCCGGTCTCGGGGCACTTGATCCAGAGGTTTTCCGGCACCTCGCGGCGGCCGAGCATCGAATTGATCTTGGGCCTGACGTAGTTGGTAATCCAGTTCAAGGCGGTCTCTCCGGTTCTTCCCGTCTAATGTGGGGACGTTACTCGGCCGGCGCAAGCCGGGCCGCGCGAACGCCGGTGGCAAGCCCGCGCACCATGGTGGCGACGCTCTCGACGGTGTCGGTGGTCGCCGCACCCTTGGCGTCGAGCGTGTTGGCGATCTGGTTGACGATCGCGGTGCCGACCACGACGCCGTCGGCGGACTGGCCGATGGCGCGCGCCTGCTCGGCGGTCTTGACGCCGAAGCCGACGCAGACCGGCAGGCTGGTGTGACTCTTGATCCGGTCGACCGCCAGATTGACCTTCGAGGTGTCGGCGATGGCCGATCCGGTGATACCGGTCATCGACACGTAATAGACGAAGCCGGAGGTGTTGGAGAGCACCCGCGGCAGCCGCTTGTCGTCCGTCGTCGGCGTCGCCAGACGGATGAAGTTGAGGCCGGCCTTGAGCGCCGGCAGGCACAGTTCGCCGTCCATTTCCGGCGGCAGGTCGACCACGATCAACCCGTCGATGCCGGCCTCGCGCGCGTCCGCCAGAAAAGTGTCGACGCCATAGACATAGATCGGATTGTAATAGCCCATCAGCACGATCGGGGTCTCGTTGTCGCCCTTGCGGAAGTCGCGGGCGAGCGCGAGCGTCTTCTTCAGCGTCTGACCGCCCTTCAAGGCGCGCTGTCCGGCCATCTGGATCGCCGGGCCGTCGGCCATCGGATCGGAAAACGGCATGCCGAGCTCGATCACGTCGGAGCCGGCGCCGGGCAGCGCCTGCATGATCTTGAGCGACGTGTCGTAGTCGGGATCACCGCCCATGAAATAGGTCACCAGCGCCGGCCGGCCCTCGGCCTTGAGTTTCTCGAACCGTGTGTCGATGCGTGTGGTCATGATCAGAGCTCCACTCCGAGGATCTTGCCGACGGTGAAGATGTCCTTGTCGCCGCGGCCGCACAGGTTCATCACGATGATCTGGTCCTTGCCCATCTTCGGCGCGCGCTTGATCACCTCGGCCAGCGCATGGCTGGGCTCCAGCGCAGGGATGATGCCCTCGAGACGGGTCAGCAGCTGGAACGCCTCCAGCGCCTCGGTGTCCATGATCGGCACATACTCGACCCGGCCCGATTCCATGAGCCAGGAATGCTCCGGGCCGATGCCGGGATAGTCGAGGCCGGCCGAGATCGAATGGCCTTCCTTGATCTGGCCGTCGCCGTCCTGCAGCAGATAGGTGCGGTTGCCGTGCAGCACGCCGGGCGATCCGGCGGTGAGCGAGGCGCAGTGCTCCTCGCCGTCGAGCCCCTTGCCGCCGGCCTCGACGCCGACGATCTGAACGTCCTTGTCGTCGAGGAACGGATGGAACAGGCCGATGGCATTCGAGCCGCCGCCGACGGCCGCCACCAGCATGTCGGGCAGGCGGCCTTCCATGGCCAGCATCTGCTCGCGCGCTTCCTCGCCGATCACCGACTGGAAGGTGCGCACCATTTCCGGATAGGGATGCGGGCCTGCCGCGGTGCCGATCAGGTAATAGGTGTCGTCGACATTGGTCACCCAGTCCCTGAGCGCCTCGTTCATGGCGTCCTTCAGCGTGCCGTGGCCGGAGGTGACCGGGTGCACCTTGGCGCCGAGCAGCTTCATGCGGAACACGTTGGGCGCCTGGCGCTGCACGTCGGTCGCGCCCATGTAGACTTCGCACGGATAGCCGAAGCGGGCGGCCACGGTGGCGGAGGCCACGCCGTGCTGCCCGGCGCCGGTTTCGGCGATGATGCGGGTCTTGCCCATGCGCTTGGCGAGCAGGATCTGGCCCACGCAATTGTTGATCTTGTGCGACCCGGTGTGGTTGAGCTCGTCGCGCTTGAAATAGATCTTCGCCCCGCCCAGGTGCTCGGTCAGCCGCTCGGCGAAATACATCGGCGACGGCCGGCCGGTATAATGGGCGTTGAGATGGTCGAGCTCGGCGCGGAAGGCCGGATCGGCCTTGGCCCTGGTCCATTCCTCCTCCAGCTCCAGGATCAGCGGCATCAGCGTTTCGGCCACGAAACGGCCGCCGAAAATGCCGAACATGCCCTGCTCGTCGGGACCGGTGCGGAAGGAATTCGGATGGGTTGTCTGGTTCAATTCACTTACTCCTGAAACCGTCCCGTTCGGGGGTCATTGTCTCCGCATCGCGGACCGCGCGGACAAAGGCGTCGATCATGGCGAGGTCCTTGACGCCCGGCGCGCTTTCGACACCGGATGAGACATCGATGCCGGGTGCGCCGCTGATCGTCAGCGCCTCGCCGACATTGTCCTTGGTCAGTCCCCCGGAAAGCATGTAATCCAGGCCTTCGTCAAGGCGCGCCAGAAGCCGCCAGTCGAAGCTCACGCCATTGCCGCCGGGCAAGTCTGACCCTTTCGGCGGCTTGGCGTCAAACAGAAACCGGTCCGCAACCCCGATATAGGGCGCGATCGCCTCAAGATCAGGGGCCTCGCGGATGGCCAGGGCCTTCATCACCGGCAGCCCGAACCGGGCCTTGAGCGCGCTCACCCGTTCCGGGCTTTCCTCGCCATGCAATTGCAGCCAGTCGGGCCGGACGGTGGCGACGATCTCGTCGAGCCCGGCATCGTCCATGTCGACGCTGACCGCCACGGTCTCCAGACCGCGCGCCCGCGCGCGCGCCGCAAGCTCCGCAGCCGTCCCGACCGCGACATGCCGCGGGCTCTTCGGAAAGAAGATGAACCCGGCCATGTCGGCCTTCAGGTCGGCTGCGCGATCCACTGCCTCGGGCGTGCTCAGGCCGCATATCTTGATGGTTGCTGTCATGGCGGCTGACCTCGCACAAAACGCCGCGCGAGTCGAGACAGGGGCGCCCCGATCCGGCCCGTCCGGAGCCCCCGGCGACCGGGTCAGAATGTCACGGCGAACAGGCGCGAGCCGTTCTGCTTGAGCCAGCGCTTGGCTTCCTTGGTGCGCGGGCAGAGCTGGGTGCAGGTGGCCCAGAAGTCCGGCCCGTGATTCATTTCCTTGAGATGCGCCACTTCGTGCGCCGCCAGATAGTCGATCACGAAGACCGGCGCCATGGCGATCCGCCAGGAAAAGGACAGGTTGCCGTCCGAGGTGCAGGAGCCCCAGCGGCTCCTGGTGTCCTTGTAGGCGATGGCGCGCACCGGCCGGCCGAGCGTCGCCGCATGCGTCCGCACCATGGCGTCCAGCTCCAGTTTCGCCACGCGCTTGAGATGGTCGGAGACGCGCCGGCCGACATGTTCGGGCGATCCCGACACCCTCAGCGTGGCGATGCCGTCGATCTCGATCTCCTCGGCCAGCCCGCGCAGCCTGCCGGTCATCTCGATGCGGTGATCGACGCCGCGGATCGGGATGGTCTTGTCCTGCGCCAGCGGCCCGCTTTCGGTCACGCGCGCCAGCTTCGTCATCAGCCAGCCATGGTGGCGGGTGAGAAAGTCATGGATTTCCCGGCCCGGCAGTCCCTTCGGGATGGTGAGTTTCAGCGCCTGGCCGCCCGGCTCGATCCTCAGCGTCATCCGCGTCGCCCGCGCGTTCTCGCGGATGGTCAGCGGCAGGTCGCGGCCATTGACCGTGACCGCCGCGGGGCGGGGCGCGGAGATTTTTGCGGTGGGGCGGCCAAATCCGAACATGGGCTGCTTTTTATCCGATTCGCCGGGGCTGCAAGGCTGAAAATGGGGTGGTCCGGGCAAGAAAAAGGCGGCGTCCCGAGGGGGACGCCGCCCTGTGTCGCCAGGTCTGGCGATCAGCCGTCGATTTCGGGAACAGAGCCGGACGTGCGGGCCCTGTTCTGGCTCGCCTCGCGCTTGGCCATGAACCGGTCGAATTCCTCGCGGTCACGCGCCATACGCAGGTCGCGCATGTGCTGGTCGAATTCGCGGCGCATCTCGTCGAGCTTCTTGCGCTCTTCGTCGAGCCGCGACAGTTCGGCGTCGCGCCATTCATCGAAGGCGGCATTGCCGCTGCCGGCGGTGCGCATGCCGTGGCGGTTCCTGCGGAACGAGCCCGCAAAATTGTCGGTGGCGCGGTTGACATCGGCCTTGAACGCGTCGAGCCGGTCACCCCAGATGATATAGGCGAGCATGGCCAGGCCGAGAGGCCAGAAAACCATGAAGCCCAGAACCATCAGGGCGATGGTCGCCGGCGTCCATGCGGGACGGATCAATGCGGTCTGTGTCATAAGTCTCAACCTCATCTCGGTAAGGGAAGCGGGGATCGTTCCCTTGTGTTTTTGATGTGGTATGGACCCGGGCGCGATTCAAGAAAACGCCCGCAGGAAACGGATATTTCCTTGTTTTAACGGGACAATATTCGACCGCTAAACTTTGAGGCAAAGGCCGCCCAGCGCCCGGGCGGATCCGCTCGCGCGCCGCCGGGCATGACCTGTCCCGAAGCCCCGGAGCGCGCTTGCGCATCCCCGGGGATGGGCTTTCAGTCGCTGCGGCCGCCCTTGATGAGCTTCGGCGCAGTCTTCTTGCTGCGGTTGGCGCGGGCATGGGTGCGGATGAAGTCGAGGATCCGCGGCGCGATCTCCGAGCGGAAACGCGAGCCGTTGAAGACGCCGTAATGGCCCACTTTCGGCTGCACGTAGTGGTGCCGCATGTCCTGGGGGATGTTGGTGCAGATGGTCTGCGCCGCCTCGGTCTGGCCGAGGCCCGAAATATCGTCGTTCTCGCCCTCGACGGTCAGCAGCGCCACGCTGCGGATGGCAGTGGTGTCCACCTTGCGGCCGCGATGCAGCATCTCGCCCTTGGGCAGGGAATGCTTGATGAACACGGTGTCGACGGTCTGCAGGTAGAATTCCGCGGTCAGATCCATGACGGCGAGATATTCGTCGTAGAAATCGCGGTGACGCTCGGCCGAATCGCCGTCATCCTTGACCAGGTGCAGGTAGAAGTCCTTCTGCGCGATCATGTGGCGGTCGAGATTCATCGACATGAAGCCGGACAATTGCAGGAATCCCGGATAGACCGACCGGGAAAATCCCGGCAGCGGCCAGGGTACCTGCATGATCACATTGTCCTCGAACCATTCGATCGGCTTGGCCTGCGCCAGCTCGTTGACGCCGGTCGGGTTGATGCGCGTGTCGATCGGCCCGCCCATCAGCGTCATCGACGACGGCGCGAAGGTGTCGCCGCTCTCCTCCATCACCGCCACCGCGGCCAGGACCGGCACGGAAGGCTGGCACACCGCGATCACATGGGTGTCGGGGCCGAGCGCATGCAGCATGGAGATGACGTAGTCGATATAGTCGTCGAGGTCGAAACGGCCCTCGGTCACCGGCACCATGCGGGCGTCGGTCCAGTCGGTGATGTAGACTTCGGCCTTGGGCAGCAGGGTTTCCACCGTGCCGCGCAGCAGGGTCGCGTAGTGGCCCGACATCGGCGCCACGATCAGGATCTTCGGATCGGGCCGGTGATTGTCGGGAAGCGCCCGCTCGAAATGGATGAGGTTGCAGAACGGCCGCGACCAGACGATCTTCTCGTGCACGGAGACCTTGCCGGTGTTGAGCGAGGTCTGGTCCAGCCCAAAGGCCGGCTTGCCGTAGCGGCGGGTGGTGCGCTCGAACAGCTCGAAGCCTGCGCCCATCGCGCGCCCCAGCGGTGTGTGCGACAGCGGGTTGATCGGATTTCGGAAGGCCAGGCGCATCGCGTCGGCATAGGCGCGCATCGGCGCCACGGCCGCATGATTAAGCTCGTACATCTGGTAGAACATGACGTTTAGCCTCGGTTTCCGACAGCACAGGCTGCCCGGTTAACGCTATCATGAGGCCATAACCTTTAACGAGTCTGACCTGTTGCAGCGCGCAAAATGGTAAACGAGCCTATCACGCTTTTGTTGCATTGCAACAACAGAGCCTGCGAATTCGGGGCGTCTGCGCCCGGTCACCGGCGTGGCGAAGGCCCGGCGGAACCGGCCTTGTCCCTATGCATGACGCGGAACTGGCAGTAGCGCCGGCCCCGGCCTGCTTCTAAGCCATCAGGTGCCACACGCTCAGGGAGCCAAGCCGTTGCAGCCATTCACGGGCAGTTTTACCCAGCAGGAAGCGCTCGATGACACCGTCATCGCGGCCGCCGCCGAGATTCTGCGATCCGGCCGGCTGCACCGCTACAACACCGCCGCCGGTGAACTCTCCAAGGCCTCCGAACTCGAGCAGGCCTATGCGCTCTATCAGGGCGCGCGCTATTGCCTGGCCTGCGCCTCGGGCGGCTACGCCATGGCGATCGCGCTCCGCGCCGCGGGCCTCGCCCAGGGCGAGAGCGTGCTCACCAACGCCTTCACCCTCGCCCCGGTGCCCGGCGCCATCGCCTCGGCCGGCGGCAAGCCGGTCCTTGTCGAGATCACCGAGGAGCTGGTGATCGATCTCGACGACCTCGAGCGCAAGGCCCGCGCCACCGGCGCGCGGTTCCTGCTCCTGTCCAACATGCGCGGGCACCTGGCCGACATGGACCGGCTCGCCGATCTCGTCCGCCACTATGAAATGATCCTGATCGAGGACTGCGCCCACACCATGGGTGCGGCCTGGAACGGCCGCAAGAGCGGCAATTTCGGCCTCGCCGGCTGTTTCTCGACCCAGACCTACAAGCATCTCAACTCCGGCGAGGGCGGCCTGCTCACCTCCGACGACCCGGACTTCATGGCCCGCGCCATCCTGCTCTCGGGCTCCTACATGCTCTATGAGCGTCATGGCGCAGCCCCTTCGCCCGAAATCTTCGAGCGGGTGCGGCTCGAGACGCCCAACATGTCGGGCCGCATGGACAATCTGCGCGCCGCCATCCTGCTGCCGCAGCTCGAACGCCTGGAGAGCAGCATCGCCCGCTGGAACGAACGCTACCGCGCGGTGGAGGACGGCCTCTCCGCGGTCGGGGGCCTGGTCCTGCCCCGGCGTCCCGAGGCCGAGCGTTATGTCGGCAGTTCGATCCAGTTCCGGCTGCCCGGCCTGTCGCGATCCCGGTCGGAAGCCTTCGTCGCCGCCTGCAGGGCGCTCGGCGTGGAGCTGAAATGGTTCGGCGCGCCCGATCCGGTGGCCTTCACCTCCACCCATCACAGTTGGAAATATGTCGATCCGCAGCTCCTGCCCGAAACCGACCATGTGCTGTCGACCCTGTTCGATATGCGCCTGCCGCTGACATTCTCCGTGGATGATTGCCGCCACATCGCCGCGATCATCGCCCATTGCGCGCGAGACGCAGCAAGCTCTACGCCCGAGGTCGCCGCGGCTCCGCGCTCCGTGCTCGCAGGCGAATGAGCCGCCGTTCTGGCCCGCGCGCCGGATGCGGCGTCAGGCGGATTGATCTGGCGTAGCCAAGCCGTCAAACTGGCACTAGAGGCGATCGGGCCAGTTGTGGTTCTTGTCGTCAACAAGGAGGATTGCGCCATGCCTAAAATGACCACCGAGGAAGCTTTCGTCAAAGTTCTGCAGATGCACGGAATCGAGCATGCCTTCGGCATCATCGGCTCCGCGATGATGCCGGTGTCGGATCTCTTCCCCAAGGCCGGGATCACCTTCTGGGATTGCGCCCACGAGACCAATGCCGGGCTGATGTGCGACGGCTATATCCGCACCACCGGCAAGATGGCGATGGCGATCGCCCAGAATGGCCCCGGCGTCACCGGCTTCGTGACCCCGGTCAAGACCGCCTACTGGAACCACACGCCGATGCTGCTGATCACGCCGCAGGCGGCCAACAAGACCATCGGCCAGGGCGGTTTCCAGGAAATGGAGCAGATGCGGCTGTTTGCCGATTGCGTCTGCTACCAGGAAGAGGTCCGCGATCCCTCCCGCATTCCCGAAGTCCTGAACCGCGTCATCATGAAGGCCTGGCGCGGCTCGGCGCCGGCGCAGATGAACATTCCGCGCGACATGTGGACCCAGGTGATCGATGTCGAACTGCCGCAGATGGTGCGCTTCGAGCGCCCCGCCGGCGGCGAGCAGGCAATCGCCAAGGCCGCCGAGCTGCTCTCCAAGGCGAGTTTTCCGGTCATCCTGTCGGGCGCCGGCGTGGTGCTGTCGGGCGCAATCCCCGATCTCGTCAAGCTCGCCGAACGCCTCGATGCGCCGGTTTGCTCGAACTACCAGCACAATGACAGCTTCCCCGGCTCGCACCCGCTCGCCGTCGGCCCGCTCGGCTACAACGGCTCGAAGGCGGCCATGGAGCTGATCGCCAAGGCCGATGTCGTGCTGGCGCTCGGCACAAGGCTCAACCCGTTCTCGACGCTGCCGGGCTACGGCATCGACTACTGGCCCAAGAACGCCGAGGTCATCCAGGTCGACATCAATGCCGACCGCATCGGCCTTACCAAGAAGGTTACCGTCGGCATCGAGGGCGACGCCGCCAAGGTGGCGCGCGCGCTCCTGGCGCAGCTCTCCGAAGGCGCCGGCGACGCCGGCCGCGAGGACCGCCGCAACCTGGTGTCGCTCACCAAGTCGCGCTGGGCGCAGGAACTCTCCTCGCTCGACCACGAGGATGACGATCCGGGCACGGTGTGGAACGAGGAATCGCGCCAACGCGACGCCGACCTGATGTCGCCGCGCCAGGCCTGGCGCGCCATCCAGGCCGGACTGCCCAAGGACGCCATCATTTCGTCCGACATCGGCAACAACTGCGCCATCGGCAATGCCTATCCGACCTTCGAACAGGGCCGCAAATATCTGGCTCCCGGCCTGTTCGGGCCCTGCGGCTACGGTTTCCCGTCGATCCTCGGCGCCAAGATCGGCCAGCCCGACGTTCCGGTGGTGGGCTTTGCCGGCGACGGCGCCTTCGGCATTTCCATGAACGAGATGACCGCCTGCGGCCGCGAGAACTGGCCGGCGATCACCATGGTGATCTTCCGCAACTACCAGTGGGGTGCGGAGAAGCGCAACACCACGCTCTGGTACGACAACAATTTTGTCGGCACCGAGCTCGACCGCGACACGTCCTATGCGAAGATCGCCGAGGCCTGCGGCGCCAGAGGGGTCGTGGTCCGGGACCAGCAGGGCTTGACCGAGGAACTCGCCAAGGCCGTCGAGCGGCAGATGCAGCATGGCGAGACCACCTTCATCGAGGTGCTGCTCAACCAGGAACTGGGCGAACCCTTCCGCCGCGACGCCATGAAGAAGCCGGTGGTCGTTGCCGGCATCAGCCGCGATGACATGCGCCCGCAGCAGGGCGCCGTCTGAGCCAAGGCGCGGGACCGCAGTAAACAGGGCCACGCTTCGGCGTGGCCCTTTTCATGTGCGGCCGAACTCTTCGATCGTGTCGGCGATGATGTCGATCCCGCCCGGGATCCTTGTGCTGTCGATCGAGGAATAGGCGATCCGGAAAAAGCGTCTGCCGTCCTCGGGGTTCTCGAAGAAGAAATGCCCGGGCTCGATCAGCACGCCGCGCTGCTTGAGCGCCTGCGCCAGGTCGCGCGCGTCGATCCCGTCCGGTGTCTGCATCCAGAAGCTCGAGCCGCCCGACACGTCCGATCCGGCGATGTGCAGCCCGCGCCGGTCGATCGCCTCCTGCATCACCTCGCGGCGGCGCCGGTAGGTCTGGCCCATGCGCGCCACCAGCGCGTCGAAATGGCCGAGCGACAGGAAATTCGCGACTGTCCGCTGCAGATGTCCGGGCGGGTGCCGGACGATGACCATGCGCAGCGCGCGCGCCTCGCGGATGAAGGTCTCGGAGCCCACCATGTAGCCAAGCCTCAATCCCGGAAATAGCGATTTCGAGAACGAGCCGACATAGATCACCCGGCCTTCCTCATCGAGCGATTTGAGCGCCGGCGCCGGCGGGTTGAGGAACGACATCTCGAATTCGTAGTCGTCCTCGACGATCAGGAAATCGTCGCGCGACGCCATTCTCAGCAACTCCTGCCGCCGCTCGAGCGGCATCGTCACGCTGGTCGGGCAATGATGGCTGGGCGTGGTGAACACCACGTCGGTCTCCGCCGGCAGCGCATCGAGCCGCATGCCAGCATGGTCGACCGGGACATTGACCACGTTGCAGCGCGCCAGGTTGAGCGCCACCCTCAGCCCCGGATAGCCGGGATTCTCCATCACCGCCGTGCGCCGCTGGTTGAGCAGCACCTGGGCCGCCAGCCACAGCGCGTTCTGCCCGCCCATGGTGATCAGGATCTGCTCGGGCTTGGCCTGGATGCCGCGCCGCGGTAGCGAGTTGAGCGCGATATACTTGACCAGTTCGGGGTCGTCGCGCTCGTAGCTGTCGGCGGTCACGGTCGCGAATTCGCGCTTGCCCAGCGCCTGCAGCGCGCATTGCCGCCAGTTGGAGTGATCGAAGATCCGCTCGTCCGCCTGGCCGTAGATGAAGGGATAGGGGTAGCTGCGCCAGTCCACCGGCTTTTCGACCAGGACTTGGCCCGAGAAGCGCTGGCCGATGGCGCGGTTCCAGTCGACCCGGTCGGCGATCACGCCCTTGGGCGCGTCGAACCGGCTGCGCTGCGGCGCGGTCGGCGAGACGTAATAGCCCGAGCGTCCCTTGGCGACGAGGTAGTCGTCCGACACCAGTTCGCTGTAGGCCAGCGTCACGGTGATGCGGCTGATCGCAAGATGAGCGGCCAGCTTGCGGCTCGACGGCAGCTTCGCCCCGGGAATAAAGCGCCCGGCGAGCACGCCCTCGCTGATCATCCTCTGGATCTTCTGCTGCAGTGTTCCCTCGAACTTCGGATCGAGGAAAAAGGTGTCTATCGGAATCGACATTCGATCGCCCAGCCGGTTTTCGCCAGCATATCGACAGACTTAGCCAGGCGAAAGGGGCAGGCGGACGAATGCCCTGCCCCTCCGGTGCGGGACCCTTCCAAGCCGGGTGGCCGGCCTATCCGAACACCTTCGTCAGCGCCTTGTCGACGCTGTCGGTGATCTGGTCGATGTCATTGGCGGTAGCTATCAGCGCCGGCGAGAAGCACAGCGTGTTGTTGAAGCCGGGCAGCGAGCGGTTGGTGGCGCCGATGATGACACCCTGGGCCATGCAGTCGGCCACCACAGCCTGCACCCTCTTTTCCTCGGCAGGCTCCCGCGACGTCCGGTCGCTCACCAGCTCCGCGCCGATGAACAGGCCCTTGCCGCGCACGTCGCCGATCACGGCGTGCTTGTCCTGCAGCGCGCGAAGATTGTCCATCATCCGCGCCCCCATCGCCTGCGTGTTCTCGATCAGCTTCTCGTCCTCGACGATGCGCATGTTCTCGAGCGCCGCCGCGGGACCGGCGGCGCAGCCGCCGAAGGTCGAGATGTCGCGGAAATAGGACATCGGGTCGGACGGATCGTCCTTGAACATCTCGAACACGGCTTCCGTGGTGACCGTGCAGGAGATCGCGGCATAGCCCGAGGCCACGCCCTTCGCCATGGTGACGAAGTCCGGCTTGACGCCGTAATGCTGGTAGCCGAACCAGGCCCCGGTACGGCCCACGCCGCAGACGACCTCGTCGATATGCAGAAGGATCTGGTACTTGGAGCAGATCTCCTGCACCCGCTCCCAGTAGCCTGCGGGCGGGGTGATGACGCCGCCGCCGGCGGTGATCGGCTCAAGGCAGAGCCCGCCCACCGTGTCGGGACCCTCGCGCAGGATCACCTCCTCGATGGCGTTGGCCGCGGCCAGGCCGTAGCTTTCGGCGTCGGGGAACTGGCTGCGGTATTCCAGGCAATGCGGCACCATCACGAAGCCGGGCGCCAGCGGTCCGTACTGCTCAACCCGCTGCGGCTGCCCGCCGGCCGACAGCGCGGCAAGCGTCGTGCCGTGATAGTCGCGGTCGCGGTAGAGGATCTTGTATTTGCGGCCGCCATGGTGCCGGTGCGAGATCTGGCGGATCATCTTGAAGGCCTTCTCGTTGGCCTCCGATCCGGAATTCGAATAATAGACGCGGCTCATGCCGGGCATCTTCTCGATCAGCTTCTGGGCGAACAGCGCCCCGGGGATCGAGCCCGCGGAGTTGGCGAAATAGTTCATCTTGACCAGTTGGTCGCGCACCGCATTGGCGATGCTTTCGCGTCCGTAGCCGACATTGACCGTCCAGACGCCGCCCGAGACGCCGTCCAGGTGCTCCCTGCCTGTCGCGTCCCAGACCCGCATGCCGCGGCCCTCGACCATGATGCGCGGATCGATGGTCTCGAACGGCTTGTGCTGGATCAGGTGGTGCCAGACATGGGCCCGATCGGCCTCGATGACCGCCTGGATGTCGTTGGGCTGGATGGGCAGGTTCATGAGCGGTCCCTCCCGGGAGAATGAGGATGAGCGGAGCCTTGGCGACTGAACCATCGCCGAAGTTCCTGGCAAGAGAATAGGGCCAGTGGATGCTTAGGCATATGGCCAGAAAATTAGCAAACGAAACCAACGGCCTGTGCACCTCAGACAAAACTGGTACAATGCGGTTTGTCAATGTGGCGCTATGGGTTTGACGGCCAACTTGATCGACTTCAACGCCTTGGCGCGATATAAACATTTTAAAAACTGCCAAGAAGACGGGAACAGTGCCGCAGACAGAAGTCTGTCCGGCGATATAGTGCAATCGAACGGCCCGCGCACCGCTGGCCCGGACAGGGAGCATGACATGAGATCAGCATCAGGAATTTCCGCATTGTTGGCCGGCATCGCAATGGTGGCCACCGCATCGGCCGCCAAGGCCGAAGAAATCACCGTCGCCTACTTCCTCGAATGGCCGATGCCGTTCCAGTACGCCAAGGCCAAGGGCCTTTACGACGAGGCGCTCGGCATGAAGGTGAACTGGAAGTCGTTTGACGCCGGCACGGCCATGTCCGCCGCCATGGCCTCCGGCGACGTCCAGATTTCCGTGAGCCAGGGCGTGCCGCCCTTCGTGGTCGCCACCTCCGCCGGCCAGGACCTGCAGGTTGCAGACATTGCCGTGGTCTACAACGACAACGACAACTGCGTGGTCAAGACGGATCTCGAGATCACCAAGGACAACGCCAAGGAGCTCGAGGGCAAGAAGGTCGCGGTTCCCGTCGGCACCGCGGCGCATTACGGCTTCCTCAAGCAGATGGAGCATTTCGGCGTCGATGTCTCGACCATGGAGATCGTCGATATGGCACCGCCGGACGGCGCGGCAGCCTTTGCCCAGGGCAGCCTCGACATGTTCTGCGGCTGGGGCGGTTCGCTGCGCCGCGCGCAGGAACACGGCAATGTGCTGCTGACCGGCGCCGAGAAGGACGAGATCGGCATCTCCGTCTATGACGTCACCTCGGTCTCGGCTACCTTTGCCGCCGAGAATGCCGAGGTCCTCGCCAAGTTCCTCAAGGTCACCGCCGACATGAACGCCAAATGGCTGACGGATTCGGCGGAAATGCTGCCGGTCATCGCCCAGGACGCCGGCATGAGCGAGGCGGACGCCGCCGACACGTTGAAGGGCTTCCAGTTCCCCACCCTCGAGGAACAACTGTCCGAGAAATGGCTGGGCGGCGCCACGCCGGCCTTCCTCAAGGCCGTCGGTGACTTCTTCAAGGAACAGGGCAATATCCCTGAAGCCCGCGAGACCTATGACGGCGCCGTCAACACCGGCCCGCTCCAGGCTGCATCGCAGATGTAAGCCAGCCCCCGATCAGCGCGCGGCCGGACGGATTTCGCCCGGCCGCGCGTCCGCGGCACACGTGTCCCAATGATTGGAGCAGCCATGGGCAACCTGGTGATCGACGACCTATCCATGCGTTTCGACCTGCCCAATGACGGCTCGGTCCAGGCGCTCAAGAACGTGTCGCTGGAGCTCGCCAAGGGCGAGCTGCTGGCGGTGCTGGGGCCTTCGGGCTGCGGCAAGACCACGCTCCTCAACATCGTCGCCGGATTTCTCGCGCCGACCGACGGCAAGGTCACGCTCAACGGCAAGACCGTCACCGGGCCTGGACCCGAGCGCGGCATGGTGTTCCAGCAGGGGGCGCTGTTCGAATGGATGAACGTGCGCCGCAACATCTCCTTCGGCCCCGACATGGCTGGCCGGCCGTCGTCCGAGACCGGGCCGGTCGTCGAGAACCTTCTGCGCACGGTGGGTCTTCAGGATTTCGGCGACAAGATGATCTACGAACTCTCGGGCGGCATGCAGCAGCGCGTGGCGCTGGCCCGCTGCCTGGCCAATGACCCCGACGTCATCCTGATGGACGAGCCGCTCGGCGCGCTCGACGCGCTGACGCGCGAGAAGATGCAGGGCCTGGTGCTCAAGCTGTGGAAGGAAACCGGCAAGACCATCATCCTCATCACCCATTCGGTCGAGGAGGCGCTGCTCTTGGGCGAACGGCTCCTGGTGATGGCGCCGCGTCCGGGCCGGATCCACAAGGAATACCGTCTCCCCTTCGCCGAGATGGGCGTCGGCCGCGATCTGCGGTCGGTCAAGAAGGAGCGCGAATTCGCCGAGCGCCGGGAGGAGATCCTCGGCATGATCTGGGACATGGAAGAGGAAATCATGGGTCGCCAGGAGGAGCCGGCGTGATCGTTCTCCTGCTTTATGTCGCCATCTTCGCGTTGGCCTTTGTCGCCTACCGGTTCTGGGAGCGCAAAAGGCATCACCTCCATGATTTCGCCAGCCTCAAGACCGTCACCTTCGGCGACGAGAGCGCGGTGTCGCCCAACCGCTTCGCCTCCGTCGTCTCCATCATCGCCCTGTTCGCCATCTGGGGCGCCTTCACCGGCTCTGCGATCACGCCGCTGCATGTGCCCGGCCCCTTCGTCGGCGACTCCAGCTTCGCCTACACCGCCCGCAACGCCGCGGGCGAGACCGACGAGGCCACCGTTTACATGCGGGTCTACCGGGTGGGCGAGGACGTGCCGCTGCCGGAACTGCCGGCCGATCAGGCGGGCTTCGCCATGGACGACGCACTCAAGATTGGCGCCTGGCGCTCGGTTCTCGCCCGCCCCAATGAAAACGACACCGGCGGCGAGGAGGACGGCTACAGCGTGATCGCCATCGACGGCCAGCCGATCGCGCCGGGCGACACCCTCCGCTTCGCCGATGGAGAGATCACCATGACCTCCAAGGGCAGCCTGTCGATCAAGCCCGACAAGGGCTGGCAGATGGAGCCGATCTGGCTTCCCGCGCCCGAGGCCGTGGTGGCGCGCCTGGGCGAGATCGCGTCCGAAGGCTACAAGAACGTCTCGCTGTGGGAGCATCTGGGCTATTCGTTGGGCCGGGTCATCGGCGGCTTTGTTATCGGCAGCATTCTCGGCATCCCGCTGGGCTACGCCATGGGCCTGTCCAACTGGTTCCGCGGCTGGTTCGACCCGATCGTCGAATTCATGCGCCCGGTGCCGCCGCTCGCGCTGATTCCGCTGATCATCATCTGGTTCGGCATCGGCGAGGAGGGCAAGATCATCCTTCTGTTCCTGGCGGCGCTGTGGATCATGACCATCGCCGCGCGCGCCGGCGTGTCGGGCGTGCGGATTTCCAAGGTGCATGCGGCCTATTCGCTGGGCGCCTCGAAATGGCAGATCCTCTGGCACGTGATCGTGCCCAACTCGCTGCCGGAGATCTTCACCGGCGCGCGTGTCGCCATGGGCGTCTGCTGGGGCACCGTGGTCGCCGCCGAACTGGTCGCCGCCGACCGGGGCCTGGGCATGATGATCGTCAACGCGTCCAAGTTCCAGCTCACCGACATCGTCATCCTCGGCATCATCCTGATCGGCATCATCGGCTACGGCATCGATATCCTGATCCGCATGGCCGAGAAATGGCTGGTGCCCTGGAAGGGCCGCGGCTGACGGCGATCATGCCGCAAGACAGAGAAACGCCGCCGCTCCGGTCCGGGGCGACGGCGTGTGTCGTTTGCGAATGAATCCGGTCAGATGTCCAGGTTGGCGACCGAAAGCGCATTCTCCTGGATGAATTCGCGCCGCGGCTCGACCTCGTCGCCCATCAGGCGCGAGAACAGGCTGTCGGCGTCCACCGCGTCGTTGACCCGCACCTGCAGCAGTGAGCGGGCATGCGGATCGAGCGTGGTCTCCCACAACTGCTCGGCGTTCATCTCGCCCAAGCCCTTGTAGCGCTGCAGCGTCAGGCCCTTGCGGCCCACCGCGAACACCGCCTTGAGCAGGTCGCGCGGTCCGGAGATCTGCGTCCCGCCCTCCTTGCGCCGCAGCACCGGCGGCTCGGTGTAGACGTCGCGCAGCTTGGCGTTCATCTGGTCGATCAGCCGCGCATCCTGGCTGCCGATCAGACCGGCGTCGATATGCACCGATTCCTTGACGCCGCGCACAACGCGCTCGAACCGCAAGCCTCCATTGTCCGTCGGCGCGCCGGACCAACCGCGCTCGGATTCCTCAGAGATCATGTCGAGCCGCCGCGCCACTTCCGCGGCCATGGCTTCCGACGTGGCCGCATCGTTGACCCGTTCCGGATCGAGCGCGCCGGCGATCGCCGCCTGCTCGATGACTGAGTGGTCGTAGCGCGAATGCAGGCCTTCCAGCAGCGCCCGCATCCTCAGCGCATCGGTGATGGTGTCCCGGAGATCGGCGCCGATGCGCACTTCGCCGGTGGAGAGTTCCAGCGACGCCTCATCCAGCCCGCTTGTGACCAGATAGTCCTCCATGGCCTTCTCGTCTTTCAGATACTGGCCGGACTTGCCGCGCGACACCTTGTAGAGCGGCGGCTGGGCGATATAGAGATGGCCGCGCTCGATGAGCTGTGGCATCTGCCGAAAGAAGAAGGTCAGAAGCAGGGTCCTGATATGCGCGCCGTCCACGTCGGCGTCGGTCATGATGATGATCTTGTGGTAGCGCAGCTTGTCGGCGTTGAATTCGTCCTTGCCGATGCCGGTGCCGAGCGCGGTGATCAGCGTGCCGATTTCCTGGCTCGACAGCATCTTGTCGAAGCGGGCCCGCTCGACATTGAGGATCTTGCCGCGGAGCGGCAGGATCGCCTGGTTCTCGCGCGAGCGGCCCTGCTTGGCCGATCCGCCTGCCGAATCGCCCTCGACCAGGAACAGTTCAGACTTGGCCGGATCCTTTTCCGAGCAGTCGGCCAGCTTGCCGGGCAGCGAGGAAATGTCGAGCGCGCCCTTGCGCCGGGTCAGTTCGCGCGCCTTGCGGGCGGCCTCGCGGGCGGCGGCCGCCTCGATCACCTTGCCCACCAGCGTCTTGGCTTCGGCGGGGTGCTCCTCGAGCCAGGCGCTGAGCGTCGAGTTGACCAGGTTCTCGACAACCGGACGGACCTCGGAGGAGACCAGCTTGTCCTTGGTCTGCGAGGAGAATTTCGGATCAGGCACCTTGACCGAGAGCACCGCGGTCAGGCCTTCGCGGCAATCGTCGCCGGTGAGCGTGACCTTCTCTTTCTTGGTCATGCCAGAGGTATCGGCATAGGACACCATCTGCCGGGTCAGCGCCGCGCGGAAGCCGGCCATGTGGGTGCCGCCGTCGCGCTGCGGAATGTTGTTGGTGAAGCACAGCACGTTCTCGTGGTAGCTGTCGTTCCACCACATGGCGAGTTCGACGGTGATGCCGTCCTTTTCGCCAAGCAGCGTCACCGGATCGACCACCAGCGGCTTCTTCGACCGGTCGAGATAGCGCACGAAGGCCTCCAGCCCGCCGTCATAGAACAGCTCCAGCTCCTTGACGTCGGAATGGCGCTTGTCGGCGAGCAGGATGCGGACGCCGGAATTGAGGAACGCCAGTTCCCGCAAGCGATGCTCGAGCGTGCCGAAGTCGAAATCGATCATCGTGAAGGTTTCGGAGCTCGGCATGAAGGTCACTTCGGTGCCGGTCTCGTCGCCGCAATCGCCAAGCACCCGAAGCGGCGCATCGGCCACGCCATGGGTGAAGCGGATCTCGTGGATCTTGCCCTTGCGCCGGACCACCAGCTTGAGCCAG
Organism: Hoeflea sp. BAL378; assembly: GCF_000759435.1. Classification (GTDB taxonomy): domain Bacteria; phylum Pseudomonadota; class Alphaproteobacteria; order Rhizobiales; family Rhizobiaceae; genus Hoeflea. Next base: position 25,752 of record NZ_JRJG01000097.1, read on the forward strand.
ACCGACAGCGCGTTGACCACCGAGACGCCGACGCCGTGCAGGCCGCCGGACACCTTGTAGGAGTTCTGGTCGAACTTGCCGCCGGCATGAAGCTGCGTCATGATCACTTCGGCCGCCGAAATGCCCTCGCCCTGGTGAATATCGGTGGGAATGCCGCGGCCGTTGTCGGTGACCGTCACCGATCCGTCCGCATTCAGCGTCACCGTGACGCGGTCCGCGTAGCCGCCGAGCGCCTCGTCGATGGCGTTGTCGACCACTTCGTAGACCATGTGATGCAGGCCGGAGCCGTCATCGGTGTCGCCGATATACATGCCCGGCCGCTTGCGCACGGCATCCAGGCCCTTGAGAACCTTGATCGATTCGGCGCCATATTCGGCCTCCACGGTCGGGATTGTCTCGGGCGTATCGTTCATCATGCAGGTCTTTCGATCCAGAGCGGCGGTGCCGGGCGGAAAAGATGGGAAATGCGGCAACGAATCACCGCGTCGTCGAACTTCCAGTATAGGCGGGCGGGTGGTGAAAACCAAATCCGCGCCGCCATGGAATTGTGGGTTTTGGAATGCATATATGGGGATGGGCCGGCGTGAACCCAAACTCCCGATACCCCGGGCGCGCGCCGCGGGTCCGGGGCGACACGTCGCCTGTCAGGCCCGGCAAGGCCGGAACCACAGAGGAAGAGTTCATGTCCGTCATCGCCCATCCCTTCGTGCCGCCGGCGCCGGTGCCGCGCACGACGCCACCCTCGCGCTTCGAGATCATCCGCACCGTCATGCGCAATCCGCTCGAGCTCTGGGGCGAGCCGTCCTTCCGGCTGGAATGGATGAAGACCAAGTTCTTCAACGAGCGCACGCTGATCGCCAACCACCCCGGTCTGGTGCGCCACGTCCTGGTCGACAATGCGAAGAACTACCGCATGGCGACGATCCGGCAGCTCATTCTGAGGCCGATCCTGCGTGACGGCCTGCTCACCGCCGAGGGCGAGACCTGGCGGCGCTCGCGAAAGGCGATGGCGCCGGTGTTCACCCCGCGCCACGCCCAGGGCTTCGCCGCACAGATGCTGGAGCAGTCGCGCGCCTTCACCCCGCGCTACGAGGCCGCGGCCAGGACCGGCGCGGTCCGCGACATCGCCATCGACATGACCGAGCTCACCTTCGACATTCTCGCCGCCACCCTGTTCTCGGGCCAGGTCGCCGGAACCGAGGCGGAATTCGCCGGCGACATCGAGAAGCTCTTGTCGACCATGGGCCGGGTGGATCCGATGGACCTGCTCAAGGCGCCGTCCTGGGTGCCGCGCATCCGCCGGATGTTCGGCAAGGGCGTGCTGGCCAAGTTCAGGAACATCGTCAAGCAGACCATGGCCGACCGCGAGCATCTGATGCGCACCGACCCGGACGCCGCGCCCGAGGATTTCCTCACCCTGCTGATCCGTCTCCAGGGCCCCGACGGGCTCACCATCGACGAGATCGAGGACAACATCATCACCTTCATCGGCGCCGGCCACGAGACCACGGCCCGCGCGCTCGGCTGGACGCTCTATTGCCTGGCGAATTCGCCCACCGACCGGGCGATGGTGGAGGCCGAGATCGATGCGGTGCTTGCAAGAGAGCCCGATCCGGTCAAGTGGCTCGACCTGATGCCGTGGACGCGGGCGGCCTTCGAGGAGGCGATGCGGCTCTATCCGCCGGCGCCGTCGATCAACCGCGCTGCCATCGCGGACGACCGCTGGGACAACGGCAAGGGCGAGACCGTGACCATCGAGGCGGGCACCACGGTGCTGGTGATGCCCTGGACGCTGCACCGCCACACCAAGCTGTGGGACCGGCCAGGCGCCTTCATCCCCTCGCGCTTCCTGCCCGAGAACCGCGGCAGCATCGACCGCTTCCAGTATCTCCCCTTCGGCGTCGGGCCGCGCATCTGCATCGGCGCCACCTTCGCGCTGCAGGAGGCCGTGATCGCGCTCGGCGTGCTTCTCTCCGAATACCGGTTCGACTGCGTGGCCGAGACCAAGCCCTGGCCGGTGCAGAAGCTCACCACCCAGCCCGAAGGCGGCCTGCCGATGCGGGTGAGCCGCCGGTAGCGGCGGGTCTTCCCTGGCGCGCGCGGCAGGGACGCTGTCCCCGCCCGGCGGCGAAGATGGTGGCGTCCCCGCCAAATCCGCCTTATGAGGCTTTCAGGCTCCGGGACGGCCCGGAGCGCTTGATGGGACCCGTGGCCATGACATCTCCTCTCTTTCTCGGCATCGACACCGGCGGCACCTACACCGATGCCGTGCTCTACAGCGAAAGCGAGGGCGTCATCGCCTCGGCCAAGGCGCTGACCACCCGGCACGATCTCGCCGTCGGCGTGTCCGGCGCGGTGGAAACGGTGCTGTCGGAGATCGGCGGCGCCACCGCGCGCATCCGGCTGGTGTCGCTGTCGACGACGCTCGCCACCAATGCGCTGGTCGAGGGGCAGGGCGGCCGCGCCGGCCTGGTGATGATCGGCTTTTCCCCCGAGGATCTCAAGCGCGACGGCCTGGCCGAAGCGCTCGGCAGCGATCCGGTGATCTATCTGCCGGGCGGCCATGACGTGCACGGCCGCGAAACCCCGCTCGATCTGTCGGCGCTGGAAGACCGTCTTGATGCCTTGAAGAAGGACGTGGCGGCGGTGGCGGTCGCCGGTTATTTCGCCGTGCGCAATCCGGCGCACGAGATCGCCGCGCGCGACCTGATCCGCAGGAGAACATCGCTGCCGGTGACCTGCAGCCATGATCTGTCGTCCCGGCTCGGCGGCCCGCGCCGGGCGCTGACCACGCTTCTGAACGCAAGGCTGATCTCCATGGTCGCCCGGCTGATCGACGCCACCAGCGGCTATCTGACCCGCCGCGGCATCCACGCGCCGCTGATGGTGGTGCGCGGCGACGGTGCGCTGATTTCTTCGGACGAGGCGCTGCTGAGGCCGATCGAGACCATCCTGTCGGGTCCGGCGGCAAGCCTGGTCGGCGCCCGCCACCTCACCGGTCTCGACAATGCCGTGGTTTCCGACATCGGCGGCACCACCACCGACATCGCCGTGCTCGACGGCGGCCATCCCCGGCTCGACGCCGAGGGCGCCACAGTCGGCCGCTACCGCACCATGGTCGAGGCGGTGGCGATGCACACCTTCGGCTTGGGCGGCGATTCTGAGCTGCGGCTCGACGAGGCGGGTCTCGATTCAGGCATGGTTCTTGGCCCGCGCCGGTTGATGCCCTTGAGCCTCGCCGCGCATCTCTGGCCCGACGCGATCCTGCCGGTGCTCGAGCGGCAGTTGCGGGCCTCGTTTCCGGGCCGCCAGGACGGCCGCTTCGCCGTGCGCACGGGCCTGCCTGACGCGATGGCGACCGGCCTCGCGCCCCAGGAGGCGGCGCTCTACGAAAAGCTTGCGCTCGAGCCGCAGCCGCTCGACGTGGTGCTGGCGAGCACCGCGCAGCGGGCGACGCTCGACCGGCTGGTGAGCCGCGGGCTGGTGCTGATCGCCGGCTTCACACCGTCCGACGCCATGCATGTGCTGGGCCGCCAGGACCAGTGGAACCGGGAGGCGGCGCGGCTGGGCGCGGAAATCTTCGCCCGCCGCAAGTCCGGCTCCGGCCGTGCCCTGGCCGAAACGCCGGAGATGCTCGCCGAGCTGGTATCAGCGCGGTTGACCCGGCAGAGCGCGGAAGCCGTGCTGACCGCGCTGATGGCCGACCAGGGCATCGCCGGCATCGATGCGAACAAATCCGCCTTCATCGACCGGGCATTGAGCCGCACGCCGGGCTTCGTCCGGTTCAGCGTCGGGCTCGACCGGCCGCTGGTGGCGCTCGGCGCCTCCGCGCCGGTGCACTATCCGGCGATCGCCGCCATGCTCGATGTCGACAGCTATGTGCCGGTCCACGCCGGCGTCGCCAATGCGGTGGGCGCGGTGGTGGGCCAGGTCCGCGAGACGGCGACGGTCTTCGTCACCGAACCGGACGAAGGCCGCTATGCGGTCAATGGCTGCGGCCAGAGCCACATGGTCAAGGACCGCGACGAGGCCTTCGAGCGCGCGCGCACAATCTGCGTCACTGAAGCCCGCGCCGCGGCTCTGCGCAGCGGCGCCGACAGCCCCGTGATCGATCTGCAGGAACACATCGACATGCCGCTGATCGAGGGCCTGGAAAAGCTGGTCGAGGCCCGCTTCACCGCCCAGGCCTCCGGCCGCCCGCGCATCGCCGCCCGCTGACTTGTTCCCACACGGAACAAATCATTTGCACTATCGATGAATTGACAGGCAATCGCCCGCGCGGCAGGGTCCGCCATCTCCGCCGGACAGTTGCTCCGGCCCGGAACCATTTCGGCCAGGGTGGGTTCCCCGTGGACCCTTAGGCGCCGCGCGGAGATCGGAAGGCAAAGCGTGTCTGCGCCGCCCCGAAAGCGAACCGCCCTGTGAGGAGACCAGTTGTGCAGAGAATTGAAAAGAACGGCCTCAGGATCAGCGCCGACCTTCATGACTTCCTCGTCGAGGAAGCGCTGCCCGGAGCCGGCATCGAGGCCGACGCCTTTTTCGCCGCCCTCGGCGCGGCCGTCGAGGACCTGGCCCCGCGGAACCGGGCGCTGCTCGAAAAGCGCGACCAGCTTCAGGAAAAGATCGACCAGTGGCACCGCGACAACGGCGCCCCGCACGATATCGACGTCTACAAGGATTTCCTCAAGTCGATCGGCTATTTGCTGCCCGAGGGCGGCCCGGTGCAGGTGTCGACCGAGAATGTCGACCCGGAGATCGCATCGGTCGCCGGCCCGCAACTGGTGGTGCCGGTGATGAACGCGCGTTTCGCGCTCAACGCCGCCAATGCCCGCTGGGGTTCGCTCTATGACGCGCTCTACGGCACCGATGCGCTGGGCGACCTGCCCAAGCCCGGCGGCTACGACGCCGAGCGCGGCGCCCGCGTCATCGCCTGGGCGAAATCCTTCCTCGACGACAGCGTCCCGCTGGCCAACGGCAAATGGGCCGACGTCACCGGCTTCGATTTCGAGAACGGCGAGTTGAAGCTCAGCACCGCCAAGGGCGAGACCGAGCTGGCCGATCCTGCGCAGTACACCGGCTTCAAGCGCGAGAGCGACCGTGCCTATTGGCTCTTCTTCGTGAAGAACGGGCTCCATAGCCGCGTCTTCGTCAATCCCGACAACGTGATCGGCAAGACCGACCCGGCGGGCATCGACGATATCGCGCTCGAATCCGCCGTCACCACGATCATGGATTGCGAGGATTCGATCGCCGCCGTCGACGCCGAGGACAAGACGCTGGTCTACCGCAACTGGCTCGGCCTGATGAAGGGGGATCTCCAGGAAGAAGTCCACAAGGGCGGCAAGAGCTTCATCCGCAGGCTCGCCGACGACATCGAGTACACCACGCCCGAGGGCAAGCCGGCGAAGCTCAAGGGCCGCTCGCTGATGCTGGTGCGCAATGTCGGCCACTTGATGACCAATCCGGCGATCCTCGACAGCGAGGGCAACGAGATCCCGGAAGGCCTGATGGACGCCTTCGTCACCGGCCTGATCGCCCTGCACGACATCGGCCCCGAAGGCCGCCGCGCCAACTCGGCCGCAGGCTCCATGTATGTGGTCAAGCCGAAGATGCACGGACCCGAGGAAGTGGCCTTCGCCGTGGAGATCTTCTCCCGCGTCGAAGATGCGCTCGGCATGACGCGCAACACCATCAAGATGGGCATCATGGACGAGGAGCGGCGCACCACCGTCAATCTCAAGGAGTGCATCCGCGCAGCTAGCAGCCGTGTGGTGTTCATCAACACCGGCTTCCTCGACCGCACCGGCGACGAGATCCACACCTCGATGGAAGCCGGGCCGATGATCCGCAAGGGCGACATGAAGCAGGCCGCCTGGATCTCCGCCTACGAGAACTGGAACGTCGATGTCGGGCTCGAATGCGGCCTCGCCGGCCACGCCCAGATCGGCAAGGGCATGTGGGCCATGCCCGACCTGATGGCGGCGATGCTGGAGCAGAAGATCGGCCATCCGAAGGCCGGCGCCAATTGCGCCTGGGTGCCCTCGCCGACGGCCGCCACGCTGCACGCCACGCATTACCACAAGGTGAACGTCGCCGAGGTCCAGGCCGGCCTCAAGTCGCGCGGCCGGGCCAGGCTCGACGACATCCTGTCGATCCCGGTGGCCAAGAACCCGAACTGGACTCCCGAGGAGATCCAGCGCGAGATCGACAACAACGCGCAAGGCATCCTCGGCTATGTGGTCCGCTGGGTCGACCAGGGCGTCGGCTGCTCCAAGGTTCCCGACATCAACGATGTGGCGCTGATGGAAGACCGCGCGACGCTCAGGATCTCGGCCCAGCACATGGCCAACTGGCTGCATCATGGCGTCGTGACGAAGGAGCAGATCATCGAGACCATGAAGCGGATGGCCAAGGTGGTCGACGGCCAGAATGCCGGCGACCCCGCCTATCGCCCGATGGCGCCCGATTACGACAGCTCGATCGCCTTCCAGGCCGCGGTGGAGCTGGTGCTCGAAGGCCGCGCCCAGCCCAACGGCTACACCGAGCCGGTGCTGCACCGCCGCCGTCTCGAGCTCAAGGCCGCCTCGGCCTGAGCAGTGTCGCGCTGGCAGTCCGGCGAAGACTGGAACGAAAAAACCCGCCCGGATCGCTCCGGGCGGGTTTTT
>NZ_JRJG01000098.1 GCF_000759435.1 Hoeflea sp. BAL378
AGTATTCGGGCATCGGCTCGCCCGCCTCCAGCCGCGCCCGGATCTTGGCGTGCGCAAGGTCGCGCGCGACGATGATCGATCCGGTCAGCGACAGCTGCGTCTTGATCGGGTGCTTGGACAGTTCCGCCAGGATCTCGCTCATCGGCCGGTTGAGGTCGATCCTGACCACGTGCTCGGACAGCTTGGCCTCGTCGATGTCGGGCAGGAACTTAGACGGCTCGGTCTCGAGCTGTTCGAGGAAGATGCCGTCCTTCGTGATCTTCCCCTTGGCCTGGCGGTCGGCCGAGCAGGAGACGCCGAGCCCGATCGGCAGCGAAGCGCCGTGGCGCGGCAGACGGATGACGCGCACGTCGTGGCAGAAATACTTGCCGCCGAACTGGGCGCCGACGCCCATCTGCTGGGTGAGCTTGTGGACCTCCGCCTCCATCTCGAGGTCGCGGAAGGCGTGGCCCGAGTCGGACCCGCTGGTGGGCAGTTCGTCGAGATATTTGGTCGAGGCGAGCTTGACGGTCTTGAGGTTCATCTCCGCCGAGGTGCCGCCGATGACGATCGCCAGGTGGTAGGGCGGGCAGGCGGCGGTGCCGAGCGTCAGGATCTTTTCGCGCAGGAACTCGATCATCCGGTCGTGGGTCAGAAGCGAGGGCGTGCCCTGGTAGAGATAGGTCTTGTTGGCCGAGCCGCCGCCCTTGGCGACGAACAGGAAATCATAGCTGTCCTCGCCTTCCTCGTAGATGTCGATCTGGGCGGGAAGGTTGGTCTTGGTGTTCTTCTCCTCGAACATCGACAGCGGCGCCAGTTGCGAATAGCGCAGGTTGCGGCGCTGATAGGCGTCGAGCACGCCGCCGGCGAGCGCCTCGTAGTCGCCGCCCTCGGTCCAGACCCTGCGGCCCTTCTTGGCCATGATGATCGCGGTGCCGGTGTCCTGGCACATCGGCAGCACGCCGCCGGCGGCGATGTTGGCGTTCTTGAGCAGGTCGAGCGCCACGAAGCGGTCGTTCTCGGTGGCTTCCGGATCCTCGAGGATCGCCGCAAGCTGCTTGAGATGGGCGGGGCGGAGCAGATGGTTGATGTCGCCGAACGCCGCCTCGGCCAGGAGCCGCAGTCCGTCGGTCTCGACGGTCAGGATGTCCTGGCCGCGGAAGCTTTCGACGCCGACATGATTGCCGCTGAGCTTGCGCCACGGTGTCGTGTCGGGTCCAAGGGGGAAGAGATCGTTTGCCACGGGATGCCTTTCCGGTCGCCTGATGCCGCTGATTTGTGCCACGGGTCTTAGGATGAAGGCGGGCCGATTGCAATTGCGCCGAAGCGGGGAGTGTCGAGGTTCCGCTTGAATTCATCAAGACATCATGATTTATCGAAGCCGGCCCTCTGTCCGCCGCTGCGCCACGCATCGGCGCCGGCCAGGGGGAGGGCGCCCCGGTCAACAGGAGAACGGCATGTCGACTTTCGAACGGTACCTGACTGTCTGGGTGGCCCTGTGCATCGTTGCGGGCATCGCACTGGGCTATGTCTTCCCGTCCTTCTTCCAGGTGATCGGTTCGGCCGAAATCGCCAGCGTCAACCTGCCGGTGGCGGTGCTGATCTGGCTGATGATCATTCCGATGCTGGTCAAGATCGACTTCGGCTCGCTCCGGCAGGTGAGCGAGCATTGGCGCGGCATCTCGGTTACGCTGATCGTCAACTGGGCGATCAAGCCGTTCACCATGGCGGTGCTGGCCTGGGTGTTCATCGGCTGGCTGTTCGCGCCGCTGCTGCCTTCCGACCAGATCAACAGCTACATCGCCGGCCTGATCCTTCTGGGTGCTGCGCCCTGCACGGCCATGGTGTTCGTCTGGAGCAACCTGACCAGGGGAGACCCGCTGTTCACCCTGAGCCAGGTCACGGTCAACGATCTGGTGATGGTCTTCGCCTTCGCGCCGATCGTGGCGCTGCTGCTCGGGATTTCCGCGATCACAGTGCCCTGGCAGACGCTGATGCTGTCGGTGGCGCTCTACATCGTCGTGCCGGTGATCATCGCCCAGGTGCTGCGCGCCCGGGTGCTGTCCTCCGGCGGCGAAGCCGGTCTCGCGGCGCTGCTCGCCCGGCTGCAGCCGCTGTCGATCCTCGCGCTCTTGGCGACGCTGGTCGTGCTGTTCGCCTTCCAGGGTCAGGCGATTCTCGCCGCGCCGATGATCATCGTCCTGTTGTCGGTGCCGATCATCATCCAGACCTATCTGATCTTCGGCCTGGGCTATGTCGCCAACCGCGTGGTGGGCGAGACGCATGTCATAGCCGGCCCGTCGGCGCTGATCGGCGCCAGCAACTTCTTCGAACTCGCCGTCGCCGTGGCGATCAGCCTGTTCGGCTTCAATTCCGGCGCGGCGCTCGCCACCGTGGTGGGCGTCCTGATCGAGGTGCCGGTCATGCTCACGCTGGTGGCGGTGGTCAACCGCTCGAAGGGCTGGTACGAGGCCGCCCCCGCGCTCAGCCGCCGGAAAGAGGCCCGGTCGGAAGGATAGCCGCTTGCCGCGGCCTCAATAGCTGTCGAGAATCGACATCGGCTCGAAGGATATCTTCGCCGTCAGGCCGGCCGGATCGTAGGAAAGCTCGCAGCCGCCGCCCAGCGAGCGGCTCATCCGCTTCAACAGTTCGGTTCCGAAGCCGGAGCGGGTCGGCACGGCCGTCGACGGTCCCGCTCTTTCGGTCCAGATCAGGTTGAGCACGGCCTTGCCCCCGGCGGAAGGCGTGACGTCCCAGTCAAGCTTGATCACGCCCGACTGGTTGCTGAAGGCGCCGTGCTTGAGGGCATTGGTGGCCAGTTCATGCAGGATCAGGTTGAGCGGAATGAGCCCGTTCGAGCTGATGGTCACATCCGGTCCGTTGAGCGTGGTGCGGCGGGGGTCCGCCAGGCCGAGCGGCTCCAGCGCCGCAAGAATGGCCTTTCTCATCGACACCCGCTCGTCGCCGACCGCTCCGCGCAACAGGCCGATGGAGCCGCTCAGGGCGTTGATCCGCTGCCGTAGCTGGCTGGCCAGTTCCGCAGGGGTGGAAGCGTGTTTCTCCATCAGCGAAATCAGGCTGCTGACGGTGGCCATCAGGTTCTTGAGGCGATGGTCGACCTCCTTGGAGACGACCTGCTGGAGCTGCAGCGCCTCCGCCAGCGCTTCGCTGGCGCGAACCTGCGCGCCCAGGGCCTTGAGCGCGAGAAACAGCAGGCCGATGTCGGTGGCGATCACGAAGATGTAGAAGACCAGCGCCGTGGTGGCGCGCGGGTCGAGCGCGAAGCTGCCCGACGGTTCTATGAACCAGTACCAGGACGCCAGTCCCGACAGGATGCCCGCCGTCACGGCGGGAGTGATGCCCCAGATGAAGCCGGTGAGCACCACGGCGGGGAAGAAGGTGAGATAGGGGAAGCCCGGGGGCAGCATCGGGTCGAGAATGAAGCGCAGGCCCAGGGCCGCGGCGGCCATGATCACGGCGGCGACCTGACCGACAATCGCGGTCGACCGCGTGGCGCCATAGGCGGCGTTCCTGAAGGCGGGCAGGGCCAGCAACAACCGTCGCGCGCTTGTTTCTTCACGCGGTTTGTCTACTCTGTCATCCATGAGAACTCGACACTTTATGAAAGCGGGCGGACGTCGACTCGAAAAGAGCGTCTGAATAATTCGGCTGGAACCGCCGCGCTTTTAGCAATATTGTTCTATTTCGCGCAACATTTTTTTAGGCGATCCCCTTGAGCAGGCAACGGTTTGATCTGAGAAATTCGCAGGCCGAAGCGGCGCGCCGGGACCACGCATGGAGGGGCTTCTCGGTCGAGCATGTCGTCCCCGCCCGCGGCGACAGCTTCGCCTATGAATGGCAAAGCGATCAGCATTTCTGCGCGCTGCACGACATTGTGCTCGAGGACGGCGGCATCCGTGCCGGCAACGACCGGGAGAACCACCAGAAGGATCTCAGGGGCTCCCTGACCTATGTGCCCAAGGGGGCCGCGGTCGAAGGGTGGTCGGAACTTTCGAAGCGCTCCAACGCCTATGTCGCGATCTATTTCAGCCCGGATCAGTTACACGAGGAGCTCGATCAGCGGTTTGCGGATGATTGGCGGGTGCGGCTCTATTTCCGCGATCCCGACGTCGGCGCAAGCCTGCGCCGCTTCTCGGCGCTGCTCGCCCAGGAGGACTGCCTGGACGATCTGTTCGCGGAGACGCTGGGCCTCATGACGGTCCTGTCGCTGCAGAAGTCAAACCTCAGTCTGCTGTCGCGCAGGCACACGCTTCCCGGCCGGGCGCTGTCGGCGATCGTCGACTATGTCGAGGCGCATCTCGGTCAGCAGATCAGTCTGGACGATCTCGCCACGGTGGCCGGCCTGAGCCGGTTTCACTTCAACCGGGCCTTCAAGGCCACCACCGGCGAGAGCCCCTACCAGTATGTGCTCACCCGGCGCATCGAAGCGGCGCAGCGGCTGCTGTCGGACCGTTCGCTCAGCATCGAGCAGGTGGCGGCAGCCGTGGGCTTCCGCAATCCGTCCCATTTCCAGAAGGCCTTCCGGGCGCGAACCGGCGTCAATCCCTCCGACTTCGCCAAGTCCCTGTGACGCCGCATCGGCCGGCAGGGCGCCGCGGCTGAACCGGCGGGTTTCCTGGCGCCCAGGCCGGGTTAACCCTGGCCAGACCCATCGATCAGTTTTTCGTGATGAGGCGATGTCGCCCGCCGTTCTTTCCATTGAAGCCTTGATTTGTTAGGGTCCCGGCAACGGGTGATTTGACGAGACCGCGCGGGCTTCCGGGCCGCGCACAACATTCTGGGCTGGGCATGAACATTAAAATGCGGGCAGGCGTGGCGGCAATCGCCATTGCGGTGACTTTCACGGGCGTGATCGCGGCGCCGCCGCCGGTTCAGGCGCAGGGGCTGCTCGACGCGCTGTTCAAGCGCCCTGCCCAGCGGCAACGCGAGCAACTGGCCCGCGAACAGGCGCGGCAGCAAGCCGAGGCTGCCCCCCAGCCGGCCAAACCCGTCGCGCGCATTTCCGGCCCGACCTACCGGACCTACAAGCCCGACACGCTGGTCGCCATCGACTTCTCCAAGCTGTCCGATCCGATCACCACCGGGGCGGTCGGCGACCTGGGGCTTGCGCCGCTGGGGATCGATCCCTTCGCCGAAGGCCGCGCCGCGCTCGACACGCTGTCCGTGCGCGCGCTGCCCGAGGCCGCCAAGGCGCTGATCGAGCATTATTCGGCTCACCCCGACTATCTCTGGGTCGCCGGCTCCTCGGTGACCGACCGCGCCCGCGCGGTCGTGTCCGTGCTCGAGGACGCCGACGCCGTCGGACTGTCGGCCGCCGACTACAAGGTGGAGATCCCGGCCGATTCCTTCGACCTTACCAACGCCACCGAGCGCCAGAAGGAGCTGATGGCCTTCGAGATGAAGCTCACGGCGGCCGTGGCGAACTACATCGTCGACGCCACCCGCGGCCGGGTCGATCCCAACCGGATCTCCGGCTACCATGATTTCGCCCGCAAGAGCCCGGATCTCGTCGACAGGCTCGAAGCCCTGTCCAAGGCCGCCGATCCGGCCGAGGCGCTGCTGGCGCAGAACCCGCAGGGCGCGCATTTCGAGGCGCTCAAGGCGGAGCTCGCGCGCCTGCAGGACCTCGACGAGGGCGAGCGGGTCGAGATCGCCGAGAACGTGCTGATCAAGCCCGGCCAGTCCGACCCCGAACTCGCCAACGTGATGGCGGCAATCAAGCTCAAGGGCAGCGATGCGCTCAAGGTCGACAATGCACTGGTGCTGGCGAGCTACGCCGGCAAGCCCGACTATGACGACGAGATCGTGGCTTTGGTCGAGGGCTTCCAGAAGGAAGCGGGCCTCAAGCCCGACGGCGTGATCGGACCGGCGACGCGCCGCGCGCTGGTCGGCATCACCAGTGCCGACAAGATCGAGAAGGTGCGGCTCGCCATGGAGCGGGCGCGCTGGCTGCCGGGCGTGCTGGCCTCGCGCCGCGTCTTCATCAACCAGCCGGCCTACACCGCCACCTATTATGACGGCGGCAAGCCGGAACTGTCGATGCGGGTCGTGGTCGGCACCAAGGCCAACCAGACCTATTTCTTCGACGACCAGATCGAACTGGTCGAGTTCAACCCCTATTGGGGCGTGCCGCAGTCGATCATCATCAACGAGATGCTGCCCAAGCTGCGCGCCGACCCGTCCTATCTCGACCGGCTCGGCTACGAGGTGACGGCGAACGGCCAGGCCGTGTCCTCGAGCGCGATCAACTGGAACGCGGTGGGCAAGGGCAGCGGCATCGGCGTGCGCCAGCCGCCGAGCGACGGCAATGCGCTGGGCGAACTCAAGATCCTGTTCCCCAACAGCCACGCCATCTACATGCACGACACGCCGTCGAAATCGCTGTTCCAGCGCGACACGAGGGCCTTCAGCCATGGCTGCATCCGGCTCGAGGACCCGCGCGCCATGGCCGCCAAGGTGCTCGGCACCACGGTCGCCGAGATCGGCGGCCACATCGCCGGCGGGCAGAACAAGCAGGTCAACCTGTCGAGCAAGATCCCGGTCCATGTCGCCTATTTCACCGCCTGGCCGGACGAGACCGGCGCCGTCCAGTATTTCGACGACATCTATGGCCGCGACGACTATCTGCAGAAGGCGATCGCCGCCACGCAAGCCGAGCGGACTTCCTGACGCCCGGGCGCGGGCAGCCCGCGCTCGACCGCCTCCTCGGCTCACCGGCCGGCGAGGGGCCTGTCGCGGCCCGGCGCCGGAATGGCCTTCACATGCCGTGAAAGCCGGGCGCGGCGTGGCCCGCGATCATGTCGGGTCCGTCGATCAGGGCATCGGGGCCGGCGACCGATTCGAGCGCCTTCGCATTGGTGACGATGATGCGCATGCCGTCCATGGCCACGCCGTCGGGCTGCAGCGACTTGATGGCGCGCGAGAAGTTCTCGGGCGTCATGCCCAGAAGCGAGGCCAGCAGCCGCTTCTCCACCGGCAGCACGAAGCTCGCGCCGCCGGTCGTCTTTGACTGGCGATAGATATAGGCGGCGACCCGCTCCCTGGAATTGCGCAGCTTCAGGCTCTTGGCGTGCCGCACCACCGAACGGTAGCAATTGGCAAGCTCGGTGATCGTCGAGACCGGAATTCCGGATCGAGCCGGAAGGTGGCGCGCAGATCCTTGGCCGGGATCATGATGATGCGCGATTTCTCCACCGTGCGCGCCGACATCAGGTAGGGCGCGTCGCGGATGCAGGCGGCAAGGATGAAGGTCGACACCGGCCGGACCACCGCCATGGTGGTCTCGCGGTCGCGCCATCCCGAGAACAGCTCGACCGTGCCCTCCATCACGACGTGAAGGAAATCCGCCGGTTCGCCCTGGCGGATCAGTTCGAGCTGCGCCGGGAAGGCGTGCGCATAGGCCGCCTGCATCAGTGTTTCGAAGTTCTCCGGACTCATGTCCCGGAAGAGCGGCAGTTTCCGAATCTCCGGTTTGTCTTCTTCGCGCATGTCGTCTTCTCCCCGATCGCGACTTGCCGGATCTCAATTCCGATCCCTTCAATTGCTTGCACATGAATTGACAATTGTCACCTCCGCGTCTGACCTATTTGCTCTCCGCCGCTGATCGAAAGCAAATCCAGTTCGATTGATCGGCGAGAAGACGGGCCATTTGATCTTGATCAACAGGCCCGTCCATCCGCCATGGATTTTGTCCGCCAGCAGGTCTGCAAGCGCAGGCCGAAGGACGGAGATCACAGCCCATGCACCTCATGCTTGCCTATGACCATTCCCGCAATTCGCGGATCGCGCTCGACGCGGTGATCGGGATGTTCGGGGCTCTCAAGCCGACCGTCACCCTGATTTCGGTGATCGAGGACGTCGCCAGCGCCACCGCCGGCGCCGACGACATGTTCAACGAACAGTTCGCGGCGCAGAAGGCGGGGACGGAGGCCGCGGCGGCCGAGCTGAACGCGCATGGATTTGCCGCCAAGGTCATGCTCGCCGAGGGCGACGCCCGCAAGATGATCCTGCGCGCCACCGAGGAAAAGAAGCCGGACCTGCTGGTCATGGCCCGCCACAGCCACCAGCCGGACACCGGTCCGCTCGGCTTCTTCACCAAGCGCCTGGACGCGCTGGTCGAGGAGTTCGACCACATGACCTTCGGCTCCGTGTCGGCCTTCCTGGCGCGGCGGGTGAAATGCCCGCTTCTGATCATTCCCACCCATGCGCAGCCGCAAGGCTGAAACCTGATTCAAGGACGCTGCCATGCAAGTCTCCAGTCTCTTCCGGGTCCGCAACAAGGAAATCCAGGCGTTGCACCTGACCTGGATCGCCTTCTTCATCTGCTTTTACGTCTGGTTCAACATGGCCCCGCTGGCCTCGTCGATGCTGGCCTCGGCCGACTGGCTGACCCGCGACGACCTGCGCCTCTTCGCCATCGCCAACGTCGCGCTCACGATCCCCGCGCGCATCCTCGTCGGCATGGCGCTCGACAAATGGGGGCCGCGCCGGGTGTTCTCGGTGCTGATGGTGTCGATGGCCATCCCCACCTTCGTCTTCGCCTTCGGCGAGACGCGCGAGCAGCTCTTCGTCTCCCGCCTCGTGCTGTCCTCGGTCGGCGCCTCCTTCGTCGTCGGCATCCACATGACGGCCCTGTGGTTCAAGCCGCGCGACATCGGCTTTGCCGAAGGCTTCTACGCCGGCTGGGGCAATTTTGGCTCGGCCGCCGCGGCCATGACCATCCCGACGATCGCGCTGTTGATCTATGGCGGCCCGGACGGCTGGCGCTGGGCGATTGCCACCTCGGGCGCGGTCATGGGGCTCTACGGCGTGTTCTACTGGTTCGCCATCACCGACGGCCCGCACAAGGACAGCCACAAGAAGCCGCGCAAGGCCACGGCGCTCGAGGTGTCGAGCTGGCGCGACCTGGTGATGCTCTGCATCTTCACCGTGCCGATGGTCGGCGTGCTGTCGATCGTCGTCTACCGCCTGCAGCTCATGGGCTATGTCGACGGCATGACGGCGGCGATCTGCTACGGCGCCATCGCGGTGATCGTCGCCTATCAGGTCTGGCTCGCCATCAAGGTCAATGTGCCGATCCTGAAGAAGGGCATCCCCGAGGACGACCGCTATCCGTTCTCCTCGGTCGCCGCGCTGAACCTCACCTATTTCGCCAATTTCGGTGCCGAACTCGCCGTGGTCTCGATGCTGCCGATGTTCTTCCAGGAAACCTGGGGCCTGACGGCGGTGGCGGCGGGGATGATCGCCTCGACCTTCGCCTTCGTCAACCTGTTCGCCCGGCCGATGGGCGGCCTCGTCTCCGACCGCATGGGCAACCGCCGCTTCGTCATGCTCGCCTACATGTTCGGCATCGGCGTCGGCTTCGCGCTGATGGGCATGATGAACTCGAGCTGGCCGCTGGTCATCGCCGTCGCCATCACCATCGGCTGCTCCTTCTTCGTGCAGGGCGCCGAGGGCGCCACCTTCGGCATCATTCCCTCGATCAAGCGCCGGGTGACCGGGCAGATCGCGGGCATGGCCGGCGCCTACGGCAATGTCGGCGCCGTCGTCTACCTCTTCGTCTTCATGTTCGTCGACGCCTCGACCTTCTTCCTCATCATCTCGGCCGGCGCCTTCCTGAGCTGGGCGGTCTGCTGGATGTGGCTCAGGGAGCCCGAGGGCGGCTTCGACGAGGAATATGTCCTGTCCTCGGTCGATCACGCCATCGCCGCCGAGGCCCGGGTCAAGCGCGACGCCGAAGCCGAGATCACGCGCCTGTTCGCCGGCAGCCACAAGGTCGAGCTCGCCGAACGCGGCGCCGGCCTGACGCTGACCGCGCGGTTCCGGGACATGGACGAATTGCAGCGGGTGGTCGGCCGGCTGAGACAGGCGCCCGAAGCCAGCCAGAGCTGATCACCGCTCCGGCGGCCCGTCCGCCGGAACCCCCAACCCATTGACCGGAAGCGGAGCTTCCAGGTCCGACACAAGGAGAGACTGGAATGACCGCGATAACCTCAAGAGGGCCTGTGCTGACCGACTGGCGGCCCGAAGACAGCGAGTTCTGGAGCCGCAGCGGGCGCGCCATCGCCGGCCGCAACCTCTGGATCTCCATCCCCTGCCTGCTGCTGGCCTTCGTCATCTGGATGGTCTGGTCCGTGGTGGTGGCGCGGCTGCCCGCCATCGGCTTCAACTTCAACACCGGGCAGTTGTTCTGGCTCGCGGCGCTGCCGGGCCTGTCGGGCGCCACCCTGCGCATCTTCTATTCCTTCGTGGTGCCGATCTTCGGCGGCCGCCGCTGGACGGCGATCTCCACCGCCTCGCTGATCATTCCGGCGCTCGGCATCGGCTACGCCGTGCAGGACCCGACCACACCCTATTCGGTGTTCGTCATCCTGGCGCTGCTCTGCGGCTTCGGCGGCGGCAACTTCGCCTCCTCGATGGCCAACATCAATTACTTCTTCCCCAAGGCGCAGAAGGGCAACGCGCTGGCGCTCAATGCCGGCCTCGGCAATCTCGGCGTCTCGGTGGTGCAGTTCGTCGTGCCGCTGGTCATCACCACCAGCGTGTTCGGCGCCTATGGCGGCCAGTCGCAGACCATCAGCACCGGCGGCGAATTGTGGCTGCAGAACGCCGGCCTGTTCTGGGTGCCGTTCCTCATCGTCTTCACCATCGCCGCCTGGTTCGGCATGAACGACATCGCCGACGCCAAGGCCACGCTCAGCGACCAGATGTCCATTCTCAAGCGCAAGCACAACTGGATCATGTCGATCCTCTACACCGGCACCTTCGGCAGCTTCATCGGCTATTCCGCGGGCTTCCCGCTGCTGATGAAGACCCAGTTCCCCGAGGTCAACGCCTTGTCCTACGCCTTTCTCGGCCCGCTCGTCGGCGCCCTGTCGCGCTCGGGCACCGGCTGGATCTCCGACCGGTTCGGCGGCGGGCGGGTGACGCTGTGGGTCTTCGTCGGCATGATCGTGGCGGTGCTGGGCGTGCTCAACTTCCTGCCGCTCAACGGCGCGGACGGCAATTTCTGGGGCTTCTTCGCCTGCTTCATGGCGCTGTTCTTCCTCACCGGCGTGGGCAACGCCTCGACCTTCCAGATGATCCCGGTGATCATGCGCCAGCAGATCCCGCTGCTGATGCCCGAGCTCGACAAGGCCGCCAGCCTGAAGACCGCCGAGCGCGAAGCCAGCTCGATCATCGCCTTCACCTCCGCGATTGCCGCCTATGGCGCGTTCTTCATCCCCAAGTCCTACGGCACCTCGATCGCGCTGACGGGCGGCCCTGCCGCTGCGCTGTATGCCTTCGCGGCCTTCTACGCGCTCTGCGTGGCGCTGACCTGGTTCTACTACACCCGCCGCGGCACGGCGACCGCCTGCTGAGACGCAAGGCCCGACACAAGGCGCGGGCGGGCCGAGGCCGGCCCGTCCCTTCCCACCCAAAGCCGAGGATTCTTCAATGAGCCATCTGCTCGACAGACTTAACTTCTTCGCCACCAAGCGCGTCGACACCTTCTCCAATGGCCATGGCGAAACCACCATGGAAAGCCGCGACTGGGAAGACGTCTACCGCAACCGCTGGCGGCATGACAAAATCGTCCGCTCGACCCACGGGGTCAACTGCACCGGCTCCTGCTCCTGGAAGATCTACGTCAAGTCCGGCGTCGTCACCTGGGAGACGCAGCAGACCGACTATCCGCGCACCCGGCCGGAACTGCCCAATCACGAGCCGCGCGGCTGCGCCCGCGGCGCCAGCTATAGCTGGTATCTCTATTCCGCCAACCGGGTGAAGACGCCGCTGGTGCGCGCACGGCTGATGAAGATCTGGCGCCGGCTGCGCGAGACCCAGTCGGCGATCGAGGCCTGGACGACGATCCAGTCCGATCCCGCCTTGCGCGCCGACTATGTCACCAAGCGCGGCAAGGGCGGCTTCGTGCGCGCCTCCTGGGAGGAGGCGACCGAAATCACCGCCGCCGCCAATGCCTATACGGCGAAGAAATACGGCCCCGACCGCGTCTTCGGCTTCTCGCCGATCCCGGCCATGTCGATGGTCTCCTATGCGGCCGGCTCGCGCTACCTCAGCCTGCTCGGCGGCACCTGCATGTCTTTCTACGACTGGTACTGCGACCTGCCGCCGGCCTCGCCGCAGACCTGGGGCGAGCAGACCGACGTGCCGGAATCGGCCGACTGGTACAATGCCGGCTTCCTCATCCTGTGGGGCTCGAACGTGCCGCAGACGCGCACGCCCGACGCCCATTTCTACACCGAGGCGCGCTACCGCGGCACCAAGTCCGCCGTCATCTGCCCGGACTATTCGGAAGCCTCGAAATTCTCCGACATCTGGCTCAACGCCAAGCAAGGCACCGACGCCGCACTCGGCATGGCCTTCGGCCACGTCATCCTCAGGGAATTCCATCTCGATCGCCAGGCCGAGTATTTCGAGGATTATTGCCGCAAATATTCCGACATGCCGATGCTGGTGCAGCTCGACAAGCGCGGCGGCTCCTACATCCCGGGCCGGCAGCTCCGCGCGGCCGATTTCGCCAGGAATCTCGGCCAGGACAACAATCCGGACTGGAAGACCGTCGGCATCGACGAGGCCACCGGCGACGTTGTGGTGCCGAACGGCTCGATCGGCTTCCGCTGGGGCGAGAACGGCAACTGGAACCTCGAGGAAAAGGCCGCAGGCGCGCCCGTCAAGCTGCGCATGAGCCAGATCCTCGACACCGATCACGACGCGGTCGTGGGCGTCGAGTTTCCCTATTTCGGCGGCGCCGCCACCAACGGCTTCGAGGTTTGCGACCATCCCGATGTGCTCACGCGCAACGTGCCGGCCCGCAAGATCAAGCTCGCCAACGGCAAGACCGCGTGGGTGGCCACGGTGTTCGACCTGTTCTGCGCCAACTACAGCCTCGACCGCGGCCTGGGCGGCGGCAATGTCGCCAGGTCCTACGATGACGACGTGCCGTTCACACCGGCCTGGGCCGAGAAGATCACCGGCGTCCGCCGCGACAAGATCATCCAGGTGGCGCGCGAATTCGCGAGCAATGCCGAGAAGACCAACGGCAAGTCGATGGTCATCATCGGGGCTGCGATGAACCACTGGTACCACATGGACATGAACTACCGCGCCGTCATCAACATGCTGGTGATGTGCGGCTGCGTCGGCCAGTCCGGCGGCGGCTGGGCGCATTATGTCGGCCAGGAGAAGCTCCGGCCGCAGACCGGCTGGGCGCCGCTGGCCTTCGCGCTCGACTGGGCGCGTCCGCCGCGGCACATGAACTCGACCTCCGCCTGGTACGCGCACTCCAACCAGTGGCGCTACGAGACCGTGACGGCGGCCGAGATCCTGTCGCCGACAGCGCCCGAAGGCGACTGGAAGACGCTCAGCCTGATCGACTACAACATCCGCGCCGAGCGCATGGGCTGGCTGCCGTCGGCGCCGCAGCTCAAGACCAATCCGCTCGAGGTCGGCCGCGCCGCCAAGGCATCGGGCCAGGAGGTGGCGGCCTATGTCGCCGAGCGTCTCAAATCGGGCGAACTTGAAATGAGCTGCCAGGACCCGGACGCGCCGGAAAACTGGCCGCGCAACCTGTTCATCTGGCGCTCCAACCTGCTCGGCTCCTCGGGTAAGGGGCACGAGTATTTCCTCAAGCACCTCTTGGGCACCGATCACGGCATCCAGGGCAAGGACCTCGGCCAGGAAGGCCGCCAGAAGCCGGTCGAAGCCAGGTGGCACGAGGAGGCGCCGGAAGGCAAACTCGACCTCCTGGTCACCATCGACTTCCGCATGTCGACCACGGCGGTCTATTCCGACATCGTGCTGCCCACGGCGAGCTGGTACGAGAAGGACGACATGAACACGTCCGACATGCACCCGTTCATCCACCCGCTGCAGGCGGCGGTGGACCCGGCCTACGAGAGCAAGACGGACTGGGAGATCTTCAAGGCGATCGCCAGGAAATTCTCCGAGATCTCGCCCGAAATCCTCGGCGTGGAGACCGATGTGGTGCAACTGGCGCTGCATCACGACACGCCGTCGGAACTGGCGCAGCCGGAGGTGCTCGACTGGAAGCTCGGCGAATGCGACCTGATCCCGGGCAAGACGGCGCCCGGCTACATCGCGGTCGAACGGGATTATCCCAATCTCTACAAGCGCTTCACCTCGCTCGGGCCGCTGATGGACAAGGTCGGCAATGGCGGCAAGGGGATCACCTGGGACACCAAGACCGAGGTGCATCACCTGAAGGCGCTCAACGGCACCGTGACGGAGGAGGGCGCCTCCCACGGGCTGGCCCGGATCGACACCGCCATCGACGCCTGCGAGGTCATCCTGATGCTGGCGCCCGAAACCAATGGCGAGGTCGCGGTCAAGGCCTGGGATGCGCTCGGCAAGCACACCGGCATCGACCACCGGCACCTGGCCGAGGCCAAGCAGGACGAGAAGATCCGCTTCCGCGACATCGCCGCGCAGCCGCGCAAGATCATCTCGTCGCCGACCTGGTCGGGGATCGAGAGCGAGGAGGTCTGCTACAATGCCGGCTGGACCAATGTGCATGAGCTGATCCCCTGGCGCACCGTCTCGGGCCGCCAGCAGCTCTATCAGGACCACAAGTGGATGCAGGCCTTCGGCGAGTTCTTCGTCACCTGGCGCCCGCCGGTGGACCTCAAGACCGTCGGGCCGGAGATCAACATCTCCGATCGGGACAACGAGCCGCATGTGGTGCTCAACTTCATCACGCCGCACCAGAAATGGGGCATCCACTCCACCTATTCAGACAATCTGATGATGCTGACGCTCAACCGCGGCGGCCCGGTGGTGTGGATTTCCGAGGTCGACGCCCGCAAGGCCGGGCTCGTCGATAATGACTGGGTCGAGGTCTACAACGCCAACGGCGTGCTGACGGCGCGGGCGGTGGTGAGCCAGCGGATCAAGGAAGGCACGCTGTTCATGTACCACGCCCAGGAAAAGATCGTGAACACGCCGGGATCGCAGATCACCGGCAAACGCGGCGGCATCCACAATTCGGTGACCCGCACCACGCTCAAGCCGACGCACATGATCGGCGGCTACGCGCAGCTCTCCTACGGGTTCAACTACTACGGAACCGTGGGCTCCAATCGCGATGAGTTCGTCATCGTCCGCAAAATGACAAAGGTCGACTGGCTGGATCGCCCGGCCGCCCAAGTGGAGGCAGCAGAATGAAAGTCCGCGCACAAATCGGCATGGTGCTCAATCTCGACAAATGCATCGGGTGCCACACCTGTTCCGTCACCTGCAAGAATGTCTGGACCAGCCGCGAGGGCGTCGAATACGCCTGGTTCAACAATGTCGAGACCAAGCCCGGCATCGGCTATCCGAAGGACTGGGAGAACCAGAAGCGCTGGAACGGCGGCTGGACCCGGTCGGCCTCCGGCAGGCTGCAGCCCAAGCAGGGCGGCAAGTGGCGGATCCTCGCCAATATCTTCGCCAATCCGGACCTTCCGGAGATCGACGATTTCTACGAGCCGTTCGATTTCGACTATGACCATCTCAAGTCCGCGCCCGAGATGGAGGCGTTCCCGACCGCGCGGCCGCGCTCGAAGATCTCCGGCAAGCGCATGGAAAAGATCGAATGGGGTCCGAACTGGGAGGAAATCCTCGGCGGCGAATTCGCCAAGCGCAGCCAGGACCAGAATTTCGAGGGCATCGAGAAGGAAATCTACGGCGAATACGAAAACACCTTCATGATGTATCTGCCGCGGCTGTGCGAGCACTGCCTCAACCCGGCCTGCGTCGCCTCCTGCCCCTCGGGCGCGATCTACAAGCGCGAGGACGACGGCGTCGTGCTGATCGACCAGGAGAAATGCCGCGGCTGGCGCATGTGCGTGTCGGGCTGCCCCTACAAGAAGATCTACTACAACTGGGAAAGCGGCAAATCGGAGAAATGCACGCTGTGCTATCCGCGGCTCGAATCGGGCCAGCCGACGGTGTGTTCGGAAACCTGCGTCGGCCGCATCCGCTATCTCGGCGTCATGCTCTATGACGCCGACAAGATCTCGCAAGCCGCGGCGACCGAGAACGAGAAGGATCTCTACGACGCCCAGCTCGGCGTCTTCCTCGATCCCAACGATCCCGAGGTGATCAGCGCTGCCCGTGCGGAGGGCATTCCCGAGGACTGGATCCGGGGCGCGCAGAAATCGCCGGTGTGGAAGATGGCGATGGAGTGGAAGATCGCCTTTCCGCTGCATCCCGAATACCGCACCCTGCCGATGGTCTGGTACGTGCCGCCGCTGTCGCCGATCCAGAACGCGGCGGAAGCCGGCGCCATCGCCTCCGTCGACAACATGCCGGACGTCCGCTCGCTCCGGATCCCGGTGCGCTATCTCGCCAACATGCTGACCGCCGGCGACGAGCCGCCGGTGATCGCGGCGCTGGAGCGGATGATGGCGATGCGCGCCTACATGCGCTCCAAGACCGTCGACGGCGTGATCAATCTCGGCGTGGCCAACCGCGTCGGCCTGACGCCCCAGCAGATCGACGAGATGTACCAGTTGATGGCGATCGCCAATTACGAGGACCGTTTCGTCATCCCGACGACGCATCGGGAGCTGGTCGAGGACGCCTACGACCTCAAGAGCGGATGCGGCTTCACCGACGGCAATGGCTGCTCGTCGGGCGTGTCCAAGGGCAAATTGTTCGGCGGCGGCAAGAGCTTCCGCTCCCCCACGGAGTTCCTGTCATGATCCGCACCTTCAAGGCGCTTTCGGCGCTGCTGAGCTATCCCTCCACCGATCTGCAGGAGGCGATCTCCGACATCCGCGAGATCCTCGCCTTCGAACGGATCCTGCCGGTCGCGGCGGTGGTGGCGCTGGAGCCGCTGCTCACCGAATTCCAGACCGGTGACATCTTCGACCTGCAGGAGCGCTACGTGCTCTTGTTCGACCGGTCGCGGACGCTGTCGCTTAACCTGTTCGAGCACATCCATGGCGAGGGCAGGGACCGCGGCGGGGCGATGGTCGACCTGCTCGAGACCTACCGGGCGCACGGCTTCGACCTGGTCGCGACCGAACTGCCCGACCACCTGCCGGTGCTGCTCGAGTTCATCTCGACGCTGCCGCTCGGCGAGGCGCGCGAGATGCTCATTGACGCCGGCCACATCATCGCGGCGCTGGCCGAACGGCTGACCCGGCGGGAGACGCCCTATGCCGCGGTGCTCGCCGCTCTGTCGGACTTCGCCCAGGCGTCGCCCGACACCGAGGAGGCGCAGGTGCTGATCTCGGAGAAGGACGACGACCCCGAGGATCTCGACGCGCTCGACGCGGTCTATGAAGAGGCCATGGTCACCTTCGGACCCGACCCGAACGCCGGCTGCCCGGTCAGCCGCGACATTCTTGCCCGCATGGACGCGCCGCTCCGGCCGGCGACCGCCTGACACGAAAGGACGTGCATCATGGACTATTTTCTTTTCGGAGTGCTTCCCTATCTGGCGCTCACCGTGCTGGTGGTCGGCTCCATCGCGCGCTACGAGCGCGATCCCTTCACCTGGAAATCCTCATCGAGCCAGCTTCTGCGCCGCAAGCAACTGGTCTGGGGCTCGGTGCTGTTCCACGTCGGCGTGCTGATTGTGTTCTTCGGTCACCTGGTCGGCATGCTGACGCCGGTCGAGGTCTTCCATGCGCTCGGCATGAGCTACGGCTTCAAGCAGGTGCTGGCCATCGTCGTCGGCGGCGTGGCCGGGGCCATGGCTCTGGCCGGCGGCGCCATGCTGTTGCACCGGCGGCTGTTCGACGACCGGATCCGCGCCAATTCCTCCTTCGCCGACACCGGCATCCTGGTGTTGCTCGTGGCCCAGCTAGTGCTCGGCATGGGCACGATCCTGGCCTCGATCCAGCATCTGGACGGCGGCGAGATGGTCAAGTTCATGGGTTGGGCGCGCGGGATCTTCACGTTGCAGGCGGGCGCCTGGGAACTGGTGGCCGACGTGCACTGGATCTACAAGCTGCACATCCTGCTCGGGTTGACGATCTTCCTCCTGTTCCCGTTCACAAGGCTGGTGCACATGTTCTCGGTGCCGGTGCGCTATGTCCTGCGCCCGGGCTACCAGATCGTCCGCACCCGCAAGCACAAGACAGTCCTGGAGCAAAGGCCATGAAACAGACCTTCACCGACATCTCCGTCAATGGCGAGGCCATCTCGCCCGAACTGATCGCCACCGAGGCGCAGAACCATCCCGCGCCCAAGGGCAAGCCAGGCATGGCCTGGATGGCGGCGGCGCGGGCGCTGGCGGTGCGCGCGCTGATCCTGCAGGAGGCCGCGCGGCGCGGCCTTGCCGCCGTGCCGGCGGAACTCGCGCCGGGGCTGTGGGAAACCGACGATGACGCGCTCGTCCGCCAGGTCCTCGACGAGGCGGTCACGCCCGAAGCGCCGACGCCCGCTGCGGTGCGCGCCGCCTATGACGCCAACCCGGAGCGCCACCGCGCGCCGGCGCTCTACGAGGCGGCGCATATCCTGTTCGCCGCCCGGCCCGACGACGTGGTGGCGCGCAAGATCGCCAGGGACCAGGCCGCGGCCGTGCTCGCCAAGGTGAAGGTCGAACCCAAGGCGTTCGACGCACTGGCGCGGGACCATTCGGCCTGCGCCTCGCGCGCCAATGGCGGCAGGCTCGGGCAGATCTCGACAGGCGACACGGTGGCCGAGTTCGAGGCGGCGCTCGCTACTCTCGCCCCGGGCGAGATCGCGGCCGCGCCGGTGGAGAGCCGCTACGGCTTCCACATCATAAGGCTCGACGCCAGCGCCCCGGGCGAGATCCTGCCGTTCGAGGCGGTGGAGACCGCGCTGCGGGTGGCGCTCGAGAAGGCCGCCTGGGTGCGCGCCAGCCGCGCCTTCGTCGATGGCCTGGCCAGCCAGGCCGAGGTCACCGGCATCGCGCTCAGGGCGGCGTGAGCCGTTCCATTCTTTCCCGTCGCGGCGTCAATTCGCCGCGATCGGGGCTTTGATTTCCGCCGGTTGCGGGCGTAATCTGGCCCCGGAACATCAGGAGCATTGATCATGGCATTGGCATTTGTCAGAACCACCGAGCGCGGCTTGACCGACCGGTTGTTATGGACGTTTTCGGACCGTCTGCAGGCCGGCGGCTTCCGGCTGGCGGGCGTGGTGCAAACCAATTCCGACCGGCCCGGCTCGCGCCACTGCGACATGGACGTGCGGGTGCTGCCCGATGGCCCGGTGATCCGCATCAACCAGGTGCTCGGCGAGGAATCGCGCGGCTGCCGGCTCGATCCGGCGGCGCTCGAAGAAGCCGTGGCGCTGGTCGAGGTGGCGCTCGATCCCGCTCCCGACCTGCTGATCATCAACAAGTTCGGCAAGCACGAAGCCGAGGGCAGGGGCTTCCGGCCGCTGATTGGCGAGGCGCTGGCGCGCGACATCCCGGTGCTGGTGGGCGTCAACGCGCTCAACCAGGCGGCGTTCGAGGCCTTCGCGGGCGACTATGCCGAGGAACTCGCGCCCGATGCGGCACACCTGTCCGCCTGGTTCGAGCAGTTGCGGCTGAAGGCCGCCTGACGCCTGCCCGACGCCTCGCGAAGGGTGTTTGATCTTGGTCACGGTGGCGTGCAATTGTCTCTGCTACACCGATGCGCGGCCTCTGGGGTCGAAAATCGTCTCTAGCCGGAGCAGGATCACATGAAAGTCGGAATCGTTGGAACCGGAATGGTCGGAAGTGCGGCAGGCTATGCCATGGCGCTCCTGGGCGTGGGCACGGAGATCGTGCTGGTCGACGCCAATCCGGCGCTGGCGCTGGCCCAGGCGCAGGACATCGCCCACGCCACGCCGTTTGCCAAGACGGTGGCCATCCGCGCCGGCAGCTATGCCGATCTCAGGGACGCGGCGGTGGTGATCATCGCCGCGGGCGTCAGCCAGAAGCCCGGCGAAAGCCGGCTGGCGCTGCTCGAGCGCAATGTCGAAGTCTTCAGGAGCGTCATCGGCGGCGTCATGCAGGCCGCGCCCGGCGCGATCCTCCTGATCGCCACCAACCCTCTCGACGTGATGACGTTTGCCGCCCAGCGCATCTCCGGCCTGCCGCCCGAGCGGGTGATCGGCTCGGGCACCATTCTCGACACCGCGCGGCTCCGGAGCCTGCTCGGCGATCATTTGGGCATCGCGCCCACCTCGATCCATGCCTATGTGCTGGGCGAGCATGGCGACAGCGAGGTGCCGGTCTGGTCGAGCGCCATGGCGGGCAGCGTGCCGATCGTCTCCTTCGCCGCGCAGATCGGCCGGCCGCTCGACCAGGCGGCGCGGACATCGATCGCCGATCAGGTCCGCGGCGCCGCCTACACCATCATCGAAGGCAAGGGCGCCACCTGGTACGGCATCGGCGCGGGGCTTGCCCGCATCGTTCGCGCCATCATCGGCGACGAGCGCGCGGTGCTGTCGGTCTCCCAGGTCAACGCCGATATCGAAGGCGTCAAGGACGTGCCGCTGTCGCTGCCACGCATCGTCGGCCGCTCCGGCGTCATCGCCAATTTGATGCCGGACCTCGACGCCGACGAGCGCGCGGCGCTCAAACGCAGCGCCGAGGTGATCGCCGGGTTTTCGTCGAAACTGGGGTTCTGAAGCCCGCCCTCAAATCTCAGCCGTCACCACCCGCTCCAGAATCTCGTCCGCCGTCTGCTTCGAGCACAATTGCGTGGCAGGCGTCATGACGGCGGATCCGGCAGCGGCGACGCCGTGGCGGACGGCGTCGCGGAAGCTGTTGCCGGCTGCGAGCTGCAGGGCGATGGCCGCGACCATACTGTCACCGGCGCCCACCGCGCTCAGGGTCTTGATCAGCGGCGGCTGGCAGAAGAAGCGGTCTTCGGCCGAGACGCCGACGGTGCCCTTCGAGCCGATCGACATCACCAGTTTCTCGGCAGCGCCGCTCGCAATCAGCTGCAGGCCGTAATCGGCCAGGTCGGCGGGCGTGGCGAAGCTGCGGCCGGAGACCTCGGCCGCTTCCGCGCCGTCCATCCGGAGCAGCGCAAAGGGCGGGCCCGAGTTGCCTGCGGCGCTGACCAGCGCCTCGCCAGACGTATCGAGGATCATGCTGGCGCCGTTCTCGATCGCCAGCCTGTTGATGGTGTTGCCGATATCGGCGGGCACGCCGGCGGGCACGCTGCCCGACATCACCACGAGGCGGCCTTGGGTCAGATGCGGCCTGAGCGCGGCCAGCAGCGCGTCGGTCTGCTCCGGCGGCCATGCCGGTCCGGGCAGCTGGAACCGGTACTGCTTGCCGGTCGAGGTCTCGACCACGGCCATCGACTGTCGGGTGTTGCCCGCCACCGGGAAATGGATCGGCTCGATGCCCTCGGCCTTGAGCATGGACAGCGCCATGAGGCCGGTTTCGCCGCCGAAGGCGACAAAGGCCTCCGACTGGCCGCCAAGCCGCAGGATGGCGCGGCTGACATTGACGCCGCCGCCGCCGGGATCGTAGCGCGGCTCGTCGCAGCGCAGTTTGGCACCAGGCACCACCGCGTCGACCGAGGTCGCCACGTCGAGGGCAGGGTTCAGGGTGATGGTCAGAATCTCAAACATGGCGCGGACCATCACACAAGGTGCAGGACGGTTTCAATCGGTTTGAACGGAATTCGGCGGATTATTTTCCGCCGCTTTCCGCCTCCGCCACATTGTGCTTGACGGCCACGAAACTGTCGGGCGTCACCGAGATGGTGTCGATGCCGGCGCGCACCAGGATCCTGGCGAAAGCCGGGTCGTTGGAGGGCGCCTGGCCGCACAGCCCGACCTTGGCGCCGGCTTCGTGGGCGCGCGCGATCAGCGTCTCGATCATCCAGACCACCGCCGGATCGTCCTCGCGGAAGATGCCCGCCAATTCGCCCGAATCGCGGTCGACGCCCAGCGTGAGCTGGGTGAGATCGTTCGAGCCGATCGAGAAGCCGTCGAAGCGGCTGGCGAATTCCGCGGCGCGGATGACGTTGGACGGGATCTCGCCCATGACATAGACCTCGAGCCCGTTCTCGCCGCGGCTGAGCCCGTTCTCGGCCATCACGGCCAGCACCTTGTCGGCCTCCTCCGGCGAGCGGCAGAACGGGATCATGACCACGACATTGTCGAAGCCCATCTCCTCGCGCAACATCTTGATGGCGCGGCATTCGAGCGCGAACCCATCGCGATAGGCATCGGAATAATATCGCGAGGCGCCGCGGAACCCGATCATCGGGTTCTCCTCATCGGGCTCGAAGGCGCGGCCGCCCAGCAGCTCGGCGTATTCATTGGTCTTGAAGTCGCTCATCCGCACGATCACCGGCTTGGGATAGACGACGGCGGCGATGCGCGACAGGCCGCGCGCCAGCGTCTCGACGAAATAGTCGCCCTTGTTGGCGTAGCGCCTGGTCAGATGGGCGATCTTTTCCTTGGCGTCCTCGTCCTTGAGCGTGTCGAAATTCACGAGCGCCATCGGGTGGACCTTCACGGCCGAATTGACCACGAACTCCATCCGCGCCAGGCCCACGCCGTCGGCGGGCAGCCGCCACCAGCGGAACGCCGCCGACGGGTCGGCGAGATTGAGCATGATGCGGGTCCTGGTTTTGGGCAGGTCGTCGAGGCGGACGTCGGTGACCTGATAATCGGCGATGCCCTCGTAGACCACGCCTTCCTCGCCGCCGGCGCAGGAGATGGTCACTTCCTGCTGGTCGTGCAGGATCTCGGTGGCGTTGCCGGTACCGACGATGGCGGGCAGGCCCAGTTCGCGGCTGACGATGGCCGCGTGCGAGGTGCGCCCGCCATGGTCGGTGACGATCGCCGTGGCGCGCTTCATGATCGGCACCCAGTCGGGGTCGGTGGTCGAGGTGACCAGGATCGAGCCGTCGACGAACTTGTCGATGTCCTTGGCATTGTCGATCAGGCAGACTTTTCCGGCGCGGACCGCCGCGCCGACGCTGAGCCCCGTGAGCAGGGTCTTGCCGGTCTTGCCGATGGTGTAGCTCTTGAGCGCGCTGACATCGATGCGCGACTGCACGGTTTCCGGCCGCGCCTGGACGATGTAGAGCTTGCCGGTCTCGCCGTCCTTGGCCCATTCCATGTCCATCGGCTGGCCGTAATGCTCTTCGATGATGGCGGCCTGGCGGGCGAGCGTGAGGATTTCCTCGTCGGACAGCACATAGGCCTGGCGCTCGGCCTTGGACGTCGGCACGTTCTTCGTCTCGCCGCCGGCCGCGCCCGCATAGATCATCTTGATCTCCTTGGCGCCGCAGGTCTTCTCGACGATCGGCTTGAGGCCGGGCTTGCCCAGCAGCGGCTTGAACACCTCGTATTCGTCCGGCGTGACCGCGCCCTGGACCACGTTCTCACCCAGCCCCCAGGCGGCGTTGATCAGCACCACCTTGTCGAAGCCCGATTCGGTGTCGATCGAGAACATCACCCCCGAACCGCCGATGTCGGAGCGCACCATGAGCTGCACGCCGATCGACAGCGCCACCTGGTTGTGGTCGAAGCCCTGGATCTTGCGGTAGGTGATGGCCCGGTCGGTGAACAGCGAGGCGTAGCAGCGCCGGCAGGTCGACAAGAGCGCCGCCTCGCCGCGGACGTTGAGAAAGGTCTCCTGCTGACCGGCGAAGCTCGCGTCAGGCAGATCCTCGGCGGTGGCCGAGGAACGGACGGCGACCGAAAGCTCGGCATGGCCGGTGCGCTGGGAAAGCTCGCGATAGGCGGCGACGATCGCCGCGCTGATGTCCTCGGGGAAATCGCCCGCGACAATGGCGGCGCGGACGGCCTTGCCGGTTTCGGCGAGCGTCCGCTTGCCGCTGTCGAGCATGGTCATCGCGTCGGCGATGACATCGTTGAGATGGTTGGCCTTGATGAAGGCGCGGAAGGCGTCGGCGGTGGTGGCGAAGCCGGGCGGCACGTCGATGCCCTTCTGTCCGAGCTGCTGGACCATTTCGCCCAGCGACGAGTTCTTGCCGCCCACCAGGCCGACATCGCCGCGCGAGAGATCTTCAAACCAGATGACGTTCTTGTTGGCTGCGGACATGGGGCTCTCCAAAGACATGGCGTGACACTTCGAAATGAAGCGCCACTATAGGAAGCGCGCTCCCGGTCGCCTTGATGTGCGTCAAGGACACCGATGATGCGACAAGGCCGCCGGAGGGTGTCCGGCGGCCTTGCTGTGTCACGTTAGTTTCAGGAAGCGGTCAGAATTCGCTCCAGGCTTCCTG
>NZ_JRJG01000099.1 GCF_000759435.1 Hoeflea sp. BAL378
GACGGACTCATCGCCGGCAGAGGCCCCCCCGCCGCAACGAAGCGGCGGGTGGCTCGTGGAGCGCGCTCCCGGCAGCTCCACCTGTCCGCTTACTTGGCGGTGACGACCGTCATGACGAGCTTGTCGTCGACCCGGACGGGGCCGTCTTCCTTGGCGCCGAGCGTGTATTCGAAGACGCCGGTCTTGGTGCCGCCTTCCTCGCCATGCAGCATCAACATGAGCATCTCGCCGCTCTTGACCGGTTCGGTCAGGATGGCCGTCACATCGGTGTTCTCGCCGGCCTTGAGCGGCGCATAGCCGACCACCGGGCCGGGCTTCATCTCGGAATCGGTGCGGTGGACGACCAGCCAGCCATTGGCGCCGGCCATGATGCTGGACGCGGTGACGGTGCCGCCCGAGACGTCCTGGTCTTCGCCCATCACCGCCATGCCGGCATGGCTGGCGGCCATTGCCTGGGACGCAAAGAGTCCTGCGGCAAACAGGGCGGTCATCGTCAGTAGGGTCTTCTTCATCTCGAAATCCTTCTCTCACTTCGGTCTGGGTGACGCAGGTGCGCCGACACCAAGGGGACGGGAGCGGATCCGGAAAAGTTTCACCGGCGGCAGAAAAAAGTGCGCGGGCGCGACCGGCTGTGCGTCCAGGCACGGACGATGGACCAACCGCGCCGGTATTTTTGCGCCCCGCCATTGACGGCCGGTCCGGCCGCGGCAAATCTCCGGGTATGGAACTATCGGACCGGCTGCGCCTGACGCTGAGACAGGGAAACGACACGATCGACGCCTTCGCCTATGAGGCGCGGCAGGAGGCGGCGTCGGCGCTCGGCCGCATCGGCAAGCAGCTCGAGGAGGCGCTCGCCGCGATCAGGCGCCATGACGAGACCCCCAATCCCAATCGCAGCCGAGAGGACCTGCTGCAGGACGCCGCCGACCGGGTGCAGGCGCTGATCATCCAGCGCGAGGCCTTCGGCCTCTATGCCTCGCGCGACGTCCAGGCTTTCTACGGCGTTCCCCGCGAGGTGATGCTGCGCATCGGCATCGTCCGGCCGAAGCGGTGACTGGCAGAGCGAGGGCGGAACTCGCACCAGTAAGTCAGATCGCCGATGCGCGATCCGCTGCTTTCTTCATATGATCTTGGATAGCTGCAGACGGCTTGGCGGCTGACTGCGCAATTGCCTAGCTGTGGGCGAAGATGTCGGTTTCCTCCCAGCCCAGCAGGTCGAGCTTGGCGCGGGTCGGCAGGAACTCGAAACAGGCTTTCGCGTGCGCCTCGCGGCCGTCGCGCAGCAGCCGCTCGGTCAGTTTCTGGGTCAGCGCATGCAGGTGGAGGACATCGGAGGCGGCATAGTCGAGTTGCGCCGGGGTCAGCGTCTCGGCGGCCCAGTCCGAGGATTGCTGCTGCTTGGAGAGATCGATGTCGAGCAGTTCCTTGGTCACGTCCTTGAGCCCGTGGCGGTCGGTGTAGGTGCGGCAGAGCCGCGAGGCGATCTTGGTGCAGAACACCGGCGTGGTGGTGACGCCGAAGGCATTGTAGAGCACGGCAATGTCGAACCGGCCGAAATGGAACAGCTTGCGCCGGCCCGGGTCCTCAAGCAGCGCCACCAGATTGGGCGCGCTTTTCTGGCCCGCGGCGATCTGGATCACGTCGGCGGAGCCGTCGCCCGGCGACAATTGCACCACGCACAGCCGGTCGCGGCGCGGCACCAGGCCCAGCGTCTCGGTATCAATGGCGATGTCGCCCGTGTAGCGCGCCATCGCGTGATCGGAAAGGTCGCCCTTGTGGGTGCGGATCTCGGCCATTGCTGATGTGTCCTTTCTTCGCGTTGCCGCCGGCTATAGCCCGAGGTTGCGCCGGGGCGCAAGAAAACGGCCGGGCAAAACCTCGCCCGGCCGTCGTGATCCGTCCTCCGGCGCGACGGCCGGACCGCCCGTCAATAGGGGCAGGCGTTGTCCGACATGTAGTCGTGCACGGTGATCTTGCCTGAGATGATGTCGGCCTTGGCGGCTTCCACCGCGGCCTTCATCTCCTCGGTGACCAGCGGCGCGTTGTTTTCGTCCATGGCGTAGTCGACGCCGTCTTCGGCAAGGCCGAGAACGTTGAAGCCGTAGGTGAACTTGTCGTTCTTGGCGTCCATGAAGGCGTTGTAGACCGCCACGTCGACGCGCTTGAGCATCGAGGTCAGAACCTTGCCCGGCTGCAGGCCGTTCTGGTTGGAATCGACGCCGATGCCGAGCTTGCCGGCGTCTGCCGCGGTCTGCAGCACGCCGATGCCGGTGCCGCCGGCGGCAGCGTAGATCACGTCGGAGCCCTGGTCCATCTGCGACTTGGCGATCTCGCCGCCCTTGACCGGGTCGTTCCAGGCGTCCGGCGTGGTGCCGGTCATGGCTTCGAGAACCTTGGCATCGGCATTGGTGGCGAGCACGCCGCCCTTGTAGCCGCAGGCGAACTTGCGGATCAGCGGGATGTCCATGCCGCCGATGAAGCTCACCGTGCCGGTCTGCGAGGCCTTGGCGGCCATCACGCCGACGAGGTAGGAGCCTTCCTGCTCCTTGTAGACCACCGAGCGCACGTTGGGCTTGTCGACCACCATGTCGATGATGGCGAAATTGGTATCCGGATATTCCGCGGCCACTTTCTCGAGGGTTGCGGCCCAGGAGAAGCCGGCCATGACGATCGGGTTGTTGCCGTCCTTGGCGAAGCGGCGCAGCGCCTGCTCGCGCTGGGCGTCGTTGGCGATCTCGAAATCGCGGTACTCGATGCCGGTCTCGGTCTTGAACTTCTCGGCGCCGGTGTAGGCAGCCTCGTTGAAGGATTTGTCGAACTTGCCGCCGAGGTCATAGATTATTGCCGGCTTGATGTCGGCGGCCATGGCGGTCGCCGACATGGCGGCCATAGCGAGGAAGCTCAAAAGCGTGCGTTTCATGGTGTGCAGCCCTGTCGGTTATGTGTTGCTCTTTATGGGTCCTCCCGCATGCCCTTACGGGCAGACCTGCGGAATGCGCCGGCCAGGGGAGACCGGAAGCGCGTATCCTTGCATGGCTTTAGCCAGATTCCAACGCCGATTTTCGCCCCCGGGCGGAGAAACTGCCTGCCCTTGGCGTTTGTCAGGGAAAAGCGGAAACCGGCTTTATCGAAGATACGAGCGGCAGCAGAAGCCGCAGGACCCTGTCTGGTTCAGGGCGAACCCGGCAGAAATTCGCCCAGCTTTTTTCAGGGCGACGCCGCGCCGCCCGCTTCCGCATCCGGGAAGGCCACGCCGGTGGGCCTGAGGCCGGACTGCCCGCCCGGGGTCCGGGCCGCATGCTGCTGGTGGTTGGCCTCCGCGTAGTAGAACGGCGGCGCGGGCGCGATCTCGGTAACGATCCGGCCGCTGTGGCCGGCGCTCGACAGCGCCTGCTGGTAGAGATCGCGGGCGGCCTCGGCCTCGGCCAGATGGTCCTCACCGGCGGCAAAGATCGCCGAGCGGAAGAATGTGCCGATGTCGTTGCCCTGCCGCATGGCCTGGGTCGGGTCGTGGCCTTCGAAGAAGCGCGCGAGCAGCGCCCGGTAGCCGATCCGGGCCGGATCGAACACCACCATTACCGTCTGGGTGTGCCCGGTGAGGGAGGTCAGCAGCTCCTGGTAGGTGGGATTGGGCGTGATCCCGCCGGCATAGCCGACCGCGGTCACATACACCCCGTCCAGCGGCCAGAACAGCTTCTCGGCGCTGGAAAACCGTCCCATGGCGAAATAGGCGAGCCTGTGCCCGTCCGGGAACGGCGCTTTCAGCGGCCTGCCCGTGACGGCATGGACCCTGGCCGTGTCGATCGGGGCTGTGCGCCCCGCAAGCGCCTCCGCCGCCGTCGGCATCGTCGTCTTGCGCTGGAACATTTCCACCAGAAACATCACACTTCCTCCTGCCGCGGCGCCGCCGCGTCTGCTTCGCACGCACCGCGCCGTGCACTCGCACCGGCTGTCGGGCGGGACGCCCTCCCCTCCCGCGGCCGTCCTTCCTGTCACGCGGCGAAGCGGCCCGCCGGCCTCTTGCGGCGATAGCCGGCCAGATAGAAGACCAGCGAAAAAGCCAGGAACACGGCGAATGCAGGCTGCGCGAGCACCCATGTGACGCCCGGATCCCAGACCCATGCCGGCAGATGCGTCTTAAACAGGTCCTCGACGAGCGCCAGCGTGTCGGGGCTGTTGGAGGACCAGGAGGCGATCAGCGAGGTCAGCACCGGCCGGCCCGCGGCGACGGACTGGATGGCGTCGACCAGCCCGGCGATGACCGCGAAGACCAGGAACATCATGCTCAACACCCGCGCCACAAACCGCATATGATCCTCCAGCCCGGCCAGGGCCCGCCATCCAATTCAGGCCCATGACATAAAGGCCAGGTAACTTTCATGCAATGGCTGCCGCGCGCGTCCGCTACCGACCTCGGCGTCGCACGGCGGCCCGATTGTCCCAGGCCCTCGGCATCCCATGCCCTGCAACGCCGCCGCCCGTTTCATCCCGGACTCCCTTCGCCGGGCATCAAACCGGGCCCCGCGCGTGCCATCCGATCCGGATGCTTCGCGCGCCGGCGGCAGGGCGTCAGATAGCGGTTGCCAAGACAGGCGTCTTGGCTATAGTGCCGCCCGATCCGGACCGGAGACTGGCGGCGATACACAGCCGGCTTTTCCGGCAGGCGACCGCCTTGACAACGGCCGGCATGTCCGGGTACTTGCCCGGCAGACGGATATGCGGAGAGGTGGCCGAGTGGTCGAAGGCGCACGCCTGGAAAGTGTGTAGGCGGGGAACCGTCTCGAGGGTTCGAATCCCTCTCTCTCCGCCATCGTCTGTTTCGCGCCCTGCCGCCACGCCAAATCAAGGCCAGCGGGCTTCCGGTTCGAACTTTATCCTTCCCCTTCAGCCAACCCTCCTGTGCGCCCGGTTGCGGCATCCGGTCTTGCTTTCCGGTTGGTAAAGAACCCGTATGCAAGAAATTGTGCATGTTCGAAGGCAAATCTTCAGACCGACCTGCAAAGCTGGACCGTCAAGGGTCACTGGAAAGGTCGGATGGCAAAGCGCAGGAAAGTGGTTCACAGTCCGTCGATTGCGGCAGATCGGATCTGTCCCGACGGGCTCGATGATCCCGCGATCTCCGCCGAAGTGGAGCGGCTTCTGTCGCGCCGCACGCGCGACATCCGCCTCAATGACCAGATCAACCGGCTGTACAGGGACCGCGCCTGGCCGCAGACGGCCAAGATCATTCGCGCGTGGATGATCTGGGTGGCCATTCTGGGCGTGCTGACGCTCGGCCTCAACCTACTGTTGCTTCCGCCGGATGTATCCAAATCCATGATCCTGCCCAGCGCGATGCTCCCGCCCATTGCCCTTGCCGTGGCGCTGGTGTGGCGAAGGCCGCGCGCGCCCTGGCTGCAAGGGAGCCTGCTCGTCGCGGGCGTGTTTGCCATTCTCCTGTCGATCGCCCTGGTCGGCGTCAGCGCCGGAGGCGAATTCTACGAACGGCATCTGAGCATCATGCTGTTCGTGGCGATCACCGCCATCATCATCTTCGGCATTCCACTGGCCTGGACGGCGATCATCGCCGCTTTGGCGCTCGGGCTCTATTTCGTCTTCCAGTTGACCAATCCGTCACTCAACCTTGGCAGCGCCCTGGCGTCCACGCTGTTCTTCTCCACCGGCGTCTTCGCCACCGTGGCTGCGCGCCGCAACATGACGATTCTCGCCCAGAAGACATTCCTCTTCGAATTGCGCGACCGGCGCCGGGTTTCCGAACTGGCGGAGGTCAACGATCGGCTCGCCTCCCTGGCCAGGACCGATCCGCTCACGGGCGTCGCCAACCGGCGCTGGATGGAGGAAACCATCGACCAGCTCTGGGACAAGGGCAACACAGGCCCCGACCGGGTCGCCATGCTGATGTGCGATATCGACGAGTTCAAGAAGCTCAACGATCATCTGGGCCATGCCGAAGGGGATCGCTGCCTGATCCAGGTCGCCACCCTGATCCAGAAACATGTGCGGCGCAGCCGTGACCACCTGGCGCGCTACGGCGGCGAGGAGTTTCTCGTCATCCTTCCGGGAATGAGCGAGACCGACGCCCTGTGCGTGGCCGAACGCATTCGTGAAAGTGTCGAAGCCGCCGCCCTGCCCCATCCGACATCCGTCGTCTCCCGATACGTCACCTTGAGCATTGGCGTGGCGGTTCAGGCGCCGGCTGACGAAAAGGTGTCGTCGGAGCAGCTTCAGCGCAGCGCCGACGCCGCCCTCTACCAGGCCAAGCAATCCGGCCGCAATCGCGTGGTGATCCACCGGCCGGCGCAAACGGGCACCCGGGGTCGTCCCGACGGCGCCGCCGGGAAGACCGCGCCCCGCGCCGCGTCGCCCTCGTCTACTTCCGCCTGAACAGGCCTTCGCAACCGCCGATCCGGTCGGACAGGCCGGCGAGCCAGGCCTTGGCGGCCGCATCCTTCCCGAGATAGACATCGAGAAAGGCGAGCGTGACCTGCTCGACGGCAGCTAAGTGATCGGGCTGCGGCGACTGGTCGGGCCGGGCGATGCCGCCGAGATAGTGATCGGCGCCGGTCAGCAGCGCGAGATATTTGTCGCCCGGCGGCGCAAGCTCGTAGGGCTCGACCTTCCAGCGCCAGTCCTGGCCCTTGGCGCCGCCGTCGCGCGTCCCGGTGACGTTGAGCATCGGGCCGCTGATTCCGTCCCAGGACCCCTCGCGCAGGCCCTGCTGGTCGCGGCCCTGGGCGCTGAGCAGGATGGCGGCGGCAAAGCGGTCGTCGCGGAAGCTGCGCGTCCCCTGGCCGGGCAGGTCAATCACGGCGCCGGCCAGGAGTTGCGACGTGTAGGCGCCGAAGGAATGGCCGGCGATGGCGCAGGACACCGTTGCGCCGACCGGCCCGCTGGTGGCCGCGACGATCCCGTCGAGCCGGTTCATCACCTGACCGACAATGCGGATCCGCTCGAGCCCGTACCAGGGCGCGTGCAGGATCTCGAACATGCGGGCGCGCACGGTCTCGTTCGAAGCCCAGGCGCCGAGATCGCCGGCCGGATCGAGGCCAAGCTCCGGTTCGGCCGCGGCCACCGCGCCGATCCAGTCCGGGAAGGTGGGATGGATGACCAGATAGCCATGCGCCGCCCAGTGCCCGGAAAGCCCGGCATAGTCGCGGCCGCTGGCGCTCAGCCCGTGGCAGAACACCACGACGCCGCGCGGCGGATTGTCCTCCGGCCAGCGGCAGACCAACGGCAGCGGCGCGCCGGTGACGCCGTCGATTGCGATGTCGGCGCGGGCCAGGAGCTTGCCCGGGGCCGCGGCGGAGGCATAGCGGGGCGGTGTCATGGCGCGGCGGGCTCCTTGCAGGCTGGCTGTCCCGACAGCCGCGCCGTTTCGGGCGCGGGTCCGGCGTCCGGCGCATGCAGGAAGCAGGCCGCCGTTCCGCCGCCGGCGATCGCGAAAGCAGGCGGCATTTCCGCCCGGCAGCGCGGCATGACGTGCGGGCAGCGGTTCTGGTAGGGGCAGCCGGTGGCCGACAGCCGCGGCGCATCGGGCGCCGGCGCGAATTTCCGCGCGGCGCGGCGGCGGCGCTGGGCGGCGGGATCGAGCAGCGGCACGGCGTCGAGCAGCGCCCTCGTATAGGGATGGGCGGGGGCATGATAGACCCGGTCGGACGGGCCCTCCTCGACGATGTGGCCCAGATACATCACCGCGATCCGGTCGGAGATGTGGTGCACCAGCGCCAGGTCGTGGGCGATCATCAGATAGGCGATGCCGAACTCGGCGCGGCGCTCGTAGAGCAGGTTGATGATCTGGTTCTGGGTCGACACGTCGAGCGCACTGACCGGTTCGTCGAGCACGATCAGTTTCGGTTGCAGGGCCAGCGCCGCGGCGATGGCGATGCGCTGCCGCTGGCCGCCGGAAAACTGGTGCGGATGGCGGTCGAGATGCTCCTCGGAGAGCGACACCAGCTTCAGAAGCTCGATGGCGCGGGCGCGGCGCGCCGCCCGGTCCATCGACGTGTGCACGTGCAGCGGCTCGGTGACGATCGCCTCGACTGTCATCGACGGGTTGAGCGAGGAATAGGGATCCTGGAACACCGCCTGGATCTGGCTGCGGATGGCGGGCGGATAGCGCGTCCTCATCGCCGTCAGCTCGGCGTCGCCAAAGCGGATCGAGCCGCCGGATGCGGTCACCAGGCCGAGCACGGCGTTGGCGATCGAGGATTTGCCGGAACCCGACTCGCCCACCAGCCCGAGCGTCTCGCCGGCGCGGATGCTGAGGTTGGCGCCCCGGACCGCATGGAACGGCTTGCCGCCGATGCCCATGAGCGAGCGGCCCCAATAGGTGACCTCGAGGTCGGTGATCTCGATGAGCGGCTTGTCGGTCACGATGCGGCCTCCAGCTCGAGTTCGCCGGCCCGGATGCAGCGCACCAGCCTCTCGCGTCCCAGAAGCGGAATGCGCGCGTCGCAGGCAGCCACCCTGAAATCGCAGCGGTCGGAGAAGCGGCAGCCTGATGGCCAGTCGCCGGGCCGGGGCACATTGCCGCGAATGGTGGGAAGCGGCGGCATGCGGTCCGAGGCGTGCGGCATGGCGTGGAGCAGGCCGGCCGTGTAGGGATGGCGCGGATCGGCGAACAGCGCATCGACACCCGCCATCTCCACCATCTCGCCGGCATACATGACCGAGATCCGGTCGCAGATATCGGCGGCGACGGCGAGGTCGTGGGTAACGAACAGGATGGCCATGCCGAACTCGGCCTGGAGGTCGCGGAACAGATCGAGGATCTCCTGCTGCACGGTCACGTCGAGCGCCGTGGTCGGCTCGTCGGCAATCAGAAGCGAGGGGTTGCAGCTCAAGGCCCGGGCGATGGCGATGCGCTGGGCCATGCCGCCGGAGAGTTCGTGCGGATAGGCGCGGGCGCGCTCCTCCGGGCGGGGAATGCCGACCCGGTCGATCAGTTCGACCGCGCGGGCCCAGGCCTGGGCGCGGTTGAGCCCCTGCTTGACGCGCAGCACTTCGGCGATCTGGCTGCCGACGGTGAAGGCGGGGTTCAGGCTGGTGGTCGGGTCCTGGAAGACCATGGCCACCTCGTTGCCGCGCACCTGCTCGATCTGCCTTGGCGAAAGCGCACGCAGGTCCTGGCCGTTGAGCAGGATGGCGCCGTGGGTGGCGCGGACGCCGGCGCCGAGCAGGCCGAGGATGGCGAGCCCGGTAAGCGTCTTGCCCGAACCCGATTCGCCGACAAGGCCGAGCGTCTCGCCCCGGGCAATGCTGAAGGACAGATCGGTGATGACGGGGACCTCGCCGCCCGGCGCCGGCACCATCACCTGCAGGTTCTCGACGCGCAGGACCTCGTCGGCCCGGCGCGGAAGCACCACCGGCTCGGCCGCGCCAGGCGCCGCCGCAAAGCGGGCGGCGGGGGTTTCCGGCCTGGTCTCGACGGCGATGCCGCGGCCGATCGAATCGCGCAGCACGTCGCCGAGCAGATTGACCGACAGCACCGTCAGGATGATGGCGATGCCCGGCGGCACCGACAGGAACCAGTTGAAGTCCATGAAGGCGGCGGCGGTGTTGAGCATCGTCCCCCAGCTTGCCTGCGGCGGCTGGACTCCGAGCCCGATGAAGCTGAGCCCCGCTTCGGCCAGCAGCACCGCGCCGACGGTCAGCGTCACCTGCACGATCAGCGGCGGGGCGATGTTGGGGAAGATGTGGCGCATCAGGATGCGGCGGTCGGAGGCGCCGATGACGCGGGCGGAGCGGACATAGACCTCCTCGCGCTCGGCCAGCACGACGCCGCGCGCCAGCCGCAGGAAGGAGGTGGAGAACAGGATGCCGAGCGCGATCATCGCCCGGTGCAGGCCGGCGCCGAGGATGGCGATGATGGCGATCGCCACCATGATGCCCGGGATGGAGACCACCGCCTCGACGATGCGCATGACGATCCAGTCCCACACCCCGCCGCGATAGCCGATGAACAGGCCGATCGGCACGCCGAGAAGAACGGCGATCGTGGTCGCCTCCGCGGCCGCGATCACGGCGATGCGGCAGCCATGGATGAGCCGGCTCAGCACGTCGCGTCCGAGATCGTCGGTGCCGAGCCAGTGCGCGGCCGACGGTCCCTGCAGCGCCTCCATCAGGCTCTGGCGCAGCGGATCGTAGGGCGCGACCCAGTCGGCGAAGACAGCGAGGAAGGCGAGCAGCACCAGCACGGCGGCCGCCACTGAGGTGACGATGTGCGCCCCGTTCAGCCGCGATCGGGCGCGGACCGGGCCGGCCGGGGACAGGGTGTCGGGCTTGCTGGTCATGAGGGCCGCGCCTTCGGATTGAGCAGGCCGTAGAGGATGTCGGTGGCGAGCTGGACGGTGACGACCAGGCCGACCATCACCAGCACCAGGCCCTGCAGCATGGGGATGTCCTGCTGGCGCACCGCGGCGATGGCGAGCGTGCCCAGGCCGTTGATGGCGAAGACCTGCTCGACGATCAGCGCGCCGCCGAGCAGGACGGTGATCTGGAAGGACAGCACCGCCACCACCGGCACCAGCGCGTTGGTCAGCGCGTGCCGGAAGATGACGCGCCGGAACGGCAGGCCCTGGGCGCGGGCGGCGCGGATGTAATCCTGCTGCAGCACGCCAACCATGGCCGAGCGGACCTGGCGGGCGATGGCCGCGCTCGACGAGGTGCCGAGCGCGATCGAAGGCAGGATGACGCTGCGCAGCCATTCCCAGGGCGATTCCGTGAGAGGCGTGAAGCCGGTGGCGGGAAA
This sequence comes from Hoeflea sp. BAL378, assembly GCF_000759435.1. Lineage (GTDB taxonomy): Bacteria > Pseudomonadota > Alphaproteobacteria > Rhizobiales > Rhizobiaceae > Hoeflea. Next base: position 10,751 of record NZ_JRJG01000099.1, read on the forward strand.
CCAGCGCAGATTGACCGCGAAGATCGCCACCAGGATCAGGCCGAACCAGAAATTCGGCACGGCCTGGCCGAAAGTTGCGCCGAGCGTGGCGAAGCGGTCGACCCAGGACCGGGGCCTCAGCGCCGCCGCCACCCCGGCAGCGACGCCGATGAGGATCGCGATCAGCGCCGACATCGCCGTCAGCGACAGGGTGACCGGGAGCCGCTGCATTACGGCTCCCATGACGCTGACGCTGTTGAAGAACGAGCTTCCGAGGTCCCCCTGCACCGCCCGCCCGAGCCATTGCAGATAGCGCAGGTGGACGGGCTCGTTGAGGCCCAGCCGTTCGCGGACCATCTCGTACTGCTGCTGGGTGCCGGCGTCGCCGATGATCAGGTCGACCGGATCGCTCGGCAGCAGCGACGTGAACGAGAACGTCAGCACCGAGACGATGAACAACAGGGGCACCAGCGCGAGAAGCCGCTGAACGATGAGCTTCAACATGGGAGATCCGCTGTTCAGTCGTTCGCCTTGAGACCGCGAAGGTTAATCGAATCCTCGCCGTAGCGATAGACGACCGTCGGGTTGGCGTCGGTCTTTTCACTGGCGCCGATGAGGATCGGAGAATTGGCGACGAAGATCAGGAAGGCCTCGTCGGCCAGTTTCGCCGCCATCTTCTGGTAGATCGGGCCGCGCACGGAATTTTCGACCGATTCCAGCCCGGCCTCGGCCAGCGCCAGCAGTTCCTCGCTCGGCTTGACCTTGAACGGGTTGTAGTTGGCGTCCTCGTAGATGTAGCGCAGCGCCAGGAATTTCGGATCGGTGTTGGTGTTCCAGACCAGGTTGGTGGCCGGGAAATCCGTGGTGCGGCTGCGGCGGGCGAGCGTCCCCGGCTCCACCGGCGCGATGTTCATGGTGATGCCGATTTCCTTGAAGAAGCCCGCCAGCGCCTCGAGCCGCGACTGGTAGACGGGGATCGAGGGCATGTCGAAGCTGAAGCCGTCCGGGAAGGCGGACTTGGCCATGTACTCCTTGGCCTTGTCGAGGTCATAGGCATAGACGCCCTCGAGATCCGGATTGTAGGCCCAGTTGCCCTTGGCGTAGGGCTGGTAGGAATCCTCCGACAGGCCGAACAGCACCGCCTTGCCGAAGGCGGCGCGGTCGATGGCGTGGGCCATGGCGAGGCGCACATTGCGGTCGGCGAAGGCCGGCACCATCGTGCCCTCGCGGTCTGAGATGATCACGTGATAGTTGAGGCCGCCGGTGTTGCGGATGAGCTTGAGGCCGGCGGTGCGGTCGATGATCGCGGCCTGCGGGTTGGCGAGCCAGTTGCCGGCGTCGATCTGGCCGGTCTTGAGCGCGTTGAGGCGCGCCGTGTCGTCCGGAATCTCCCACACCTCGTAGCGGGCGAGCCCGATCATGTCCTTGTCCCAGTAGGTCGGGTTGGGCGTGTAGACCTGCACCTCGCCCTCGCGCGACTGGTCCTTCGAGTGGACATAGGGGCCGGTGCCGACCGGATTGCGGTCGATGGTCGGATCGGCCATCGCCGCCGGCGCGAGCATCATGCCGCCGGTGTAGCACAGGCTGTCGATGATCGCCGGGTCGGGCTCCTTGAGGGTGATGCGGAGCGTGTATTCGTCGGCCGCCTCGGCGCTCTCGACGGTCTTGAGGCCCTCGATGATGCCGAGCTTGACGCCGCGGTTGATGTTGGCCGCGGCGACCTCGGCGTTGAAGGCCTCGCCATTGGAGAAGCTGACGCCCTCACGCAGCGGGATCGTCACGTTGAGGCCGTCGATCTCGTAGCCGGTCGCCAGCAGCGGCACGGCCGTGCCGTCGGCGGCCTTTTCGAACAACGATTCATAGACCGGCCTGAGATAGGGGACGCCGCTGCCGCTCTGCTGCTGCGGGTCCATGGTGATGAGCTTGACCTGCTCGGCATATTTGAAGGTGCCCGAAGGCTCCGCCTGCGCCACCGTGGCGAGGCCCAGGCCTGCGCCCAGCGCCAGTGAAAGTATCGAACTTCTGATCAACGTCCTCATGTCTATTCCTCCCAGTTGATTGCCGTTACGAATTGCGATCGGCCCGGACCCGCCCTGCCCGTCGTCTGCCGCGGTCCTGTCACTCCCCCGCGGGACGGGCCGAAGCCAGATCGGCGCCCATGTCATAGGCTCCCGTGTCGTCTCCCAGTCTTGGCGCCGCCGGCAGCGCCGGCCAGGCCTGGCCATCCCTGCGGAACGCCGGTCCCAGCGCCACGGGTTCGCCCGCGATGCCAATGCCGGGCGTCAGCGGATAGAGCTCCGTGAGATATTCGCCGAGATCGCGGACCCTTGCGGCCGGCACGCCCGCCGCGTTCAGCGCCGTCTCGAGCGCGTCGGCGGTGGCGGCGGCGAAGGCAGCCCCCAGTTCGGCGCGCAATTCCTCCGTCGCCGCGTTGGCGAGGAAAGCGCCGCTCGAAAGGCCGGCGGGGAGATAAGGCGGCATCGCCAGTTCCGGGCGGCCGAGCAGCCGGCAGAGGATGGCGAACTGGCCCATGGTGTTGGCGGCGACCGAGATATGGCCGTCGGAGGTGGCGAAGGTTTCGGCGCCCGGACTGCCGACGAAGCCGCGGTTTCCCACGCGCTCGGGGGCGACGCCGGTCGACAGCGTGTTGGCGGCGGGTCCGGACATCAGCGCCAACGCGCAGTCGACCATCGACACGTCGAGGGTGATCGGCGCGGTGTCGCCGCGCAGCCGGCAGATGATGGCGGCGAGGATCGCCTCGGCCGCGGACATTCCGGTGGCGATGTCGATGACCGGGAAACCGACCTTGACCGGCGGCTCGCCGGCGCCCGAGCCCTGCAGCGCCATCATGCCGGTTGCGGCCTGAATGACGTGGTCATAGGCGCCGCGGGCGCTGTTGGGGCCGCTCTGGCCCCAGCCGGAAATCGAGCAGTAGACGACGTCGGGACGCACCGCGCGAATATCCTCGGGCGCCAGTCCGAGCTTGCGCGCCACGCCGGGCCGGAAGTTCTCGACGAAGATATCGCAGTCGGCTGCGATCCGGAGAAGCATGGCGCGGCCTTCCCCGGTCGCCAGATCGACGACCACGGATTTCTTGCCGGCATTGAGCGCACGAAAGCCCGGCGTCAGGCCGCCGAGCGCGGGCTGCATGTCGAGCGCGCGCATCGGGTCGCCGCCGCCGGGCCGCTCGACCTTGATCACCTCGGCGCCCATGCAGCGCAGATGATGGGTGGCGCAGGGGCCGGCCAGCACATGGGTCAGGTCGAGGACCCGAAATCCTTCGAGCGGAAGCATACAGTTCTCCTGTTCCCGGCGCGGGGTGACGCATCACGCAAGAACCGCGTGGCATCCCGCTGGCGCAAGCCTCCTCCCAGAGCCGTAGGATGCCAGCATAGGATCGGTTTTGATATTACCGGTAGTTATATTTGCTAAGGTCTGTGTTACAGTTTGCTAAACCCTGTTCATGGAGCGTCCGATGGACCTGAGACAAATCCGCCACTTCGTCGCCGCCTGCGAGGAGGGCTCGCTCAGCGCGGCGGCGGTGCGGCTCAACTGCACCGCGTCGGGGGTCAGCCAGCAGATGAGCGCGCTCGAGGCGCGGCTCGGGACGGGGCTGCTCGAGCGCACGCGGCGCGGCGTCAATCCGACGGCGGCGGGCTGGCGCTTCTATGCCCGGTGCCTGGCGATCCTCAAGGCGGTGTCCGAGGCCGAGACCGAGCTCGAGGATTTCTCGGCCGGGCTGAGCGGCACGGTGTCCGCCGGCTTCGCGCCGGGCCTCGCCAAGGCGGTGCTGCCGCAGACGCTGGCCCGGTTCACCCGCGAGTTCCCCAAGGTCGACATCGAGATCTCCAGCGGCACGTCGGACGCGCTCGTCGCCGAGACCTCCAGCGGCGACCTCGACTTCTATGTGGGCCAGTTCGCCAAGCCGCAGGTAGGCCTCGCCGCCACGGCGATCGGGCGCTATCCGGTGGCGCTGATCTCGGGTTCGCGCCGCGGCTTCATGCCGATGGAGCAGGTCCGGCTCAACGAGGTGGCGCCGCTGAAACTCTCCATTCCCTCGGCCACGCACAGCCTGCGGCCGCGCATCGAGGGCGCCATCCGCAACGGCGAAATCCTGGTCGAGCGCACCATCTCGATCGCCAGCCTCTCGGCGGGGCTCGAATTCGTGGCGCAGACCGACTGGTCGTCGATCCTGCCCTACTGGATTGGCCTGAAGGAGCTTGGCAACGACCGGGTCACGGTCAACCCGATCGCCGCGCCGCTCCTGAGCGTCGAGCTCGCCCTCATTCACCTGGTCCGCCGGCCGCTGTCGCGGCCCGCGCAGCTCCTCTACGAATATTTCTGCCAGGAGCTCACCCGCAGCGAAGACGAGTGGAAGCGGATGCTGCAACAGGATTAAGCGCTGCTAACGGAAAGCTTTAGAAGAAATTAGTATTCTTGATTGCTGTTCAGGAATACCGTTCAGCCCGGAGGAGCGCGTCCGGCCACAGGGGCGGTCGCGTGGACACGCAGGGTTCGGCCCTGCCGGCGGAGACCCGATCGCCGCAGTCAGAATGCGGGCCAGAGGCCACAGCGGGGCCGGGAGGAAAATCATGGCAATAGCACACAGCAGTGCGCCGTCAGGGCGCGGACTGAACCGCAGGGCGTTCGGCGGTCTGACGCTCGCGACCCTTGCGGGGGCGCAGATGGCGGGCGGCGCGGCGCAGGCCGCTGCGGAACTCGACCTCAAGATGCAGTTCGCTTCGCCGGACGGCACGCCCTGGAACGATCTCGACCGGCGCTTCGCCAAGCATATCGAGACGATCAGCGGCGGCCGGGCGGCGGTAACGTTCTTCCCGCCCAATTCGGTGACACCGTTCAAGGACTGGCTGCAGTCGACGGGCTCGGGCCTGCTCGACATCGGCTTCGTCTGGCATCCGGTCCTGCCCGGCAAGTTCCCGCAGATGGAATTGTTCGGCCTTCCCGGCCTGTCGAAGAACCAGACGCTGGCGAGCGTGGTCTACTGGCGCCTGTGCGACCAGTTTCCGGAAATGGGCAAGCTCTTCAGCGAGGGCGACAACGTCGTCGACCTCGGCACATTCGTGGCCATGGGCTCGCATCTGCACAGCCGCGAGCCGGTGCGCAGCCTCGCCGATTTCAAGGGCAAGGTCTTCGCCGCGCAGGATGCGGCCGGCGTCGGCGTACTCGAAAAGCTTGGCGCCAGCGCCAGCGTCACGGTCGGCCCGGACGCCTATCTGGCGCTTCAGCGCGGCGCGGTCGACGGCGTGCTCTGCGCCTGGGGCTGGGTGAACAACTTCAAGCTCAACGAGGTGACGACCTACCACACGCTCCTGAACCTCAATCCGGGGTCCTACAGCAGCGTCATGAACCGTGATGCGTTCAACAAGCTGACGCCGGCGGAGCAGGCGCATCTCACCGACATCCGCCCGCTCTATTTCTTCTACAACACCACCGATGGCGCGGCCGCGGCGATGGGCAGCCTTGCCCCGGAAAACATCTTCAGCCTCAGCACCGCCGACACCGAGGCGCTGGCCTCGCAGATGCGGCCGTTCTGGGACGAGTGGGTCAAGAAGGCCGACGCGGCCGGGATGCCCGGCCAGAAAATCCTCGACGAGGCCGTCCGGCTGACTAAGCTCTACGACCAAAACTAGGCTCACGCCCCGGCCTCGGCCCTCCGCCATTCGGCGAGGCCGCGAAGCTGACCATGGATCGCGCCGGCTGGCAAAGCGCCGGCGTGATCCGCCTTGCGGGTATCGGTGAAGGAAATGCGGGCGTGATGCAGAACAACGGGCGCGGAGCGGACGACGGGCGCCAGTCGACACCCTTGGATTCGGTCGCCGGGGTCCTCACCCGTGCGCTCGCCTGGCCCAGCCGTGCCTCGATCCATGTCGGCGCCATGGCCCTCATCCTGATGATGGGGCTGACCGTCGCCGACGTGGTGCTGCGCAACCTGTTTTCCATCGTCGTACCCGGCGGCATGGAGATGACGGGCCTGATGATGATCCTGGCGGCGCTGTCGACGCTGGCCGCGGTGGAGCTGGAAGGCAGCCACATCCGCGTCGACATGCTCCTGCGGCTGCTGCCCGAATGGGCGCGCGCGCCGACCGTTGCCGGAGGGCTTCTGCTTACCTTCGCGACCATGGTCGTGACCGGGGTGCAGATCTTCCTGCAGGCGCTCTATCTCCATGACAACGGCATCGTCACCGGCGTGTTCGGCGTGCCCGAATGGCCGTTTGTCGCCTGCGCCACGGTCTTCATCGCGCTGTTCGCGGCGGCCCTGCTCACCAACCTGACCACGGCGCTCAGCGCGGTGGCCCGGCTCGGCGATGCCCGGTCGGTGGCCGTGTTCCTCGCCTGGATGCTCGCGGTGGGCGTGATCCTGGCGCTGGTGCTGTTCCCGCAGCACATGCCGTTCGAACTGCCGCGCGGCGCCCGCGGCCTGTTCGCCATCTGCCTCTGTTTCGTGCTGATCTTCCTGGGCGTGCATGTCGCCGCGGCGATGGCGGTCACCGCGCTGGTGGGGATCAGCATCCTGATCAACGCCACCGCCAGCCTCACCAGCCTCGGCACCACCACCATCGATGTCGTCAGCGACCCCACTTGGAGCGTGGTGCCGCTGTTCACCTGGATGGGGCTGATCGTGGTGGCGGCCGGCTTCGCCGAGGATCTCTACCGGGCGGCCTACCGCTGGATCGGCCACCTGCCGGGCGGCCTGGCGTCCGCCAGCACGGTGGCCTGCGCCGGCCTGTCCTCGATCGTCGGCGACACGCTGTCGGGCGTCTACAGCATGGGAACCATCGCCCTGCCGCAGATGCGCAAATACGGCTACGACATGAAGCTCGCCACCGCCTCGATCGCCTGCGCGGCCACCATCGGCGTGATGATCCCGCCGAGCCTCGCCTTCATCGTCTATGGCATGATCACCGAAGTCTCGATCGGCAAGCTCTTCATGGCGGGCATCATTCCCGGCATCCTGTTCGCGGTGCTGCTGGTGTCGCTGATCACCATCCGCGCGATTCTCAACCCCGGCATGGCGCCGCGCGGCGAGGTCTCCACCTGGAGCGAGCGGATCCAGTCGAGCGGCCGGGTCTGGCCGATTCTGGTGCTGATGCTCTTGGTCCTCGGGGGTATCTACTCAGGCGCGGTCACCCCGAACGAAGCCGGCGGGCTCGGGGCCTTCGGCGCGCTCGCCATTTCCGTGCTGACCCGGCGGCTGAGCTGGGCCGCGCTCTGGCAGTCGATCGAGCGGGCCCTGCTGCTGTCGGCCGCCATCATCGTCATCTTCATGTTCGCCACCGCCTTCAGCCGCTTCATCGCCATCAGCGGGCTGACGCAGCAACTGGCCGATCTCATCATCGGGCTGGAGCTTGGCAAGTACCAGCTCATCGCCGCGATTCTCCTGTTCTACGTGCTGATCGGCATGTTCATGAACGCATTGCCGGCGCTGGTGCTGACCGTGCCGCTGTTCTTCCCCGTGGCGATGGCCGCGGGCTTCGACCCGGTCTGGTTCGGAGTGGTCGTGGTCATCATGGTGGAACTCGGCGTCGTCACCCCGCCGATCGGGGTCAATGTCTTCGCCATCGCCGCGCTGGCCAGGGACGTGCCGATGTACGACGTCTTCCGCGGCGTCTTCCCGTTCTGGATTGCCTTCCTGGTCCTGATCATCCTGATCGTGGCGTTTCCGCAGATCTGCCTGTTCCTGCCGTCGCTGATGTGAACCCGGGCAGGCGGCCCGCAATCCCCCGATCCGAAGATGGGTCCCGGAGCATTGCAGGCCGTCCCGCGCCCGAGGCCTATTTCACACTAACGCTGACGCCGACCCCGGCGCCAGAACTCGCCATTTCCCGTTCGGCCTGGGTGAAGCCGTAATCGGGCACGATCTCGCCCCTGCGGTCGCCGATCTCGTCCCAGCGCGCGACCACGCGGTCGGCGGCATCG
>NZ_JRJG01000100.1 GCF_000759435.1 Hoeflea sp. BAL378
GGAGGGGCGCGGCCGCGGCGCCGCAGGCATGGTGAAGCTCTGGTCGCCCGCGGGCAGTTTCATCACATTGGTCGGGATCTCGATATGCACCGGCCCGGGGCGGCCGCCGGTCATCACCCGGAAGGCCTGTTCCAGCACCGCGCTCAGTTGCGCCGGGTCGGTCAAAGTGTGCGACCACAGCGCCACGGTGGCCGCGAGCCCCGCCTGGTCGGGCAGTTCGTGCAGGTGGCCGAGGCCTTTCCCCAGCGTCGCGGTGGCGTTGACGCCGGAAATCACCAGCATCGGAATGCTGTCGGCGCGGGCCTGGGCCATGGCGGTCAGCGTGTTGGTGAGCCCCGGCCCGGTGATGACGAAGCACACGCCGGGTCGCCCGGTGACGCGGGCGTAGCCGTCGGCCATGAAGCCCGCGCCCTGTTCGTGGCGCGGCGTGACATGGCGGATGGAGCTCGCCGCCAGTCCGCGATAGAGCTCGATGGTGTGAACCCCTGGAATGCCGAACACCGTGTCGACGCCGGCCTGTTCCAGGAGTGTGACGAGCGCTTCGCCAACCGTGACCGCCTGTTCCGACATCAAAGCCCCTCCACAAACTTGGCGATGCGCGCGCAGGCCTCGATCACCGATTCATCGGGCACCGTGAGGCTCAAGCGCACCAGCGCACCCGCATTGGCCCCGAACGAGGATCCCGGCATCACCGCCACGCCGGCGTCGAGCAGACGCCAGGCGAATTCCTCGCCGCCCAGGCCCGTGCCCGATACATCCAGCACGATGAACATGCCGGCCTGCGGGCGGAACGGCGAGAGGCCCTCCACGCGTTCGAGCGTATCGGCGAACAGCGCCGCGCGGCGCCTGTAGGAGGCGCGCATCCGCGCCGCCGTCGGCAGATCGGTGGACAGCGCAAAGGCCGTCATGTCGGCGATGAAGGGCTGGTTGCCGAACAGCATGGTCTCCGACAGGGGCAGCAGCCTCTCGCAGAATTCATGCGGCCCCACCGCCCATCCGCTGCGAAACCCGGGCGCCGCATGCGACTTGGAAATCGACGACACCACGATCACCCGGTCGGCGAGCGCGGGGATGTCGAAGGGCGAGGCGAAATCGCCGTCGAACACCAGCTCTTCATAGACCTCGTCGGCGACGATCCAGAGATCGTGCTTCTGGCACACCGCGCCGATGTGCGCGAGTTCCGCCGCGTCGAGCACCGCGCCCGTGGGATTGTGCGGCGAATTGAGCAGCAGCACCCGCGAGTCGGGCGTGATCGCGGCTTCCAGGTCTTCCGCCGTCATACGGAACCCGGATTCCGGACGCAGCCGCACCGATTCCCGGTGCGCGCCGCTGGCGGCGATGACGCCTTCATAGGTTGCGTAGAACGGATCGCCCACCAGCACGCCGTCGCCCGGCCCGGTCAGCCCCATCATGGTGACGAACAGCGCGGTCTGGGTGCCGGGGAAACACAGCACGTTCGCGGCGTCGACGCCGGCGCGCCGCCGGCCGTAGCGCGCGGCGATGGCGTCGAGCAGATCCGGCTCGCCGCGGCCGCTGGAATAGCCGGTGCGGCCGGCGAGCATCGAGGCGTGGCAGACCTCGAACAGGCGCGGGTCCGGCGGCTGGTCCGGCTCGCCGATGGTCAGTTCGATGATGTCGGCGCCCTTGGCCTTCATCGCCCGGCAGCGCTGATGAATGGCCCATTTGGCGCCGCCGGTATGGGCCAGGCGCTCGGTGATTGCCGCGTAATGCATCTTGGTCATTCCCTGAATTCCGCCGGGTCGATCCCCAGCAATGTGGCCACCGACTCGAGCGCGATGCTGACCACGTCGAGCTCGGAAAAATCGTCGCCGCCCATCGATATCTCGATCCACAGCCCGTCGAGCAGCGCATTGAGCACGATCGCCATGCGGCGATTCTCCGCGGGCGAGGCGGGAGCGCCGCGCTCGGCCCGGACCTCGCCGACCAGCCGCTCGATCAGGTCGCGAAAGGCCTGGTAGCCCTCGCGGTGCGCCTCCGCCATCACCGGATCCGAATGCACCGCGCCGATGAAGGCGGCCCAGATTGACAGCGTCCGCCCGTCGGCCACCGGCGCGGTCACCGAGGCGCGGATCAGGCCAGCGAGCCGGGTCAGCGCCGGGCCGTCGCCGCAGCCGGCTTCGGCGGTGGCGATCAGGCCCGAAATGAAGGTCCGGTAGGCGGCGGCCACCAGCCGTTCCTTGTTGTCGAAATAGCGCCGGATCAGCCCGGGCGTGACGCCGGCGCGATAGGCGACCTCGCGCACGGTGGCGCCGGCCAGGCCCAGTTCGCCGATGCTGTCGAGCGTGGCGGAGATCAGGTCGTTCTGCCGCACCGCCTCGGGTTCATGGTGAAACGCCCGCCGCGTCATTCCCGCCATACCGGCCGGGTGAGGCAGGTCGGCCCGCCTTCGCACGGAATGCACAGCGCATCGGCGGCAAAAACGCGGACGCGGCACCCGGCCTCTTCCATCAAGGCGCGGGTCTTGGGAAAGCCGTCCACCATCAGCACGTCGCCGGGCGTGAGCGGCAGCACGTTGAGATTGAGGCCGTTGGAGGCGGCGAATTCGTCCGCCGGGGCCTCAAGCAGCCTGTAGCCGCGGTCCTTGAGCAATTGCCAGAAGGCGACGGGAAGCATCGGCGCGTAGACCAGCGCCAGCTTCTCGTCGAGCGGCGAGATCACCGACATCAGGTGCAGGCAGGCGTCGGCGCCGTTGCCGAGCGGCAGGTCGTAGCCGAGCACGGTGACCCCGTGCGGGGCGAGCATCGCGGCAAGCTGCTCGATGCCGGCCTGGTTGGTGCGCACGCCGCGGCCGACGGCCAGCGTTTTGGTGTCCACCCAGACGCAGTCTCCCCCCTCGACGGATCCCGGAGCGACGATCTCGCCCAGGATCGGAATGCCGGCCGCGGAATAGGCGGCCTTGTGCAGCGCCGGCTCCGCCATGCGGCCGGGCTTGCCCATGCGCAGGATGATGGCGCCATGGTCGCTCATCAGCGATGGGTCGTGGGTGAACATCGCGTCGGCGAGTCCGTCTCCCGAATCCTCGATCCACAGCACCTCGGTGCCGCAGGAGGACACCAGTTCGGCGAAGGCGCGGAACTGCTCGATCGCCCGCGCGCCGTCGAAGCCGGGCCCGTAGTGCCAGTCCTCGGCCCTGGCGGAAAGAAGGCTTTCGCCGGGCATGCGCATGGCGACCCGCTTGAGGGGCGCGGTCATTGATTGGCATCCAAATGTCATGATGGGTCCGTTCGGGCGGTTTGCATTTTCTCAAATTATACACTTGATTAATTACCGCGCAAGGGTCACGATTGGCCAACTTCGCGACAGACGAGGCAGCAAAGGGAACGTATGAGCAGTCCACACACCGGCGCTGAAACCGGCGCACTGCAGTCTCCGCCCGCCGTTCAGGTCGCCGACCTGCACAAGGCGTTTGGCGATCTTGAAGTCCTCAAGGGAATCTCGCTAAGCGCCAACACAGGCGACGTGGTGGCCATCATCGGCGGCTCGGGATCGGGCAAATCCACCATGCTCCGCTGCATCAACATGCTCGAAATGCCGACCCGCGGCGCCATCAGCATCAAGGGCGAAACCATCGAGATGAAGCCTGACGGGCGCCACGGCCTGCAGCCCGCCAACGCCAAGCAGCTCCGGCGCATCCGCACCCGGCTCGCCATGGTGTTCCAGAGCTTCAACCTCTGGCAGCACATGACCGTGCTCGGCAACATCATCGAGGCGCCGGTCCATGTCATGGGCGTGCCGCGCGACGAGGCGATCGCGCGCGCCGAAAAACTGCTCGACCGCGTCGGCCTCTCCGACAAGCGCGACGTCTACCCGGCGTTCCTCTCCGGCGGCCAGCAGCAGCGCGCGGCGATTGCCCGGGCGCTGGCGGTCGAGCCGGAAGTCATGCTGTTCGACGAGCCGACCTCGGCGCTCGACCCCGAACTGGTGGGCGAAGTGCTGGCCGTCATCGCCGATCTCGCCCGCGAGGGCCGCACCATGCTGCTCGTCACCCACGAGATGAAGTTCGCCCGCGAGGTCGCCAACCATGTTGTCTTCCTGGCCGACGGCGTCATCGAGGAACAGGGCCCGCCGGATGTCGTTTACTCCGCTCCCAAGTCGGAGCGCCTGCAGAAATTCCTTGCGACGGTTCAATAGTCCAAGGCTCAATGGGCAAAGCCCGAAATTCCAACAGGGGAAACTCCATGAACAAGACACTCATCACAACCATCGCCGCTTTCGGCCTGACGCTTGCGGCCAATGCCGCATCGGCCGAGACCGTGCGCGTCGGCGTTGCCGCCGAGCCCTATCCGCCCTTCACGGAGCCGGATGCCGCCGGCAACTGGACCGGCTGGGAAATCGATTTCATGAACGCCGTCTGCGCTGAAGCCAAGCTCGACTGCGTGGTCACCCCGGTCGCCTGGGACGGCATCATTCCGGCGCTGACGTCGAACAAGATCGACGCCATCGTGGGCTCGATGTCGATCACCGAAGAGCGGCTGAAGACCATCGACTTCTCCGACAAGTACTACAACACCCCCTCGGTGATCGCCACCGCCAAGGGCTCCGGCATCACCCCCGACGACGCCGGCCTCAAGGGCAAGATCATCGGCGTGCAGGTCTCCACCATCCACCAGGATTACGTGACCACGCATTTCGGCGACGTCGCCGCCGAGATCAAGGAATACCAGACCCAGGACGAAGCCAACCAGGATCTGGCCGCCGGCCGCGTCGACGCCATCATGGCGGATTCGCTGGCGCTCGACGCCTTCGTCAAGGCCGACGCCTGCTGCGAGATCGTCGGCGCCGTCGAGGACGACCCGGCAATCCTGGGCGCCGGCGTCGGCATCGGCCTGCGCAAGGGCGACGATGCGTTGCGCGAAAAGTTCAACACCGCCATCGCCGCCATCCGTGAAAACGGCGCCTACGACGAGTTCTCGAAGAAGTATTTCGACTTCGACATCTACGGCAAGTAACATGCGCTTTCCCGGCGCATCGGCGTCAGCCGGACCGGCGGGCCTGTCCCGCCGGTCCGGTGTGAGGGCCGCGCATGCTTGACTGGATCGCGGGACTTGCCTCCTGGGAACTCCTGGCGCTCGACCCGCCGGGCTGGGGCGGCGTGCTACTCAAGGGCCTCGCCGTCTCGCTTCAGGTCGCCGTCGGCGGCTATATTCTCGGCTTCCTGATCGGCGTCGGCGGCGCCACCGGCAAGCTCTATGGCGGGCCGATCCTGCGCGACATTCTCGACGTCTACACCACGCTCGTCCGCGCCGTGCCGGAGCTGGTGCTGATCCTGCTTCTCTATTACGCCGGCACCGACGCGCTCAACCAGCTCATGGTGCTCATCGGCGCCGGACCCATGGATATCAGCGGGCTCGCCGCCGGCATCTTCGTCATCGGCGTGGTGCAGGGGGCCTACCAGACCGAAGTCCTGCGCGGCGCCTTCAAGGCGGTGCCGCATGGCCAGATCGAGGCCGCGCGCGCCTATGGCATGACGTCGCTGCAGGTGCTCCGCCGCATCACGCTGCCGGGCATGCTGCCGCATGCGGTCCCCGGCCTCGCCAATCTCTGGCTGATCGCCACCAAGGACACGGCGCTGCTCGCCGTCGTCGGCGTCGCCGAACTGACGCTGGTGACGCGGCAGGCCGGCGGCACCACCAAATCCTATTTCCTGTTCTTCTGCGCCGCGGGGCTGCTCTATCTGATGGTCACGCTCATTTCCAATGTCGCCATCCGCCGGATCGAGCGCCATGCCCGCCGCGGCATGCCGGCGGTGCGCTGATGGGACCGGAGCTCAGAAGCTGGAAGGAGCCGCACCGGCTGGTGCTGATCGCCATCGGCATCGGCATCATCGTGTTTGCCGCGGTCAACATGCGCTGGGACTGGCTGCCGCGCTATTCGTGGCGGCTGGTGGAGGGCGTCGGCACCACGCTGTGGCTGCTGGTCCTGACCAGCGTGCTGGGCTTCCTGCTGGCGGTGCCGCTGGGCCTCGCCCAGGCCGCGGGGCCCTGGCTGCTGGCGGCCCCGGCGCGCGCCTTCTGCACGGTGATCCGCGGCACGCCGCTGCTGCTGCAGCTTTGGCTGCTCTATTACGGGCTCGGCTCGCTGTTCGCCCAGTATCCCGAGATCCGCGAGTCCTGGGCCTGGCCCTATCTCCGCCAGGCCTGGCCCTACGGTGTGCTGGCGCTGACCATGTCCTTCGCCGGATACGAGGGCGAGGTGATGCGCGGCGCCTTCGCCGGCGTGCCCAAGGGCGAGCTCGAAGCCGCCCGCGCCTATGGCATGTCGCCTTTGACCTCGTTCCGCCGCATCTGGCTGCCGCGCGCCATTCACCGCGCCCTGCCGACGCTCGCGGGCGAAACCGTGCTGCAGCTCAAGGCCACGCCGCTGGTGGCGACCATCACCGTGGTCGACGTCTACGCCATCATCTCGCGCGTCCGCCAGGACACCTATCTCACTTACGAGCCGCTGCTCTTGCTGGCGCTGATCTACATGATGCTGACCGGCGTGCTCGTGCTCGCCTTCCGCTGGCTCGAAGCCAAGGTCCCGGTCAAGAGCTGAGCCGTCAGGCGACGCTTGCGCGGCCCTTGCGGCTTGATGTCGGCGAGATCCCGAACTGCCGGCTGAAGGCGCGCGACAGCGCCGATTGCGAGGAGAACCCGGTTCTGGACGCGATGTCGGTCATGGTGAGCCGCGTGTCGTTGACCAGCCGCCGCGCCGCCGCCAGCCTCAGCGACAGGAAATAGGCGCCCGGCGTTTCCCCTAGCTGCCGGGTGAAAAGCTGCTCCAGCCCGCGCGCCGACATCGACACCCTTTTGGCGATGGCCGCGATGCTGACCGGGGCATCGATATGGGTCTCCATGATCCGGATCGCGCGCACCAGCCGCGGGTCGTGGCTGGCGTCGCCGAGCGTGACATTGACCTGCGCGTCGCCCGCCGCGCGCAGATCGTCATGGACGAAGCTGCTCGCCACGTCGAGCGCGGTCGGATGCCCCAGCACCCGCCGGACCAGGTCCACCATCATGTCGAGCGTCGGCGACGCGCCCGAGGTGGTGATGAAGCGGCCGTCGATGACGTAGCGGTCGGGCCTCAGATCGACATGCGGGAAGGCGGTGGCGAATTCCTCGAAATCCTCCCAGTGCGTCGCGGCCCGGTGGTCGTCGAGAAGCCCGGTGCGCGCCAGCAGCCAGGCGCCCGATTCGATGCCGATGACGATGGTGGCGGTGCGCGCCGCCCGGTAGAGATGCGCGGTGAGTTTGCGGTCGGTCATCTCAGCCGCGCCGAAGCCCGCGACGACCGCGAGAATGTCGCGCGGCGCCGACGCATCATGCCTGCCCGAGACCGGCCAGGCGATGCCGGAGGAAGTGAGCGGCGCATCCCCGTCGATCGAGACGAAGCGCCAGTCGAACACCATCCTGCCCGCCTGCCGGTTGGCCGCCCTGAGCGGCTCGACCGAGCTCGCCGCGGTCAGCAGCGAGCAGCCCGGCACGATAAGGACATCCACCGTGATCGGCCGCCTGAGCCCGGCGATTGCCGAAAGCGCTTTGTTTTGTGTCATGATTTCTTCGTAAATCGCATCGCATCGGTCTGCAAGGCCGTCATCATTGGCCCGCGCATAAAAGGAGGAATTGCCCCATGCCCCTGACCATGAACCGCGAGGTCTTCATCACCTGCGCCGTCACCGGCTCCGGCGCCACCCAGGACCGCAGCCCGCATGTGCCGCGGTCGCCCGAGCAGATCGCCAATTCCGCCATCGACGCGGCCAAGGCGGGTGCGGCGATCGTCCACTGCCACGTGCGCGATCCCGAGACCGGCAAGCCGCGCCGCGACGTCGCGCTCTACCGCGAGGTCACCGAGCGCATCCGCGAGGCCAATGTCGACGTGGTGCTGAACCTGACCGCCGGCATGGGCGGCGACATGGTGTTCGGCCCGACCGAAAAGCCGCTGCCGCTCAATCCGGTCGGCACCGACATGGCCGGCGCCTCCGAACGCATGAAGCATGTGCTCGAATGCCTGCCGGAAATCTGCACGCTCGATTGCGGAACCATGAATTTCGCCGAAGCCGATTACGTGATGACCAACACGCCCGGCATGCTGCGCGCCATGGGCGGCATGATGACCGAGCTCGGCGTCAAGCCCGAGATCGAGGCCTTCGACACCGGCCATCTCTGGTTCGCCAAGGAACTGGTCAAGGAAGGCGTGTTGAAGCCCGACGCGCTGGTGCAGCTCTGCATGGGCGTGCCCTGGGGCGCGCCCGACGATCTCAACACCTTCATGGCCATGGTCAACAATGTGCCGGCCGACTGGAACTGGTCGGCGTTCTCATTGGGCCGCAATCAGATGGCCTATGTCGCGGCCGCCGTGCTGGCCGGCGGCAATGTCCGCGTCGGCCTCGAGGACAATCTCTGGCTCGGCAAGGGCCAGCTCGCCACCAACGCCCAGCTCGTCGAGCGCGCCGTCACCATCGTCGAGACCATGGGCGCGCGCGTGATCGGCCCGGACGAGGTCCGCGCCCGGCTGAACCTCACCAAGCGCGCGCCGAAGGCGGCCTGACCTCGGGTTTCATGTCATCACCGGAGGAGGGTGCGATGGAGACAGTCAAGTTCACCGCGATGAAGGATGGCGACCGGGAGGACTACGAATTCCTTACCCGCCACGAGATCGACTATGCCGCAAAGACTGCGGAGCGGTTGCTCGGAGCGCTGGTGGAACTCGATGAAAGCCTCTCGGGCTATCAGGTCACCCGGCTCGGCCATTCGCTGCAGTCGGCCACCCGTGCCTGGCGCGACGGCGCCGATGTCGACTGGGTGGTCTCGGCGCTGCTGCACGACATCGGCGACATCTACGCGCCTTACAATCACGACGAATATGCCGCCGCCATCCTGAGACCCTTCGTGCGCGAGCAATGCGCCTGGGTGGTGGAAAAGCATGGCGACTTCCAGAAGCTCTATTACGCCCATCATGTCGGCGGCAATCCGCATGCCCGCGACGCCTACCGCGATCATCCCTGTTTCGACGACTGCGCCAGTTTCTGCGAGCGCTGGGACCAGGTGAGCTTCGATCCGGACTATCCGCACGAGGGCATCGACTTCTTCCGTCCCATGGTCGAGCAGGTCTTTGCCCGCAAGGCCTACGATCCCGCCGTCATCCGGTCCGGCGAGCGGGTTGCGCTGACCGATCCCACCATTGCCAGAGAGCGAAACGCATGAGCAAGACTATGAAAGCCGCCATCATCGGCGGCGGTGTCATCGGCGGCGGCTGGGCCGCCCGGTTCCTGCTGAACGGCTGGGACGTGGTCGTCTCCGATCCCGATCCGGAAGTGCAGCGCAAGGTCGGCGAAGTGCTCGCCAACGCCCGGCGCTCGCTCCCCGCGCTGTCCGATGTCGCCGTGCCGAAGGAAGGCCGGTTGAGTTACGCCGCGTCCATCGCCGAGGCGGTCGCCGGCGCCGACTGGATCCAGGAAAGCGCACCCGAGCGGCTCGACATCAAGCATGTCATCCTGGCCGAGATTCGGAAGCACTGCCGCCATGACGCGCTGATCGGCTCGTCGACCTCGGGCTTCAAGCCGTCCGAGTTGCAGCAGAACGCCGCGCGCCCCGAGCAGATTTTCGTCGCCCACCCGTTCAACCCGGTCTACCTGCTGCCGGTGATCGAGCTCGTCGGCGTCGCCGCGACGCTCACGCGGGCCGCAGAGGTGCTCGAAGCCATCGGCATGAAGCCGCTGATCGTGCGCAAGGAAATCGACGCCCATATCGCCGACCGGTTCCTTGAGGCCGTCTGGCGCGAGGCGCTGTGGCTGGTCAAGGACGGCATCGCCACCACCCAGGAGATCGATGACGTCATCCGTTACGGCTTCGGCATGCGCTGGGCGCAGATGGGCCTGTTCGAGACCTACCGTATCGCCGGCGGCGAGGCCGGCATGCGCCATTTCATCGCCCAGTTCGGCCCCTGCCTTAGCTGGCCCTGGACCAAGCTGATGGACGTGCCGGAACTGACCGACGAACTCACCGACATGATCGCCGACCAGTCGGACGCGCAATCGGGCAAGTATTCGATCCGCGAGCTTGAGCGCATCCGCGACGACAATCTGGTGTCGATCATGCGGGCGCTGAAGCCGCGCAACTACGGCGCCGGCGAACTGCTCAATCTCCACGACGCGCGCAACAGGCCGCCGCTGCCGACCGACATTTCCGCCCCGCTCACCACGCTTAAGCGCGTCATCCCGGTCGACTGGATGGACTATAACGGCCACATGAACGAGAGCCGCTACGGCCAGGTGTTTTCCGACGCCGGCGATGTGGTGATGGGCATGGTCGGCGCCGACCAGGCCTATATCGACGGCGGCCTGTCCTACTTCACCGTCGCCAACGAGATCGGGTATCTCAACGAGACCCATCTCGGCGACGTCATCCATGTCCGTACCCAGGTGCTCGAAGCCCGCGGCAAGAAGCTGAGGCTCTATCACGAGATGATCCGCACCGCGGACGATGAGCTGCTCGCCACCTGCAACCAGCTCCTCGTCCATGTCTCGCTCAAGACCCGCAAGTCCTGCGAGCCGGAAGGCGAGGTGCTGGCGAAGATCACGGCGCTCGGCGAGGCCCAGGCGAAACTGCCCAAGCCCGCGAGCATGCGGGACTAGGCATGGGCAAGCGCGTCCTCATCACCGGCGGCGGATCGGGCATCGGCAAGGCCATGGCGGAGAGCTTCGCCGCCGAAGGCGCCCGCGTGCTCGTCACCGACATGAACGAGCGCGCGCTGGGATCGTGCCCCGATACGTGGCTGAAAGCGGCAGGCGACGCCAGCGATCCAGTCCACATGCGCGAGGTCTTCGCCCTGATCGAAAGCCAATGGGGCGGCATCGACGTCGTCTGCGCCAATGCCGGCATTGCCGGCCCCACGGCGCTCATCGAGGATGTCGAGCCCGAAGATTTCCGCCGCTGCGTCGCGGTCAATCTCGAGGGCGCGTTCCTGGCGGCGAAATACGCCGCGCCGATGATGAAGGCGCAGAAATCCGGGGTGATCGTCATCACCTCGTCCAATGCCGGCCTCTACGGCTTCCCCAACCGCGCGCCCTATGCGTCAGCGAAATGGGCGGTGCTCGGGCTGATGAAAACGCTCGCCATGGAGCTCGGGCCTTACGGCATCCGCGCCAACGCCATCGCACCCGGCTGCGTCGAGGGACCGCGCATCGATGGCGTCATCGAGCGCGAGGCCAAGGCCAAGGGCACAACGCCCGAGATCATCCGCGCCGGGTACCAGGCGGGCGTGTCGATGCGCTCCTTCGTCACCGCCCGGGACGTCGCCAGCATGGCGGTGTTCCTCGCCTCCGACGGCGCAAGGCTGGTGTCGGGCCAGGTGATCGCCGTCGACGGCCATACTGAAAACCCAGACCCGAAGGTGTGAGACTATGGATTTCGGACTGACCCAGGAACAGGAGATGATCGTCGAGACCACGCGGGCCTTCGTCGAGAACGAGCTCTACCCGCACGAGGCTGAGGTCGAACGAACCGGCCATCTCGACATGGATCTCGTCCGAGAGATCCAGCAGAAGGCCATCGCCGCCGGTCTCTACGCCGCCAATATCCCCGAGGAATTCGGCGGCGCCGGCCTCGATACGCCGACCTGGCTGCTTTACGAGAAGGAACTCGGCCGCGCCAATTACGCGCTGCACTGGACCTGCGTGGCCCGTCCCTCCAACATCCTCTGTGCCGGCACGCCCGAGCAGCGAGCGCGCTATCTCGACCCGTGCGTGGCCGGCGAGAAATGGGACTGCCTGGCCATGACCGAGCCCGGCGCCGGCTCCGACCTGCGCGGCATGAAGGCGAGCGCCCGGCAGGACGGATCCGACTGGGTCCTCAACGGCACCAAGCATTTCATCTCCCACGCCGACATCGCAGACTTCACCATCGCCTTCATGGCCACCGGGGAGGAAGACACGCCGCGGGGCAGGAAGAAGCTGATCACCGCCTTCTTCGTCGACAAGGGCACGCCCGGCTATGCCGTCCGCGACGGCTACCGCAACGTCTCCCACCGCGGCTACACCAACGCCATCCTCGAATTCGACAATTGCCGGATCCCGGCCGAGAATGTGCTGGGCGAGGTCCACAAGGGCTTCGAGGTCGCCAACACCTGGCTCGGCGCCACGCGCCTGCAGGTGGGCGCCACCTGCCTCGGCCGCGCCGACCGCGCCTTCCGCCATTCCGTCGAATGGGCGGCAACGCGCGAACAGTTCGGCCAGCCGATCGGCAAGTTCCAGGGCGTGTCGTTCAAGCTCGCCGACATGGCGATGGAGATGAAGGCGGCGGAACTGATGATCCTCGAGGCCGGCTGGAAATTCGATCGCGGCGAGGCCACCGACGCCGACATGGCGATGGCCAAGCTCAAGGCCACCGAAATGCTCGCCATGGTCGCCGACGAGGCGATCCAGATCCATGGCGGCATGGGCCTGATGGACGAGCTGCCGCTCGAACGCATCTGGCGCGACGCCCGCATCGAACGCATCTGGGAAGGCACCTCGGAGATCCAGCGCCACATCATTTCGCGCGCGCTGCTCAGGCCGTTCGGCGCCTGATCGACCACCGCAACAGGAAGTCTCACGCATGAAACCCGCTGTCACCATCACCTATTGTCGCCAGTGCAACTGGATGCTGCGCGCCGGCTGGATGGCGCAGGAACTGCTTTCGACCTTCTCGGAGGAACTGGGTTCGGTCACGCTGGTGCCCGGCACGGGCGGCATCTTCACCATCGAAGTCGATGGCGAGCTGATCTGGGACCGCACCCGCGACGGCGGCTTCCCGGACGTCAAGGCGCTCAAGGGCAGGGTGCGCGACCGCGTCGATCCGGACCGCCATCTCGGCCATCTTGAGCGCGCGAAGGCTGACGAATGACCCGCGATCTCTCCCGCCTCCTGAGGCCCCGCTCCATCGCCCTGTTCGGCGGCGGATGGGCGGTCAATGTCGTCGCACAGCTGAAGAAATCCGGCTTTGACGGCGAGATCTGGCCGGTCAACCCCAAGCGCGCCGATATTCTCGGCGTGCCCTGCCTGGCCTCGATCGAGGATCTGCCGTCGGCGCCCGACGCCAGCTTCATCGGCGTCAACCGCGACGCCACCATCGAGGTGGTGGAAAAGCTCAGCGCCATGGGCGCGGGCGGCGCCACCTGCTTCGCCTCGGGCTTTCTCGAAAGCGAAGCCGAAACCGCGGGCGGCGCCGAACTGCAGGCCCGCCTGATCGCGGCCGCGGGGGACATGCCGATCCTCGGGCCCAACTGCTACGGGCTTCTGAATTATCTCGACAATGTCACCCTCTGGCCCGATCAGCATGGCGGCGTTCCGGTCGACAGCGGCGTGGCGATCGTCGCCCAGTCCTCCAACATCGCCATCAACATGACCATGCAGGCCCGCGGCCTGCCGATCGCCTATGTGGTGGCCGCCGGCAACCAGGCCCAGACCGGGGCCAGCGCCATCGCCGAGGCGCTTCTGGAGGATGACCGCGTCACGGCCATCGGCCTCTATCTCGAAGGATTCGGCGATCTGCGCGCGCTCGAGGCCTTCGCCGCAAAGGCGCGGATCAAGCGCAAGCCCGTGGTCGCCATCAAGATCGGCCGCTCCGACAAGGCGCGCGCGGCGACCATGACCCACACCGCATCGCTCGCGGGAAGTGCTGCCGCGGGCTCGGCGCTGCTCCGGCGTCTCGGCATCATCGAGGTCGAGACCATCGCCGTGTTTCTCGAAACCCTCAAGCTCCTGCACATGATCGGCCCGCTTCCCGGCGCCTCGGTCTGCTCGGTGAGCTGCTCGGGCGGGGAGGCGAGCCTGATGGCGGATCTGAGCGGCGGCACGCTGATCGACTTCGCCGAGTTCGAGCCCGGCCAGCGCACGGCGCTGAAGGCCGAGCTCGGGCCGATCGTCACCATCGCCAATCCGCTCGACTACCACACCTTCATCTGGGGCGACACGCCGCGCATGACCCGGGTGTTCTCGACCGTGATGCAAGGCAGCTTCGATCTCTCGGTCTTCGTCCTCGACATGCCGCGCGCCGACCGCTGCGACCCTTCCGGCTACCAGTGCGCCGTCGACGCGATCCTGGCAGCCAAGGCCGCCACCAGCGCGCGCGTGGCGGTGCTGGCGAGCCTGCCCGAAAACATGTCGGACCATTTCACCCGCGCCTTCATGGAGGGCGGCGTCGCCGTGCTGCACGGCATGAGCGAGGGCATCGCCGCAATCAGCGCCGCCATCGCCGCCGGGAGTCTTGACCGGGAGGTCCCGCAACCGCTCGTGCTGGCGACCGAAGCGGCGGGCCCGTCATCGATGCTGAGCGAAGCCGCGTCCAAGCAGGCGCTGGCGGCCTTCGGTCTCGGCGTTCCCCGGTCGGTCGCGGCGCGTTCGGTCGCCGACCTGATGGACCAGACTTCCGGATTGACGTTCCCCCTGGCGCTCAAGGGCACCGGCGTGGCGCACAAGAGCGAGGCCGGCCTGGTGGCGCTCAACATTGCCGACAAGGCCGGGCTCGAAGCCGCGGCGCTGGGGATGCAGGGCGCGGCCGCAGGATTCCTCGCCGAGGAGATGATCGTGGGCGCGCTCGCCGAAGTCCTCGTCGGCGTGACGCGGGATCCGACCGGCGCCTTCATGCTCACCCTCGGCGCCGGCGGCGTTCTCACCGAAATCCTCGGCGACACCGCAAGCCTGCTGTTGCCGGCCGGCCGCTCCGAGATCATGCTGGCGCTCAAGAGCCTGAGGATCGCGCCGCTGTTTGCCGGCTATCGCGGCAAGCCCGCCGCCGACAGGGAGGCGCTGTGCGATGCGGTGCTGTCGATCTGCCTCTATGCCGCCGCCCATGCCGACCGGCTTGTCGAGCTGGAAGTCAATCCGCTGATCGCGCGCGCCGGCGACGCCGTTGCCGTCGACGCGCTGATCCGCCTCACCGACGCTGAATGAGAAGAGGACACCACCCATGACCGGACCTGTCAGAACCCGCATCGACGGACACGTGCTCGAAGTCACGCTCGACCGGCCCAAGGCCAATGCGGTCGATCTTGCCACCAGCCGCATCCTGGGCGAGGTGTTCCGCGATTTCCGCGACAATCCGCTTCTCCGGGTGGCGATCCTGACTGCGGCGGGCGAAAAGTTCTTCTGCCCCGGCTGGGACCTGAAGGCCGCCGCCGATGGCGACGCGGTCGATGGCGACTACGGCGTCGGCGGCTTCGGCGGCCTGCAGGAGCTTCCGCATTTGAACAAGCCGGTGATCTGCGCGGTGAACGGCATCTGCTGCGGCGGCGGGCTCGAGATCGCGCTGTCCTGCGACATCATCCTGGCGGCGAGCCACGCGACATTCGCGCTGCCCGAGATCCGCTCCGGCACGGTGGCCGACGCCGCCTCGATCAAGCTGCCCAAGCGCATTCCCTATCACATCGCCATGGAGATGCTGTTCACCGGCCGCTGGCTCGACGCCGAGGAGGCGCACCGCTGGGGCTTCGTCAACCACATCCACAAGGCGGACGAACTGATGGACAAGGCCTGGGACATGGCGCGGCTGCTCGCCTCCGGCCCGCCGCTGGTCTTCGCCGCCATCAAGGAAGTGGTGCGCGAGGCCGAGGGCGAGAAATTCCAGGACACGATGAACAAGGTCACGAAGCGCCAGTTGCGGACGGTCGACACGCTCTATGGTTCGGAGGACAATCTCGAGGGCTTCAAGGCCTTCGCCGAGAAGCGCGATCCGGTCTGGAAGGGCAGGTAGCGGCGGATCTGCCGCCGGTCAGATTTCGGTGTGCATCCGGTAGCCCGGCGCGAAGGTGAGCCGCACCGAGGTGATGACCTGGTCCTGGTTCCAGGTGCTGCGGTCGATCACGAACAGGCCTTCACCTTCCTTGCAGGCGAGGATCTCGGCCTCGCGCTTGCCCGCCGTCATCGCCGAAAACGAGAAGTCGCCGCCCTCGAACGGCACGTTCGCCACCAGCCATTCATTGGCGCTCTGGGCCTTGAGGTCCGCGGTCTCGATGGCGGGCACCGCCTTGGGGTTGATCCAGCGGTCGCCGAACACATAGGGCTTGCCGTCGGCCAGATGCAGCGTGACCAGGTGCACAAGCCTGTCGCCCGGTCCGGTCCGCATGCGCGCCCTGACGTCCGGGGGCGGCGCCACCCGTTCCTCCACCAGCACGCTGTGGCGGTAACTCTGGCCCTTGCCCTCGATCTCCGAGCGGATGACGGGAATGGCGAGCGTCGCCTTGCGCACCGGATGCAGCGCCACCCTCGTTCCCGCCTTGCGGCGGCGGTCGATCAATCCGGTGTCGGCCAGCGCCCTGAGCGCCCGGTTGACGGTGGCCCGGGCGCAGTTGAATTCGATCGCCAGCTCCGCCTCGTTGGGGATGAATTCCCCCGGCTTCCATTCGCGGGCATTGATCCGGCGCAGAACCTCCGCCTGGACCGACTGCCAACTGTTGAATTCCCCGCCGCTCAAATGGCTTCTCCAAGCTCCCGCATAGCCTTCGCATAGGCCGAGACAATGGCCTCCCGCTTGACGTGCCGGCCGGAGGTCACCATGTGCCGGCCAGCCGACCAGACATCGCTGATCATCCGGTCGTCGCCCGCAAACACCAGGCAATCGATGAGAGTGTCGCCCGAACGTCCGGCAAGATCCACCGATTGCGCGTCGAGCGCCATCAGGTCGGCGAGTTTGCCCACAGCAATCGCACCGGTGTCGCGGCCGGCAACGCTCGCGCCGCCCGCCGTGACCGCGTCGAACAGCCGCCGCCCGGTGGATTTCTCCGGGGTGGCGAGGGCTGCGCGGGAATGGTCGCGTAGGCGCTGCGAATGGTCGAGCGTCCTGAGTTCCTCGGTGAGCGAGATGCGGATGTTGGAATCCGATCCCACCGCGATGGCGCCGCCATTCTTGAGCCAGCGGACCCCGTCGAAGATGCCGTCTCCGAGGCTCGATTCGGTGATCGGGCAGAGCCCCGCCACCGCACCGGAGCGCGCCAGGCCTTCGGTCTCGTGCGGCAGCATCTGCGTGCAATGGATGAAGCAGCGCCGGTCATTGAGCTCCAGATTGTCGAGAACCCATTCGACCGGGCGCCTGCCGTGATGGGCGAGTACCTCCTCGACCTCGGCGATCTGTTCGGCCAGGTGCATGTGCAGCGGCGTGTCGCCGGCGAGCCGCGCGTGATGCGGCAGGTCCTCGGGCGCCACCGCGCGCAGGCTGTGCGGCGCCACGCCGATGGCGCAATCGGGCGAAAGCCGGGCGACGATCGCTGCCGATCGCTCATGCAGCCGCGCGTAATCGTCGAACGTGTTGCCGAAGCGGATCTGCCCCGGTCCGAGCGGTCGCCGGTCGCAGCCGCCATACTGGTAGTGCACCGGCAGCAGCGTGAGGCCTATCCCGCTCTTCACGCTTGCCGCGGCGATCCGCTCGGCCATTTCGGCGATGTCGTCGTAGGGCGCGCCGCCCGGCCGGTGATGCAGGTAATGGAACTCGACATTGGTGGAGTAGCCCGCCTCCAGCATTTCCATCTGCACGAAACCGGCGATCGCCTCGACATGGTCGGGCGTCAGCCTGTCGAGAAAGCGGAACATCAACTGCCGCCAGGTCCAGAACGAGTCCGAGGCGTCCGGCCCGCGGCGCTCGGTGAGGCCCGCCATGGCGCGCTGGAAGGCGTGGGAGTGGCAATTGACCGGGGAGGGCAGCAGGATGCCGGTGCGCACGCCTTCCGCCGGCTGGCCGGGTTCCACCGAGGCGATGCGGCCGTCGCCGGCGATGCCGATTCGCACATTCTCGGCCCAGCCATCCTCAAGCAATGCCTTTTCGGCCCATAGGATCGTCATGCCGTCGCGCCCCTTGACAGGTTAATATGTATATACTTATAATCCATTTACACCGACATAACAAGGATGAATGATGCTTCTGACCAACGCAACCCTCGCGACGATGGAAGGCGCCCCCGCCTACGGGCTCATCGAGAAGGGTGCCGTTGCGCTCGAGGCGGGCCTCATCGCCTGGGTGGGCCCGGCCGACGCGCTGCCATCCGCGTTTCGCGACCAGGAGACCTTCGATCTCGAAGGCCGCGTGGTCACGCCGGCGTTGATCGACTGCCACACCCACATCGTCCATGGCGGCAACCGGGCGCGGGAATTCGAGATGCGGCTCGAGGGCGCGTCCTATGAGGAAGTGGCCCGCGCCGGCGGCGGCATCGTCTCGACGGTGGCAGCCACCCGCGCCGCCTCCGAGGCCGACCTGCTCGCAGGCGCGCTCACCCGCGTCGACGCCATGATCGCCGAGGGCGTGGCCGCGATCGAGATCAAGTCCGGCTACGGCCTCGACATCGGCACCGAGCTCAAGATGCTGCGCGTCGCCAGGGCCGTCGCCCAGCAACGGCCGGTGCGGGTCTCGCTCACCTATCTCGCCGCCCACGCCGTCCCGCCCGAATACAGGGACCGCGCCGACGCCTATATCGACGAGGTCGTCATCCCCGGCCTCGACGCCGCCCATGCCGAAGGCTTGATCGATGCGGTCGACGGCTTCTGCGAGGGCATCGCCTTTTCGCCCGACCAGATCGCCCGCGTCTTCGACCGCGCCAAGGCGCTGGGCCTCGGCATCAAGCTCCATGCCGAACAGCTTTCCAATCTCGGCGGCGCCCGGCTGGCGGCTTCCTATTGCGCGCGGTCGGCGGATCATCTGGAATACGCCACCGACGAGGACGCCAAAGCCATGGCGGCGTCCGGCTCCGTCGCGGTGATCCTGCCCGGCGCCTTCTACACGCTGCTCGAGACCGTGGCGCCGCCGATTGCGGCCTTCCGCACCCATGGCGTGCCGATGGCGGTCGCCACCGACTGCAATCCCGGTTCCTCGCCGATGGCCTCATTGTTGCTCGCCATGAACATGGCCTGCACCCTGTTCCGCATGACGCCGGAGGAGGCGCTGGCGGGCGTCACAAGGCACGCCGCCCGGGCGCTCGGCGTCGCCGACGCGGGACGGATCGCACCGGGCCTGCGCGCCGACCTCGCCATCTGGGACATCGAGCACCCGGCGGAACTCGCCTATCGCATTGGTTTCAACCCGCTCTCGCGGCGCATTTTTGGAGGCGAGCTGTGACGCTCACACTGTTTCCCGGCCGGGCCACGCTCGGCGACCTCGAACAGATCTGGCGCAGCGGCATCGCCGTCCGGCTCGATGACAGCGCGCTGCCCGGCATCGAGGCCGCCGCCGAGCTGGTGCGCCAGGCTGCCGCCGGCGACGCCGCGGTCTACGGTGTCAACACCGGCTTCGGCAAGCTCGCGAGCGTGCGCATCAAGCCCGGCGACACCGCGCAACTGCAACGCAACCTGATCCTGTCCCATTGCTGCGGCGTCGGCGAGCCGCTCGATGTCGCCACGACCCGGTTGATGATGGCGCTCAAGCTCTTGTCCGCTGGCCGCGGCGCCTCGGGCATCACCTGGAAGACGCTCTCGGTGATCGAGGCAATGCTGGCCAAGGGCGTCACCCCGGTGATCCCGAGCCAGGGCTCGGTCGGAGCCTCCGGCGATCTCGCGCCGCTCGCCCACATGGCCGCCGCCATGATCGGCGAGGGCGAGGCCATGCTCGACGGCGAGCGCATGCCGGCGATGCAGGCGCTCGAGCGCGCCGGCGTCGAACCGGCCGTGCTCGCGCCGAAGGAAGGACTGGGCCTGATCAATGGAACGCAGTTTTCCACCGCCTGCGCGCTCACCGGCTATTTCTCGGCGATCCGCAATCTCGAGGCCAGCGTCGTCTCCTCGTGCCTGTCGACCGACGCGATCATGGGCTCGACCGCGCCGCTCGAAGCGGGCATCCATGAATTCCGCGGCCATCGCGGCCAGATCGACATTGCCCGCGCCATGCGCGCGGTAATGGCGGGCTCCGAGATCCGCGAAAGCCACCGCGAGGGCGACACCCGCGTGCAGGATCCCTATTGCATCCGCTGCCAGCCGCAGGTGGCGGGCGCGGCGCTGGACATCCTGCGCTTCGCCGGCCGGACGCTGGAGATCGAGGCCAACGCGGTCTCCGACAATCCGCTGGTGCTGGTGGCCGAAGGCAAGATCGTCTCCGGCGGCAATTTCCACGCCGAGCCGGTGGCCTTTGCCGCCGACCAGATTGCGCTCGCCATCGCCGAGATCGGCGCCATCTCGCAGCGCCGCGTGGCGCTGATGGTCGACCCGACATTGTCCTTCGACCTGCCGCCGTTCCTGACCCCCGCGCCGGGATTGAATTCTGGCCTGATGATCGCCGAGGTCACCACGGCAGCGCTGATGAGCGAGAACAAGCATCTCGCCAATCCCTGCTCGACCGATTCCACGCCGACATCAGCCAATCAGGAAGACCATGTCTCCATGGCCGCCCACGGCGCGCGGCGGCTCAAGCGCATGAACGACAATTTGAACGTCATCATCGGCGTCGAACTCATGTGCGCGGCGCAGGGCGTCGAATTCCGCGCGCCGCTGACGACGAGCCCGGCGCTGCAGGGCGCACTCGCGCTGATCCGCTCGGAGATCGCCACGCTCACCGACGACCGCTTCATGGCAGGCGACATCGCCCGCGCCGCAGCACTGGTGGCCGAGGGCAGGGTGCAGGGCGAATGCGATGTGGCGACCCTGATTGCCGGAGAGGCGGCATGACCCCGGTCGAGGTCAGGCGCGGCGACGGGCCGCTGGTTCTGGGCCTGCCGCACACCGGCACCTTCGTGCCGGATGACATCCTCGCGCGGCTGACCCCGCTCGGCCGGACGCTCGGCGACACCGACTGGCACATCGACCGGCTTTACGATGGGTTGATCGACGGCGTCACCACGGTGCGCGCCAATTTCCACCGCTATGTCATCGACGCCAACCGCGACCCTTCCGGCGCCAGCCTCTATCCCGGCCAGAACACCACCGGCCTGGTGCCGATGACGGATTTCGATGGCGAGCCCCTCTGGCTCGACGCGCCCGACGCCGCCGAGATCGAGGCGCGGCGGCTCGCCTGGCACGCGCCCTATCACGCGGCGCTCGAAGCGGAGCTCGCGCGCGTCCGCGACATCCACGGCGTGGCGATCCTCTACGATTGCCACTCGATCCGCTCGCAAATCCCGTTCCTGTTCGAGGGCACATTGCCCGATTTCAACATCGGCACCAACAATGGCGCCACCTGCGCACCGGTGATCGAGGCGATCGTGGCCGGCATCTGCGCCGGCGCGGAAAGCTACTCCAGCGTGCTCAACGGCCGCTTCAAGGGCGGCTGGACGACAAGGCATTATGGCCGGCCGGCGGACAATCTGCACGCCATCCAGATGGAGCTGGCGCAGAGCACCCATCTCAAATCCGAAAGCCTGCCATTCGATTACGATCCGGAGAAGGCGGAGCGGCTGCGCGTCCATCTCACCACCATTCTCACCTCACTTGCCGATCTCGCACCTTCCCTGGGAGCCAAGCCATGACCAATCCGAGACACAATCAGCGCGACGTCTATCCGCCGACCGGCACCGAGATCACCGCCAAGAGCTGGCTCACCGAGGCGCCGATGCGGATGCTGATGAACAATCTGCACCCCGACGTGGCCGAGAACCCGCACGAGCTGGTGGTCTATGGCGGCATCGGCCGGGCGGCGCGGACCTGGAAGGATTTCGACCAGATCATCGCGAGCTTGAAGAGCCTGAACGACGACGAGACGCTGGTGGTCCAGTCCGGCAAGCCGGTCGCCGTGGTGCGCACCCATGTGGACGCGCCGCGGGTGCTGATCGCCAATTCCAATCTGGTACCGCACTGGGCCAACTGGGACCATTTCAACGAATTGGACAAGCGCGGGCTCGCCATGTACGGCCAGATGACCGCCGGCTCCTGGATCTATATCGGCACGCAAGGAATCGTCCAGGGCACGTTCGAGACCTTCGCCGAGGCCGGCCGCCAGCATTACGGCGGCGACCTCAAGGGCAAGTGGATCCTGACCGGCGGCCTGGGCGGCATGGGCGGCGCCCAGCCGCTCGCCGCCGTCATGGCCGGCGCCTGCTGCCTGGCCGTCGAATGCGACGAGACCCGCATCGATTTCCGCCTGCGCACCCGCTATGTCGACGCCAAGGCCCATTCGTTGGACGAGGCGCTCGCCATGATCGACCAATGGACCAAAGCGGGGGAGGCCAAGTCCGTGGGCCTCCTCGGCAACGCCGCCGATGTCTTCGTCGAACTCGCCGCCCGGATGAAGGCGGGCGGCCCGCGCCCCGACATCGTCACCGACCAGACGTCCGCGCACGACCCGCTGCATGGCTACCTGCCGCAGGGCTGGACCGTCGCCGAATGGCGCGCCAGGCAGGAGAGCGATCCGAAGGCGGTGGAGAAAGCGGCCCGCGCCTCGATGAAGGCCCATGTCGCGGCCATGGTCGATTTCTGGAACGCCGGCGTGCCGACGCTCGACTACGGCAACAACATCCGCCAGGTGGCCCAGGACGAGGGCCTGGAAAACGCCTTCGCCTTCCCGGGCTTCGTGCCCGCCTATATCCGCCCGCTGTTCTGCCGCGGCATCGGCCCGTTCCGCTGGGTGGCGCTGTCGGGCGATCCCGAGGACATCTACAAGACCGACGCCAGGATGAAGGAGCTGTTCCCGGACAACGCGCATCTGCACGCCTGGCTCGACATGGCGCGCGAGCGCATTGCCTTCCAGGGACTGCCCGCCCGCATCTGCTGGATCGGCCTCGGCGACCGCCACCGCGCCGGCCTCGCCTTCAACGAGATGGTGGCCTCGGGCGAACTCAAGGCGCCGATCGTCATCGGCCGCGACCACCTCGATTCCGGCTCCGTCGCCTCGCCCAACCGCGAGACCGAGGCGATGCAGGACGGCTCCGACGCCGTCAGCGACTGGCCGCTCCTCAATGCGCTGGTCAACACCGCCTCGGGCGCCACCTGGGTGTCGATCCACCATGGCGGCGGCGTCGGCATGGGCTTCTCCCAGCACGCCGGCATGGTCATCGTCGCCGACGGCACCGAGGCGGCGGCCCGCCGGCTCGAACGCGTGCTCTGGAACGATCCGGCCTCGGGCGTCTGGCGCCACGCCGACGCCGGCTACGACATCGCCCTCGACTGCGCGCGGGAGCACGGGCTGAATTTGCCGGGGATTTTGGGGTAGGGGACGCGTCAACCTCCCCACGCCCCTTCTCGGAGAGGATACAATGGCGTGGCAAAGCCAAGTCTCCGTTTTTATTGGTGAGAGGGCCTCTACGCCGCCATACCATCCCCCTCACCTGCAATTTCCAGCACTTAGCTGACGCTAAGATGCTGAAATTGCTTCCTCTCCCCATGGGGAGAGGGCCGGCCCGCGAATCCCGCAGCTTCCTCTCCTCGCCCCTCCGGGGAGAGGATACAAAATCGCGATCTTGGACCGCAGGGCCAAGTCGCAGATTTTGTTGGTGAGGGGGATGGCCTGGTCCTAGGTGGCCAGCCCGCGGCGCGCTCCCAACCTCCCCCTTGAGGGGAGGTCGGAGAGGCAAGCGGAGCGCGGCCGATCCGGGTGGGGGTATTGCCTCTGTTGCTCGCTGCGCTCGCGTCCCCCATCCCTAACCCGTCCCCTCAAGGGGGACGGATTCCGCAATCCTCCCCAAACGTGCCTCCCTCCCTCTCGAAACCGCTTCCCATGTTTCGCCGCGATGGGCTAATTGTGGCTGAGTGCAGTCAACAGGGCGGAACAGAAATGACCAGGAATTTCAACCAGCCGCTAGGCGGCAACGAGATGCCGCGCTTTGGCGGGCCCGGCACGATGATGCGGCTTCCGGCGGCGGAAAGCTGCGACGGGCTTGATGCCTGTTTCGTTGGAATCCCCATGGACATCGGCGCGTCCAACCGGCCGGGTACCCGCTTCGGGCCGCGCCAGATCCGCGCCGAAAGCGCCATGATCCGGCCCTACAACACGGCCACCGGCGCCGCCCCCTTCGACTGCATCCAGGTGGCCGATATCGGCGACGTGGCGATCAACACCTTTGACCTGAAGGCCTCCGTCGACATCATCGCCGCGCGCTACAAGGAGATCTTCGCGTCAGGCTGCATTCCGCTCACGCTCGGCGGCGACCATACGCTGACCTGGCCGATCCTGAAGGCGGCGAGCGGCCATCACGGCCCTGTGGCGCTGGTCCATGTCGACGCCCATGCCGACATCAACGAGCACATGTTCGGCGAGGCGATCGCCCACGGCACGCCGTTCCGCCGCGCCCACGAGGCGGGCGCGCTGATCGCCGACAAGGTGTTCCAGATCGGCCTGCGCGGCACCGGCTATTCGGCCGACGATTTCAACTGGTCGCGCGCGCAGGGCTTTACCGTGGTGCCCGCCGAACACTGCTGGCACCGCTCGCTTGCGCCGCTGATGCAGGTGGTGCGCGACCGCATCGGCGACGCGCCCGTTTATCTGAGCTTCGACATCGACAGCCTCGACCCGGGGCTCGTTCCCGGCACAGGCACCCAGGAGATGGGCGGCCTCACCTCCATCCAGGCGCTCGAGATCGTCCGCGGCTGCGCCGGGCTCAACCTCGTCGGCTGCGACCTGGTCGAGGTTTCCCCGCCCTATGATCCGGGCGGCACCACGGCGCTGCTCGCTTCCAACCTGCTTTACGAGATGCTCTGTGCGCTGCCCAAGGTGGAGGCCCACCGCCGGAGCACCGTCAAGGGCGATCCGCTGGGCGACCGCATCTTCTGAAGCCCTCAGGCCGCGTCATCGACCCGGTAGTCGATCGGCTTGTAGCGGAAATTGTTGGACTGCCCGGCCGAGCAGGCGGTCATGGCGACGACCAGGTCCATCTCGGCGCGGAACACGGTCTTCTGCCCCGGCTTGCTGAGCGGCGGCAGCACCTTGATCTCGCCGCTGTCGCTGTCGACCGCCACATGCATGAACACGTTGAAGGCGATCGGGATCTGGTCGGGGCCGACGCCGTAGGGAGCGAGCGCGGCTTCCAGATTGCCCTGGCAGCCGTGATGCGGATGCGCGTCGCCATAGATTATGCGGAACGTGTCGCGCGAGCACGGCGTCAGGCTGAAATCGTGGCGGCCGACTTCGTCCTCGACGATGGTGAGCATCGGGTTCGAGCGGTTCGAATAGAGCAGGTCGCCGGTCGAAAGGAAGATCCGCCCGGCATAGTCGATCGACCGGCCGGAGGAGAGGTACTCGCGCAGATCGAGCGCGTTGAAGGCGACGAGGTCGGAGACCTGCTCGCCCTCCGGGTCTATGACCGTGAGCTGCTGACCCTTCCTGAGCTTGAACGCGGTGCCGCTGCGCGGCGGGATTCTCTCGACCATCAGGCGACTTCCTTGTGCGAGAACGGGCATTTCCACTCGCCATCGACGGCGCGGCCCGAATACTGGCGCGCCTCCGAGGCCTTGCCGTGGTCGCTCAGCATCGGGTTGACGCTGCCGGCGAGCTTCTCGTCGCGCTCGCGGATGATCTGCTTCATCTTGTCGAAGCGGCCGTCGGCGCGGAGCTTCTCGAACTGCAGATGCGAATTGAACACCAGCGCCGGCCGCTCGTAGCGTCGCGCCGGCCGCGACGCATGCGGGTGCAGCCCGATCACGAAGTACGGCTCGCCGCCGAGGCTCAGCGAGAAATGCGGCGATTGCGGATCGGCGTCCACGGCCTCGCTCCACGGCTGGCCGCTGACCACGTCGAGATTGTGCAGCGACTGCAGCCGGTTCCACAGCGCCGTCTCGAAGGCTTCCTCGTCGAGGTCGTCGGGACCGTCGAAGATCACCACGAAGGACCGGACGATCGGGCTGTCGTGATCCAGCGTCTCGCTGAAATCGCGCAGCGCGCGATGGATCTCGACATCGTCGGCGGGGCTGTCGATCTTGCCCACGGACAGCGTGCTGAGCGCATCGCGCGCCAGCGCCGACTTGGCGCCGACGCACGGGAACTCCGCGCTTTCGACAAAGTCACGAAACGAGCTGGATACGTCGGTCATCGGGGAAAACTCACTCTCCACAAGCCCCTCGGGGGCGGACTGCCGAGCTAAACGATGCGCGCAACGGGAAGTTCCGTGGATATATTTCGCGCGGCGGAAGGGAACCCTCCGCCCGATGCCGCGTTGACTGGGCAGCGGAAAGCCCCACGACCAAATAGAGAGATCGCGCAGATGAACGAGAACCTGTTTGAGATCGAAACCTGGCGGAACCAGTGGTTCTACAAGTTCGGCAGCGAATACACCGGCCCCTACCGCGACCGAAGCGACGCCGTCGCTGCGGCCGCGGCCGAACTCGCGCCGCTCGCGTCCCGCTATCCGGCCTCGATGCGCGCCACCCTGGCCGATCTCGCGTCTGCCTAGACGTTGGCGCCCTCCCTCGACATACCGACATCCT
Organism: Hoeflea sp. BAL378; assembly: GCF_000759435.1. Lineage (GTDB taxonomy): Bacteria > Pseudomonadota > Alphaproteobacteria > Rhizobiales > Rhizobiaceae > Hoeflea. The sequence continues at coordinate 26,297 of NZ_JRJG01000100.1, forward strand.
CTGACGACGCCCCTGCACACCCTTTCGGGGGAACGGCCGCGCGGGGAGCCCGGCGATGATTCCGATCCTGCTCCTCGTGCTGGCGGCGATCTGCCTGATCGCCAGCCTGATCCCGCTATTGCCCTTCGCCCACGGCATGGTACGCTCGTTCGATTTCGGCCGGCTGCAGGTCATCGCGGTGGCCGCCGTGGTCATCGTCGCCACGCTCACCTTCAGCGTCGCCGCGCCCACCTATCTCGTCACCATCGGCATGGCCGCCGCGGCGATCGTCATCCAGCTCCTGCATGTTTTGCGCTTCACGCCGCTGTGGCCGCGCCAGACGGCCGGGTTTACCGGCGATCCGGAGACGACCGAGACCATCTCGGTGGTGGCCTGCAACGTCAAGGAGAGCAACCGCGACTACCATCTCGTGGCGGACATGCTCTGTTCGGCGCGGCCCGATGTCGCCGTCTTCATGGAAACCAATGCCGCCTGGGGCGAGGCGCTCAAGTCGAGCCTCGCGGACTATCCCCACACCATCCTGCAGCCCCAGGAGAACAGCTACGGCATGATTCTCGCCAGCCGCTATCCGCTCAGCGACTGCGAGGTGCGGTTCCTGCTCAACAAGGAGGTGCCGAGCATCTCCTGCGTCGTCACTCTGCCCGGCGGAAGCGAGGTCCGCATCATCGCGCTCCATCCCGAGCCGCCGCTGCCGGTGCGCGACACCTATGGCCGCGACGCCGAGATCCTGCTGGTGGCCGAGGAAGCGCAGGACGAGGCGCGGCCGCTGATCGTCACCGGCGATCTGAACGACGTCGCCTGGTCGCGCACGACCCGGCGGTTCCTGAGGATTTCGCGCCTGCTTGATCCGCGCCAGGGCCGCGGCCTGTTCAACTCGTTCGACGCGCGCTACTGGTTCCTGCGCTGGCCGCTCGACCACATCTTCCACTCCCGCCACTTCGAGCTGGTGGCGATCGAACGGCAGCGCTTCGTCGGCTCCGACCATTTCCCGATGTATTACAATCTGGCGCTCACCGGCGGCGGCGACAACGAGACCCCGGAAGCGCCTCACGCGGATGATATCGAGGAAGCCGACGAAGCCGTGCGCATCGAGAAGGGCCGCGATCGGCGCCCGGCCGGCGTCGACTGGGAGGACTGATCCCGGCCGCGGGCACCGTGCGTGTCGTAAGCGCCGCCGGTTTGGAGGGATTGTGCAGAAAATGGCGCTGCTTTCCGTCATCCCGGCCCCCGAGCCGGGATCCAGCCACCCGGCGTCTGCCGGGTGGAAGACTCATTCAGCCCAAGGACTTGGGCTGTCTGGATGCCGGGTCAAGCCCGGCATGACGGCGGTGTGAGATCAGGCCTCAGATGCCGCCGAGGCAGATGTACTTCATCTCGAGATAGTCGTCGCAGCCGTATTTCGAGCCTTCGCGGCCCTGGCCCGACTGCTTGACGCCGCCGAAGGGGGCCACTTCCGTCGAGATCAGGCCGGTGTTGACGCCGACCATGCCGTATTCCAGCGCCTCGGCCACGCGCCAGACCTTGCTGAGGTCCTTGGCGTAGAAATAGGAGGCGAGGCCGAAGATCGTGTCGTTGGCCTGCTCGATCACGTCCTCGACGCTGTCGAACTTGAACAGCGGCGCCACCGGGCCGAAGGTCTCCTCGCCTGCCACCTTCATGTCGCGGGTCACCCCGGTCAGGATGGTGGGCTCAAAGAAGGTTCCGCCGAGTTCATGGCGCTTGCCGCCGGCGAGCACCTTGGCGCCCTTCGACGTGGCGTCGGCGATGTGGTCCTCGACCTTTTCGACCGCGTCCTGGCTGATCAGCGGACCGGTGGTCACGCCGTCGCCGAAGCCGTCGCCGATCTTCATCTTGCCTACGGCCGCCGCCAGCTTTTCGGCGAAGGCGTCATAGACGCCCGCCTGCACATAGATGCGGTTGGCGCAGACGCAGGTCTGGCCGTTGTTGCGGTATTTGGAAATCATCGCGCCCTCGACCGCGGCGTCGAGATCGGCATCGTCGAAGACGATGAACGGCGCGTTGCCGCCCAGCTCCATCGAGGTCTTCTTGATCTGGTCGGCCGACTGGCGCATCAGGATGCGGCCCACTTCGGTGGAGCCGGTGAAGGTGATCTTGCGCACCTTGTCGTTGGAGCAGAACTCCTGGCCGATGGCCGAGCTCGACCGCGAGGTGATGACGCTGAGGATGCCCTTCGGCACTCCGGCATCGACGGCGAGCTTGGCCATGGCCAGCGCCGACAGCGGCGTCTCGCCGGCCGGCTTGGAGATGAAGGCGCAGCCAACGGCCAGCGCCGGGCCGAGCTTGCGGGCGATCATCGCATTGGGGAAGTTCCACGGCGTGATCGAGGCCACGACGCCGACGGGCTGCTTCAGAACGACGATCCGCTTGTCGGGCTGGTGGCCGGGGATCACGTCGCCATAGACGCGCTTGGCCTCTTCGGCGAACCATTCGATGAAGCTCGCGCCATAGAGGATCTCGCCCTTGGCTTCCGGCAGCGGCTTGCCCATCTCGGCGGTCAGGATCGCGCCCAGATCGTCGGCATTGGCGACCATCAGGTCATAGAGCTTGCGCATGACCGCGCTGCGCTCCTTGCCGGTCTTGGCGGCCCAGGCCTTCTGCGCCGCATAGGCGGCGTCGATCGCTGTTCTTGTCTCGTCCACGCCCAGGTCCGGAAGCGAGGTGATGACCTCGCCGGTGGAGGGGTTGAGCACGTCGAAGGTCTTGCCGCCGGGGGCGGTCTTGACCCATTCGCCGCCCACCAGGGCGGCGCTGACCAGCAGGTCCGGGTTCTTCAGCATGTCTGCGAGTGTCTTGGTCATTATGCTTTAGCTCCAAATTCCGAATGAACTTCACGAATGGACGCTTCAAGAAGGTCCAGCGCTTCCTGGAACACCGTGTCCTGGATGGTCACGGGCGACAGGAAGCGGATGACATTGGCGTAAACGCCGCATGTGAGCAGAATGAGGCCCTTCTCCAGCGCGCGGGACTTGACCGCATTGGTGAAATCCGGGCTCGGCTTGCCGGTCTTGACGTCATTGAACTCGATGGCGTTCATGAAGCCGGGGCCGCGGATGTCGACGATCTCCGGCACATCCTCGCGGATCGCCTGCAGCCGCTGCTTGAGCCGGTTGCCAAGCTGCATGGCGCGCTCGCACAGGCCCTCTTCCTCGATCACGTCGAGCACGGCGTGGGCGGCGGCGATGCCGATCGGGTTGCCGCCATAGGTGCCGCCGAGACCGCCCGGATTGGCCGCATCCATGACGCTTGCCTTGCCGGTGACGGCCGCGAGCGGAAAGCCGCCGGCCAGGCCCTTGGCCATGGTGGTGATGTCCGGCGCCACGCCGTGGTGCTCCATCGCGAACATCTTGCCGGTGCGGGCGAACCCGGTCTGGATCTCGTCGGCGATCAGCAGGATCCCGTGCTTGTCGCAGATCTCGCGCAACAGCTTGAAGAAGCCCGCGGGCACCTCGTAGAAGCCGCCTTCGCCCTGCACCGGCTCGAGGATGATCGCGGCAACGCGCGCCGGATCGACATCGGCTTTGAACAGGGTGTCGAGCGCGGCCAGCGACTGCTCGACGGAGACACCGTGCAGCGCCGCCGGGAAGGGGATGTGATAAACGTCACTTGGCATCGCGCCGAAGCCCGCCTTGTAGGGAAACACCTTGCCGGTCAGCGCCATGCCCATGAAGGTGCGACCGTGAAAGGCGCCAGAGAACGAAACCACCGCGGCGCGCCCGGTGGCGGCGCGGGCGATCTTGATGGCGTTCTCCACGGCTTCGGCGCCGGTGGTCACGAACACGGTCTTCTTGTCGAAATCGCCCGGAACCAGCTTGTTCAGCCGTTCGGCGAGTTCCACGTAATTCTCGTAGGGCACCACCTGGTGGCAGGTGTGGGTGAAGCGGTCGAGCTGCGCCTTGACGGCCTCGATCACCTTCGGGTGGCGGTGGCCGGTGTTGACCACGGCGATGCCGGCGGCGAAATCGATGTAGCGGTTGCCTTCGACGTCCCACAGTTCGGAATTCTCGGCGCGATCCACATAGATCTGCGTCATCACGCCCACGCCGCGTGCAATGGCGTCTGTCTTGCGGGATTGAATCTCGGCGTTCTTGCTCATCTTCGCTGCTTTCTTCGTGTTTTTCGTGCCGGCTCGCCAAAAAAGCTCGCCGCGGCGTCCGATCCGGCCGGTTGGAGCCCTTTGCCCGCCCCCGGGGAATGATATTCCGGAGCTGGTATATCGACAAAACCGCGTCTGGCAAAGCCATCACGGGTTGCCGGCGCCGCCCCTTTTTGCCGCATGAACAGCGCATCCCCGGATGCCGGCGAAGGCAGGTCCGGGCGCCGCCCCTTGGCCCCGGGTCAGGTGTCAGCCTTGCAGATAGCGGACCCGGCCGTCGCCCCGGATTCCGCCGCGGGCGCGGCTCAGCGTCAGGTGCTTGGGAACGCCCGGAAGCAGGGTGACCGCGTTGTCCGACCAGACATCCGAGCCGCCATGATCATAGGTGACATAGAGGGCGGGCAGGTCGCTGGTGAGCGTCACCTGGTCTTCAGTCCCGGTGACCTCGATCCGGGGCGTCGCGAAACGGTAGTCCTTCGGCCGGCGCAGCAGATAGTCGTTCTCGCCGGCGTGGCCGCCCGCGCTGTCGCGCCAGTCGAAATGCAGGAACTCGTC
>NZ_JRJG01000101.1 GCF_000759435.1 Hoeflea sp. BAL378
GCCACCGGGTCGATTGCCGCGGCCGGGACGCTCGGCGCGCTGATCCCGCCGTCGATCCTGCTGATCCTCTACGGCATCTTCGTCCAGGTGCCGATCAACCAGCTCTTCGTCGGCGGCAGCATCATCGGCATCATCACCGCGCTGTCCTACGTGCTGATCATCATCGGCCGGGTGCTCTACAATCCCGAGCTGGCCCCGCGCATCGACGAGACGCCGCCGCTCAGCGAGCGCATCGCCAAGCTGCTCGACACCTGGCCGATCGTCATTCTCGTCCTGCTGGTCCTGGGAGGCATGTTCTCGGGCCTGTTCACGGCCACCGAGGCCGCGGCGGTCGGCGCCCTGCTCGCCCTCATCTTCGCCGCGGTCCGCGGCCAGCTGACCAAGGAAGCAACCTGGCGCTCGATCGTCGACACGCTTTCGACCACCGGCACGCTGTTCATCATCTCGGTGGGCGCCAACCTGCTGACCCGCTTCCTGGCGCTGACCGGCACCAGCGAACTCATCGCCAGCACGATCATCGGCCTCGAACTCAGCGGCGCGGCGCTGCTGGTCGGAATCACCGTGCTTTACCTGCTTCTGGGCATGTTCCTCGAGCCGCTGGGCGCGATGCTCCTGACGCTTCCGGTGCTGCTGCCGATCCTCGACAAGGCCAATATCGACCTGATCTGGTTCGGCATCTTCCTAGTCAAACTCCTGGAGGTGGGCATGATCACGCCGCCGATCGGCATCAACGTCTTCGTCATCAAGAGCGCGGTGGGCGACATCGCCTCGCTCGGAACCATCTTTCGCGGCGTGCTCTGGTTCATTGTCGCCGATCTCGCGGTGGTGGCGCTGATCATCGCGGCGCCCGAGATCATCACCTACCTGCCCTCCCTCATGGCCAACTGAGCGACTTAAACCGCCCTGATCGCGGCAGGCTGCGGCAGCCCGCCGCGTCAGGCGGCCGCGTAAGGAGCGGTGTCCTTTCAAGGCTTTAACCGGTTCTGGCCAGCCTCGAACGAGGGCATGAAAAAGACGGCGAGAAAAATCTAACAAGCGCTTGCAAGGTAGAGTGATTCATCGGATAGTTCAGGCATCGGAGTATCCGCCCGTCGGCGGCGGATATGCGCAAAGCCGGCCGCAGGGTTCGCCGGCGAAATCCGGATCAACGTCGACAGGAGGAGAACTGATCATGTTTCGCAAGCTCGGCATCGCCGGAAGTATCATCGCGATGGCGCTCGGGTCGCTCATCGCTTCGCAGGCCGCACGCGCAGACGACCCGAAAGTGCTGCGCATCAATGTCGGCCTGCCGCCCACCCATACCTGGGTGACCGCCTACACCTATTTCGCCAAGGAGCTTCCGGCCGCCACCAACAACACGATGACGGCGGAGGAATATTACGGAACGCTGCTCAATTTCCGCGAGACCGTTCCCGGGCTCCGCGACGGCGTGGCCGATGTCGGACTGGCGGTGTTCGCCTATTTCCCGGCCGAATTCCGCGAGAGCAACATCGTCGGCGAGCTCGGCATGCTCGGCGAGGACGGAATCACCATGTCGGGCGCCGTCTCCGAATACATCTTCAACTGCGGGCCGTGCCTGGCCGAGTTCGAACGCTTCAACCAGGTCTATCTCGGCACCACCGCGTCGCCGGTCTACCGGTTGTTCTCGACCGCTCCGGTGACCACGCTCGACGACCTCAAGGGACTGAAGATCCGCAGCGGCGCGGGCGTCTACACCCGCTGGGCCGAGCATTTCGGCGCATCGCCGTCGACGCTGTCGGCGACCGAAGTCTATGAAGGTATGAGCCAAGGGGTCATCAATGCCAACCTGCATCCCACGACCGAGCTCATCAACCTCAATCTGTCTGAGGTGGCCAAGTACGTCACCGAACTGCCCCTCGGCACGTTCAACGCTGTCTCGGTCTACTCGATGAACCGCGACGTCTGGAACAAACTCACCGACGAACAGCGCGCCGGCCTCCTCGACCTGACGGCACGCGGCAATGCCCATGTCGCCGTCCAGTACGAGATGGCCAACCGCGCCGCCAAGGAGGCCGCCATCGAAAAGGGCGTGACCTTCGTCCAGCCGGACGAGGAACTGCTCGCCGCGACCCGCGAATTCGCGGCCAACGACGCCCTCTCCGCCGCCAAGACGATGGAGCAGACCTACGGCATCAACGAGGCCGACGCTAAGGTGAAGACCTTCATGGAGCTCGCCCAGAAATGGGCGGAGCTGACCAAGGACGTCAAAACCGACGAGGCAGCCTTTGCCGAACTGATGAAGCAGGAGATCTGGAGCAAGATCGACGCTTCAACCTACGGCCGCACCAACTGAGCGCCGGAAACTATGAACGGAAACGGGCGCCCTCGGGTGCCCGTTTCGCTTTGGCGGCTTAAGGGTAGCTTCATGAATGGCATGAAGACGAACCATTACGGCGCTCCAGGCGACCGGTGGACTTGCATGGTGCAACGGCAAGTGACTGTTTCCGGACTGATTGGCGTGATATTGCCAGCGGCAAGATCAGCGATCATCTCGGGGATCGGGCTACTCTGGATCGCCCATTGCATGCGGGAGAAGCTGTCCGGTCCTCTGTAGTTTGCATCAGAATATCCTTTTTGGTTTTTCATTTTGTGAAAAGCATTCGTCGCCACAGAGCTGAACTCGAAGATTCCAGCAGTCCGGCTGGTGCTTGATTATGCCGTGCACCTTTACAGGTGGGCGACCATTTTTCGTCTAAAGACTGAGCAACACCGCCTCGCCCTGACCGAAGCCGCCGCAGATCGCGCAAAGGGCGATGCCGCCCCCGCGCGCATGCAGCCGCCCGATCGCCTGCATCACGATGCGGATGCCGCTCGCGCCGAGCGGGTGGCCGATCGCGACCGCCCCGCCCCAGGCATTGATGCGCCTGCGCAGGGAGGCCGGATCGGCGCCCAGCCGGGCCGCCAGCACCGTGGCGCTGACGAGTGGCGTTGCGGCGAAAGCCTCGTTGATCTCGATGACGTCGACGTCTTCCAGCGCAAGCCGGTTGCGATCCAGAAGCCTGAGGATGCAGGCTGCCGGGATCGACGTGCCGGTCTGGAGGTTGCCGGCGAGCTGAACCCAGTCTACGATCTCCGCCAGCCCTTCTACCGGCTCGGCGGCGTCGCTGCCGACGAGGACGAGGCCAGCGGCGCCATCGGAGAGACCGGGCGCGTTGCCGGCGGTGATCGTCGCCGAACCGTTGACCGTCGGCAGCGCGGCAAGCTTTGCGGGGCTCGAGCCCTCGCGCGGGCCCTCGTCGTCGGCAAGGGGCGCACCGCGCGTGCTGAGCGGGACGATCTGCGCTGCAAATGCGCCCCGCCGCTTGGCCGCGAAATAGCGCTCGTGGCTCGCGAGCGCCCACTCGTCCTGCTGCGCGCGATCCACGCCGTATTTCAGGGCCTCTTCGGCGGTGTAGTGAGCGATGGTCTTTTCGCTGACGGAACCGGACAGTAGCAGCGGATCGATGAGCTCGAGGCTGTTGACCTTGCGCTCGCTGCCGCGGCGCAGCAGCACCGGAGTGTTGGAAAGGCTTTCTACGCCGATGGCGAGCGCCTTGGCGCCCTGGCCGGCGCGCAGATGGGCGGCTGCCGCGGAGATCGCGGTCATGCCGGAGCAGCAGGCGCGATCGACGCCCTGCGAGGGCGTGTCGTCGGGGAGCCCGGAGCGGATCAGGCTCTGGCGCAGCGTCGTCAGGTGCGCGCCGCCGAGCAGGCCGGCGCCGCCATGGACGATCTCGGGCCGCATCTCGCGGTCGGGATCGCGGGCGGTGACGGCGTCGATGAGGCGGCTCCCGAGCTCGATGGCGTCGAAGCCTGCCAGCGCGCCGCGGAACTTGCCGAACGGGGTGCGCGCCATCGCCGTGACATGGATGCGTCTCATCGTGTCATGATCTCCATCTGGCGTATCGCCTTCTTGTCGATCTTGCCGGTCGGCGATTTCGGTATCGTGTCGAGCCGGTGATAGTCCTTCGGCGCCTTGATCTGCAACTGGTCCTTGCAGAAAGCCTTGAGGGTGTCGAGGTCGACTGTTTGGCCGGCATGTTCGCTGAAGCAGCACACGACTTTCTCGCCCCAGACCTCGTCGTCCTTGCCCAGCACCACGACTTCGTTGATGCCGGCAAAGCGCGCCACCACGGCCTCGACCTCTGACGGGTAGATGTTGAAGCCGCCGGAAATGATCATGTCCTTGATGCGTCCGACCAGACGGAACAAACCCGGCGCTTCCTCGACGCCGAGATCGCCGCTGGCCACGTGGCCGTCGACGATGGTGGCGGACGTCGCCTCGGGCTGGTTCCAGTAGCCCTGCATCGTGTGCGAGCCGGCAAGGTGCAGTTCGCCGACCTCGCCGAGCCCGGCCGGCTTGCCGTCCTTGCCAACCACTCGAATGCGGGCGAAGGCGTAAGGCGTGCCAATATAATCTGCGCGAAATCGCTCCGGCCCGTGCCGACGGAAGTCCATATGGGTGCAGGTCATCATCGCTTCGGTCTGGCCGTAGTTGATGACGATGCGGTTGCCGAACAGCTCCGCCACCCGGTCGAGCTGCGCCTGCGTCACCGGCGCTGCGCCGATGCCGATCCATTTGAGGGTTCGGACGAGGAGGTCGTCCTTTACGGTCCCTTCGACGATACGCGATAGCGTCGTGGGCACGCAAGTAATGATCGTCACCGGATTGTCCCGGGCGTAGGCTAGGAGCCCTTCGGTGTCGCCGCCGGCAAAGACGATGCTGGTCGCGCCGACGAGCAGCCCGGCATAGAGGTAGCTCCAGGCGGCATGGGTGAGTGGCCCGATGAAGGCCAGCCGGTCGTCTTGCCTGATGTCGCGATCGACCAGCATATTGAGATAGACGAACGACCAGTTGTCATGAGAGAGCACCACCCCCTTGGGATTGCCGGTCGAGCCCGAGGTGTAATTGATCGAACAGATGTCCTGCGCACGGATGCGGCCTTCGCATGTCGGCCGGGTCTTCCCTTGCGCAATCTCGTCGACATGAAGCACACGGGCGGCGCCAGCGTCGCCGGCGAGGTAGCGCGTTTCGTCCTCGTGCAGGATCAGCACGGGATCGCAGTCGGCGATGATCTTACCGATCTCGGTGCGCGACGCCTTGATGTTGATCGGCACCCTTATCGCGCCCGTCAGTTCGATGGCGAGGGAGAGCCAAATATAGGCGTAGGAGTTGGTGCACAGCAGCGCCACGCGCTGCCCGGGCTTGACGATCCGGTCGAGGGCGGCCGCACCCGAAACTATCCGTTCCCGCAGGTCGTGGTAGTTGATGTCCTCCCCTGCCACTATGATGGCGGTGCGGCCGTCATGCTTGCGGGCGCTCTCGAGCAGTTCCTTTATCGGGATCATGATGCGTCCGCACTTTCCGCCGAGCGAATACGATTAACCGGATCAGCGTCCGGTGCAGCTTTTGCCACCATCGACCGGAATGCACACACCAGTGACATATTTGGCTTCGTCGGAGGCGAGGAACAGCGAGGCATAGGCCACGTCCCAGGCGTCGCCCATCTTGCCCATCGGCGAGGCGGCATTGCGGGCCTTGCGCATCTCCTCGACGTTTTCGAACTGGCCGCTGATCTGCTTGTAGATCAGCGGCGTGTCCATCACACCCGGCAGCACCGCATTGGCGCGGATGCCGTGCGGAGCGTAGTTGACCGCCAGCGCACGGGTGAAGTGGTTGAGGCCGGCCTTCGACGCGTAATAGCCGAAATAGGGCATCTGGTTGATCTGGATCGAGGCCGCCGACGAGATGTTGACGATCGCTCCCGAGCGCTGCTCGACCATCACCGGCAGCACATGCTTGCAGGTGAGGAACACGCCGGTCAGGTTGGTGTCGAGCGAGAAGTGCCAGTCGGCCTCGCTGAGCGCGACCGGATCGCCCATCTTGGTGACGCCGACATTGTTGTGAAGCACGTCGATCCGGCCGAACCGGGAAAGCGCATGATCGACGGCGGCCTTGACCTGGCCGGAATCGGTGACGTCGGCGGCAATGGCGTCCATTTCGAAACCGCGCTCCGCCAGCGCGGCCTTTGTCTCCTCGGCGGCCGACAGGTTCAGGTCGACACCGACCACATGCGCGCCTTCCTGCGCGAACAGGGCGGCCGTCGCCTTGCCGTTGCCCCATCCTTCACCGGACGAGCCGGCACCAAACAACAGGACAACCTTGTCCTTCAGGCGATCCGCCATGTTCACTTCGCCTCCTGGGCGTTCTTGTGTTGAAGTGTTCGCGCCAGCGCCGCGGACAATTGCCGCGCCTCCTCGCGCAGAAGACCGGCTAGCCAGAGCGCCCGGTCGCCGTGAATGCGTTCTGCAATGGCAGTGATACTGAGCGACGCCAGCGGATGGCCGTCGGCGCCGAGCACAGGAACGGCAATCGCATTGATGCCCGGGAGCACGAGACCCTCGACATAAGCATAGCCGAGCGATTGCGTCTGGCGCACGAGACCGACCAGCTTGTCGCCCTCAAAGGCGGGAAACTCGGCCAGCCAACGGGCATTGGCCTCGATGACGGCGGTGATCTCGGATTGCGCGAGACTGGCAAGGATCGCAAGCCCGCCCGAACCGACGCCGAGCGGCCGGCTCTGCCCGACATCCAGCGAGAGCGTCTTGATGGGATAGGTGCCCTGCTGTCGGCCGATGCACACCGAGCGCAGACCCTCGCGCACCTGGATATAGGCCGTATCGCCGGTTTCCTCGGCAAGGCGCATCAGCACCGGCTGCGCGAAGCTGCCGATCTCGTTGACGGAGGCACGGCGCGCCAGAAGGCCGATGCCTGCGCCCAGATGATAGCGCCGCGTCGTCAGGTTCTGGTAGGCAAAGCCCTCGTCGTTGAGGGCAGCGAGAATGCGGTGGGCCGTTCCCTTGCCGAAGCCGGTTGCCTTGGCGATATCGCCGAGCGTGCCGCCGGGCGTTCCGAGATCGGCCAGCACGCGCAGCACGGCGGCCGCGCGGGAGATCGATTTCACCGGCGCAAGATCCCGATCCTTTTCCATGCAATTTCGCCCCGCTTGATTTCGCATAAAGATATCATTGTTCTTCATTGTGGAACGATATCATAAGCCGGATTCCGGAAAGACCGCCTGATAACGCACCACCAAATGTGGCTATCGCCTTATAATCGCGATAATGGCCGCAAATGCAACCCAATTTCGATGCACTCGCTCTTCCGCTCCTGTTGACACGTCGTTATTTCGCATGCAAGCATGTTTCGTAAATAGACATCAGGTATTCCGCAATACGGAACAAAACCGGAGGGAACTCATGAAGACGCTATTCGTTTCATTGCTTGCCGCTTCCACCATGTTGATGGGTGCAGCCGCGCTGCACGCACAGGAAAGAACCTCGATCCGCATCGGCCTGACCGTGTCGTCGACCGGCCCCTACGCCGTCGCGTCGCAGTCGGGCGAGCGTGGCATCGGCATCTGGGTCGACGAAGTCAATGCACGCGGCGGCATCGAATTCGAAGACAAGAAGTACCCGGTGGAACTGGTCAAGCGCGACGACCGCAGCGACAAGCAGCTGGTTGCGCGCGTCTACGAGTCGCTCATCACCGAGGAAAAGGTCGATGCCCTGATCGCACCGTTCAGCTCCACCCTGGTCGGCGTGGCGGCGCCGGTCGTTGAATCGCGCGGCGGCTTCATGGTCAGCTGGGCCGGGTCGTCCGACCAGCTGTTCCAGCAGGGCTACAAGAACATCGTTTCGGTGACGGCCCAGGCCTCGCAGATTCCTGTCACCAGCATCGATCTCGCCAAGAAACTGGGCGTGACCAAGCTTGCGGTTGTCTCGATCGACGAGCCGTTCCCGGCCAGCGCCGCCGCCGCCGCCAAGGGCATGGCCGAAGAGGCCGGTATGGAAGTGGTCCTGGACGAGCACTACGCCAAGGGCACCAAGGATTTCTCGATCCTTTTGCAGAAGGCCCAGGCCGCGGGCGCCGACGGGTTCTACTCCTCGTCCTACGACGCGGACCTGATCCCGATGCTGCGCCAGATGCGCGAACGCGAGATCACCTTCCCCTACACCTACATGCTGTACGGCTCCTCGCCGGCCGTGCTGGAGACGGGCGACGACGCAGCCTACATCTTCAGCCACACCCAGTTCGACGCCAACGTCAACTGGCCGGTGACTGACGGCCTGGCCACCAAGGAGTTCCTCGCCGCCTATGACAAGCTCTACCCGAATGCGGCCTATCCGGCGGACTTCCAGACCGCCCTCGCCTATGGCGCCGGCGTGGTCCTGGAGAAGGCGATCGCCACTGCCAACTCGACAGAGCCGGCGAAGCTCAAGCAGGCCGCCCTCGACTTCAGCGGCGACACCGTGATCGTCTCCGGCGAGTTCAAGATCGACGAGACCGGCTTCCAACGCGGCATGACCCCGATCGTCCTTCAGACGCAGCCGGACGGCCTGAAGATCATCGCTCCTGAGGCCATCAAGACTGCAGACCCGATCTACCCGATCCCGGCCTGGGGCGAGCGCTAATCTGCCCCGCCGGCGCGCCTGGCTTCTTCCGCGCGCGCCGGCATTTGCTATCGGGGACAAGGCCGCGTCTGCCTTCCGGCGCAAGGCTACCCAAGACAACCAAGAGGTCACCACGTGTCATCGAACCGCCTTGTCTGGACGCGGACGTCCATCTGGCTCGGGTTTCTCGCGCTTTCGGCGCTGGGACTCGGCCTCCTGCCTGCCTACGGTTTCAGCCTGGCCTTCTGGTTTTACCTTCTGCTGTGGATCACGCTTGCCTCCGGGCTCAACATCATGGCCGGCTTCACCGGCTACCTGCCCTTCGGCTATGTCGCCTTCTACGGCATCGGTGCATACGCTGCGGCCGTGACCGTCAAGATGCACGGCCTGCCGATCTGGGCCGGCTTCATCGCCGCGGCCCTGGCGGGCGTGGTGCTGAGCCTCATGTTTGCGCGCACCATGGTGCTGCGTGGCATTTATTTCTCGATCGTGTCGCTGGCGCTTGCCGTCATCTGCCGCCTGCTGATCGCCGCCATGCCGGAAGATGTCGCCGGCGGCTCCTACGGCATTTCGCTCGGCTTCTCCAATCCGGATGGCGCCTATTATGCGATGCTGGCGCTGATGCTTGCGACGCTGCTGACCGTGACGTGGCTTGCACAATCGCGCCTCGGCATGGCGCTGCGCGCGATCCGCGACGATCCCGACACGGCCGAAACCGTCGGCATCAACATCGGCACGGTGCGGCTCAAGGCCTGGGTGCTATCTGCCGTGATCGCCTCGATGACCGGCGCGATTGAGGCCTGGTATACCAGCATCGTCGATACAGAGACCGCGTTCAACCTGCTGGTCAGCACCAAGGCCGTGATCTTTGCCGTCGCCGGCGGTCTCGGCACTGTGATCGGGCCGGTTGTCGGCACGGTCGTGATGCTGATTGTCGACGACCTGATCTGGCAGCACTTCCCGGTGCTCAACGTGTTCCTGCTCGGCCTGGTGATCGTGCTGTTGATGATGTTCCTGCCCAGCGGCATCGTGGGCTCGCTCATCCGCCGCAAGCCTTTCCTTCGCCGTATCCTGTTCTAAGGCGGATCCTAGCTCATGATGACAACTCTCCTCATACAGGCGCTCGTGACCGGGCTGATCCTGGGCGCACTCTACGGATTGATCGGCTGCAGCCTGACGATCATCTACGGCACCATGCGTATCGTGAACTTCTCGCACGGGGAATTCGTGGTGGCCGGGTGCTTCGCGGTGCTCATGTTCTTCACGGCCACCGGCCTGCATCCGCTGCTCTCCATTCCGCTGGTGTTCGTGGCTTTCTTCCTCGTTGGCATGTGCCTCTATTACCTGTTCGTGCCGCGGCTCAATCGCGGCGACGATCCGGAGGTTGCTTCGTTCCTTACCTTCTATGGCGTGTCGCTGATGGCGGGCGCGATCCTGCTCTATTTCTTCCAGGCCGACACCCGGTCGCTGAACTACGTGTTCACGCCGAGCGTCTACAAGATCGGCCATGTCTTCATCCCGACGGCGCATATCGTGGCGCTTGCGACTGGCGTCGCCATCATCGCAGCCCTGACCTGGTTCCTCTACCGGACAATCTACGGCAAGGCGCTGCGCGCGGCGATCATGAACCGGGATGCGATCCAGATCGTCGGCGTCAACATCAACACGCTTTCGGCGCTGGCCTTCGGCTTGGCGATTGCCATAGCCGCCTCGACGGGCGTGCTGCTGGCACTGGTGTTCCCGGCCTTCGGTCCGTTCTCCGGGATGGATTACACGCTGGTCGGCTTCGTGGTGATCGTGCTCGGCGGCCTCGGCCATCCGATCGGTGCGATCATCGGCGGAATCGTGTTCGGCATTGCCGAGCAGGTGGCGATCGTCTTCCTGCCGCAGTCCCTGTCCCAGGCCGTCGGTTTCATCATCCTGATCGCAGCCATCACGCTGCGTCCGTCCGGACTGTTCGGAAAGGTGGCCCTGCGATGAATGCGGCAACAGCAACGCGACCCTCCCATGACCAGGCCGGGAGCAGGCCACCGATGCTCGACGTCCAGTCCTTGCGCAAGGTTTTTGGCGGCCTCGTCGCCGTCGACACCATCTCCTTCGACGTGCCGGAGAACAGCATCCTCGGGCTGATCGGCGTGAACGGGTCGGGCAAGACCACGATCATGAACTGCATCAACGGCATTTACGACGCCACCGAAGGCGTCATCAATTTCCGCGGCACCAATCTCGTGGGCAAGAAGCCCTACGAGATCGCACGCCTCGGCATCGGTCGCACCTTCCAAGTGCCGCGCCTGTTCCGGCGGTTGACGCTGACGGAAAACCTGATGGTGCCGGTGCTCGAGGACAGCCGCTCGAATGTCGAACTCACCGAGAAGGCCAACGCCCTGCTCGCCGAAGTCGATCTCTACCGCATCCGCGACAACCATGCGGAAGAGCTCTCCGGCGGCCAGCAGAAGTTGGTCGAACTCTTGCGCGTGATGATGCTCGACCCGGATCTCATCCTGCTCGACGAACCGTTTGCGGGGGTTCACCCGAACCTGTGCAAGGTGTTCCTGGAGCAGATCCTCAAGCTCAAGGACGCGGGCAAGAGCTTCATCCTGGTGAGCCACGACCTGACCTCGGTCTACAGCCTGTCGGAGCACTTGCTCGTGCTCAACCAGGGCCAGAAGATCGCCGAGGGCAACGCGGCCGACATCCAGCACAACCCCGACGTTATCGAAGCATTCCTGGGACGATGATCATGGCAAACACGACAAGGGCCGCGGCCGGCGAAGAGGTCATCCTCGGGCTCGAAGACGTGTCGGTGTCCTATCACGGCGACATCACCATCCTCGACCACGTCAACATTTCGGCGCGCAAGGGCATGGTGACCGGCATCATCGGACCGAACGGGGCCGGCAAGTCCACAGCGCTGAAGACGCTTTACGGCTTCCTGAAGCCGTCGACGGGCCACATCCGCTACAAGGGCGAGAGCCTCAACGGCAAGCCTCCCTACACCTTCATCGAGCGCGGCATCGCCTTCGTTCCGCAGAACCGCAGCCTGTTCGGCGACCTGTCGGTCCAGGACAACCTGCTGCTCGGCTGCTGGGTGTTCCGAAACGACGCTGTGCGCGTCAAGCGCGTGCTCGATTCGGCCTATGCGCAGTTCCCGATCCTCGGCGACAAGCGCCACGACCCGGCATCCAGCCTCAGCGGCGGCCAGCAGCGGTTCCTCGAACTGGCCCGCGCACTCGCACTTGAGCCGGAAGTGGTGCTGCTCGACGAGCCGACGGCCATGATCGCGCCGAAGCTTTCGCGTGAGATCTACGACTTCATCAAGGCGCTGCCTGAAAAGGGCATCACCGTGGTGCTGGTCGACCAGAACGTGCGCCAGTGCGCCGCCGTCTCCGATTATCTCTACGTCCTCGAACTCGGCCGCAACAAGGCCGAGGGCGGCAAGGAGATGTTCGAAGGCGACAGCGCGCTGCACAAGCTGATCGCCGAATGGCTCGAATACAAGATCGACTGAGTCTCAGAGAAAGCTGACGGAACCGCAGAAATGGGCGTCCCAAATCTCCCCGACAGGCCGATCCACGAACTCGCCCCGCTGATCGAGACCGGAGCGCTGTCGCCGGTCACGCTGCTGGAGGCTTGCCTTCAGCGCATCGCGGCAGCGGATCCGGTGCTGCATGCCTTTGTCATCCTGTGTGCCGATAGGGCACGGGAGGCGGCCAAGGCGGCCGAGCGCGAAATCGCCGGCGGCACCTATCGCGGAAAACTGCATGGCATCCCCTTCGCGGTGAAAGACCTGCTCGATGTCGCCGGCCTGCCGACGGGTGCTGGGTCGCTGCATCTCAGCGACAACGTCGTTGAGGAAACCGCGACCGTGGTTCAAAGGCTGATCGAGGCCGGGGCCGTCTTTCTCGGCAAGCTGCAAATGGTCGAGTTCGCATTCGGCGGCTGGGGCACCAACACGCATTTGGGCGCGCCCCGCAATCCGTGGGACCTGACCGAGCATCGCTCGCCCGGGGGCTCGTCCAGCGGCTCCGGCGTTGCCGTGGCAGCGGGCATGGTGGCGTTCTCGCTCGCGTCGGACACCGGCGGCTCGATCCGCAGCCCGGCTGCGATGAACGGCATCGTTGGCTTGAAGCCGACCATTTCCAGCGTGAGCACCCATGGCGTGTTCCCGCTCAGCCAGACACTTGATTCCATAGGTCCGCTGACGCGCTCGGTTGAGGATGCGGCAATCGTCTTCGACGCGATATCCGGCGCCGACCGGCTCGATCCCGGCACCTGGGGCGCAAACCCGCCGCGCGTATCTGCCGGCGGAGCCAATGTCGGTGGCATGCGGCTGGCGCTTCTTTCTCCTGACCAGTTGCCGGGCGTCCAGCCTTCGATCCTCGATGCCCTGGTACGGTCGGCACAGGTGTTCCGTGAGCTCGGCGCGGAGGTCGTCGAGATACGCCTTCCGCGCACGCCGCTCGAGTATTGCGTCGGCGCATCGCACATCATCCGCACGGAAGGCTACGCCAACCTCGCAGACCTGATGGCGGAGGATCGCGGTGCGTTCGATCCCCATGTCCGCGCGCGCGTCCACGCAGGTAACGCCGGCACGGCAGCGCAGTTCGCAGCGCGCCTGATCGAACGGCGGGAAGACATGGTGGCGATGCGCGAAGTACTCGAAGGTTTCGACGCGCTGCTGCTTCCCGCGACCCCGATCGCCTCCCCGCCGCTCAACACGATCGACGAGCAGGCGATGCCGCTTTCGGACCTCACGCGCTTCGTCAATTATCTCGGCCTGTGCGCCATCGCTCTGCCCAACGGGGTAAATCCCGAGGGCATGCCGCTGTCGCTGCAGATCGTCGCCATGCCGTCGCGCGAGGACATCCTGTTCACGCTCGGCCGCGCCTTCGAGGGCGCGACGCCATGGCATGCGCGCCGCCCCGACCTGTCGTCCCTGACCGGCTGAGGCCGCCGGGCTCCCAGAGTTTCGTTCTCCGTAGAACAAGAAGAAGGATAAAATCCATGACCATCGAACTGACCGGCGGCGAAGCGATCGCCCGGATGATCTCGCTCTACAATCCCGGACCGATCTACGGCATGGGCGGCTTCCAGCTTCTGCCGTTCTACGATGCTGCCCGCCGCATCGGCCTCAAGCACTACCTGATCAACGACGAGCGCGCGGGCATCTTCGCGGCGGACGCCTATGCAAAGATCTCCGGCCGCGTGGGCCTCGCCGATGCAACGCTCGGCCCAGGCGCGACCAATCTCGTCACCGGCCTTGTCGAGGCGCTGAACGCCGGCACGCCCATGGTTGTGCTGGTGGGCGATTCCCATCGCGAGCATTCCTGGAAGAACATGACGCAGGAGAGCCGCCAGACGGAGATCCTCAGACCCGCGGTCAAGGAACTGCTGCGCATCGAGATGATCTCGCGCATTCCCGAACTGGTTCGCCGCGCCTTTGCTGTGGCGACCTCCGGTCGTCCCGGCCCGGTCGTCATCGACGTTCCGGAAGACATCGCGCATGGCGTTCACGAGTTCGAGGACCAGGACTTTTACGCAGTCGCCGCACATGAAGCGATCCCGGCGCTGCGGTGCCGTCCCGAGCGCGCGCCGCTGGAAAAGGCTGCCGGGATGCTTGCGGACGCGCGCACGCCCATCATTCTCGCCGGTGGCGGCGTGCATCTGAGCGACGCCGCCGGCACGCTCACCGCCTTCTCCGAAGCGCTCAATATTCCGGTCGCGCACACTCTGAGCGGCAAGGGCGCGATCGCTTGCACGAGCGGACTCAATGCCGGTCTTTTCGGCCGCTACGACCGCATCGCCAACAAGATGATCGAGGAGTCCGACTTGATCTTTGTCGTCGGCTGCAAGCTCGGCGAGATTGCGACCAAGCGCTTCACGGTTCCGCCGCGCGGCAAGACCATCATCCATCTCGATCTGCTGCCGGAAGAGTTCGGGCGCACGACCGACTGTGCGATCGCACTGTGGGGCGATGTCGGCGCGACGATCGCCGAGCTCAAGGACATGCTTGCCCCACGTGCGGCAGAGATCAAGGCGCGCCAGGCCGGATATGCCGCCGACGTCGTCAAGCGCATGGACGTATGGCGCCAAGATGTCAGCCCGCGGCTCAACTCGGACGAGACGCCGGTCAGCATGGCGCGCATGCTGACCGAGCTCAACAAGGCGCTGCCGGATGACGGCATCCTGATCGCCGATGGCGGCTTTGCCGCGCATTGGGGCGGGCTGCTGTTCGACACCAAAAAGCCCGGCCGCGCCTTCGTGCCCGATCGCGGCTTCGCCTCGATCGGCTATGGCGTGCCAGCGGCGATCGGCGCACGCGCGACCTCGCCCACGCGTCCGATCTTCGCCATCACTGGCGACGGCGGCTTCAACATGATGCTCGGCGAACTCGAGACCGCCCGCCGCCTCAAGCTCGATTTCACCATCATTGTCGTCAACAATGCCGCCTCCGGCTACATCAAGGCTTTGCAGCACCTGATGTACGGCGCTGAGGGCTACCATGCCTCCGATCTCGAAGAGACCAATTATGCCAAGATTGGCGAGGCCATGGGTGTGACCGGCATCCGTGTCGAAAGCCCGGACCAGCTCGAAGGCGCGATCAAGCAGTCGATGGCCGCCAAGGGTCCGGTGATCATGGATGTCGTCGTCACGCGCGACCCGGCCAAGATGCTGCCCGGCGTCGACAACCGCACTGTCAAGGTCAAGAAGGGCGATCGCATCGCCTGATGCCTCCCAAGGCGAACGAAAGGGCCGGCTGCAGAGCCGGCCTTTTTGTTTTCGGACCAAGGCGGATCGCCGCCGGACCGCGCAAGCAAAGAAGGCACCAATTCGTGCGGATCAGCCGACTGCCCAAACCATCAGCCGGTCAATCAGGCGTTCGCCCGCCGCCGCGCCGAGCGCACGGGCTGTGTCGTTGACGCGCGAGATGACACCGTCCTGCAGCACCGAGCGCGCATCTCCGATGCGGGCTGTTGCGCCGTCGACGGTAAGGCCGGATATGCCGCGCCGGTCAAGCGCAGGCAGGCGCGTGGCGCCCGCCTCATCGATGCCGATGCCGGCGTCGTGGAAAACCCCGGCGAAGGCGTCGACCTGCAGCGCCAGGAAATCATTGCCGCCCAACAGTCCGCCATGGGAGCCGGTGACGACGATCTGGTCCTTGTCCTCGGGCTTCACGAGGCTTGCTGAATCGATGAGCACGATCCTGCGGGCGCCCTCGGAATGGATGCTGCGCGCCTCGCTGACTGTGCCCGGGTCGGCCTGAGGCGGGACCGGGGCAGCGTCCAGCTTCTCGGCCGCCGCCGAGCAGGCATCGCCGACCGTCACGCCCAGGGCGGCCGCGATGGCATTGACATGGGTGATACGGCCCCGCGCCGCCATGTCGGCGGCATCGCCGATGCGGCAAGTCATGTGACCAACGGTGGCGGCTGCAATGCCGCGCTTCTGCAGATAGGCAAGGGATCCGATGCCTGCTGCGTCCTTGCCGCCACCGGCATCGTTGAGGATCACGGCCTTCACCCTGGCCTTCGCAGCGAGATAGCCAGGATAGAGCCCCCCATGCGACCCGCAAACGAGGACCTGCCCTAGTGACTCGGCGCCGGTTTTTGTCACCGTGTTGGCGAGATGGATCACGTCACGCTTCCTCGCGGTTCAGGCCGCGTCGACAGCGAGCGTCGAATGGTCGACGCGCGGCGGACCCGCAAAGAACGCGCCCACCAGGCCGCGCCACGTCTGGAACGCGTCGGAATTGCGAAAAATCTCGGTATGATCCTCCAGCGTTTCCCATTCGACCAGCAGCCGGTAGGTGCCCGGCTTCTCGATGATCCGGCGCAAGCTCAGCGACCGATAGCCCCGGGCGGCCTTGAACAGTGGTACGGCCTGGCGCACGCCCGCCTCGAAGGCCTCTTCCTTACCGGGGATGATGTCGAATTCGGCGATTTCCAGAACCATGGGCATTGTCTCCAGATCAGGTTTAAGTGTCACGGAAAAGGGGCGTTCAGGCAAACGCGGCCTCCATTTCGCGGCGATAGGCGTAGGCGTCGTCGCTTTCGTCAACCTCGACGTCGTCCCAGGTCAGGCTTTGGCCCTCAGCCACGGCGCGCTTGACGCGGACCCCGTGGGCAAGGCCGATCGGCAGGCCGCCGATGGCGAGCGACTCCTTGGCGGGAATCAGCTTGCCCCAGACGAGATAGCCGCCTTCGCCGTCGAGCATTTCACCCGGCTGGATAGCACGCTTTGCGGTCGCGACCACGTCCGCCACGAAGCCGACCGGCTTGCCGGTGGCCTCGTTGCGCAAGGCCGCCGAGAAGATCGAGACATTGAGCTCGAGGCCGATCAGGTGGAATGGACGGTAAAGTGCTGCCAGCGTGCCGGTCTCGTCGCTCTCGACGCCGTATTCCCGGAAGCAGCGTTCGGTATAGGCGTTCGGGGCAGCGAACACGACATAGACGCCCCAGCGCAGATTGTTCGGAACTGTTGTCCCGTCGCGCTCTACGCTGGAAACGACCTCGACCTGGCCGCGATGATGCAAGGTCTTCTCGCACAGCACCTGCGCCAGCTTGTCGGCCTGGGCGGGCGGGAATTTCAGCCCGTCAGGCGCGGGGGCGAGACCGGTGGCGTTCGCCACGGCCGCCATCTCGATGCCCGACTTGGTGCCGTCGATGAAGGAGTTGAACATCTGCGCATTCATGCCGCCCTTGCGCGCATCCTCCGGGTCGACGCCGCGATAATGCCACACGGTTTCGGGCGTCGAGGTATGAAACACCGGCAGATACTTGGTGCCCTTGCCCGCCGCCACCACTTCGAAGCCGCAAGTGCGCGCCCAATCGACCATCTCGCAGATCAGCGCCGGCTGGTCGCCATAGGCGAGCGAGTAGACGACGCCTGCTTCCTCAGCCTGCCGCGCAAGCAGCGGCCCCGCCAGCACGTCGGCCTCGACATTGACCATGACGATGTGCTTGCGCGCCGCAATCGCCGCGCGGGCATGGCGAATGCCTGCCGCCGGATGGCCCGTCGCCTCGACGATGACGTCAATGTCGTCGGCTGCGATCATGTCGAGCGCGGTGTCGGTGAAGCGCGTGCTTGAGACCAGATCTTCGCTCCAGCCTACGCCCCGGCAGGCGGCGCGGGCGCGGTCGGTCGAAAGATCCGCAATCGCGACAACCTTCAGGCCTGGCGTGGTCGGCACCTGTGCCAAGAACATGGAGCCGAACTTGCCGGCGCCGATCAGGCCGACGCGCACCGGCTTGCCGCCGGTTTCCACTGCCGCGAGCGATCTTGAATATAGGTTCATTTCCGTTTCTCCATTGGCCGCCGATGCCGCATGGGAGGGCTGGCGTGGCGGCAGATCATGAGTTTTCGAGATGAGGCCGGGCCCAGCCCAGTCCTTCAAGAGTTCCGGCACGGGGCGAATACTCGGCGCCAACGAAGCCACGATAGCCGGTTGCCGCAATCGCAGAGAATACGGCTTTCCAGTCGATTTCCCCGGTTCCCGGCTCGCCGCGCGCGGGCGCATCGGCGATCTGGATATGCCGGGTCCAGGGCGCGCAAGCATGCAGTTGCGCCACAACAGGCTCTCCTGCCCTGGCGCAGTGATAGACGTCGAACAGCAGCCCGACATTCGGCCCTTCAAGGCGGCCGAGCAACGCCAGGGCATCGTCGAGCGAGCGGACGAAATAGCCGGGGACATCGGTGGGGTTAAGCGCCTCGAGTAGCAGCTCGACCCCCTCCGCGCGGGCCTGCTCCGCTGCCCAGTCCATGTTGGCCTGCCACACTTCAAGGCAGGCCGCGCGGCTTTGGCTTTCGCCTGGCACGCCGCTCAACACATGGACGAAACGGTTACCGAGCGCGCTCGACCAGGACAGGGCAAGCTCCATCCCGTCGCGGAACTCGGTCTCGCGCCCCGGGATCGCCGCAAGCCCGCGATCACGCGGCTGCAGGCCCGGCGGCGCGTTAACAAGCACTAGGTCAAGCCCGCTGTCGGCGAGCGCCGCGGCGACATCCGACTTCGCATGGGCGTAGGGATACTGCACCTCGACGGCCATGAAACCGGCACGCCGCGCTGCGGCAAAGCGGTCGAGGAACGGCAGTTCCCCGAACAGGGTCGACAGGTTGGCGCTCAGCCGCAGCATACCGGATCGTTCCCTTACGGATTCTGGCCCATCAGGTCCTTGGCGGAGAGGTGCTCGACCTCCTCGTCGCTGCCCTCGAAGGTGCGCGTCACCTTCATGGAGGCGTAGATCCACAGGATGCGCATCGGCTCCTCGCCGGTGTTGCGGAAGGCGTGGACCTTGCCGGCCGGGATGTAGGTCGTGTCGTATTTCACCAGCGGAGTGATTTCGCCGTCAACCTCGACTTCGCCCTGGCCTTCGAGCAGCGTGACCTGTTCGTCGCAATTGTGCTTGTGCAGCGGCGCGCCAAGCCCCTTGGGATAGACACTCATGCCGGTGGTGAACTTCGCGTCGGGCGCTGTGAAGTGGGTTACGAGCGGGGTCGTCTCGATACCGCTGCCGCGGGGGATGCGCTTGATGCTGGCGAGGGGAAAAATATGTGTCTGCGACATGACGAATTGTCCTCTTGATGTAAGCCCGGCCGGGACCGGGAAAGATCGAAGCCTGCCGCCCTATTGGCGGGGGACGTGGCGTTCGG
>NZ_JRJG01000102.1 GCF_000759435.1 Hoeflea sp. BAL378
CGCTTCTCCGACCTCCCCTCAAGGGGGAGGTGAAGTGCCCCCCTCACAAAATCACCAGCCGCAGCCCATAGGCCACCACGCCGAGCGCCGCCACGCCGGCGAGCCAGAGGCCCACGAACCACGCCAGCCGGCGGGCGATGGGCGGCATCAGTGGTAACCCTCGTCGGGGTTCAGCTTGCCGCGGAAGACGTAATAGGCATAGGCCGTGTAGGCGAGGATCAGCGGCATCAGGACGAGGAATCCCACCAGCGTGAACCACAGGCTGCTCTCGGGCGCAGCGGTCTCGGCGATGGTGAGGTAGGGCGGCACGATGAAGGGGTAGAAGCTGATGCCGATGCCGGCGAAGCAGAGGCCGAACAGGCCCAGCGAAGCCAGGAACGGGGCGCGGTCGCGGCCGCCCGCGAGGCCCGCGAACAGCGCCCAGGCAAGGGCCGCCACCAGCGCCGGTACGGCAAACGAGAAGATCGCCGTCGGCCAGGCGAACCAGCGTTCGAAATAGAGCGGCTCCTGGAATGGCGTCCACAGGCTCACCAGCCCGATCAGCGCCAGCGTGGCGATGCCGAGGAGTTTGGCGCGCGCCCGCATCCGGTCGTGCATGCCGCCCTCGGTCTTCATCACCAGCCAGGTGGCGCCGAGCAGCGCATAGCCGATGGCGACGGCAGCACCCGTGAGAACCGAGAACGGGGTGAGCCAGTCCCACCAGCCGCCGGCATAGGCGCGGCCCTCGACCTCGATGCCCTGCACCAGCGCGCCGAGCGCGATGCCCTGCATCAGCGCGGCCACCAGCGAGCCGCCGAAGAAGGCCATGTCCCAGACCGCCTTCCAGCGCCGCGTGCGCCAGCGGTACTCGAAGGCCACGCCGCGGAACACCAGCGCCAGCAGCATGGCGATGATCGGCACGTAGAGCGCCGGCAGCACGGTGGCGTAGGCGAGCGGGAACACCGCGAACAGGCCGCCGCCGCCCAGCACCAGCCAGGTCTCGTTGCCGTCCCAGACCGGCGCCACCGAATTCATCATCAGCGAGCGGTTCTCCTCCTCGGGCTCGACGGCAAACAGCATGCCGACGCCAAGATCGAAGCCGTCGAGCACGACATAGACCAGCACTGCAAACGCGATGATGCCGGCCCAGATGAAGGGAAGGTCGATGTCCATCTAGCGCTCCCTGGTTCCGGTTTCGCCCGGCGCGTGCTCCATCGCCGGACCGGGTGCTACGCCCGCGGTGCGGATCGGCCCGTCGACGATATCCGGCTCGTCGATCGCCGGCGGCCGGTGCATAAGCCGCAGGATATAGAAGGTGCCGGCGCCGAAGACGAAGAAATAGACCACGACGAAGGCGGTGAACGACGCGCCCACCGCGGGGGCCGCGATCGGCGCCAGCGACTCGGACGTGCGAAGCAGGCCGTAGACGGTGAAGGGCTGCCGGCCCACCTCGGTGGTGATCCAGCCGGCCAGCACGGCGACGAAGCCCGTCGGACCCATCAGCAGGGCGCCGCGGTGCAGCCAGGAATCCTCGTAGAGCCGGCCGCGAAACCGCTGCACCAGGCTCCACAGGCCGATCCCCAGCATGGCGAAGCCCAGGCCCACCATGATGCGGAAGCTCCAGAACACGATCGCCACCGGCGGCTGGTCGGCCTCAGGCACGGTGTCGAGGCCGGGCATCGGCGCGTTGAGATCGTGCTTGAGGATCAGGCTGCCGAGTTTGGGGATCTGCAGCGCATAATCGATGCGCTTCTCCGCCTCGTTGGGGAGGCCGAACAGGATCAGCGGCGCGCCCTCGGGATGACTCTCGAAATGGCCCTCCATCGCCATGATCTTGACCGGCTGGTGCTCGAGCGTGTTGAGCCCGTGGAGGTCGCCGGCGACAATCTGGATCGGCGTCACCAGCGCCGCCATCCACATCGCCATCGAGAACATGGTGCGCACCGCCGGGGTGGCGCGGCCCTTGAGCAGGTGCCAGGCGCCGACGCCGCCCACCACGAAGGCCGTGGTCAGGTAGGCAGCCAGCACCATGTGCACCAGCCGGTAGGGAAAGGACGGGTTGAAGATGATCGCCCACCAGTCCTCGGGCACAAACTGGCCGGCCTCGTTGATCCCGTAGCCGGCGGGCGTCTGCATCCAGGAATTGACCGAAAGGATCCAGGTGGCCGAGGCCAGCGTGCCGAGCGCGACCATGGCGGTGGCAAACATATGCAGCCCCGGCCCGACCTTTTTGCGCCCGAACAGCATGATGCCGAGAAAACCGGCCTCGAGGAAGAAGGCCGAGAGCACCTCATAGGCCATCAGCGGCCCCAGCACCGGCCCGGTCTTGTCGGCGTAGACGCTCCAGTTGGTGCCGATCTGGTAGGACATGACGATGCCCGAGACCACGCCCATGCCGAAGCCGATGGCGAAGATCTTCTTCCAGTAATCGAACAGGTTGAGATAGGACCGGTCGCCGCTCGCGAGATAGGCGCCGTTGAGCACGGCGAGGAAACTCGCAAGCCCGATCGAGAAGGCCGGAAAGATGATGTGGAAGGAGATCGTGAAGGCGAACTGCGCCCGCGCAAGGATCTCCGCCGTCAGTCCATAGCTCATGCCGTTTCCCTAACAGTGTCGTCAGGAATGCAACATAGGCCGCCCGACCTCTCCCGGCCAGTAGAGGCAGGGTGACATAGGGGCGCAGGTGGGACAAGCCTTGGGGGAGAGGCGATACTCGTCTCTGTCGCGCCGGAGCTGGTCCGGCATGACGCGCATTGGAGTTGTCGGTTCGTGCGAGGGTCGGGCGGAACGTGCGACACTCTTGCCTCCCCCTTGAGGGGAGGCAGGCGATTGACCGCCCGGAGGGCGGGCAGAGCCGGTGGGGGTACCGCAGTCGCCGTACACTCCGCAACTCGCGGATGGCCCATCACCCCCACCCGGATCAGCTTCGCTACCGCTCGCTTCTCCGACCTCCCCTCAAGGGGGAGGTAAAAGGAAAGCTCTAGCGCGCCTTGCGGGCGGCGTAGCGCTTGTCGCGCTTTTCCTTCATCGCGGCCATGTCGGCGACGGCCCGTTCGGCGCGGGCCTTGTCGTCGGCCTCGCGGGCGAGCCGGTCGGCATGCTCGGCCGCATAGGCGGCCTCGGCGTCGGCGGCGGCCTTCACGGCCTGGCGCTCCTGCTCCTCGGCCTTCAGCCGCTCGCGCTCGGCGCGGCGTTCCTCGCGCGCGGCGGCCACGGCCTCGCGCTCGGCGCGCTTGGCGATCATTTCCGGATCATCCGCCTTCGGCGCCGCCTTCATTTTCTCCAGAAGCTTCTGCTTGGCTTCCATGGCATCCTGACGGCGGTCGGTGAAGGTGGTGCGTACTTGCTTTTTCAAACTGAAGTCGTCCTTGTTGGGATCAATGCCAGTGCGGCACGCCGCCAATCGCGGCGATCCAATCTGTATGTGACTGTCCGGCGGCGTTTGCACAACCCTTGCCGCGCAATTTAAACCGCCGGACCGCGCCCGGTCTGCCTGACCGGGCGCAGCCGCACCCTAGGCGAGGCTGACGAAGCAGAAGCGCTCGAGCCGCGAAATCAGCGCCTTCTGGCTCGACACGCCGCATTTCATCATCGCCGCTTTCAACTGCTTGCGCACCGTATCCTTGGCGATCTGGTTTTCCGCGGCCAGTTCCTCGAGCGGGCGTCCGGCCACCACCGCGGCGACCGCCCGGCCTTCCGCGGCCGTGACGCCGAAGAGACGGCAGAACCGCTCGATCTCCCGTGGTCCGATGACCAGCGCTTCCGACAGCGGCTCAAGCATGACGATGACGGCCGCGGCCTGTCCGACCGGCAGGCTCGCGACAATCGGATCGGCCGCGATCAGCCGGACGCTGAACTGCGCCCGGCTT
Organism: Hoeflea sp. BAL378; assembly: GCF_000759435.1. Lineage (GTDB taxonomy): Bacteria > Pseudomonadota > Alphaproteobacteria > Rhizobiales > Rhizobiaceae > Hoeflea. Next base: position 3,849 of record NZ_JRJG01000102.1, read on the forward strand.
GCCGGGTGATCGGCAAGGAATTCGCCGAAATTCTCCCCCGGGCAGGCCGCGAGGCGGCCGAGCCAGTGCTGCAACAGCGCATCGGAGGCGCGGTCTGCAAAGCGCAGCCGTCCGTTTCTCACCCGCATCAGGCCCGTGCGCAGGCAGTCTTCCGCCCGGCCATTGGCGAATATCACGCCCCTGTCGGAATTGAGGATCAGAACCGCCTTGCCGGCATGCGCCCAGAGATCGCCGAGCGCGCCTCGCTGCACCTGGAGCTCGCGATTGGCGAGGGAGAACCTGAGCGCATGACGCAGGTCGGGCAGAATCCGGGAGATGCGTTCGAGCTGGTCGGGTTCGAACGGGACGGCGTCGTCGCGCGGCGCCACGCCCAGGCCCATGTAGAGCGGACCGGCCGTCAGATTGGTCAGCACCATGTTGCGCATCCCGCCGGTGGCGAGAACCTCGTTGTAGACCACGTCCGTGCGCTTTTCCTCGTCGCTGAGAACATGCTGCTCGAGCAGCACTTTGTTCACCGGCGCCTCGGCCACACGCGGGACCCTGCGGTCGACGGTGATGTACTCACCGATATAGGAGGCGTAGGCGTCGTCGTTGCCGCGGACGAAATGCTCGATCACCGGGCGCGTCCCCGGCCGGTCGAGAACGATCAGATTGACCGACGAGCCGCCGACATGATCCGACAGCGCAATCAGGCTTTCGGTCCACAGCTCGGGAGCCAGCGCGGCCTCGAACAGGCCGTCGACAACGGCCCGTTCCGATGATGTCCGACCCGTCACCGGGCCAGGCCCGATGGGAAATCGGCCCGAACGCCGCTGGCCTTCCAGCAAGGCCGGACCATCCTGTGGCGGTGAGGTTTCATGAGGCCCCCCAAGTCTCAGAGGCCCCAGCATAGCCGCCC
>NZ_JRJG01000103.1 GCF_000759435.1 Hoeflea sp. BAL378
GTCGTGGCGGGCTTCTTCGCCAGCCGCTTCATCCGGTTTTCCTCCCGGATCAAGAAGCACATGGCGGTGATCGAAAAGGTCATGGGCGGGGCGCTGGTGGTGACCGGCATTCTCTTCATGACCGGCCAGATGTCGCGCATCGCCCAATGGCTGCTCGAGATGTTCCCGGCTTTCGCAACGATCGGATAGGAGAAGGATCATGATCAGACGCGCGTTTCTCGCTCTCGCCGCTCTCGCCGCTTTCGAAGCCGGCGCCGCGCTGCCCACGCCAGCCTGGTCCGCCGAACTCGGCGATGACGGGCTGCACAAGGAGGACTGGTTCTCGATCACCTTCCGCGACGTCGCCGAGGACATCGAGACGGCCCGGGAGGAGGGCAAGCGGCTGGTGATGATCTTCGAACAGCGCGGCTGCATCTACTGCGCCAAGATGCACGAGACGCTGCTGTCCGATCCGGAAGTCTCGGACTTCATCAAGGCCCATTTCAAGGTGGTGCAGTACAACATGTTCGGCGACGAGGAAGTCACTGATCTCGACGGCGAAGTGCTGACCGAGAAGACCGCGGCGCGCAAATGGGGCTACGTGTTCACGCCCACGCTGGTGTTCCTCCCCGAGCAAGTTCCCGAGGGCATGAACGCCGCCCAGGCCGCGGTGGCGACCATGCCGGGCGCCTTCGGCAAATGGACATTTCTCAACATGTTCAGATGGGTAAAGGAAAAAGGTTACGAGGGCGATGAGCACTTTCAGAAGTACCACGCCCGCATCATCAACGAGCTGCGGGCCAAGGGCCGGCTCGACGCGGAATGAGGCTGCGACAAAATACATGCAAAAATTCATATTTTTGCATTGATTGTGCGGACGCATCTGATTACTCTGTGACTCGGAGAGAAGCCGGACCAGGCAGGTCCGGGCAATGGGAGGAGGGAACGCCAGATGACGAGGCGAATGAAATTCACACTGGGCACCTTGGCGGCCATGGCGCTGTCGACCGCGGCCTTGGCCAATGAAATCGCCCCCGACGCGGTCGAGTTCACCGATGGCGGCGTCGCCGTGTCGCTGACCGGCACGCCGGGCGATCCGGCCGAAGGCGCCAAGATCTTCAAGGACACGGGCCTTGGCAATTGTCTTGCCTGCCATGTCAACGCCGACATGGCGAGCGACCAGTTCCATGGCGACGTGGGACCCGCGCTCGACGGCGTGGCCTCGCGCTGGGACGAACCGCATCTGCGCGCCATCGTGGTGAACTCGAAGGCCGTGTTCACGGACGCGACCGTGATGCCCGGCTTCTACTCGCTCGAAGTCGGCAAGAATGTCGCCGAGAAATTCGTCGGCAAGACCATCCTGACCGCCCAGCAGGTCGAGGATGTCGTCGCCTATCTCGGCACACTGAAGGAATGACCGGGCAGGGACTGGCCGGGCACGGAACGATCTGGAGCAGAGGAGCTCGAATCACATGAAACTGACAAGACGCAATGTCTTAGGATTGACGGCCGGCGCCGCGGCGTTCGCGGTCGCGGGGGCGCGGATCACGCCGGCTTTCGCCTCGGCCGAGGAGACTGAAAAGTCGATCATGGACTTCACCGGCGGCGCCGCCCCGGCCGAAGGAAAGATCACCCTGACCGCGCCGGAGATCGCGGAAAACGGCAATACGGTGCCGGTCACGGTGACCGTCGAGAGCACCATGAGCGGCGACGACATGGTCGAGTCGATCATCCTCTTCGCCGACGGCAACCCCAATCCGGCGGTCGCCACCTTTCGCTTCAGCGAATTGTCGGGCGCCGCTCTTGCAACGACCCGCATCCGGCTCGCCAAGACCCAGAACGTCGTCGCGGTTGCGAAGATGAAGGACGGCTCGGTCTTCATGGACAAGAAGCAGGTCAAGGTAACCATCGGCGGCTGCGGCGGCTGAGCCAGAGACAGGATTTACGAACATGGCATCAAAACCACGCATCAAGGTGCCCAAGTCGGCTTCGGCCGGCGAGGTGATCACCCTCAAGACGCTGATCAGCCACGAAATGGAATCGGGTCAGCGCAAGGACAAGGATGGCAATCCCATCCCGCGCAAGATCATCAACAAGTTCACCTGCACCTTCGAGGGGCAGATGGTGTTCGAGTGCGATCTAGACCCGGCGATCTCGGCCAATCCCTATTTCGAGTTCAACGCCAAGGTGCCCTCGAGCGGAACCTTCAAGTTCGCCTGGCTCGACGATGACGGGTCGGTCTACGAGGCCGAGGCGCCGATCGAAGTCAAATAACAGCGAGGGGGAAGCCTGGGCGGACGGGAGTTCCGCGCAGGTGCAATCCCGGGAGGAGGGAGACCGTGATGAAGAGACTTTTGATTGCCGGCGCCGCTCTGGCGGCCGGACTTGCCGCAGGCGGTTGGGCGACGGCCGAGCCGGTGGACGACACGCTCGAAATCGACGGCGTGCCGATGATCACGCGGGCCAAGGCTCCCGAGGGGCATCCGTTCGAGGAAGTGCTCTCGGGCTGGCTTTACCGCGAGGCCGAGACCCGCGACCTGGAGCGCGATTCCATCGAGAATCCGGCCATGGTCTCGGTCGAGGATGGCGAGGTGCTGTGGAACAAGGTCGACGGCACCGCCGGCAAGTCCTGCGCGAGCTGCCACGGCGACGCGGCGGAAAGCATGAAGGGGATCGGCGCCCATTTCCCCAAATGGGATGAGGATTCGCAGAAGCCGATCAATGTCGAGCTGCAGATCAACAAGTGCCGCACCGAACAGATGGGCGCCGAGGCGCTGCCGTTCGACAAGGGCGGGCAGAACGAGCTGACCGCCTACATCAAGCACCAGTCGCTCGGCATGCCGGTGGAGATCGATCTCTCCGAGGGCGACATGCAGTCCTGGTGGGAGCGGGGCAAGGAGGTCTACTACACCCGTACGGGTCAGTTGAACCTCTCCTGCGCCAGTTGCCATGAAGTCAATGCCGGCAAGTTCATCCGCGCCGACCATCTCAGCCAGGGCCAGATCAACGGGTTCCCGGTCTACCGGTTGAAAAGCGGCTTCACCTCGCTGCACAACCGCTTCCGCGGCTGCATCAGGGACACCCGCGCCGAGATCCCCAAGGCCTTCTCGGACGACCTGATGGCGCTGGAAACCTATGTGACCTGGCGCGGCACCGGCCTGTCGGTCGAAACCCCAGCGGTTCGTCCGTAGGGCGACATTCCGGCCGGCGGCGTTTTAAGCCTCCGGCCGGCGCGAGCCGCGCGCGGTCCGGGCCCCGGCCGTCAGGCGACGCCGGCATGAGTTGAAACACAAGGCAAACCCGATTTCTGGCGAAAGCCGGAGCGAGCTTTTTCGTCCGTTTTTACGGAATGGAGACAGGAATGCACACCAGACGCGACTTTCTGCAATATGCGCTCAATGCCGGGTTCGTGCTCGGCGCCGCCGGACTGGGCGCCAATCCGGCCCGGGCGCTGGCGCAGCAGAAGCTCACCCAGGATGACCTCCTGCGGTTCGACGCCAAGGGCCAGCTCACGCTTTTGCATTTCACCGATTGCCATGCCCAGCTCAAGCCGGTGTTCTTCCGCCCGCCGGACACCAATATCGGCGTCGGCGCCTATGCCGGCCTGCCGCCGCACCTGGTGGCCGAGGAATTCCTTTCCTATTTCAACATCGAGAAGGGCAGTCCCTACGCCTATGCCCACACGATGGTGGACTATGTCGACCTGGCCCGGAGCTACGGCAAGCTCGGCGGGCTCGACCGCACCGCGACGCTGGTCAAGGCGATCCGCGCCGAGCGCGGCGATGACAAGGTGCTGTTTCTCGACGGCGGCGACACCTGGCAGGGCTCCTACTCCTCGCTCAAGACCAACGGCATGGACATGGTCGAGTGCATGAAGCTGCTCAAGCCAGACGCCATGACAGGGCACTGGGAGTTCACCTTCGGCCAGGACCGCTTCCTCGAACTCGTCGAGGCCATGGGCTACCCGTTCCTGGCGTCCAACATCTTCGATTCCGAATGGGACGAGCCCGCCTTCGAGCATACCGCCTTCTTCGAGCGCGGCGGCGTGAACGTGGCCGTCATCGGCCAGGCCATGCCCTACACGCCGATCGCCAATCCCAACTGGATGTTCCCGAAATGGTCGTTCGGCATCCGCCCGGAAACGCTGCAGGCCAATGTCGACGCTGCGCGCGCCGAGGGCGCCGAAGTGGTGGTGCTGCTCTCGCACAACGGCTTCGACGTCGACCGCAAGTTGGCCGGCGTGGTCAGCGGTCTCGACGTGATCGTCACCGGCCACACCCATGATGCCACGCCCGTGGCGCTGGAAGTCGAGGGCACGTTGCTGATGTCGTCGGGCTCGCACGGAAAGTATCTCGGCCGCATCGACCTCGACATCAGGGACGGCAAGGTCGCGGGCTACAATTCGACGCTGATCCCGGTTTTCGCCGATGTGATCACGCCCGATCCGGAGATGGCGGCCAAGATCGACCAAGTGCGCGCGCCCTATGAGGCGGAGACGCAGCGGGTGATCGGCCGCACCGACAGCCTGCTCTACCGGCGCGGCAATTTCAACGGAACCTGGGACGACCTGATCTGCCAGGGCATCATCGAGGAGCGCGACACCCAGATTGCGCTGTCGCCCGGTTTCCGCTGGGGGACGACGTTGCTTCCGGGCTCCGACATCACCATCGACGATCTCTATTCGGAGACCTCGATGAGCTATCCGGCGGTCTACCGGCTGGAATTCACCGGCGCGCAGTTGAAGGACATCATGGAGGATGTCTGCGACAACCTGTTCAACAAGGATCCGTTCCTGCAGCAGGGCGGCGACATGGTTCGCGTCGGCGGCTTCACCTATGCCTGCGCGCCCGACGCGGAGATGGGCAGCCGGATCTCGGACATGCGGCTGACCGGTAGCGGCGAGGCCATCGAGGCCGACAAGAGCTACACGGTCGGCGGCTGGGCCTCGGTCAACGAGGGGGTCGAAGGCCCCGCGATCTACGACCTGATGGAAGACTACATCACGAAGAAATCGGTGGTGACGCTCGATGCGGACGCCGCTTCTGTCCGGGTGATCCGCTGAGTGCGGCCGGGCACGGGTTTGCCGGCCTCACGGCCCGGCGATGACGACGGAGACAAAGATGCAAGTGCTGGACATGCGCCACGGGAGGATCTCATGGTAGACCAAACCGGTCCCAAGGGGACCAGACACACAGCCTCACGGCGTGATTTCCTCAAGGCCG
>NZ_JRJG01000104.1 GCF_000759435.1 Hoeflea sp. BAL378
GGTCAGCTACGACCGCACCGGAAATGACGGCTCACCGAGCTTCGCATCGCCGCAGGGTGGCGTTGACCACACAGCCACGGCCTTGATCGGCAGCGTGTCGGAAGACCAGATCGTTCATGACCGCGGCTTCATGGATGGCTCGCCGAGCTTCGAGTAAGCCGGTACCGGGGGGGGCGGGCGTACCGCAGCCCGCTCCCTAAAAAGGTTGGACCTGGACCGCAAAAAAAACAGACTTCGCACAAAACGAACAGGCTCACCGACCAGGCATCACAAAAATTGGTTTCACAAAACTGCAGGCTTACGCAATTCTGAATATTTCATGACATAGGTGTCTTGCAAATGGCTGCCCAAAGATCGCGCTTCCAGTCGACCCCTGCAGAATCTCTGTAATCGATATTATAATTGGTTCCACCAACTTTAATGATTGCAGGCGCACCGCACTTTATGCTTGCAGTATGTCTTGACCAGTCGATATACAAAATTTTCCGGTTTACGTTTTTCACCAAAATGGTAATCACTACATCAATATCAAAATCTCGATCTCGGGCAACATCATTGCTTAGAAGATTCAGACTGATCGATCTGTGCCCGTCAATACGCGCAGTGTGGAATATTTGATGCTCGGTCGCATTGGCAGGGAGCGTGAGATAAGAAAACACGATTGCTGGAAAGACAAACATACGCATTGCAACCTCCCTTGGATTACACGAAAAGACAATATTAGCACAATGGAACATGGGTAGCGAATCGTAGGGTAATTTCCAATTTTTACAGATGCTGTTTGGCGAAATCCACGCGGTGATTTTTAAAGAACTGAGCCAGTGAAATGTTCTTGGCTTCAGAGTCGGGACCCTAATTCAAAGTCTATGGTGCCCAATGTGCATCCGAGGGGATGGGTGGAGCTACATCACAGATCTTTTCTTACCCCACAAATGTGTGGGCCATGCCCGACACATACTGAATAAAGATCAGCGCAATAATTCATTGCACGGGCCTATCGTCGGTTTCTCGTTAGAGGGGGCTACCATTATCTGAATCAAGCCCTTGTGAATGATTTTGCTATTGTTTTGGCCTCAACGTTGTGGCAAACCTCCTTTTGATGAAGATACCGAATCTCCATAGATGCCGTGTCGTGCGCATGCTTTTGGTCTTGATGTTTGTTTTTACATCCATCGTCCCGGGGTCTCTGCATGCGTCCGCTATGGCTGAGGCTCAGACAGCCAGCGGCAGTGGACATCATGCAATGATGGGCCATCTGTCTGGTGACCAACCAACGGATACCCATCACCAATCCCGGGAAAAACCAGCGGAATTCGCGCAACAATCGATCCCCACGGCTCAAGGCACTGTCATCGACCGCTGCTGTCCTGCAAGCTGTTTCGTTGCCCTCTGTCATTTCGACGCCGTGGGGGTGGATCGATTCATTCCTGAGAGTTTCGAGATGGGGTTGACTCCTGAATTTGTGGTCGTGGTCATGGCATTGCCGGAGCGGCCGCCGCGAGCCTGAAGTGTGATCTGAGCCCTTTTGTGGCGTCGGGGCCGAGTATCATCGGTCAAATCCACTTCTTATCGCAGTAGGACAATCATGTTTCGTTTTCTCTTGGCGGCCGCCATGCCGCTGACCCTTGCTGGCTGTGCGTCGGCGAGTGGCCCTGCCGACGTTATGTCGGTGAGTTCGCCCGCAGATACCGGTGCAGGTATTCGTAATATCCATCATCACACGGTTCTGGATGGTTACACCCATCGAACTCCCGTGGAACCGAAGCCTTGGCGTCAACAAAACGACAGCCAGGCCCCTGGCGCGGGGGTGGGCTCATGAGCATCTCCCGCACTGCAATATCCTTCATTGTCGTGTCATCCGCAGGGTTGTTTCTGGCTGGTTGTGTCAGCGACCAGGAGCTCGCCGGATACTCGGCGAAAGAGGCCGGCTTTGGCGTCGTCGCAGCATCCGTTTCCATCGGCACCAGAGGCAAAGAGGCGGTTTGGCTTCAAAACAAGGATCAGGCAAAAGCGGTTTCCGAACGCGTCCACGGCCTGGTGCACAAGAAAACCATCAATGCCGACACCGCCGTTCAGGTAGCACTTCTGAACAACAAGGGCCTGCAGGCAGCCTATGCCGATATCGGCATGAACGCAGCAGAAGCCTGGCAGCAAAGCTTACCTGAAAACCCAAGGGTTTCGATCGGCCTCTTAGGAATAGGGGCGCCAGAGCTTGGGGCCTATCGCGCCATCGAAGGAATGATCGCGGCCAACATATTGTCGCTCGCAACCCGGAAGGCTCGCGTTGATATTGCCGACACGCGGTTCAGGCAATCCCAGATGCGGGCGGTCGACGCAACCTTGAAGGTTGCCAATGACACGCGCCGGGCCTGGGTCAATGCAGTTTCAGCATTTGAAACAGTTGCCTATCTCAATCAAGCCAAGGTCGCAGCCGACGCGGCTTCTGAACTTGCTCAGAAACTCGGTGAAAGCGGAGCGCTTGCAAAGGGCGGTCAGGCGCGAGAACACGCGTTTTATGCGGAGCTCACGGGGCAAATGGCCGAAGCCCGGTTGGCGTCACGGTTGGCCAAGGAGGAGCTCACACGGATTATGGGACTGTGGGGTAGCGAGGTTGATTACTATGTTCCCGACAAATTGCCGCGGCTACCGCGTGGAGTCATAAAGAAAAACGAAATTGAGCGGGAGGCGCTTGAGAACCGAGTCGATCTGCGCGTCGCAAAAATCGAGCTTGAGGCTGTTGCCAAAAGTTATGGCCTGACTGAAGCCACACGCTTTGTCACGGATCTGGAGATCATCTCGGGCTTTGAAATCGAACGCGAGATCGAGACCGAATACGAGATTGCCGGTGGCGAGCTGGAGGAAAGCAAGAGCCGCGAAACGGGGATCACGCCGCAGCTCGAACTGGAATTCGTTATCCCAATCTTCGACAGCGGCAAGGCCCGGCTGCGCAAGGCGGAACTCGCCTACATGCAGGCTGCCAATCAACTCGCGGAAAAGGCAGTCAACATTCGCTCCGAGGCGCGGTCTGCGCATACCGCCTACAATTCGACCCACGAGATCGCACGGCACTACCTCAATGCCGTCGTGCCCTTGCGCACCACCATCGAGGCAGAATCCCTGCTAACCTACAACGGCATGATCACCAACACGTTCGAACTCCTCGCCGATACGCGCGCCAAGATCGGAACCCTGATGTTGGCGATCAACGCCAAACGCGAGTTCTGGCTGGCAGATGTCAATCTGTCCGCGGCGATCTATGGCGGCGGAACCGGGGCAGGCAGCGCGGCTGCGGCACCATCCGTTGGCGATGCCGGCGGCGGCGGCCACTAACTTCCCGGAAAGGAAAAGACCATGATGAACAGACGTCAATTACTTGGTGCAAGTGCTGCCGGAGCGGCCCTTGTCTCCTCGACCGCCTGGTCGAAAACAACCAACATGGGACTGCCCGATGCGGCTCTCATGGAGAGCCCGCTGACCCAGGCCCCGCTGATGCCATCCACCGGACCGGACTACAATCCGGTTGTCACACTCAACGGCTGGACCTTGCCATTCCGGATGAACAATGGAGTGAAAGAGTTCCACCTTGTCGCCGAACCGGTGGAGCGTGAACTGGCAGACGGCATGACCGCCTATCTGTGGGGTTACAACGGCCAATCCACCGGCCCGACCATCGAAGCCGTGGAAGGCGACCGGGTCCGGATCTACGTTACCAACAAGCTGCCAGAGCACACAACTGTGCACTGGCACGGGCTGATCCTGCCATCCGGCATGGATGGCGTCGCTGGTTTGTCTCACCCGGCGATTCCATCCGGCAAGACCTACATCTACGAGTTCGATCTCGTGAAGTCGGGCACCTTCATGTACCACCCGCACGGCGACGAGATGGTGCAGATGGCGATGGGGATGATGGGATTCTTCATCGTTCATCCGAAGGATCCGGCGTTCATGCCGGTTGATCGCGATTTCCTGATCATGCTCAACGCCTTCGACATCGATCCCGGCTCCTATGTGCCGAAGATCATGACCATGGCGGACTTCAACCTGTGGACATGGAACAGCCGCATCTTCCCCGACATCGATCCGCTGGTTGTGTCGAGGAACGATCGCGTGCGCGTACGGGTAGGCAACCTGACCATGACCAACCACCCGATCCACATGCACGGCTATGATTTCGAGGTGACTTGCACCGATGGTGGCTGGGTGCGGCCTGAAGCCCGATGGCCGGAAGTGTCGATCGATATCCCGGTTGGGGCAATGCGGGCCTATGAGTTTAACGCCGAGCACCTGGGTGACTGGGCCATCCACTGTCACAAATCCCACCACACCATGAATGCCATGGGCCATGACGTGCCGACCTTCATAGGTGTCGACAAGTCCAAGGTCACCAGGAAGATCCGGATGGTGCAGCCCGAATACATGCCGATGGGTACCAACGGCATGGCTGACATGGCGGAAATGGCGATGGAGCTTCCGGCCAATACCATTCCAATGATGGCCGGCTGGGGCCCCTACGGCCCGCTTGAAATGGGCGGCATGTTCTCCGTCGTCAAGGTCCGTGAAGGCATCTCGGCTGACGATTACAGCGATCCCGGCTGGTACGAAAACCCGCCCGGAACCCAGGCCTATGAGTGGACCGGCGAGTTGCCGGAATTCGCCAAGGCAACCGATGCCGCAACAACCATCACCCCAGCGCCGGTGAAATCCGGCAGCAATGGCTAACCTCTTCGACCCGAAGTGTTCACGAAAGGGACAATACATATGAAAATTCTGTCAATCGCATCCACAGCTCTCCTGGCAATGACGGCGCTGGCAACCGCCGCAGGAACCCATTCAGGCGGGCATGACGACGGTATGATGGCTGTCGGCAAACCCGGGAAAGCAGCGCAGGTCGGCCGCACCATCGAAGTGATCATGAAGGAAACTGATGACGGAGAGATGCTGTTCGAACCTAAGGAAATCAAGGTTGAGAAGGGCGAGACAATCCGCTTCACCGTGATCAACAAGGGCGAATTGGAGCACGAGTTCGTGCTCGACAATCATGAAAATGTGATGACGCACAAAGCTGCGATGTCGAAGATGCCCGAGATGGAACATGACGATCCCAATTCCGTACGTCTCGACTCTGGCATGGACGGCGAAGTGATCTGGACTTTCTCGAATGCAGGTCCGTTTGAGTTCGCATGCCTGATCCCCGGTCATTACGAATCCGGCATGAAGGGCGACATCACCGTCGCCGGCCACTGATCCAACGAACCGTTTCCGACACAGAAAAAAGGTAAGACAAATGCGAAAACTTACAACACTCATGATTGCTGCCATGATTGCCGTTACCGGCAGCGCTGCAGCTTTTGCAACCGAATACACCAAAGGCACCGTCAAGAAGGTCGACATGAAGGCCGGCAAGGTCACCATCATTCATGAGGAACTGACCAATCTCGATATGCCTGCCATGACCATGGTGTTTCGCACCGCCGACCCGGCTATGCTGGAGAAAATGAAGGAAGGCGACGCAATCGAATTCGTCGCCGACCGGGTGAAGGGCAAACTGACCGTCGTTGAGCTGAAATAACGGCCAAAAAGTAAGTTGCGGGGAGTTGGCGCTTCCCGCAACTCCTTATCTGCGGTCGTGCTGTTAACAACCATGTTCGGTCAATTGGGATAGAAGATCTCATATGAAAATCTCCCGTCGTCGCTTGCTAGCCGGTTTCTCTTGCGGTGTTTTGACCTCTCAGCTGCCGAACCTGTCACTCGCGGAGTCTCAGGATGGTATGTTTGATCTCGTTGCCGGACCATCCAGGCAGCGGCTTTACCTGCCCGATGCGCCTTCGTCGGATCTGTGGACCTACAACGGATCCGCGCCTGGGCCGGAAATCCGGGTGAAAAAGGGTGGGCGCGTCCAGGTACGCTTTACCAACAAGCTGGAAGAGCCGACATCGGTCCACTGGCATGGAATTCGCATCGACAACTCGATGGATGGCGTTTCCGGGCTGACTCAGAAACCGGTCGAGCCCGGCGATTCATTTTTGTATGACTTTGTTACGCCCGATGCAGGCACCTTCTGGTACCACGCCCATAACAAAAGCTGGAACCAGGTCGCGCGCGGCCTTTATGGACCACTTATTGTTGATGAGGTTGAGCCCGTTTTCGAGCGTTCAAACGACATTACGCTTGTTCTTGATGATTGGCGGCTGGCGGGCGAAGGTGTGCTGGACGTTGCGAGCCTTGGATCGATGATGGAATGGGCGCATGGTGGGCGGCTGGGCAACTGGCTGACCGTGAACGGCCGGAGCCGTCCGGTGACTGACATTGTCCGCGGCCAGACCTATCGCCTCCGGCTCATCAATGCGGCCAATGCACGTGTCTTCGAAATTGATCCAAACCGTTTCGGCGCAACCCTCATCGGCTTTGATGGCCAATCATTCACCGAGCCTGCCAAGCTTGATTATGCGCCACTCATGCTGGGGCCAGCCCAGCGCGTGGATTTGATGGTCGTGGCCAAAAGCGATTTCACCATTGAGGAAGTCTCGGGGGACACGCCTTACCCTATCGCGGGGTTCTCGGTCAGTGATTCTGAGACCACGGAAGCGTCGAGATCCGACATAAAGCTGCAGCCCAATGTTCTGCCCTCAGCTGACCTCGCCAAGGCCCGACGCATCCGCCTGCAAATGACAGGCGGTGCGATGGGAGGCATGATTGACATCATCTACAAGGGAAAAAAGCTTCAGGGAGATGATTTCCGCACCGCAAGACAGGCCTGGGCCTTTAACGGAGTGGCCAATCTCGCCGAGGAACCGTTTTTCGAGGCCCGGCAGGGCGAAACCATTCTTATTGAAACCGTAAACCGGACCGCCTGGGTTCATGCCATGCATGTCCATGGTCATCATTTCCAGATTCTCAACAGATCCGGATCTGATGTCGATGAGGGCAAACCATGGCGGGATACGTTTCTGATCGGGCCAGATCAGACGACTGAGATAGCATTCGTGGCAGACAATCCCGGCAAATGGCTGTTCCATTGTCATATGCTCGAACATGCGGCGGCCGGCATGAACACTTGGTTTCAGGTAACCTGATCCGAAATCCGCCGTTTCGGAGAAGGCAGTGCCGTTGGTCTTTGTCTTCTTCGCTTGCCGCTGGTTCAATCACACGTTGGCGAGATGGACGAAGATCCGCTTCAACAACGAACTAGAGCAGATTCGACTTACTCCGGGTCATATCCGGCCGCCTCGAAA
>NZ_JRJG01000105.1 GCF_000759435.1 Hoeflea sp. BAL378
CGGGGAGAAGGTGCCGGCGAAGCCGGCGGATGAGGGGGCGCCGCGGCAGCTTCATCCGTCTCGCAACTCATGCGTCGATCGACCCCCCTCGGGGAAAAGAGTGTGGACGTTCCGGCTGCGTGGTTTCTGTTGCCTGGCCCCTCCGAGATCCCGCGCCACCCTCTCCGTCGTCATCCTCGCCCCCCGAGGCGAGGATCCATTCCGTGATCTTTCCCAATGGCTTGTGAGGTGGATGGATCACGGAATGGATCCTCGGCGCGGGGGCCGAGGATGACGAAACATCTGGATTCCAGCCCGAAATCCCCCCCATCCTTTTCCCCACCTTCCGCCCCCGTGCCATACTCCTTGCACTCCCGCCGCCGGATGGATCCGCGAACGTGGCGGACCGGGCGGGAGGAAGCGCTCTCCGGGATCGGCCGAAACGTCCGGCCGGGACCGGGGAGAGGCGGCGGCCAGCGTGGCTCCGTCGGCGGGCTGGCTCACCCCAGGGTGAGCGGGTCAAGCCGGCCACCGGGACGACCTCGCGATCCGTAGCCGCTTTCGGGCGGAGGGGCGGATTGGACAGCGGACCGGGCCTGTGGCGGAGGTCTGCCCCGTCGCGCAGCGCCTGTCCGGGCGGTCTCGCCCGGATGCGCCTCGCGTCGGTGGGGAGATGCTTCGTGCCGGAAACCGCGCTCACACGCCTTGCGTCGCGGCCCTTCGTCCGGGGCCGCGGCCCGGGTAACCGGACAAGCCGCGTCGGGTGGCCACCCTTGGGTGACGACCCTCAAGCGGGGCAGCAAGGCAGGCCACCGCCTGTCGGACGGGGACACCGTCCGGCAAGCCTCGGGTCCGCGCGGGTGCGCGCCAGCCTTCCCGTGCATGCCGCCCCGGCATGCACACCCCATTCCTCCGAGGCGACGCCCCGCGCGGCCCTCCGGACCCTGGTTTCCTCCCACACCCCGGCGGGTTTTTCCCGCGCGGCAGGGTAGGTGGCTGCCTTTGTGTAAGTAATAAATTACCATGGGCCGACGCCGGGTTGCCCCAACATCCTCCAGTTTCTGTCGCGGCCGCCCTCTCGATCCTTCGTCATCCCAGGCCCCCGAGCCTGGGATCCATTCCGTGATCTCTCCCGACAGTGAGACCATGGAAGCATCACGGAATGGATCCTCGGCTCGGGGGCCGAGGATGACGAAACCGAGAAGTGCGGAGACGATTACAGCCCAATTCCAGGACGGAACCCGCGCTTTCCACGCCCCCTCCCTCTCCATCGTCATCCTCGGGCTTGTCCAAGACAAGCGAAGCGACGTCGTTGCCTCCGAGGATCTACTGTCGCCCGCCCGGCAACAGGCGGTCCGGTGGACAACCCGACGGGCCGGTAGATGCTCGGGACAGGCCCGAGCATGACGAAGGCGGCGGGCGCGCGGTGATCCCTCGATGTTCAGGGTCTTCAGCCACACACGCGGATACTCCCTCCCTCCCGTCTCCCGCCACGAGAAGCCGCCAATGCAGCCGGCAGGCGGGGCAATTGCGCCCCCGCCCCCGACGGGTGTACTCCTGCAGGTTCCCGAGCGACGAAGGAGCGCGCCATGGACATCGAGGCCGACACCGTCACCGGCGGCTGCCGCTGCGGCAGGCTGCGCGTCACCGCCACCGGCGCGCCCTATAGGGTGGGCCTTTGCCATTGCCTCGACTGCCGCAAGCATCACGGCGCGCCGTTCCACGCCTCGGCCATCTTCCCGGAAGCGGCGGTCACCGTCAGCGGCGAGGCGCGCGACCTGACCGGCCGTTTCTTCTGCCCCGCCTGCGGCTCGCCGGTGTTCGGCCGCTCGGGCGATGAGGTCGAGGTCAATCTCGGCGCGCTCGACGAGCCCGGCCGCTTCACCCCCACCTACGAGCTCTGGACCATAAGGCGCGAGCCCTGGCTGCCGCCGTTCCCGGGGCTGCGAAGCTACGCGCGCAACCGCGACGGCTCCGGCCGCACCGAGCCGTAGCATCCGCGCAACAGCGGCCGGCAAAAAGCCCACCCAAGATGCGGGTTTTGCTGGGCGCGGCCGCCAGGTCGGCGTAAAGCAGGATCAGCCCACCCGATCCGGGAGCAGGATCCATGACCCATTTTCCCCGTGTCCGCTAGCTTTGGCGGAAATCCGCGGCCGAGCCACGCACGCCTGTAACGGCGGGCAAGGCCGGGCCGGTCCGGATCTCCGCCTTCGCTCCGGCACAGTCTGAAGCAGCCCCGGTCCGGCGCCTGTCTGCCGAACCGGCCGTTCGGCCGGTGGCCCGGGCGCCCGTCCGGCTGCTGCCGAATTCTGTCAGCGAAGTCCCTTATTCCCCAGACGGCGCTTCCCCGGCCTGTCCCGGCTGCCGTCCTTTCGATGTTTCATGAGGTTGCCCAATGTCTCCCTTCGTCCGTTCCGCCGTGGTGCTCGGCCTGCTCTGCGCCACCGGCCCGCTCGCCATCGACATGTATCTGCCCGCTTTGCCGCGCATCGCCGAGAGTCTCAACGGCACCATGGCCGGCGCGCAACTCACCATCACCGCCTATTTCATCGCCTACGGGCTGGCGCAGATGGTCTACGGCCCGCTCGCCGACATGGTCGGCCGCAAGCCGCCGCTGATCGCGGGCCTCGCGCTGTTCCTGGCGGGCTCCGTCGGCTGCGCGCTGGCGCCCGACATGAGCTGGCTGATCGCCGCCCGCGTTGTTCAGGCGCTCGGCGGCGCCGCGGCCATGGTGATCCCGCGCGCCATCATCCGCGACCTGCACACCGGCCCCCAGGCCACACGGCTGATGGCGCTGGTGATGCTGATCATCTCGGTCTCGCCGATGCTGGCGCCGCTCGCGGGCTCGGGCATCATCGCGCTGTCGGGCTGGCGGGCGATCTTCGCCCTGCTCGCGGTGGCGGCCGCGCTGTCGATCGCGGTCACGCTGCTCCTGCAGCCCGAGACCCTGCATGAGGAATACCGCGTGCCGGTGCGGGTATCGGCGCTGTCGCGCGGCATCCGGACGCTTCTCACCGATCCGGTGTTCATGGGGCTCACCTTCGTTGGCGGCTTCGGCATGGCGAGCTTCTTCGTCTTCCTGGCCTCGGCCTCCTTCGTCTACACCGGCCATTACGGGCTCACGCCCACCGGTTTCAGCCTGGCCTTCGCCATCAACGCCGCGGGCTTCTTCGGCGCCTCGCAGCTCGCGGCGGGGCTGGGCGAGAAATACGGCGCCGAACGGGTGGTCACGCTCGCGGTCACCGGCTTCCTCGGCTTCACGCTGGCTCTCCTGGCGCTGGTCTGGGGCGGCATCGAGCCGTTCCCGCTGCTGGTGGCCATGCTGATCGGCGCCAATGCCTGCCTCGGCCTCGTCATCCCCACGGTGATGGTGATGGCGCTCGACGATCACGGCGACATCGCCGGCCTCGCCTCGTCGCTCGGCGGCATGCTGCAGATGCTCTGCGGCGGCATCCTCACCATGCTGGCGGGCCCGTTCTTCGACGGGACGCCGCTGCCGATGGTGGCGGCCATCGCGCTGTCGGCGGTGCTGGCCTTCCTCGCCATGCGCATCACCCAGTCCGCCCGCGGCCGGCGCCTCACCGCCGCCGCCTGAGGGGACGGTCACGAAAAACCCCGCCGCGATCGATGCATCGCGGCGGGGCGTTCATGTCAGCCAGTGGAGGCCAGGCCTCAGCGGCCCTGCGTCACGATCACCGGGATCAGCAGGTCGCCCCAGTTGCCGTCGCCGCCATGGTGACGGGCGGAGCGCACCAGCTCCACCGAGACGCCGGCGTCGACGGCCTTCATCACGGAGTGGTTGAGGCGGTGCAGGTCGTTGGCGAGCATGCGGATGGCTGCCTGCTGGTCTGCATCCATCGCGGAAGATTGCTCTTCGGCGCGTTCCTTGACACGGGTCTGGGGGGGCATGGCATTTCTCCTCTGTCGGGGTTTGTGAAGTCAGGATCGGGTCCTCGCCGGCCAGGGCCGGCGAGGGGTGTCGCGTTATTCGGCCGCCGGCTTGAACTGGGCGTGCTCGGTGGATTCGCCCATCGCCGTGGTCGAGGACTTGCCGCCGGTGATCGCCATGGACACGGCGTCGAAATAGCCGGTGCCCACTTCGCGCTGGTGCTTGGTCGCGGTGTAGCCGTTGACCTCGGAGGCGAATTCCGCCTCCTGCAGCTCCGAATAGGCGGCCATCTGCCGGTCCTTGTAGCCGCGGGCCAGTTCGAACATGCCGTGGTTCAACTGGTGGAAGCCAGCCAGCGTGATGAACTGGAACTTGTAGCCCATGGCGCCGAGTTCGCGCTGGAACTTGGCGATGGTGGCGTCGTCGAGGTGCTTCTTCCAGTTGAACGAGGGCGAGCAGTTGTAGGCGAGCAGCTTGCCCGGATGTTCCTTGTGCACGCCCTCGGCGAACTTGCGGGCCTGCTCCAGGTCGGGCTTGGAGGTCTCGCACCAGATCAGGTCGCAATAGGGCGCATAGGCCACGGCGCGGGCGATGCAGGGCTCGAGGCCGTTCTTGATGTTGTAGAAGCCCTCGATGGTGCGGCCGGCGTCGTAGTCGACGAAGGGACGGTCGCGCTCGTCGATGTCGGAGGTCAGCAGCTTGGCGGCCTCGGCGTCGGTGCGGGCGATCACCAGCGTCGGCGTGCCCATCACGTCGGCGGCAAGCCGCGCGGCGTTGAGGTTGCGGATATGCGCCGCGGTCGGGATCAGCACCTTGCCGCCCAGATGGCCGCACTTCTTCTCGGACGCGAGCTGGTCCTCGTAGTGGACACCGGCGGCGCCCGCCTCGATGAAGGCCTTCATGATCTCGAAGGCGTTGAGCGGGCCGCCGAAACCGGCTTCGGCGTCGGCCACGATCGGCGCGAACCAGGTGTCGACCGACAGGCCGTTGCCTTCCGCGGTCTCGATCTGGTCGGCGCGCTGCAGCGTCTTGTTGATCCGCTTGGCGAGTTCCGGCGCGGCGTTGGCCGGGTAGAGCGACTGGTCGGGATACATCGACGAGGCGGTGTTGGAGTCGGCCGCGACCTGCCAGCCCGAGAGATAGATCGCCTTCAGGCCGGCGCGGACCTGCTGCATGGCCTGGTTGCCGGTCATGGCGCCCAGCGCATTGACGAAGTCTTCCTCGTGGATCAGCTTCCACAGCCGGTTGGCGCCCATTTCGGCGAGGCTGTACTTGATGTTGACCGAGCCGCGCAGCTTCTGCACGTCGTCCGGCGTATAGGGCCGCTCGACGCCGTCATAGCGTCCCTCGGGGGCGGTGGGAACCAGGTTGTAAAAATCAGTCATGGCGTGTCTCCGATCTGCAAGTGTCTCTGTCGGGCGAACCGGCCTGGGAGCAACATGTCCGCTTTCGATGTGACCGGGTTTACATTGCAGCGCACCTTGAGCCGAGAAAATTCAGCAAAACCGGCCGGAAATTCAGGTCATGCTGTCTTGTCTTTGACTGATCCAGCCTGTAAATCTGTCACAATTGTAAAAGCGCAACGGCCGGAACCAGCGGGCAGACTCTGTAAATTCCTGTAAAGATCGGTGACATGGCAGACCAGAAAATCTTCGCCGGCCCGCGGATCCGCCGCATCCGCAACGCCAAGGGCCTGACCCAGACGGCGATGGCCGAGGCGCTCGGCATCTCGCCCTCCTATCTCAACCTGATCGAGCGCAACCAGCGGCCGCTGACGGTGCAGCTCATCCTCAAGCTCTCCGCCGTCTACAAGGTCGATGTCGAGGAGCTGCAGGGGGAGGGCGGCGGTGGCACGCTGGCGAGCCTCAAGGAGGCCTTCGCCGACCCGCTGCTCGCCGGCGAACTGCCGGGCGACCAGGAGGTGATCGAGATCGCCGAGGCCGCGCCCAATGCCAGCGCGGCGATCCTCAAGCTTTACCGCGCCTATCGCGAGCAGGCCGAGCGCCTGTCCGATCTCTCCGCGATGCTCGCCCGCGAAGGTCATTCCACCTCGATGGCGGGGGCGAAGCTGCCGATGGACGAGGTGCGCGAGGTGCTCGAGACCCGGCCCAACCACCATCCGGCGCTGGAGGAGGAGGCCGAGGCCTTCCACGCGCTGCTCAAGCCCGGCGACGACCTGATGGGCGCGCTCAAGGCCTGGCTTCGGAGCGAGCACGGCGTCGTCGTCCGCTCGCTTCCCGTCGCCACCATGCCCAACTGGCGCCGCCGCTACGACCGCCATTCGCAGCGGCTGTTCCTGTCCGAGCGGCTGTCGCCCTTCGACCAGTTGCGCGAGGTCGCGATGGAGGCGGCGCTCATCCGCATGAATGTCGCCATCCTCGCCGGCGTCAATGCGCTCAGACTTTCGAGTGACGAGGCCCGCCGCATCGCCCGTTTCGAACTCGCCCGCTACGCGGCGCATGCGCTGATGATGCCCTATCAGGCGTTCCATGCCGCCGCCCAGCGCGCCCGCTACGATGTCGACGTGCTCAAATCCCGCTTCGGCGTCTCCTTCGAGCAGGCCGCCAACCGCGTCACCACCCTGTGCCGGCCCAGCATGGAGGGCGTGCCCTTCTTCATGCTGGAGGTCGATGTCGCCGGCCACCGCTTCCGCCGCGCCGGCGCGCAGGGCTTTCCGCAGCAGCGCTTCGGCGGCCATTGTCCGAAACTGTCGATCCACTCCGCCTTCTCGCAGCCGGCGCAGATCCTGGTCGACGCGGTGGAGCTGCCCGGCGGCGCCGAATTCCTCACCGTCTCGCGCACGCTCGAAGGGCCGCAGGGCGCGTTTTCCGAGCGGCCGCGCCGTACCGCCATCCTGCTCGGCTGCGACATCGGCTTCCGCGACGAGATCGTCTATGGCGCCGCGCTGCCGATGAGCACGGGCAAGACGCCGCATCCGGTCGCCATTCCGGTCGGCCCCGCCTGCCGCCTGTGCGAGCGCGCCGGCTGCCTCGCCCGCGCCGAGCCGCCGATCACCCGCCCGCTCGGGTTGGACGAGATGGTGACCGGTCTGTCCGCCTTCGATTTTCAATAGGCGCGCCGCCCATGTGGATCGGCAAGCCTGCCCGGACGACCGTGGATTGCACTGCGGCATAAAAGCGTCCGATCGCGCATTCCCCTCTTGTGACTCCGGCAATTCCTTCATAGGGTTGGAGGTCCGTGAAGCCCGGCCAATCCGGACTCTGCTCAGGACCGCATCAAGCAGGAGCCTGGCGCCAGACTTCGGCCCGGTTTGATTCGGGGGAACGAAAGAACGAGAGGAACAGGAATGACCCTGAAAACCCGCCTATTCTCAGTGGCCGTCATGCTCGCTGCATCGACCGTCTTCACTGCCGCTCAGGAACGCGTCGTCAACGTCTACAATTGGTCCGACTATATCGATGAGTCCATTCTCGAGGACTTCACCAAGGAAACCGGCATCAAGGTCGTCTACGACGTGTTCGATTCCAACGAGGTGCTGGAAACCAAGCTTTTGGCCGGCTCCACCGGCTACGACATCGTCGTCCCCACCGGCACCTTCCTCGCCCGCCAGATCACGGCCGGCGTGTTCCAGAAGCTCGACAAGTCCAAGCTTCCCAACCTCGCCAACATGGATCCCGCGATCATGTCGCGGCTGGAAAAATACGATCCCGGCAACGAGCACGCGATCAACTACATGTGGGGCACCACCGGCCTCGGCATCAATGTCGACAAGGTCAAGGAACGCCTGGGCGACACCCCGCTCAATTCCTGGGACGTCGTGTTCAAGCCGGAGAACATCTCCAAGCTCGCCGATTGCGGCGTCTACATGCTCGACACCTCCGAGGAGATCATTCCCGCCGCGCTCAACTATCTCGGCCTGGATCCCGATTCCAATTCCCCCGACGACATCGCCAAGGCCGAGGAGCTGCTGCTCACCATCCGCCCGAGCGTGAAGAAGTTCCACTCGTCGGAATACATCAACGCGCTCGCCAATGGCGACATCTGCCTGGCCGTCGGCTGGTCGGGCGACATCCTCCAGGCCCGCGATCGCGCGGCCGAAGCCAACCAGGGCGTGACCATCGAATATGTCATCCCCAAGGAAGGCGCGCTGATGTGGTTCGACAACATGGCGATCCCGGCCGACGCCGCCCATTCGGCCGAGGCGCATGAATTCCTCAACTTCATCATGAAGCCGGAAGTCATGGCGAAAGCCTCCAACTATGTCTACTACGCCAACGGCAACCTGGCTTCCAAGCAGTTCCTCAACGAGGACGTGATCGGCGACCCCGCCATCTATCCCGACGAGGAAACCATCGGGCGGCTCTATTCCACATCGCCCAAGGATCAGCGCACCCAGCGCCTGATGACGCGGACCTGGACCAAGGTCGTCACCGGCCAGTGACCCGAAGCTTCGCCCCCGGCCCCAAAGGCCGGGGGTTTTCACTCCTGCGCCGCGGCGTCCTGCGGGACATGCCCGGGGTCGCCGGGGCGCCTTGAAGGAAGGCATGTCCGCCATCGGTCGGATACCGGCATCCGGGCGCGACATGCATTGGTTTTGACCATGGGGGCAATCGATCATGAAATCTCTGGGAAGCATCCGGCGCAGTTTCGAACCGTGGAATGATCCGAGCCAGCGGCCCTACATCGCCTTCGACAACATCACCAAGAAATTCGGCGATTTCACCGCGGTCAAGGACCTGACGCTGCACATCTACCAGCGCGAGTTCTTCGCGCTGCTGGGCGGCTCGGGATGCGGCAAGTCGACCCTGCTCAGGATGCTTGCCGGCTTCGAGAACCCCACCAGCGGCCAGATCCTGCTCGACGGCGAGAATCTCGCGGGGGTGCCGCCTTACCGCCGCCCGGTCAACATGATGTTCCAGTCCTACGCACTGTTTCCGCACATGAGCGTGGAGAAGAACATTGCCTTCGGCCTCAAGCAGGATGGCATGGCCCAGTCCGAGATCGACGACCGCGTCGCCAACATGCTCAAGCTCGTCAAGATGGACCAGTTCGGCAAGCGCAAGCCGCACCAGCTCTCGGGCGGCCAGCGCCAGCGCGTGGCGCTGGCCCGCTCCATCGCCAAGCGCCCCAAGGTGCTGCTGCTCGACGAGCCGCTCGGCGCGCTCGACAAGAAGCTGCGCGAGGAAACCCAGTTCGAGCTCATGGACCTGCAGCAGGATCTGGGCCTCACCTTCGTCGTCGTCACCCACGATCAGGAAGAGGCCATGACCATGGCCGACCGCATCGCCGTGATGGATCTGGGCCGCATCGTCCAGATCGGCACGCCCGCGGAAATCTACGAGGCGCCCAATTCGGAATTCGTCGCCAGCTTCATCGGCGACATCAACATCTTCCGCGGCGAGGTCACGACCGCCTCCGGCGGCAAGGTCGACATCGAGACCCCCGACGGCATGGTCATCCGCTCCGCCGCAGCCACCGCCGAACCGCTCAGGACCGGGCAGAAGGCCAGTTTCGCCATCCGGCCGGAGAAGCTCCGCGTCTCCCGCAGCCGGCCCGAGGGCGGCATCAACGCCGTGGCCGGCGAAGTCTGGGACATCGGCTATCTCGGCGACATGACGGTGTTCAACGTCAAGCTCAAGAGCGGCGACGTCGTCAAGGCCTCGCTGCTCAACGCCGCCCGCACGGTTGAAGATCCCTTCAGCTATGACGACGAGATCTGGATCTCGTTCGACGCGGACAGCGGCGTCGTGCTGAGCAGTTGAGGAGGATCAGATGAAATTCCTCTCCGCCATCACCCGCCGCCTGGTCATCATCGTCCCCTATGCCTGGCTCCTGGTCTTCTTCCTGGTGCCGTTCCTCATCGTCCTCAAGATCTCGTTCTCAGAGCCGGTGATGTCGATGCCACCCTATGCGCCGGCCATCGATCTCAAGGACGGCTTCTCCGGCCTCGTCGAGGCCTTCAGGCAGTTCAGCTTCTCCAACTATCTGTGGCTGACCGAGGACGCGCTCTACATCAACGCCTATATCTCCTCGATCGTCATCGCCTTCATCTCCACCGTGCTCACCCTGATGATCGGCTTTCCGCTGGCCTACGGCATGGCCCGCGCGCCGACCTCGCTGCGCCCGACGCTTCTGATGCTGGTCATCCTGCCGTTCTGGACCTCGTTCCTGATCCGGGTCTATGCCTGGATCGGCATCCTCAAGCCCGAGGGCCTGCTCAACCAGTTTCTCATGGCGCTGGGCCTCATCGACGAGCCGCTGATCATCCTCAACACCAACACCGCCGTCTATATCGGCATCGTCTATTCCTACCTGCCGTTCATGGTGCTGCCGATCTATTCGGCGCTCGAGAAGATGGACTACACGCTGATCGAGGCCGCGCAGGATCTGGGCTGCCCGCCGATCACCGCCTTCTGGAAGATCACCTTTCCGCTCGCCATCCCCGGCATCGTCGCGGGCTGCCTGCTGGTGTTCATCCCCGCCGTCGGCGAATTCGTCATCCCCGACCTGCTCGGCGGCTCGCGTACGCTGATGATCGGCAAGACACTGTGGAGCGAGTTCTTCAACAACCGCGACTGGCCGGTGTCCTCGGCGGTGGCGGTGCTGCTGCTGTTGATCCTGGTGGTTCCCATCATGCTGTTCCAGCAGGCGCAGGCCAAGGCGCAGGAGAGCGGACGATGAACACGACCTGGTCCCGCTTCAACATCGCCTCGGTGGTGTTCGGCTTCGCCTTCCTCTACCTGCCGATCGTCATCCTGGTGATCTACTCGTTCAACGAATCCCGGCTGGTCACCGTCTGGACCGGGTTTTCGACCAAATGGTATGTCGAGCTGTTCAACAATCAGGGCCTGATGGACGCGGCCTGGGTGACGGTCAGGGTGGGGCTCGTCTCGGCCTCCGTCGCCACCGTGCTCGGCACGCTGGCGGCCCTGGCGCTGACCCGCTACACCCGCTTCAACGGCCGCATCCTGTTTTCCGGCATGGTCTTCGCGCCGTTGGTGATGCCCGAGGTGATCACCGGCCTGTCGCTGCTGCTCCTGTTCGTGGCGGTGGATTTCGCCCGCGGATTCTGGACCGTCACGCTGGCCCACATCACCTTCTCGATGTGCTTCGTCGCCGTCGTGGTGCAGTCGCGGCTGATGAGCTTCGACCGCTCGCTCGAGGAGGCGGCGATGGATCTCGGCGCCGGCCCCGTCACCACCTTCCTGCAGATCACCCTGCCGGTGATCCTGCCGGCCGTCATCTCCGGCTGGATGCTCGCCTTCACCCTGTCGCTCGACGACCTGGTGATCGCCAGCTTCACCTCCGGGCCGGGCGCCACCACGCTGCCGATGAAGATCTATTCGCAGGTGCGGCTCGGCGTGACGCCGGAAATCAACGCGGTCTGCACGCTGCTGATCGGCGCCGTCTCGATCGGCGTCATCATCGCCTCGATCCTCAACAAGAGCCGCGAGGTCAGGCGCCGGCGCGACGAACAGGCGGCGTTCAACCACTGAGGCGGGGAGGCCGGTCCTGAGGGCGGGTCAGTTCCGCGGCGGGCGCAGCAGGTAGGTCACGAACCAGATCGGCACGATCACCATCGAGCCGAGCAAGATGTTGGGGATCGCCCATTCCGCGCCCTGCCTGAGCAGCGCCGACACGCTCTCGGGCGTGAGCCCGATCTCGGCCAGCAGTTCGGCGGCCGACAGGTTGAGCGCCGAGAGCACCGCGCCGGTCACCAGCGAGGCCAGTGCGATCTTCACGACTGCCGAAATCACCTGCAGCATGGCGTGCCCCTGTCCCCCTGCGGTCCGCTCCCGGCTTCGCCGCGGCCCGCCGCCGCCGCGAAGCAGTGAATGGGGCGATTGTCGCCAAATCCGCGCAGTTCCGCAAGATGGGCGCATCGGGGCGCCGGAGGCGGCGATGCATCAGGGCGTGACGGGCGAGATCACCGGCCGCGGCCAGGAGCCGCCGACGAAGAACCGGAGCGCCTCCGGGGCCTCGGCCGCGGCGGCGACATTGGTCTCGGTCTCCGTTTTCGGCGCCAGCACGCCGGCGATGGCGAGGCTCGAGCGCGAATAGGGAATGACGCCCGACAGCGAGAACATCTGCCTGGCGCCCAGCAGTTCGGCGGTCTTCAGGTCCGCCTCGCCCGCAGCGATCGTGGCCTCGAAGCGCGCGCTCTGGAATGGAAACCCGGTGCCCGTGCCCAACTGGTCCAGGTCGAAGAACCGCTCCGTCTTGGCCAGTTCCCGGAACTTCTGCACATTGAGCCCGGGCACGACGCCCTTGCCGATGGACAGGTCGATCTTTCCGGTCAGGTCCGACAGCGCCGTGGCCCAGGTCGGGTAGGGCGAGGTCACCTCGACGTCGAGCGATCCCATGCCGCGCGGCAGCGGGCCGGTCAGGCCCATCGCGTCGAACAGGTTGCCGAAATCGATCTGGCGGGCCGACAGTTGCACCTTGACCCCGCCCTCGATGCCCTTCTCCGACAGCGCGATGCGGCCCATGACGCTGCCGCCATAGGCGGTGGCGTCGCCGACATCGAAATTGGCGCGGCCCTGCTCGACGCGCGCCGCCGCCGCCAGGTTGGACAGCACCACCGGGCCAAGGCTCGCCGACTGGGCCGAGAGCCTCAGGTCAAGCCCGATCTCGCGCAGGAAGCGGGTGTCGATGGTCGAGGCGATGTCCGCGCCGGTGACCGGCAGCGGCGTGAAGGCCTGCAGGAAGGAGGCGATGTCGAGCGAGTTGAACGCCAGCGTGCCCGCCACCAGCGGCGGCTCATCCTCGCGCAGCGCCACGTCCAGCACGCCGATGCCGCGGTTGCGGTCGATCATGACGATCAAATCGTCGAGCTTGGCCTTGGTCGGCTCCGCCGTGATCTTGGCCGTCAGCTCCAGCGCGCCCAGCGCTTCGCCCGGCTTGATGTCGGCGCCCGACCATTCCAGCGCCCGGCGCACCGAGGCGCTCTTGAGATCGAGCATCCCCGACAGGAACAGCTTCGCCCCCAGGCTCGCCGATCCGGCAAATCCGAGGTTGAGCGGCGCGGAGCTGATCTTGAACTCGACCGGCGCCGTGCGCTGGCCGAGCAGAAGCAAGGGCGCCGCCGTCGAGCCGGAAAGCGTGATCTGTTCGCCGCGGAAGATCGCCGTCAGGTCGGCCCGGGCCACCGCGGTCGGCGCCGTCCAGGCCACCGTGCCGTTGACGGCCGTCAGCTTTTCGGCCTGCGCGCCCGGGTCGCGGATCCATCGGACGGTGCCGTCCTCGATCGTCACCGCCCCCAGCGCGGCCGATTCCGGAATGGTCGCCGTCGACGGCGGCGCGGAGCCGGACTGCGCGGCGAGGTCCTGCGCCACGGCCGCCGCGATGCCCTGCGCCAGCTCGCCCGAGGAGGACGACCAGTTGGAGGTCGAATCCGGGTACAGCTCGACATTGAAGGTCGGCCGGATCAGCTTGAACTGCGAGAAGCTCGGCGCGCCCAGGACCGCGGAGAAAAGGTTGAAATTGGCGACGATGCTGTCGGCGCGCAGGATCGGGTCGCCATCGGCGAAGGTCGCCGGCCGGATCTCCACATTGTCGAGCTTGATGGTCGGCGTCGGCCAGAAATCGATTGACGGCGCGTCGCCCAGCGCCACCGCGTGGCCGGCCCAGGCGCCGATGTCGCGCTCCAGCCGGTCGCGCACCACGCCGCTCGACACCGCCAGCGGCAGGCTCGCGAAAATGGCCAGGACGATGGCGAGCACGGCGAGCCCGCCGCTGATCGCCGCGCGTCGCAAGGACCATTGCGCGATTAAGAACTTCAAACCCCAGCCTCCCGAAGCGCTGCCACGTTGCTCTGGTTAAAGCCTGCCGCCGGCGAATGCAATTGCGCAGGGACCGTCCGCCCCCTCAGGGCGGCGGTTGCCCCAGCTTCTGTTTGCATCCCGCCCCGCCGATGCTACTAAACCTTCCTCACGATTTGGCAGGAGCAGACGATGACCGACACACCGCTTTGGCGCCCCGACCCGGAGCGCTTGCAGGCCAGCCCCTGGATGGAATTTGCCCGCTTCGCCGGCGAAAGGGCAGGGCTCTCGCTCGCTGATCCGCTTGCGCTGCACCAGTGGTCGATCACCGACCGCGAGGGCTTCTGGTCGGCGGTGTGGGATTTCTGCGGCGTCCGCGGCGTCAAGGGCGCGCGCATCCTCGAGAACGGCGACGCCATGCCCGGCGCGCGGTTCTTCCCCGACGCCGAGCTCAATTTCGCCGAGAACCTGCTGAGCCGCACCGGCGCAGAGCCCGCGATCCTGTTCCGCGCCGAGGACAAGGCCAGGCGGGCCATGACCTGGCTCGAGCTGCATGCCCTGGTCTCGCGCCTGCAGCAGGCGTTCCGCGCCCATGGCGTGGGCAAGGGCGACCGCATCGCGGCGATGATGCCCAACATGCCCGAGACCATCGCCTGCATGCTGGCCTGCGCCTCGATCGGGGCGATCTGGTCGTCCTGCTCGCCCGATTTCGGGGTCCAGGGCGTGCTCGACCGCTTCGGCCAGATCGAGCCCAGGCTGTTCATTTCCTGCGACGGCTACTGGTACAACGGCAAGCGCCAGGACGTGACCGCCAAGCTCACCGAGATCGCCGCCGCGCTCAAGCCCAACGCCACCCTGATCGTGCCGATGATCGACGACGGCCATGCCGTCGCCGCCGCGGTGGCGGGCGCCTGGACGCTCGAGCATTTCATCGCCGAATTTCCGGCCCGGGAGGTCGAGTTCGAACGGCTGCCCTTCGGCCATCCGCTCTACATCCTGTTCTCCTCGGGCACCACCGGCGTTCCCAAATGCATCGTCCACTCGGCCGGCGGCACGCTGCTGCAGCATTTGAAGGAGCACCGCCTGCATTGCGGCCTCGAACCCGGCGAGCGGCTGTTCTATTTCACCACCTGCGGCTGGATGATGTGGAACTGGCTCGCCTCCGGCCTCGCGGTCGGCGCCACGCTCTGCCTCTATGACGGCTCGCCCTTCCATCCCGACGGCAATGTCCTGTTCGACTACGCCGCCGAGGAGCGCTTCTCGGTGTTCGGCACCTCGGCCAAGTTCATCGACGCCGTGCGCAAGGCCGGGCTCGAGCCGGCCAGGACCCATGACCTGTCGCAGCTTAGGCTCGTGACCTCGACCGGCTCGCCGCTGTCGCCGGAAGGCTTCAACTTCGTCTATTCCGGCATCAAGCCGGACGTGCATTTGGCCTCGATCTCCGGCGGCACCGACATCGTCTCCTGCTTCGTGCTCGGCATTCCGGCGCTGCCGGTCTACACCGGCGAGATCCAGGGCCCCGGCCTCGGCATGGCCGTCGACGTCTGGGACGAGGACGGCAAGCCGGTCCGCGGCGAAAAGGGCGAACTGGTCTGCACAAGGCCGTTCCCGGCCATGCCGATCGGCTTCTGGAACGATCCCGATGACGAGAAATACCGCGCCGCCTATTTCGCCCGCTTCGACAATGTCTGGACCCATGGCGATTTCGCCGAATGGACCGCCCATCATGGCGTCATCATCCACGGCCGCTCGGACGCCACCCTCAATCCCGGCGGCGTGCGCATCGGCACCGCCGAGATCTACAACCAGGTCGAACAGATGGAGGAAGTGGCGGAAGCCATCTGCATCGGCCAGGACTGGGACGACGATGTCCGCGTCGTCCTCTTCGTCCGCCTGGCCCAGGGCGTGACGCTCGATGACGATCTCAAGGCCAGGATCCGCGCGAAGATCCGCACCGGCGCCTCGCCCCGCCACGTGCCCGCCGTGATCATCGCCGTCAGCGACATCCCCCGCACCAAATCCGGCAAGATCGTCGAACTCGCCGTCCGCGACATCGTCCACGGGCGCCCGGTCAAGAACAAGGAGGCGCTCGCCAACCCCGACGCGCTGGAGCTGTTCAGGGACTTGCCGGAACTGAAGGCCGGATGACCTGAAGTCCTCGGGGACTAGGGCGGGTAGTGCGCACGCACACCCGCCCCTGTGTCCCGTCAGGCCGGAATGCCGGAAAGCCGAAGCGCGATCATCCGGATCGGCCGGCCGATCAGCAGGGCGACCAGAAAACCGGTCGGCCAGCCGATCGCGAATCCGCGTGCCCAGGACACCAGCCATTCGGGCGTCAGTCCGAAGGCCAGGAAGGTAAACAGGCCTGAAAAGAAGGCTGACATCGCGAACGACATCAACAGCGAAATCACCAGGTTCATTTTGACGTGTGGTGTCATGGTCTTCTCCTGCTGCGGGCAGGGAGGCGTTGTCCACGCCAGCACCTGCCCGATTGGACATCGGGTTCAAGTGCCGCGGGTTCATGGAAAACGTGGCCCGGATAACCGGCGCCGGATGACCAATCCGGCATAAGCCTCTTTTCGACCTCAGCAGGCTAGGCCGGTCCGACAGGCCCGTCAAGCGGGCAAACCGGCCTCGCGCCGCGATGCCTGGCGCCGTGGCGATCGGCTACAGCAGGCCGTGTTCGGTCGCCCCGAAGGTGATGGCCAGGAAGAAGCAGGCGGAGGCCGCGATGACGAAGCCGTGCCAGATCGCGGTCGCGAAGCGTAGCTTCTTGGCCGCGTAGAAAAACACGCCGACGGTGTAGAGCAGCCCGCCGGCGATGATGAAGCCGACCGGCATCTCCGACCAGGCCGACCAGATCAGCACGATGCTCATCCAGCCCATGATCAGGTACAGCGCCGGGCCCATGCGGCCGGGCGTGCTCCAGAACACGAGTTTCAGCGTCATGCCGATGATCGCCAGGGCCCAGACAAGGCCGAGCATGACATAGGCCAGGCCGTTGCCGATCATCACCACCAGTGGCGTGTAGGTGCCGGCGATCTTGAGATAGATCGCCGCGTGGTCGATCCGGCGCAGCACGGGCCGGAGGTTTTCCCAGGGCGTCATGTGATAGAAGGCCGAGGCGGCGAAGGTGGCGATCAGCGTGATCGCATAGATGCTGATGGCCGTGATTTCCCACGGCGAGGCCACCCGGCTCGACCAGACCAGCAACAGCGCCGCCCCGCTCGTCGCGCCGATCACGCCGATGGCGTGCATGCTCCCGTCCGCCACGCGTTCCGACTTCGAATAATCCGGGTACATCGTCATCTCCAAACCCTGAACGACCGCCGCATCGGGGCGCCGCATCCGGCGAAGGCCAGACCGCAGCCTATCCTGTCGGTCCCGCACATCGCGCTCAGGACCGTTCACTTAACGTATGGACCTCATGGCTGGAAAGAGGCATATGATCGCAGGCAGCCCATGGGAGGGGAGCGGCGACGGTTGCGACGCCCGTCGGGTGGCCCGGCCCGAGTCCGCGTTCTTCCCGTGATCGACGCCCTCCGCGCATCGCGGCGTCGCCCATTCCTTAACAAAACCTTGCCGCTGATTTTAACCAAACCCGGCGAATGAACTCCATATCAGTAAAAACTTAAGTATGCTGGAAAGGAGCCGGTAAGGGTTTGCGGGCCATGACTCGCATCACCCTTTGGATAGCTTCGCTTTCCACGGTGTTGGTTAGCACTGATGCAAATTTGACGGGGATCCTCGCGGGTCCCCGTTTTTTTGTCCGGGCAGCCGGCCGTCCGGTCGCCGCGCCGCGGTCTCAGTCGGCCAGCACCCGCTGCGGCGGGAACGAGATCGACACCAGCGTGCCTTCGCTCGGCGTCGAGACGATGTCGAACTGGGCGCGGTTGGCCTCCACCATCGCCTTGGTGAGCGGCAGGCCGAGGCCTGTACCCTCGCCGCGCTGCCGCGGACCGGGGCCGACCTGGCCGAAGGGCTTCATCGCCTGCTCGAGTTCCTTGCGGTTCATGCCGATGCCGGTGTCGCGGATGCGGATGACCACGTTGCCCGAAGGCTCGTAGGAGGTCGACACCACGATCTGCCCGCCCGAGGGGGTGAAGCGGATGGCGTTGGACAACAGGTTGAGCGCGATCTGCTTGATCGAGCGCCGGTCGGCCACCACTTCCGGCACGCTCACCGACAGGCTGGTGCGGATGATCACCCGCTGGCTGTTGGCCATCGGCTGCAACAGCGACACGCTTTCGGCGAGATGCTCGTTGAGCGAGACGGCGACGAACTCCATCTGCTCCTGGCCCGCCTCGATCTTGGAAATGTCGAGCAGATCGTTGACGATGTCGAGCACATGCTTGCCGGAATTGCCGATGTCATGGGCATATTCGAGATAGCGCGGGCTGCCGATCGGGCCGAAGCGCTCTTCCACCATCATCTCGGAAAACCCGATGATGGCGTTGAGCGGCGTGCGGATCTCGTGGCTGACGCGGGCGAGGAAATCCGACTTGTGCGAATTGGCGGTCTCGGCGGCGCGCTTGGCGGTGCGCAGCTCCTCTTCCGTGCGCTTCCACTGGGTGATGTCGCGCAGCACCGCGCAATAGCCGTTGGAGCCCGACAGCCTGCCGATGGTCATGAACAGCGGCAGGAAGCCGCCCGCGGCCTCGCGGCCGATCACTTCGCGCCCGTCATTGAGCACGCTCGACACGCCGTGTTCGGCGAGCCCGGAGACATAGTCCATCACCGCGCGCTGGCTCTCATGGGCAAACAGCATGGCGAAGGGCTGGCCCTGGGTTTCGCTCTCATTGTAGTTGAACAGCGCGCAGGCCGAGCCGTTCATCGAGCGGATGGTGCCGTCATCGTCGAGGATCACCACGCCGTCGGTGGCGGTCTCCAGGATCGAGCGCAGCTCCTGCGCCTCGATCTTCAGCGCCGCCGCATCGGTCTCGCCGGCCTCGGGCAGGGGGGCGGAGGCCGCGCTGCCGGGTTCGCCTGGCTCTTCGGCCGCGAATTCGTCCGGCTCGTCGTCAGCCGCCAGCGCTTCCGCTTCGGTCGGCGTGATCACGGCCGCGGTCTCCAGCGACGCCGCAGGCGGGATTGGCGCCAGCGCCAGCAGCAGCGCCTGTCCGGCGCCCCAGTTGACCGACCGGAGCCGGGCGGTGACCTTGAGCGATGTGCCGTCGCCGCGCCGCACGAGCATGCCGCCATCGGCGGGGGCCGCCTCGTCGTCGGGCCGGTCGAGCAGGTGATCCAGTCCGCCACGCGCGGCAAGCTGGGTGAGCGAGGAATAGCCGGTCAGGTCGAGGAATTCGGCATTGGCGTGGATCAGCGCGTCGCCCGAATGCACCAGAAGCGCCGCCGGGATGGCGTCGACCAGGGCCGCGTCGAGCCCCGTCTGCATCACCTGGCGGGCCGGCAAGGCGAAGGCCGACGGCAGAGGTTCGACGACCACCCGTTCGATGATCTGGGGTTCGACAGAAGCGGGCTCGGCAGACCGGGCCTCGGGCTCTGTCGATCCGTCCGCGGGCTGGGACCCTTCGGTTTCCCGCGCGCTCCTTTCCGCCGCCGGCTCGCTCCAGCCGGCTTCAGGCGCATGCGCATGCGCAGGGGCGTCGGTGTCGACTTCTTCCCTGGGCTCCGCCGCGTCCTCGGCCCGATCCTCTGTCAGTGCCGTGATCTCGCCGATGGCTGCATCGCGGTCCGCGGCGCCGGCGCCGACGTCATCGGCTTCGCCCGCGGGCTCGTCCACGGTCTTGCCGGTTTCATCCAGGGGATCGCCGTCGAAACTGCCCTCGCTGTCGGCCTGGCCCGGTTCGCCGCGCAGCGACTGGCGTTTGCCGAACACCGGCCGGTCTTCCGGCGCATCCGGCGTGGCTTCGGTGTCGGTGGCGTCGGTCAGCGATGTCCCGGCTGCAGGCGCCGTGAATTCGGTCAGGCGCACGCCGATCTCCCGGAATGCCGCCTGTTCGCCGGGTGACAGGCCGTCGCGCGTCCGCGTCCGCCGCGTTTCGAGGTCGATGATCTTGTCGCTGTCGCGGCGCATCGGGGTTTCGACCAGCCGGATCGCCGGCCGCTCGCCCCGGAACGGATCCTCTGGCTCGGCGTCGGGCTGGTCTTGCCCGGCCGCGCCGGTGTCGTCTGCGTCCACGCCTTCGGCGCCGTCCATGCGGGCGAGGTCGTCCGTGTCCCGGTCAAGATCGGCGATCTCGAGATCGGCGTCGTCGACACCGGGCACATCCTCGCGGGACGGCGCCTGCGCTTGGTCTGCGTCGCCGGTTTCGGTCCGGTCTTCGGCCGGGGTCTCGGGGGCAGGGCGGAGAGGCGCGCCGGGCACCAGCGCCAGGCCCAGCGCCTCGGGATCGGGCCGGGTCTCGCCGATCCTGACGATGCCGAAGCCGCGGAACCCGTCGAACTGGCGGTCGCGGGTATAGGTCGGCAGGGCCGCCAGATCCACCGGCGTCACCAGCGACGTCCCCTGGATCGGCCAGTAGACGGTCTTGCCTGACCATGTGTCGCGGCGGTTCAGGAGTTCGGTGATGACATGGTCCGGGTCGAGATTGAACACCCGCGCCAGGTCCGGGAAACTGCGGCCGACGATATCGGCCGAATGCGGACCCACGGCGGCGGCGAATTCGGGCGAGACGTCGCTGAACTTGCCGTCGCGATTGATCTTCCAGACGAAGCGCGCCGGCTTGCGGTTGGGGTCGAAGCGGAACTCCCGTGCCGCGGTGGCGGTCTGCTCCTCCTCGGTGTGCGTCCCGGCAGGGGCCGTTGCCTCCGGTTGCTCAGGCTGGGCCGCATCCGCGGCTTCGTCCCCGTCGGTTGCCGGAACCTGATCCTCGGGCTCCTCGGCCGCGCCGAGAGGCTCCTCCAAAGCCTCGCCGGCCGGCGAGGCTGTTCCGGCGTCCGGTTCCGCGTCGCTGTAGGGACCGGCCTCCGGGGTCGTGTCCGGTCCGGCCTCGCCGCCGGCATCGATCTCCGTCAGAACATCGGCATCGGTTTCGCCGTCGGCCTCGAAGCCCGACACGAGATTGCGCGCATCGGCGAAGGGCGGCGGAACCTGCTGCTCCTCGAGCGCCTCCTCGGCGCGGGCCTTCGCAAGCCGCGCATTGAGTTCGGCGCGGATGCGGCTGATGTCGAATTGGGGCCGGCGCGGCGCCGGGGCCTGGCTTTCCCGCTCGGTCTCAAGGCCGGCATCCGCCGCGGCGGTGTCGGTCTCCCGTTCGGGCGAAGCGACGTCATCTTCGGAAGAGGCCGCGGCATCGGACGCGTCGTCGAAGGCGGGTGCCTCGTCGGCATCGGTTCGGCGGGCGGAATCGTCGTCCATGACGGGGGCGGGGGAATGATCCCCTGCGCCCTCGGAAGCGTCGTCCGCGCCCGACTGCCAGTCGGGACGCGCCAAATCTTCGGGCTCCGGCCCGGCCTCACCTGTGGTCGCGTCGGATGCGGCGTCGTCCTCGACCGGCTCGGCAACGTCCTGCGGCGCCTCGTCCGCGTCCTCGACCGGCGATGCCTCGACGGCAAACAGCAGGTGCAGCGCCGGGTCATCGGCGAGCCTGCCGATGGCGGTCGGCATCGGTCCGTTGCGCGCCTCGGTCATGCGCTTGACCAGGCGGTCGGGATCCTCGGCCACGTCCGCGATCATCCGGCTGATCTCGCTTTGAGCAAGGCCGATCTCATCGAAGGTGCTGGTCGCGGCCAGCACCGTGCCGTCGCGGTCGAGCACGGCGACATGGGTGCCGGTTCCCTCGAAGCCGGAAATGATCTGGCGGGCGCGCACGCCCGGCGCCAGGATCTTGCCACTCTGGCTGCTGACGAGCAGCAGCGCCCGCTCGCCGTCGGGCAGGGTGATGTCCTCGAGCGTCGCCGGCGTCATCGCCCGCGAGAAGCCCGACGACAGCCGCATCATGAAGGCCTGCGGCCGGGCCGTGCGGCGCAGGCCGCTGAGCGCGCTTTCGATCTGCCGCCGTGTCGCGGCCTGGCCCGCCAGGCCTTCGTCCAGCGCGTCGTAGATGTTGTCGAAGCCGAACAGGCCCGCGGCCGCGCCATTGGCCCACAGCACCGCCCCCAGATCCGCGCTCAGCACGGCCACGGCGTCGCCCTTGGCGAAGCGGTCCCTGACCGAGGGATGAACGGCGAGATCGATGAACGGATAATGATGAGCCTGCATGGGCTGAATTCCAGTTTCGGCCAGATTGCGCCCGGGAAACGGGCGTATTAAGATTTAATTAATAGCTTTGACGCCAGCGCGGGTCCAGCAAGCCACCGTGTCGCAGCGGCAATTTGTCAATAAACGGTTAACGCATGGTGCGTTGCACAAGATATGTTGCAATGCACCATAATCTGTGCTAGGGTCTATCTGAAATCGAAACGGGGCCATGAACGGTCCCAGGATCCTTCAAGGAGAAGCGACATGGCGACCAAGAAAACCGCAACCACCGCAGACGTCTTCGAATTCCCGGCCTTCGACATGACCAAGATGGCCGACGGCTACCGCGAAATGGCTGACAAATCCGTCAACCAGACCAAGGAAGCCTATGCCAAGGTCAAGTCTTCCGCCGAGGAAGCCACCAAGGCGATCGAAGCCACGCTGGAAAACGCCCAGGCCGGCACCGTCGAACTGAGCCTCAAGGCCATCGACGCCGCCCGCGGCAATGTCGAGCATTCGCTCTCGCACATGGAAGCCCTGCTCGGCGTCAAGTCGGTCGCCCAGATGATCGAACTGCAGACCAGCTTCTTCCGCAAGCAGGCCGAGATGATGGTCGACCAGGCCAAGATCATGCAGGAAGCCGCCCGCAAGGTGGCCGAAGACGTCTCCAAGCCGACCAAGACCGTGGCCGAAAAGACCATGAACGAGATCAAGGTCGCCTGAGCCGCATCGGCGAGAACTGGCGAAGGCCGGACCCGGACGTGCAACGCCGACAGAGGGTCACCCTCTGTCGGAGCACGAGGGGCCGGCCTTTTGCCGTGTGGTTTTCCACACCCCCAAAATGACCCGATCCGGGCAAAATCCTCTTGCAAAATCGACTTTGCCGCCGTATGTCAGCGGCATAAACGCGGCTTGGACAGCGTCCTTGCCCGGTGGCGTGCGGTTGTAGCTCAGTTGGTTAGAGCGCCGGATTGTGGATCCGGAGGTCGGTGGTTCGAGCCCACCCAATCGTACCATTTCTTCCTGGCGCAGCGTCGAAATCAATCGCCTTCCTGCCGGCGCAACAGCCGCAGCCCTCGGGCTTTCGCGCTCCCCCGCTCAGAACGCCTTGCCCAAGCTCAGAACGCCTTGAATGTCAGGATCGTGTGCGTCCGCTC
Source organism: Hoeflea sp. BAL378 (assembly GCF_000759435.1). Taxonomy (GTDB): domain Bacteria; phylum Pseudomonadota; class Alphaproteobacteria; order Rhizobiales; family Rhizobiaceae; genus Hoeflea. Next base: position 22,891 of record NZ_JRJG01000105.1, read on the forward strand.
GACGCCCGGGATCGTGTGCACATTGTCGGCGATGAACCGGCCGATATCGACGTCATCGTCGATGTAGAATTTTGCCATCAGGTCGAACTGGCCGCTGACCGAGTAGATCTCGGAAGCGATCTCGCGGTTGGCGATTTCCTCGGCGACCGGATAGGCCTGTCCGAGCTTGCATTGGAACTCCACGAAAAAACACTGCATCGCCGGTCTCCTTCTGTTCCGTATGGCTGGTCTCCCCTTGGAACCATGCCCGCGCGCGGGGCGCAAGGCCACAATCCGCGCACAAATGCTTTAAGCTTAAAAAAGTACTGGAATTATCCGATACGGCTGTTAAGCTCCCCTGCAACGGCCCATAAAAAGGGGCCCGCCGGGGATAATGTTGCAGGGAGCGGACCGAAACAAGGGCCGGCCCGGCATCAAACACAGAGAGGACGTTCAATGAACAAGATGCTTTTGGGACTGACAACCGCCGTGTCGCTGATCGCCAGTGTCGCGGTTTCCGCCGCCGAGCCCGTCAAGGTCGGCATGATCACGACCCTCTCCGGCGGTGGCGCGGCGATCGGCCTGGATACCCGCGATGGCTTCATGCTCGCCATCAAGCAGTCCGGCGCCAAGGACATCGAGGTCATTGTCGAGGACGACGCCTTGAAGCCGGATCTGGCCGTGCAACTGGCCGACAAGCTGATCCAGTCCGACAAGGTCGACATCATGACCGGCATCATCTGGTCCAACCTCGCCATGGCCGTCGTGCCCTCGACCGTGGCCCAGGGCAAGTTCTATCTCTCCACCAATGCCGCACCCTCGGCGCTCGCCGGCGCAGGCTGCAACCCGAACTATTTCTCGGTCTCCTACCAGAACGACAATCTGCATGAAGGCGCGGGCGAATACGCCAACACCGCGGGCATGAAGAAGGTGTTCATCATGGCGCCGAACTATCCGGCGGGCAAGGATTCGCTGGCCGGCTTCAAGCGCTTCTACAAGGGCGAGATCGCCAACGAGGTCTACACCGAACTGGGCGCCACCGACTACGCCAACGAGATCGCCCAGATCCGCGCGTCCGGCGCCGACGGCGTCTTCTTCTTCCTTCCCGGCGGCATGGGCATCGCCTTCATGAAGCAGTATGCCGGCGCCGGCGTCGGTGTGCCGCTGATCGGCCCCGCCTTCTCCTTCGACCAGAACATCCTGCAGGCCGTCGGCGACGCGGCGCTCGGCGTCAAGAACACCTCGACCTGGTCGAAGGATCTCGACAACCAGGCCAACAAGGACTTCGTCGCCGCCTACCAGGCCGAATACAACCGCCTGCCGTCGATCTACGCCGCGCAGGGCTATGACACCGCCAGCCTGCTGATCTCGGCCCTGGCCGTCGCCCCCGTCAGCGATCAGGATGCGTTCCGCAAGGCGCTGGAAGCCGCCGATTTCAAGTCGGTTCGCGGCAAGTTCAGCTTCGGCCCCAACCATCACCCGATCCAGGACATCCATGTCCGCGAAGTGATCAAGGAAGGTGACATCTACACCAACAAGCTGGTCGGCACCGCGCTCACCGACCGCGCCGACGCCTACGCCGCCGACTGCAAGATGTAATCTTCTCTCGAACCCGGGCGGACACGCCGCCCGGGCCTTCTCCTTGCGCTGACGAGAGCCCGGCAGACCATGACCGTTGCCCTTTTTCTGGAACAAATCCTCAACGGTCTGCAGCTCGGCGTCATGCTGTTCCTGATGGCCGCCGGCCTCACCCTGATTTTCGGCGTCATGGGTCTGATCAATCTCGCCCATGGCTCGCTGTTCATGGTCGGCGGCTTCGTCTGCGCCGCGGTCGCCGCCTGGACCGGGTCGTTCTGGCTCGGCCTGATCGCCAGCCTGGCGGCAGCCGCCGCGCTCGGCGCCCTGGTCGAGATGGTGGTGATCCGCAGGCTCTATGACCGCGATCACCTCGATCAGGTGCTGGCCACCTTCGCGCTGGTGCTGATGTTCTCGGAAGGCGTGCGCTTCCTGTTCGGCTCGTTCCCGCTCTATCTCGATCCGCCCGCGTTTCTCACCGGTCCGGTGATGCTGCCCGGAGGCCTGCCCTATCCGGCCTACCGGCTGGCGCTGATCGTCGCCGGCCTCGCCGTGGCCGCCGGCCTCGGCCTTTTGATCAGCCGCACGCGGCTCGGCATGCAGATCCGCGCCGGCGAGTCCGATCGCGAAATGATCGCGGCGCTCGGCGTCGACATCCGCTTTCTCTACACGGTCGTCTTTGCGCTCGGCGCCGCGCTCGCGGGCTTCGCCGGCGCGCTGGTCGGCGCCATCCAGTCGGTGCAGATCGGCATGGGCGAACCGGTGCTGATCCTCGCCTTCGTGGTCATCGTCATCGGCGGCATCGGCTCGATCCGCGGCGCGCTGATTGCGGCCCTGATCGTCGGCGTTGTCGACACCATGGGCCGTTTCCTGCTGCCCACGCTTCTCTCCACCGTGATGGGCGCCTCCGATGCCGCCGGCGTCGGCTCGGCGGTGGCCTCGATGCTGATCTACCTGCTGATGGCCGCCGTGCTGGTGTTCAAGCCCAAGGGGTTGTTTCCCGCCAATGCGTGATCTTGTCACCGAACACCGACTCAACATCGTGCTGGCGCTGATCCTGCTCGGCGGGCCGCTGATCGCGCATTTCGCCGACGAACCCTTCCTGGTCACGCTCGCCACCCGCGCCACCATCCTGGCGCTCGCCGGCGTCGGGCTGAACATCGCGCTCGGGCTCGGCGGGCTGGTCTCCTTCGGCCATGCCGCCTTCTTCGGGCTCGGCGGCTATGCGGTGGGCATTCTCGCCAGCCACCACCAGACCTACGAGCCGCTGATGACCTGGCCTTTCACCGTCAACGGCAGCAACCAGATGCTGGTGCTGTGGCTGGTGGCGGTGCTGGTCTCGGGCCTGGCGGCGCTGGTGATCGGGGCGCTCAGTCTGAGGACTTCCGGCGTCTATTTCATCATGATCACGCTGGCCTTCGCCCAGATGCTCTTCTTCTTCGCCATCTCCTGGCCGGCCTATGGCGGCGAGGACGGGTTGTCGATCTATGTCCGCAATGCCTTTCCCGGCGTCAACACGCTCAGGCCGCTCGATTTCTTCCTGCTCTGCTACGGGGTGCTGATGCTGGTGCTCCTCGCCCAGTGGCGGATGACCGGCGCGCGCTTCGGCATCGCCCTGCAGGCGGTCCGACAGAATGAAGGCCGCGTTGCCGCCCTCGGCCTGTCGCCCTACCGGATCAAGCTCGCCGCTTTCGTGATCTCGGGCATGGTGACCGGCCTCGCCGGCGCGCTCTATGTCGATCTCAACCGCTTCGTCAGCCCCTCGATGATGTCCTGGCACCTGTCGGGCGAGATCATGGTGTTCATCATCCTGGGCGGCGTCGCCCGACTGTTCGGCCCGGTGGTGGGCGCCTGCCTGTTCGTGCTGTTCGAGCACGTCTTCGGCAGCTTCACCGAACACTGGCAGTTCTTCCTGGGCGCGGCGCTGCTCGGCGTGGTGCTGTTCGCCCGCGGCGGCTTCATCGGCCTGGTGGCGGGGAGGGCGCGCCATGATTGAGCCGGTGCTGGAGCTCAAGGGCCTGACCAAGTCCTTCGGCGCGCTCAAGGTCACCGACGGCGTCGACCTCGATCTGCGCCCGGGCGAGATCCACGCCCTGATCGGCCCCAACGGCGCCGGCAAGTCGAGCCTGATCAAGCTGGTCGCCGGCGAACTCGCCGCCAATTCGGGCTCGATCCGCTTCGACGGCCGCGAGATCAACGGCCTCGACCAGATCGCCCGCGCACGACTGGGCCTCACCCGCACCTTCCAGGTGTCTTCGCTCATTCCGGAATTCTCCGCCCGCGGCAATGTCATGCTGGCGGCCCAGGCGCGCCACCGGTCGGTGTTCGGCTTCGTCAGGCAGGTGAGCCGCGACCGGGAGCTGACCGGCGAGGCCATGCAGGCGCTCGAGCGCGTCGGCCTCGCCGACCGCGCCGCGGTCCGCGTCAGCGAACTTTCCCACGGCGAGAAGCGGCTTCTGGAGATCGCCATGGCGCTCGCCATGCGGCCGCGCATCTTCCTGATGGACGAGCCGATGGCGGGCCTCGGCCAGGAAGGCTCGAGCCGCCTCATCGGCTTCCTCGACAATCTGCGTCGCGAGGCGCCGATCCTCCTGATCGAGCACGACATGGATGCGGTGTTCCAGTTGGCCGACCGCATCTCGGTGCTGGTCGCCGGCCGCATCATCGCCCGCGGCAAGGCCGACGAGATCCGCACGCATCCGGAAGTCCGCGCCGCCTATCTCGGGGAGGACGAGGCATGAGCCTGCTTGAGGTCAGACGGCTCGAGGCCTTCTACGGCGCCTCGCAGGCGCTGTTCGGCGTCGATCTGGAGATTGCCGAGGGCGAACTGGTGGCGCTGATGGGCCGCAACGGCATGGGCAAGACCACCACCGTGCGCGCCATCACCCGCATGCTCCGCACCACGCGCGGCGAGATCCGCTTCGACGGACACGATCTGGCGGCGCTGCCCTCGTTCCGCGCCGCCCGGCTCGGCATTGGGCTCGCGCCCGAGGGCCGCCGCTGTTTCGCGGGGCTGACGGTGGCCGAAAACCTGATGGCCTCGGCCCGCCCCGGGCCCTGGACCATCGACCGGGCGACCGCGCTGTTTCCGCGCCTGGGCGAACGCATGGGCCAGACCGCCGCCACGCTTTCGGGCGGCGAGCAGCAGATGCTGGCGATCGCGCGCGCGCTGATGACCAATCCGCGGCTGCTCATCCTCGATGAGGCGACCGAGGGGCTGGCGCCGGTGGTCCGCCATGAGATCTGGGCGGCGATCGCCCTGCTCAAGCAGGGCGGCCAGTCGATCCTGGTGATCGACAAGGCGTTCTCGGAACTGCGCGCGGTGGCCGACCGCTGCGTCATCCTCGCGCGCGGCCAGAGCGTCTGGACCGGCACGCCCGCGGGCCTCACCCGCGAGATCGAGACCGAGTTCCTCGGCGTCTGAGCCTGGGTGAACCGGACCGGCGTTCACGCCGGTCCGAAGGCCAAGCACGCAACCGCAGTTCCCGGAACCCGGGTCCCGCTACTCCGCCGCCTGCTGCGACACCACCAGTTTCGGCGGCCTCGGCCCGGCCTGGCGTTCGAGCTCCGCCAGCCGCGCGCGCAGGTCGGCGAGCTCTCCGGCATTCTCGCTCAGCGCCGCGGTCATCGCCCCGGGCTCCATGGTCTCGGCCTCTTCCTCGCTGGGGCCGACCAGGCGGCCGAAGATCCGGCGCAGGAGCCGCGACAGGTCGTCCATGATCAGGAAGAACGAGGGCACCACGACAAGGCTCAGCATCGTCGAGACGATGATGCCGCCGATCACCGCGATTGCCATCGGCGAGCGAAACGATCCGCCTTCGCCGACGCCCAGCGCGCTCGGCAGCATGCCCGCCGACATGGCGATCGAGGTCATGACGATCGGCCGGGCGCGCTTCTGGCCGGCCTCGATCATGGCGTCGACGCGGTTGCGCCCCGAGCGGATCAGCTCGACGGCGAAATCCACGAGCAGGATGGCGTTCTTGGTGACGATGCCCATCAGCATCAGGATGCCGATCAGCACCGGCATCGATAGCGCATTGCCGGTGAGGATCAGGCCCGCCGCCACGCCGCCGATGGCGAGCGGCAGCGAGAACAGGATGGTGAACGGCTGGATGACGTCCTTGAACAGAAGGATCAGCACGGTGAGCACCAGCAAGAGCCCCATCAGCATGGCGTTCTGGAAGCTGGTCATCAGTTCGTTCTGAACCTCGGCGTCGCCCGATTCCAGCACCTGCACGCCGGCCGGCAGCTCGGTGGAGCTGACCACCGCGTTGAACCGCTCCTTGGCCGTGTTCAGCGCCACGCCGATCGGCAGGCTGGCGCCGATGGTCGCCTGCCGCTCCCGGTTGAAGCGCTTGATGGTCGAGGGACCCTGGGTGATGATGATGTCGGCCACGCTCTTGAGCGGCACCGACACCCCCTTGGAGGTGGCGACCCTGAGATTGGCGAGCCGGTCGATGTCGGTCCGGTAGACCGGGTCGAGCTGCACCCGGATCGGAATCTGACGGTTGTCGAGCGAGATCTTGGCGAGCGCCGCGTCGACGTCGCCGATGGTGGCGACGCGCACGGTCTCGGCGATCTGCGCCGTGGTGACGCCGAGCCGGGCGGCCTCCTCGAGCCGCGGCCGGATCTGCACCTCGGGGCGGGGCAGGGAGCCCGACACGCTGACCGAGGAGAGCACGGTTTCGGCCTTGAGCTTGGGCTCGAGGATGGCCACGGCGCGGTCGATGGCGTCATTGTCGGTCGAGATCACGTTGTAGCTCAAGTCGCGGTCGCCGCGATCGTTGAGCTTGTAGGCGCGGATGTCGGGAATGACCGCGAGCTTGTCGAAGATCTCGGCTTCGATCTCGGCCTGGGTGCGGGTTCGGCCGTTGACCTTCATGCGCGGCACGAAATCGCCGGGCACCGCGTCCGACAGGCCGTTGACCACCTTCTTGAGCATCGAGTGCTCGATCTTCTTGAGCATCACCGAGACCGAGGCGCGGCGGATGTCGAGTTCGCCGCGCGGCGAGGTGCCGCCCAGGATGAACACGCTCTCCACGCCCTCGACATCCTGGATGATGTCGCGCATCGCCTGCGTCGTGGCGTCGGTGTCGGCGAGCGTCGCGCCGGGCGGCAGCTCGACGCTGACGCTCACGCGTGACACGTCTTCGGGCGGCAGGAACGAGCCCGGCACCTGCGCCATGAAATAGACCGCGACCACCAGCGATCCGATCGCCGCGAGCAGGGTGGTGTAGCGCCAGCGCAGGGTGCGGCTCACGAGCCAGGTGTAGCCCTGCATGATGCGGCCGCCGCCTTCCTTCTCCTCATGCGCATCGCTGTCGCGCATCAGGTAGGCGGCCATCATCGGTGTGATCAGCCGCGCCACCAGCAGCGAGAACATCACCGCCACCGCGACCGTCATGCCGAACTGCTTGAAATACTGCCCCGGAATGCCGGGCATCAGCGACACCGGCACGAACACGGCGATGATGGTGAAGGTGGTGGCGATCACCGCCAGCCCGATCTCGTCGGCGGCCTCCACCGCCGCCCGGTAGGGCGTCTTGCCCATGCGGATGTGGCGCGAGATGTTCTCCACCTCGACGATCGCATCATCGACCAGGATGCCCGTGGCCAGCGTGATGGCGAGCAGACTCACCAGGTTGAGCGAGAAGCCGAGCAGGTCCATGACATAGAAGGTCGGGATCGCCGACAGCGGCAGCGCGATGGCGGCGATCATCGTCGCCCGCCAGTTCCTCAGGAACAGGAACACCACGAGGATCGCCAGCAGCGATCCCTCGGCCAGCGTGTGCAGCGCCGATTCGTAATTGCCGTAGGTGTAGAACACCGTGTCGTCGACCGGCACGAGCTCGACATTGGGGTTGTCGGCGCGGATCTGGTCGAGTGTCTCCGTCACCACCTCGGCCACCGAAATCTCGCTGGCGCCCTTGGCGCGGAACACCGCGAAGGCCACCACCTGGTCGCCGTTGTAGCGCCCGAAGGATCTCAGTTCCTCATAGGTGTCGCGCACGGCGCCGAGGTCGCCGAGCCGGACGAAACGGCCGTTCGCGAGCGCGATGGTGGTGTTCTCCAGCGCCTTCGTGTCCTGGGCGTCGCCGAGCGTGCGGATGGTCTGCTCGCGCTCACCGATCTCGCCGCGTCCGCCGCCGAGATTGGCGTTGGTCGCGCGCAACTGCCGGTTCACGTCGGCCGCGGTGATGCCGTAGGAATCGAGCCGCGCCGGATCGAGTTCGATGCGGATCTCGCGGTCCGCGCCACCATAGCGCTCGACCTTGCCGACGCCGCGCTGGCCCTGCAGCGCCCGCATGATGGTGTCGTCGACAAACCACGAGGCTTCCTCGAGCGTCATGTCGGGCGCGTGCACCGCGAAGGTCATGATCGCCTGGCCCTCGACGTCGACGCGGGTGACGATCGGCTCCTCCACCGAGCCCGGCAGGTCGCCGCGCACCCGGTCGATGGCGTCCTTGACGTCCTGGACGGCCTGCTCGGTCGGCACTTCCATGCGGAAGACCACATTGGTGGTCGACACGCCGTCGGAGACGGTCGAGGCGATGTCGTCGACGCCGGTGATGCCGGCCACCGCGTCCTCGATCTCCTTGGTCACCTGCGCTTCCATTTCGGAGGGTGCCGCGCCCGACTGCACCACGGTGATCGCCACCAGCGGCACGTCGATGTTGGGAAACCGGGTGATCGGCAGGGTGAAGAAGGATTGGATGCCGACAACCGTCAGCAGCGCGAATGCGAGAATCGGCGCGATCGGGTTGCGGATGGCCCAGGCGGAGAAATTCATGGCGGGCGCCCTATTCGGTGATCGCGGCGACGTGGCCGCTGTCGGTTTCTTCCACCGGCGTCACCCGGTCCCCGTCGCGCACGAAGGCCCCGGCCTTGGCGACGATCAGATCGCCCTCGGCCAGGCCCTCGGTGATTTCCACCCGGCCGCCGTCGCGGATCCCGGTCTTGACCGCGGTGAGCCGCGCCACGCCGTCCTCGATCTTGAGCACGTCGGCGCCGTCGGGATCCATGTTGATCGACGTCACCGGCACCGTGACCGCGTCGCGCTCGGCGACGATGATCTCGGCGTCGGCGAACATGCCGGCGCGCAGGGCGGCGGCGTCCTCGATCTCGATCCGGGCCATGCCGAGCCGGCTCGTGGTGTTGAGCGTGGGCTCGATCAGCCGGACTTCTCCGGTGACCGGAGCCGCAGCACCGATCAGATGGATGCGCGCGGTCTGCCCCTGGGCGATCCGCTGCATGTCGGCCTCGGCGATGTCGGCGCGCATTTCCAGCCGGCCATCCCGGATCATCGTAAACAGCGGTCCCGCGGCCGCGCCGGCAATCGAGCCGACGCGCGCGCCGCGTCCGGTGATGACGCCCGAGACCGGCGCCTTGACCTCGGTGCGCGCCAGCCTGAGCTCGACATCCTTGATCTGGGCGTCGATCAGCGTGATGTCGGCCTCGGCGACCTTGATGGATTCCTCGACCGAGCGGATGCGGGCCAGCGCCCCGGTCGCCTGCGCCTCGGCCTGCTCGGCCTGCACGGTCGAATAGGTGCCCTTCTCGGCCAACTGGCGCGCGCGCCGGGCGGTCTTGACGGTCTCATCGGCCGTGGACTGGACTTCGGCAAGCTGCGCGCCAAGCTGGGCGATGCCGGCGAGCGCCTTGGCCCGGTTGGCATCGAGCTGGCTGCGCTGCAGGATCAACTGGTCGTCGGACAGGGTGGCGAGCACCGCTCCGGCTTCGACCCGGTCGCCGACATCGGCGTTGAGGCTCTCGATCGCCAGGCCCTCGACCTGCGGCGCCACCAGGACTTCCTCCACGGCGGCGATCATGCCGTTGGCGAGAACCCGGTCCGTGATCGGCGCCACCACGGCCCGCACAGCGATGATCGCCGGCGGCTGCGCGGCGGGGGCCGCTGCGGGTTGGGCGTCCTGCGCCGCGGTCGGCAGGGCGGTGGCGAGGACGAGCGGGGCCGGCATCAGGGAAACGGCAAGGGCGAAGGCAAGGAGAGGGCGCATCGAAAATCCGGTCAAACGGCGGGTGGGACGGGGGGAGCGAAGATGGTGTCGTGCAGGGTCGAGAGCACCAGCTCGGCGACGGCGGCGGATTGTTCGGGGCTGACGCTGTCGCGCGAGCAGGATTTGCGCTGGGAGAAGCCGTGCACCAGCAGCATGATGAAATTGGCGCGGATGGCGAAGGTCGCAAGCGCTTCGGCGCTGTCATCGCCGTGGATGCGCACCAGCGCCCGGATCATGTAGGTGCGCACGGTCTCTTCCATGGCGCGCATCAGCGCCGCGATTTCCGGGCTGCGGAACGAGGCGGCCTGGACCTCGCTCCACAGGGCGGCGTCCTCCAGCGGCAGGGTCTCGATCCTGAGCCGCAGCAGATGCATCAACATCGCGCCGGGATCGGGCGCCGCCTTGATCGCGTCGAACAGGCTTTCGATCTCCATCATGTCGCGCTTGACGAGCGCCGTGATGATGGCGTCCTTGGAAGGGAAATAGCGGTAGAAATTGCCCACGCTCATCTGCGCCGCCTGGGCCAGATCCTGCATCGACGCGCCGTTGAAACCATTGAGCGCGAAGACGGACTTCACCCTTTCGAGGATGTCCGAAACGCGTTGGCTGGCGATGTCGACTGCGGCGGTGTCCATCGGGCATGTCCTGAAATGGCAAGTCAGTATTGGTCTGGCAGATCGTGCGGAGGGCGGGGCCGGGCTTTGCGGTCGCCATCCATCAGCTCCTAGTATAGTGAATGAATATTCATTCATCAAGATGGGGGCCTGTCAAATCCGTCGTGGCCGGAAGGGTGTGCACCGCGCGCCTGCCACCAGGGGTGGCGGACGCCGGGCGCCCGGGCATTCCGGCGGTTTGGCGTTCCTGGACCCGGGGTGGAGCCGGCGATCCGGCTCAGGCGGCTGTCAAATGATTGATAACCAACACTTTGGAAACCATGTGGCCAGGTTCCGGATTAGCAATCTGTGAACCATTTGCTCCCTAATGTCGGCCCGCTCGAAGGGGGCCGCTCCGCATGAGGCGGAGGGGAATAGGATGTGGGGTAATCATGCACATGATGTGCACTAAATGGCCGGCCTTGCTTGCCGGCTTTCTCGCGCTGACCCTGTTGTGGTTGCCGCTGAGCCTTCAGGCGCAACTGGTCCTGAGCCTCGCGGCGCTCGGCGTCATGTTCTTCGGCATGACCAGGCCGCACAACACGGTGTTCCGGTTCATCACCTTCATGTTCTGCGCCGTGCTGGCCCTGCGCTACGCCTTCTGGCGCACGACCGAGACCCTGCCGGCAGTCTCCGAACCAATGAACTTCATCCCGGGCCTCTTGCTCTACATTGCCGAAATGTACTGCCTGCTGATGCTGGCGGTGAGCTTCTTCATGCTGGCCGATCCGCTCAAGCGCGTCGCGCCCAAGGTGCGCTCGCTCGATGAGCTGCCGAGCGTCGACGTGTTCATCCCGACCTACAATGAAGATCCGGAACTGCTGGCAAGCACGCTCGCCGCCGCCAAGTCCATGATCTATCCGCGCGACAAGCTCACCATCTGGCTGCTCGACGACGGCGGCACCGACGCCAAGCGCACGCACAAGGATCCGGTCGTGGCGCTTGCCGCCACCCGCCGCCACGAGCAGCTCAAGGCCCTGTGCAAGGCCATGGGCGTGAACTACCACGCCCGCAAGAAGAACGACCACGCCAAGGCCGGCAATCTCAATGACGGCCTGCGCGTGTCGTCCTCCGATCTCGTCGTCGTCTTCGACGCCGACCATGCGCCGGTGCGCGAATTCCTCAAGGAGACGGTGAGTTTCTTCCGCGAGGATCCGAAGCTGTTCCTGGTCCAGACCCCGCATTACTTCCTCAATCCCGATCCGCTCGAGAAGAACCTCAGGACCTTCCGCTCGATGCCGTCCGAGAACGAGATGTTCTATTCGGTGCTGCAGCGCGGGCTCGACAAGTGGAACGCCTCGTTCTTCTGCGGCTCGGCCGCGGTGCTGAGCCGCAAGGCGCTCGCCACCGTCGGCGGCTTCTCCGGCCAGTCGATCACCGAGGATTGCGAGACCGCGCTCAGCCTGCACGCCAAGGGCTGGCACTCGGTCTATGTCGACAAGCCGCTGATCGCCGGCCTGCAGCCCGAGACCTTCGTCGCCTTCATCGGCCAGCGCGCCCGCTGGTGCCAGGGCATGCTGCAGATTCTCATTTTGAACCGGCCGTTCCTGGCCAAGGGTCTCACGATGGGACAGCGCATCTGCTATGCCGGCATCAACCTGTTCTGGCTGTTTCCGCTGTCGCGGCTGGCCTTCATGCTGTCGCCGCTGCTCTACATTTTTTTCTCGCTCGAGATCTACCAGGCCAATATCCAGGAATTCGGCGTCTATGCGCTCACCTACCTGATCGCCTCCTTCGCCATGCAGAGCTATCTCTATGGCAAGGTGCGCTGGCCCTGGGTGTCCGAGCTCTATGAATATGTCCAGTCGATCATGCTGGTGGGCTCCATCGTCAGCGTGATCCGCAATCCGCGCAAGCCCACCTTCAATGTGACCGCCAAGGGCCAGACGCTGGATTCGGACGGGCTGTCGCCGATCGCCATTCCCTATTTCGTCATGTTCTTCGTGCTGCTGGCGGCCGCCGTCTACTCCGTCTGGCGGCTCGCCACCGAGCCGGTCGCCACCGATCTTCTGATGATCGTCGCGCTGTGGAACGTGATCAACCTCGGCGTCGCCGGCGCCGGCCTCGGCGTCGTCGCCGAACGCCGTGAACTGCGCCGCAACCAGCGCCTGCCGATCCGCCGCCACGGGCTGCTGCGCCAGGGCGGCCGCACCTGGACCATCATCCTGCTCGATGCGTCCTCCGGCGGCGTTTCGGTCCAGTTTCCCGAGCACGAACCCGAGATCGACCCGGACTCCGACTGGACGGGCGAGATCGAGGTGCGCCGCGGCGGCCGGCCGGTGACCTTCCCGGTGGCGATCCGCTCGGTGCGCGAGTTCGACGGCACCAATGTGTTCGGCTTCGCCTATCCCGAACGGATGCCGGCGACCTTCATGGCGATCGCGGAGATCATGTATTCCGACCAGGGCGTGCTGCAGGACCGCATCGCCCGCCGCCAGGTGCGCCTCGGCATCCTGCGCGGCACCCTGCGCTTCGGCCGCTGGAGCATCGTCGAGTCGGTCCGCGCCATCGGCTATCTCATGGGCTTCGGCCGGTCCGAGAAGACCGTCTCGCACGCAGATGCGCCCATCGTCGTCAAGGACAACAACGCCCGGATCCCGGGCAAGGCCGCCGATCTGGCCGCCGCCATCTCGGGGGTGCGCTCGCATGCGTAAACTGATGTCCTGTCTCGCCGCCGCCGTCCTTCTGGGAATCCCTGCGTCGCCGGCCGCCCTGGCGCAAAGCCTGCTCAGCGATGCCCCGGCGGCGCCGCCTGCGGTGTCGCTCAGGGGCCTGGGCGACAGCACCATCCTGTCCACCCGCCCGGTCGCCCTGGCCCGGGCCGGCGCCGCGCGGGACATCAACCTCGCCGCGTTTGAACAGTCCCGCTCGGCGCTCGCGCTTGAGGGCGAGGACGACGTGGTCGAGCTCACCTTCGTGCTCGACGCCGGCCACGTCGCCGAAGGCGGCGACCTCGTCATCGCCTACCGCAACGCGGTCTCGGTCATGCCGGAAGCCTCCATGGTCTCGGTCATGATCAACGGCGCGCCCGTGGGCGACTTCCCGATCCGCTCGCCCTCGGGCTTTGCCAGGCAGGTCATCGACGTGTCTCCGGCCTTGCTGCGCGCGGGCGTCAACGAGGTCCGCCTGCGCGCGGTGCAGCGGCACCGGGTCGATTGCTCGATGGAGGCGACTTACGAATTGTGGACGGAAATCGACGGCCAGGCCTCGGGCTTCCGCAGCCGCTCGGCCCTGCGGCCGGAGGATTTCCAAAGCCTGCGGACCCTCGGCCGCACGGAGCACGGCCTCACCGATCTGCGCCTGGTGCTGCCCGCCGGCGCAGGCGCCGCGACGCTCACCCGCGCGGCCCCCGTGGTCCAGACCCTGGCGCTGGCGCTCAACCGCGACGATCTCTCGGTCACGGTGGCCGAGTCCGAGGGCCGCGGCCCCGGCATCGACCTGATCGTCGCCACCGATGACGACCCCGGCTCGCTTGCCGCCGCCGGCTCCGCCCCCTACGGCCTCTCGGTCGCGGCCGGCGCCGACGCCGGCCGGGCCAGGGTAGTGCTGCGCGCGGCCACGGCCGGCGAGATCCCGGGCCTGCTGCTGAGCGCGGTGCAGGGGCCGCTCCAGCCCGTGCTCGACACCGGCATCCGCGCCAGGCGCAAGGGCGAGATCCGCGCCGCGGAAAACAGCGCCTATACGCTCGCCGATGCCGGCTATGTCGCCGCCCCCTTCTCGGGCCGCCTGTTCCATACGGGCTTCGACATGATCCTGCCCGCCGATTTCTACCCGGCCGAATACGCCACCCTGGATCTGGCCCTGCATGCCGCCACCTCGCCGGGCCTCAAGCCCACCTCGCAGCTCCTGGTCCGGGTCAACGGCCACATCGTCAAGAGCCTGCCGATGCGCGACGCCGACGGCGAGGTGTTCTCGGGCCGCAAGCTGGAGCTGCCGCTCCGCGCGTTCCGGCCCGGACGCAACCAGATCGAGCTGCTGGCCGAACTGGAGCGCGCCGCCGATGACGCCTGCGTCTTCGCCGAGCGCGACGATTCGGTGCCGCGCTTCATCCTGCTCGACACGACCGAGATCCGGGTGCCGGCGCTGGCGCGCGTGGCCCGGTCTCCCGAACTCGCGGCGCTGGCCGGCTCGGCCTATCCCTATGCGTCGCCGTCGGGCGTGAGCGTGCACGCGCTCAAGCCGGACGCCGGCTCGGTGTCCGCGGCCATGACCATGATCGCCAAGATGGGCCTGGCCGCGCGCGCGCCGGTGATGGCCCGCATGGAATTCGGCCCGCCCTCGGCGGACGCCGGCGCCAATGCCATCGTGATTGCCTCCAGGCGCGCCGTCGAGGCCCTGTCCGGGCTTGAGCCCGCCGCCTCTCCGCCGGCGGCGCAGGCGATCGATTTCGCCCGCGCCCGGGATTTCGCCGACCCGATGCCGACGGCGTCGATCCATCTGCCCGGCGCCGCGGTGGCGATGTCTATGGCGACGGATCCGGCGGCGCTGCTCGATGCCTTCCAGCAGACCACGCGCGGCCTGGCCACGGGCGGCTCGCTGGTGCGGGATTTCGGTGCGGGTCTCTCCGATGCCTCCCGCGCGTTCAGGCATTGGCTCAACTACGAGCGGCCCTCCGATGCGGCGCCGCTGGTCGAGCCGCTGCGCAAGGCGCTGCTGTTGCAACGCCCCAGCGTGACCGGCGAGGGCGTCGTCACATGGCTGACGGCGGACACGTCGCTGGACATGGTCGAGGCCTCCGACATGCTCGCCGATCCTTCGGTGTGGAACCGGCTCGAGGGCGAGAGCGTGGTGCTCGACCTCGATGCCCGCACCCTCCGCGCCACCCGCCCGCAGGCCTATTTCACCCACGACATCAAGGATTACGGCCCGGGCAATCTGCGCCGCATCGCCGCCGCCTGGTTTTCCGATCACTTCCGCATCTACGTGGTGCTGGTGCTCGCGCTGATGGCCGTTTTCGCGATCTGGCTCGGCCGGGCGGTTCCCGGCGCGGGCGTGAGGACCGACCGATGAGACAGTCTGACCGACGCTTCCCCGCCGCCGCCTCCAAGCGGCCCTTCCGGCTCAACCATGGCCTCTTCGGGGCAGGGCTGCTGGGCCTCCTGGGCCTCGTCCCCGCCGCCGCGGCGGATTCGGCGCAACTGATCATCGCCGCAGGCCAGGCCTATCCCGCCGACAGCACCGCCGCCCTGCTTCAGCCCGCGACGGCAGCCCCCGCGGCGCCGGCCGGCGCGGATCTCGCGCTCGACCCGGTCGAGACCGCCGCGCTCTATTATTATGCCAAGGAACGCCAGATCGAGCGCGTGGAGGCGGAAATCGCCCGCCTGCAGGCGCTGCATCCGGGCTTCGTTCCACCCCAGGATCTCTACATCGCCGCCGACCGCATCGTGCCCGATGAAACCAGCCTGTGGGACCTGTTCGCCGCTGATGATTTCACCGGCATCGACGCCGAGATCATACGGCGCAAGGCCGCCGATCCCGCCTGGCAGCCGACCGCCGATTTCCAGGCCAAGCTCGCCCGCAAGAAGCTGCGAGTGCAGATGAAGGAACTCACCGAGGCCGGCGACTGGCTGGCGCTCACCGATGTGTCGGCCGCCCTCGATCCGGCGAAGGAGGCCGATGTCGATCTGGTCTGGATGAAGATCGACGCGCTGTCGGCGCTGGGCGACCGCGACGGTCTGGCGCGGGTGCTGCGCGGCCTGCTGACCCGGCAGGGCAAGGACCGGCTCTCCGACGAGCACCTGCTGGTGAGCCTGCAGAAGGCGTTGAGGGATTTCCCGGCCGACGAGATCCGCCTGCTGGCGGCGAGCCTCTGGCCGGCGGAGTCCGGGCTTGCGCTGCCCGCCGCACTGCGGCTGGACCTAGCGCGCAAGGACGTGGCCGATTTCAACGCCGACAAGGATGCCGCCCCGGTCGCTGCCGACGCCGTTAGGCTGCTCGCCGTGGAAGCCAGGGCCGCCCGCAGGCCCGAGGACCTGTCGCTCCTGGGCTGGCATGATCTCAAGACTGACAATCCGCAATCGGCGGAAGAATGGTTCGCGCTCGCCATCGAGGCCGCGCCCGATCCGGACACCATCAAGGGCATGTATCTGAGCCTGGCGCGGCAGAAGGACGAGGCGCGGGCCTATGACTTCGCCGCAAGCCATCTGGCCGAGCTCTCCGATGACCCGGTGTTCCTGATGAACGTGCTGTCGCCCCGCTTCGGCAAGCCCGGCGAGGGCACCGTTGGCGCGGACGCGGTGCTCGCCTATTCGACGGCGATCATGGAGACCAGCGCCGCCGACCATGCCGAGATCCTCGGCTGGTACGCCTACAATTCCCGCCAGTTCGACGCCGCCGAGGCCTGGTTCCGCCAGTCCCACGGCTGGGAGGCGTCCGCCGACCGGATCAAGGGCCTGGCGCTGACGCTGATGCAGCTCAGGAAGAAGAAGGACTATGCCGCGCTCAAGGCCGAATACGCCGGGGTCTATCCCGATATCTGGCCGGAGATTGCCGCGGCGCCGGCGCCCAAGGCCAAGACGGCCGCCTCCGTCGCCGAGCCGGCCTCCGGGGTCAGGATGAGCCATGTCCGGCAGTTCGAGGCCAGGAATTACCCCGCCTGCCTGCGCGACATCGACCGGCTCGGCGCCGCCGCGGCCAAGCCCGCCGTCGCGGTGATCCGCGGCTGGTGCGAATTGGGCCTCAAGCGCTTCGACGACGCGCGCAAATCCTTCGAGGCGGCGATGGCGGGGTCCGGCCAGGTCCGCTCCGACGCGGTCTACGGCGCAGGCCTCGCGCTTCTCGGCTCGCGGCTCACCGACGAGGCCGAGGCGCTGATCGCGGCCTGGCCGCTGTCGGCCGAGCGCGACCGCGAACTCAAGGCCGAGATCTATTTCCAGCGCGCGCGCTCCTCCTTCGATCACAAGCAGTTCGACCGGACGCTGCGGGCGCTCGACGCCCGCGCCGCGCTCGTTCCCGAATCCCGCGACCTGATGCAGATGCGCGCCTGGGCCTATTATCATTCGGGACAATCCGAGCAGGCCAAGGCGATCTTCCGCGAGCTCAACATGGTCATCCGCGACACCGCTTCGCTCGCTGCCCTTGCGCTGATCAACACCAATGAGGGGAGATGATCCCATGATGCCGCGATTGATGGCCATGATGGCCCTGGCGCTTGCCTTGACGGGATGCGCCACCGGGAATGATCCCGCGCTCTTCACCGGCTCGACCCCGCCCGTCGCCCCGGCGCTGATCGCCGATGTGGCGCCCGACTATGCCGCCGCCTATCTGCCGCAGGTGGCGGGCGGCGTCAAAGCCGTGCGGCAATCGTCGCGGCCCGATCACATCTTCCAGACCATCCTCTATCCCAATCCCGGCTATGGCGACGGCGAGAACGAGCTGATGATCTCGATCGCGCCGCCCTCCTCGGGGGCCTCCTATTTCCAGGCGCCGACCGAGCGGCAGGTGGCAAGCGAGATGCGCGCGGCGCTGCCCGGCGTGGCGATGCGCATCGCAAGCAATGTCGGGCAGAATCCCCATGGCCCGTTCGGCTACGCCACCGGCGCCCCCGCCGGCGGCGGCGCCTGCATCTTCGCCTGGCAGACCGCCCGGGAGATCGGCCGCGCCGACCAGAACGGCTTCGGCAAGCTGACGCGGACCCATTACGCGGCCAAGGTGCGGCTGCGCTACTGTCATCCGAGCCTGAGCGAGGGCGCGCTGGTCTCGCTGATGAGCGGTCTCAGGATCCGCGAAGTCACCGCCGCCACCGTGGAGATGCTGCGCTTCGCCGAAGGCTCCGGCGTGGCCACGCAGCCCGGCTATGCCGCCCAGCGGGTCCAGGCGCGGCCCGTGACAGAGCCGGCGACGGTGAAGGCTGCAGCTCCCGCCAGGCCCTCCGCCGACGAGACCGAAATGCCGGTGCGCAGCGCCCCGCGCGTGCTCAAGCCCGGCGAGCTGGCGGGCTACGCCGGCGCGCAGAAGGCCGCGCCGGTGGTTCTCGCCCAGGCCGCACCGGAGGACGGCGTGGCCGCCGCCGCGGTTCCGCTGCCGGCAACCCTGGGCCGCTGAGGCGCACGTTTCAAAGATAAGAAAGCTCGGCGTTCCCTGCTGTGGATCCCATCCCGGAAGCGGCGCCGCCGCCTCCGGGATGGCTCGGGACAGGTCTATTCCGCGGCGTCCGCGTAATCCGCCATTGGCGGGCAGGAGCAGACCAAGTGCCGGTCGCCATAGACATTGTCGACCCGGTTCACGGGCGCGAAATACTTGGCGGTGCGCATG
This sequence comes from Hoeflea sp. BAL378, assembly GCF_000759435.1. GTDB lineage: Bacteria > Pseudomonadota > Alphaproteobacteria > Rhizobiales > Rhizobiaceae > Hoeflea. The sequence continues at coordinate 41,366 of NZ_JRJG01000105.1, forward strand.
GCGCCGGCCGGGAAGCAGGCGGTCTCCCGGTCGTAGGGCCGGTCCCAGGGGCCGACCAGGTCCTCGATCGTGTGCGGCGCGTGCTTGAGGGGGTTGTTCTCCCGGTCCATCGTGCCGTCCTCGATCGCCTGCGCCTCGGCGCGGATGGCGAGCATCGCCGCGCAGAACCGGTCGAGCTCGGCTTTCACTTCCGATTCCGTCGGCTCGATCATCAGCGTGCCGGCCACCGGCCAGCTCATGGTCGGCGCGTGGAAGCCGCAGTCGATCAGCCGCTTGGCGACGTCGTCCACCGTGACGCCGGCGCTTTGCACCAGCGGCCGCGTGTCGATGATGCACTCATGCGCCACCCGGCCCTTGGCCGAGGAATAGAGCACGTCATAGGCGCCCTTGAGCCGGGCGGCGATGTAGTTGGCGTTGAGGATCGCGATCTTGGTGGCCTGCGTCAGGCCCTCGCCGCCCATCATCAGGCAATAGGCCCAGGAGATCGGCAGGATCGAGGCCGATCCGAACGGAGCGGCCGAGACCGCGCCCGGCTTGCCGTCGGTCTGGCAGTGACCCGGCAGATAGGGCGTGAGATGGGATTTCACCCCGATCGGCCCCATGCCCGGTCCGCCGCCGCCGTGCGGAATGCAGAAGGTCTTGTGCAGGTTGAGGTGGCTCACATCCGAGCCGATGTCGCCGGGGCGCGCGAGCCCCACCAGCGCGTTGAGATTGGCGCCGTCGAGATAGACCTGGCCGCCATGCTGGTGGGTGATGGCGCAGACTTCCGTCGCCGTTTCCTCGAACACGCCGTGGGTCGAGGGATAGGTGATCATGCACGCCGCCAGATTGTCCGCGTGCAATTCGGCCTTGGCACGGAAATCATCGAGGTCGATGTCGCCGTTCTCGCGCGTGCCGACGGCGACCACGGTCATGCCCGCCATCTGCGCCGAGGCCGGGTTGGTGCCATGCGCCGAGGTCGGGATCAGGCAGACATGGCGGTGCGCCTGGCCCTTGGCGCGGTGATAGGCGCGGATGGTCATCAGCCCGGCATATTCTCCTTGCGCGCCGGAATTGGGTTGCATCGAGATCGCGTCATAGCCGGTGATCTGGCAGAGCTTGTCCGACAGGTCGTCGATCATCTGCCTGTAGCCCAGCGCCTGCTCGGCCGGGGCGAAGGGGTGGATGTCGGCGAATTCCGGCCAGGTGATCGACAGCATCTCGGCCGTCGCATTGAGCTTCATCGTGCAGGAGCCGAGCGGGATCATCGTCCGGTCGAGCGCCAGGTCCTTGTCCGAGAGCCGGCGGATGTAGCGGGTCATTTCGCTTTCGGCGCGGTTCATGTGGAAGATCGGGTGCTCGAGATAGCGCGACTGGCGCGCCATCGGGTCCGGGATCACCGGCTCGGCGAGCAGGTCCTTGAACTTGAGGTCGCCGCCGAAGGCCCGCCACACCGCTTCCACCGTCTCCTTGCGCGTGACCTCGTCGAGCGCGATGCCGATGCGGTCGTCGCCGACCTTGCGCAGGTTGATGCCCTCGGCCCGCGCCGCTTCGAGGATCTCCGCCTGGCGGCCCTCGGCGAACACGGTCACCGTGTCGAAGAAGATCGCCGGATCGATGATGAAATCGAGCTGCTTGAGACCGGCCGCGAGCGTCGCCGCCTTGACATGGATGCGGCCGGCGATGGCGCGCAGGCCGACCGGCCCGTGGAACACCGCATACATCGAGGCGATGACGGCGAGCAGCACCTGCGCGGTGCAGATGTTGGAGGTGGCCTTCTCGCGGCGGATATGCTGCTCGCGGGTCTGCAGCGCCAGCCGGTAGGCCTGGTTGCCGCGCGCGTCGACCGTGACGCCGACCAGCCGGCCGGGCATCGAGCGCTTGTAGGCGTCCTTCACCGCCATGTAGGCCGCATGCGGCCCGCCATAGCCGACCGGCACGCCGAAGCGCTGCATCGAGCCGATGGCGATGTCGGCGCCCATCTCGCCTGGCGATTTGAGCAGCGTCAGCGACAGCGGATCGGCGGCGACCACGGCAATCGCGTTCTCGGCATGCAGCCGCGTGATCACGTCGGTGAAATCATGCACATGGCCGTGGGTGCCGGGATACTGGAAGATCGCGCCGAACACGGCCGCGGGCTCCAGTCCGGTGAAGGGATCGCCGACGATCACCTCCCAGCCGAGCGGCTCGGCGCGGGTGCGGATCACATCGATGGTCTGCGGGTGGCAGTGATGATCGACGAAGAAGGCGGAACGCTTGGATTTCGAGGCCCGCTCGGCCATCGCCATGGCCTCGGCGGCGGCCGTGGCCTCGTCGAGCAGCGAGGCGTTGGCGATGTCGAGACCGGTAAGGTCGGCCACCAGCGTCTGGAAATTGAGCAGCGCCTCAAGCCGGCCCTGGCTGATCTCCGGCTGGTAGGGCGTATAGGCCGTGTACCAGGCCGGGTTTTCGAGAATGCAGCGCTGGATCACCGGTGGCATGATGGTGCCGTGGTAGCCCTGGCCGATCAGCGAGACCATCACGGTGTTCTTCTTCGCTGTCGCGCGCAGATGGTCGAGCACCTCGCGCTCGCTCATCGGCTCGCCGAAGGCGAGCGGCGCCTTCTGTCGGATCGAGCCGGGCACGGTCTCGTCGATCAGCGCATCGAGCGAGGCGGCGCCCACCACCTTCAGCATGTCCGAGATTTCCGAGGGCGACGGGCCGATATGGCGGCGGTTGGCGAAGTCGTAGGGGTCGTAGTCGGTCAGGGTGATGGTCATGGACTGTCTCAGCCGATCATGGATTTGTAGGCGGCTTCATCCATCAGCGCGCCGGCGCTCGCCGCGTCGTCGAGCTTGAGCTTGAAGAACCAGCCGGCGCCGGCCGGGTCGGAATTGACCAGCGACGGATCGTCGACGATGGCCTGGTTGACCTCGACGACCTCGCCCGCGAGCGGGCAATAGACATCCGACGCCGCCTTGACCGATTCCACGGTCGAAGCCTCGCCGCCCTTCTCGAGCTTGGCGCCGATCTCGGGCAGTTCGACGAACACCAGGTCACCCAGTTGCTCGGCGGCATATTCGGTGATCCCGACGGTGGCGACATCGCCTTCGATCTTCAGCCATTCGTGGTCTTCGGTGAATTTGAGCATGGGGCGTGATCCTGTTCTTGACTTAGCGTTTGTAGGTGGAGGGGACGAAGGGCAGGGCGGTGACGGCCATTTCCAGCCGCTTGCCGCGCACATCGGCGTAGATTCTGGTGCCTGTGGCGGACAGGCCGGAGGGCACGTAGCCCATGGCGACGGGCGCATTGGCGCTGGGGCCGAAGCCGCCCGAGGTGACCGTGCCGATGCTCTCGCCGCCGGTTTCCGCCTCGAACAGCGCCGCGCCCGCCCTGACCGGGGCCTTGCCCGTCGGCTGCAGCCCGACGCGGCGGCGCGGCGCCCCGGTTTCGAACTGGCCGAGGATCACATCCGCGCCGGGAAAGCCGCCCGCGCGCGCGCCGCCCTTGCGGCGCACCTTCTGGATCGCCCAGGTAAGATTGGCCTCCACCGGCGTCGTCGTCTCGTCGATGTCGTGGCCGTAGAGGCAGAGCCCCGCCTCGAGCCGGAGCGAATCCCGCGCGCCGAGCCCGATCGGCGCGAGCCGGTCGTCGGTCAGGAGCAGCCGGGCGATGCGGTCGGTCTCTTCGGCCGGCAGCGAGATCTCGTAGCCGTCCTCGCCGGTATAACCCGAGCGCGAGACCACCGCCGGAACCCCGGCGATGTCGAACTCGGCCACGTCCATGAACACCATGTCCTCGGCCTCCGACGCATAGGCGAGCAGCACGCTCTCGGCCTCCGGCCCCTGCAGCGCGATCAGGCCGCGGTCGAATCGCGCCTCGATCTCGCAGGTCTCGGACAAGGCCGCCTCGAGCCGGGCGAGGTCGTCATGCTTGCAGGCCGCGTTGACGACGAGATAGAGGTGGTCGCCGCGGTTGGCGACCATGAAATCGTCCTCGAGCCCGCCTGCCGCATTGGTGAACAGCCCGTAGCGCTGGCGGCCGGGCTTGAGGTCGGCGACATCGACGGGCGTCAGGCTTTCGAGCGCCAGCGCCGCGTCGCGCACGTCGCCGCTTTTCGCGCGGATCAGGATCTGGCCCATGTGCGAGACGTCGAACAGGCCGGCTTCCGCGCGGGTGTGAAGGTGCTCCTTCATCACGCCCATCGGATACTGGATCGGCATGTCGTAGCCGGCGAAGCCCGCCATGCGCGCGCCGAGTTCAAGGTGTAGGGAATGCAGAGGCGTTTTCAGAAGGTCAGCTGTGGTGTCCACGCTGCAGTCTCCATCTCGGGTGCCGGGGTCAACCGCGCACGGGCCAATCGTCAAGCGTCAGACGCCTTCCATGGCCCCCTCTGTCCTTTTGCCTGAGATTGTTATCCCTTCGGCAGACGCAGCGAGCGCCATTCTCCAGAGTCCTTGATGTTCCGCTGGTCCTTTTGCCTGAGAGTTTCCGGGGCGGTTGCTCCTTCGGCACCGGATCGGACCGGTTTCTCCCAACGGGACGGGGTGTATCTAGGATGAATCGCGGCGGGAAGGCAAGGGGCGCGCAGGAGCTTGATCTCTCTCACTGTGACCGCTTCCCGCAGACACATCGAGAGGTATATAAATCAAATGCCATCCCAAAAAGATAATTTTTAAAATTAAAGAACCTCAAAATCGATCCAAATAATTAAGGTAAATTTAAAAATAATCGATCTTTCCTCTCTTAAATTCTATTTTTTTCCACTCAAAATGCACAATAAAGCGCACCAATCTCGATTTCAGAACTTCAAAATCAGCGTTTATCTGCCCTCGACGTTCGCTATCCTGAATCATCTCGAAGTATTTCTTTGCTTTCTGCAATGCTTCATCCTGTCTTCCCATGGAAACTAAGGCGTCAATATGATACCGCCCTAAGACCGAAAGAGGGTATTCATCGAAGCTTTTATGTTGACTGTTTCCGTACGACTCGAAGTGTCGCATCAACAGAGCACTTTCCGCTTCTGTAATCCACCTTGAGGCTTCATTAGGTTTTTCATGCGAGAAAATCGAAGCGCTGATCAATTTTTGTTGTGCCAAAGCATGCTCGGAATATGGGTTACCGGGATAAGCTTCAATGGATTTTTCAAGCTTCTTTAACGCTTCTATATGCTCTCCGCACCTACGGAGAAAAAGCCCAAACTGAAGCCAATAATGCCCATCTAACTGAAGAGGCTGTTCAAATTCCTCATAAAGTGTTCTGGCCCTCTCAAGAGAGTTTCTGCTCCTATAAAAATCATAATTTGATCTATTGTTAAGAATATATTTAAAAAGCTGACCGTCAATTCTAGAAATATTAGAAATAATAGGCCATTTATATTCACCAAAATAACCTACAATAAGCTTGTATGAGGTCAGCAAATCATCAATTTTCGAAATTTTTTCTAAAATTATACCAGCATACAAGTCATGTCTGGCTTTATACCGGCCATTAGGTGCTATATCTATTGTACCCTCCAATCTATATATTGCATCTCGAAAATTAATTATTTCCCTGTGTTTCTCATTAACATCACTCTCCGCAGAAACGATTTGAACCAGCGTTTCCCAAATTGAGCCTAGCACATCTTTTGCAATGCCGACCCTTGCAAGAGTAGCGATGCAAATGGTGCCAAGCAGTATTCTTAATTCCGGGGTTAAACTTCTTACGTACTCGTCGTGGACAATAGAGTCGATAACATCAGACTCAGATGCGGCGCGCATCGCAAACAGAATTTGACGCTTACTTTTCTTCAACACCAATATTTTTTCGGAATATGTCAATTTGTTAAAATTTGGCGCAACATAATACTGCGCAACTTTAGAAATCATTTCTTCATGATCTGAATCACCAAATCGACTCAAGTTAAATAATCTTACTTTATTACTTATCTGTTTCTTCACCAGACCATTCCAGTCTGTGGTGCGGACAGAAGTTAAAAAAGATAAGTTCGAATTTGAATTTGAATCTAAATATTCCTGAACTTCATCGGCGATTATATGAAAGTCATCAAATATAACACAGACTTTTTCGGTTTGATCAACAAGTCTATTAAGGGCTGACATGGCAGTCGAAAAACTAGAAGACGCCCTTTTATATTTATAAAAAGAAATTTCTGAAGAATGCTTATGAGCAAATCTGTAGACATACGTAGATTTACCAGATCCGGCCTCGCCGACAACAACATTCAGCCTGTTGCCAGATTTTATATTGGCAATTAATTCTTCGTCAATTTTCCTAAACTGAGAGAGCTCAAAAAAAGCGTCTTCCGATATTACTTTCCAATTAGGTCCATACCCTTCAAAAAACTGTCGCCGAGCGTTTCTTTTTTCTGCACTGCTCGATGAGGTCTGTCGGTTAAAAAAATCGTTATCTAATCTAAAAAGTCCTTCAAGGGCCTTTATATCATTCCTATCGAACTTGCTCAAAAGCTTATCCGTTAGCCCGATCTCCTGTGATAAAATTGACGACACGGCGATACGTTCGCCTAAATTCTTCAGAAGCGCCTGGGAGAAATCCTTAAGGTTTCCTCTAGCATACTCAATGTTAGCGCGCTTTAAGGATGAAAGTCTTATGCTGGAAAGATCAGAAGGTATAATTAATTTAGGTTTTTTAGAATCCTTAAATGAAGTTTCTTCCTTCTTGATTAGCGATAATATGAATTGCTCATCCATACTGCTGCCAATTATATATATATTTCTATTTCGAAAATCTTCGCGGAGTTGCTGATACCATCCTAATCTCCGGTCATAAACCGCTCCATATTCTTCATCGGAGAACACAAAACCAGAATCGGAGTTCCATACAGCGCCATGCAAATGAATAATCTGGCATACCCCATGGCCTCTCCACTCAATTCGGTCTCCTCCAATCCCATTTATCATTTCCAGCTCTTGGGAGCAATTTTTCTTGGGTATATTATATATAGAATCATCTATATTTAGTGTATAAATTCGATACCAACAGTAATTAAATATATTAACAAGTTCAATGCTTGCTCTTAGCCCGGAATACTGCGAAACTAAAAAATTGTGAACTTGCTGTTTAGTTTTCTTAATTATTGCCGCATCATAAATTTCCCGGAGGGACTCTTCGGCATAAGGTTATTCAATCCAATCGCATAATTTCTTCGACAACGCAGATGTTGCCAGAATCGGTCGGTTGTCTTGTTTATCGTACCTCGTGTTGGCAACGCTCGCTCCTGCGCCGAGCAAGAGAACGGCATGGCCATTCCGAATCTCATTGATGTCATGCTCCGAAAATGAAACTGCCATTAGTATCCGCCTTCATGCTGTTCGACGTAATATAAATTACATCGTATGCGAAATACTACGATAAAATTGGATCCATGGGAATTAGGATGAGAGGTTTTTGCCAATAAAGTCAATGGAACTAAAAAATTGTTTTCGGTCAATTTGATTTGATATGATCCGTCTACCACCGAACCACCGGCCGCATCCCCGCACCTGCCCCACCACCAGTGCCACAACGAACAGCAAGATTATCATCAGCACTCTTGTAGGCATAGTTTCGTTGTCGATGTTGTATCTCAAAAAGATGCCGACAAGCGCTGAGAGCACCGAGGAACAGTTGGGTAACGCACGTATGGCGGCGAAGTTCTTTGAAATCCATTTATACCTACGGCGACCTTCACCGCTTGAGCAGCCCCATGATCCGCTTCATCTTCGGCGTGTGGGTCTTCACCTGGTTGCGGCCGGATGTCTTGGCCTCGTAGAGCATCGCATCGGCCTTCTTGTAGAGATTGGCCGGGCCGGAGGCGTCGGCCGCCATGCACAGGCCCAGGCTGATGGTGACATGGCCGCGGTCGACGCCGTCGTTCTGATCCTTCAGCGGGGTCGATTCGATCGCCACGCGCAGACGCTCGGCGGTCGCCTGGGCTTCCTCCAGGCTGGTGTCGTCCAGGATGACCGCGAATTCCTCGCCGCCGGTGCGGGAGAGGAAGGTTTCGCTGCCAAGGGTCCTGGTCATCACGGCCGCCGTCGCGCGCAGCACGCGGTCGCCGACCTGGTGGCCATAGGCGTCGTTGAACGCCTTGAAATGGTCGATATCCGCGACCAGCAGCGCCTGGCTCACCACGGTCTGCAGATCCTCGTAGATGGCGGCCAGCCGCTTGTCGAAGGCGCGGCGATTGGACAGCCTTGTGACCGGATCGATGCCGGACAGGCGCTTGTACTCCTCGAGTTCGGCCTTGAGGCGCGCCAGTTCCAGCGCCCGCTCGACCATCTGCTGGATGATGGCCTTGCTCTTCTCCATCGTGTCGACGGTGGCGGAGGAGAGAACCCTGTTGAGATCGTCGAGGAAATCCAGGCTGCGCACGCCTTTCGCGGACATGCGGGCCGAGGTTTCTCCCAGCAGGGTCGAGTATTTCTCGAGCCTGGAGCGGTCCTGCTTGAACAGACGGATGATTTTCCGCATCTCTTCGAACACGCATTCCAGCGACTGTTCGACCGCGCTGACGGGATGGAGATGGGGCAGGAACCTCATGCCGATGGCATCGAGCTGCAACTGGGTCGGACGCCGCCCGAGCGCCGCGAACTCCTGGATCAGCGCCGGGTTCGAACTGTTGAGGAACCGGTAGACCAACTCGTAATTGCGCGGCAGCGAGGAAATGCCCTGCTCCCGCATCCTCGTAATCACCGTTTCAGCGGGATCGGTGGTCTCTGTGTTTTCCGGATGAACCACGATGCGGACTGCCTGGGGGAGGGTGAATTATTCAGGTGAACTTATGAATTACAGATAAAGAATTCTCTAAACATGCTCGGCAGGAAATAGGCAGGTGCCCGCGGCCCATCGGGCTGAGCCGCGGGGACGCCGCGCACGGCGCCGCAACCGGACCCTCGGGGACGTCCACGATCCGCCGCCCATGTCTCTACCCCCCGGCCAGCCGCCGCATCCGGTAATCCCTGACCTGCCCCACTGCCAGCGCCACCATGAACAGCCCGGTCATCATCAGCACCATGGTCGGCGCCGGTTCGCTGTCGATGTGGTAGCTCAAAAAGATGCCGACGAGCGCCGAGAGCACCACCGATCCCACCGCGATGCCGAGCATGCCGGCGAAGGTGCGGGCCACCAGGAAGGCGATGGCGCCCGGCGCCACCAGGAGCGCGATCGACAGGATGATGCCGACCGCCTTGAGGCTGGCGACGATCATCAGCGCGATGGCCGTGAGCAGCCCGTAATGCAGCCAGCCGGTGCGCAAGCCGATGGCGCGGGCGTGCAGCCCGTCGAAGGCCTGGGCGACGAGATCGCGCCATTTGACCAGCAGGAATCCGCCGCACAGCGCCGCAAGCGCCGCGGTCGCGGAAATGTCGGCCCAGCTCACGCCCAGCATGTCGCCGAACAGGATATGGTCGAGATGCAGGCTCGAGCGGACGCTGACATGCAGCACGATCCCCAGGCCGAACATGCCGGAGAAGACGATGCCCATCACCGTGTCTTCCTTGACGCGGCTGTTGGCGTTGAGCCAGCCGGTGGCGACTGCGCAGAACAGGCCGGCGATGAAGGCGCCGATCACCAGCGGCAGGCCGGCGATATAGGCGAGCACGATGCCCGGCAGCACCGCATGGCTCATGGCGTCGCCCAAGAGCGACCAGCCCTTGAGCACCATCAGCGAGCTCATCGCCGCCATCGGCATGGCGATCAGGAGCGTGATCAGGAACGCCTTCTGCATATAGGCGAAGCGGAACGGATCGATGATGAAATCGATGAGGGCGTCCATCACGCGGCTCCCGCGTCAGGGCTTGCGTGGCGCACCCTTGCGCGCTGGGCGAGCAGCCCGTGCTTGGGTGCGAACAGGAAGGCCATCAGGAACAGCGAGGTCTGCAGCATGATCACCACGCCGCCGGTGGCGCCGTCGAGGAAATAGCTCAGATACACGCCGACAAAGGAGGTGATCGAGCCGATGGCGACCGCGATCACGATCAGCCGCGGGAACCGGTCGGTGAGCAGATAGGCGGTGGCGCCCGGCGTCACCACCAGCGCGATCACCAGGAAGGCGCCCACCGTCTGCATCGCCGCCACCGTGGAGGCGGCGAGCAGCGTGAAGAAGATGACCTTGAGCGCGGTGGCGCGGACGCCGATGGCGCGCGCATGGCTCTCGTCGAAGAACACCAGCATCAGATCCTTCCAGATCACAGAAAGCACCACGAGCGTGACCACGCCGATGATGATGAGCTGGAACGAATCCGCCGGCGTGATCGCCAGCACGTTGCCGAGCACGATGGTCTGCACATTGATGGGCGTCGGCGAAATCGACACCATGAACAGCCCGAGCGCGAAGAAGGAGACGAAGATCATGCCGATGATCGCGTCCTCCCGGAGCCGGGTGCGCGAGCGGATGGCGAGCATCGCGGCGGCCGCGAGCCCGCCCGCCAGGAACGCGCCGGCGGCAAAGGGCAGGCCCAGCATGTAGGCGCCGGCCACGCCCGGAACGATCGAGTGCGACAGCGCGTCGCCGATCAGCGACCAGCCCTTGAGCATGAGATAGCACGACAGGAAGGCGCAGATCGCGCCCGTGAGCGCCGACACCCACATGGCGTTGACCATGTAGCCATAGGTGAAGGGTTCCAGCAGCAGGGTCACGGGCGCTTGCTCCCCCGGGGCTTGGCGGCGGCCTTTCCGCTAGCCTTTGGGCCGCCCGCCTTTGTGCCGCCCGCCTTGGACTTGCCCGCAGGAGCCTTGGCGGTCTTGGCCTTGCCGGTGGAGGCCTTGGCGGATGCTGGCGTGGCGGATGCGGCCTTGCCGGCCGCTGGCGTGGCGGATGCGGCCTTGCCGGCCGCGGGCGCGCCGGAATCGGCCGCGCCGGCCTTGCGCGCCTTGCGCGCGGCTTCGCCATAGATGACGAAGGGCCGTTCGTCGTCGGTGAGCACGGTGAGCTGCCGCGTGTCGTCGTCGTCGTGCAGGTCCTGGCCGCCCAGCGTGAAATGCCTGAGCACTCCGCCGAAGGCCTTCTGCAGATTGTGCTGCGTGAACACTTCCGCCGTCGGCCCCTCGGCCAGGACGGAGCGGTTGATCAGCACCGCCCGGTCGCAGAATTCCGGCACGCTGCCGAGATTGTGGGTCGAGACCAGCATCACCCGTCCTTCGGCGCGGAGGTCCTTCAGAAGCTCGATGATCTGGGTCTCGGTGGTCACGTCGACGCCGGTGAAGGGCTCGTCGAGCAGGATCACCTGGCCCTCCTGGGCGAGCGCGCGGGCGAGGAACACGCGTTTCTTCTGCCCGCCCGAGAGCTCGCCGATCTGGCGCTTGCGGAACTCGCTCATGCCGACGCGGGCGAGCGCGGCGTCGACGGCGGCCCGGTCCTGCGGCCGCGTCATGCGCAGGAAATTCATGCGGCCGTAGCGGCCCATCATCACCACGTCCTCGACCAGCACCGGGAACGACCAGTCGATCTCCTCGCTCTGCGGCACATAGGCCACGAGGTTCTGGCGAAGCGCGTCGGCGACGGAGAGCCCGAGGATGGAGATCTCGCCGCCGGCCAGCGGCACGAAGCCCATCAGCGCCTTGAACAGCGTCGACTTGCCCGAGCCGTTGATGCCCACCAGCGCGGTGATCGAGCCCTTGGGCACCGAGAACGAGGCGCCGTCGAGCGCCCGGTTGCCGTTGCGGTAGATCACCGAGACGTCGGCGACGGTGAGGCCGGCCATGCCGGCGGCCTGCAGGTTGGCTTGGGAGACGTTCATGGCTTGGCCGTCAGCCCGGTGACGATGGTCTCCGAGGTGACCCGGAGCAGATCGAGATAGCTCGGCACCGGGCCGTCCGGCGTCGACAGCGAGTCCACGTAGAGCACGCCGCCATAGGCGATGCCGGTTTCGCGCGCCACCTGTTCGGCGGGCTTCGGCGACACAGTGCTTTCGGAGAAGATCACCGGGATGTCGTTGGCGTTGATCAGGTCGATGATGCGGCGCACCTGCTGCGGCGAGCCCTGGCTGTCGGCGTTGATCGCCCAGATCGCGGCTTCCTTCAGCCCGAAATCCCGGGCGAGATAGGAAAACGCCGCCTCGCTCGTGACCAGCCAGCGCCGCTCTTCGGGCAGCGCCTCGATCGCCGCGCGGATCGGCGCGAAGGTGGCGGCGATCTCGGCCTTGTAGGCCTCGCCATTGGCGGCATAGGCGGCCGCATTGTCGGGATCGGTCTCCGACAGGGCGGTGACGATGTTGTCGATGTAGATGCCGGCGTTGCCGGGCGACATCCAGGCATGCGGATTGGCGCGGCCGGCATAGGCGTCCTCGGTGATCAGGATCGGCTCGACGCCGTCGGAGAGGACGTAAGCCTTCACGTCGCCGAGATTTTCGAGATAGCGCTCGAACCAGGTCTCGAGCCCGAGCCCGTTCCACAGCACCACGTCCGCGCCCAGGCCCCGCTTGATGTCGCCCGGCGTCGGCCGGAACATGTGGATCTCCGCGCCTTCCTTGGTGATCGAGACCACCTCGGCGTGCTCGCCGGCGACGTTGCGCGCCATGTCGGCGAACACGGTGAACGAGGTCAGCACCTTGATCTGCGCCAGCGCGGGCTGGGCGAAGCCGAGCGCGATGAGAACTCCGAGAACTGGGATGAGGCGCATGCGGTCTTCCTGCGAATGGTTTGCAAGAAGCAGTCTATGGGGTTTCCCTCCATTGTCAATGTTTTTGCAAATGAGTCGCAAAAAGACGGCGGATCCCCGTCCTGCCAGGATGCGGAGCTCCCGCGCCTGCGGACCCGCATAGCCTGAAGGCGGGGCGTCGGCCCGGGAAGGGGGACGGAAGGGTGGCGGCGTGGGGACGGGATCGGCAGGCGGAGCGGCCGCGCACGGCCTTCGCCGAAGCCTGGCTCAGGCCCCGCCGAGACGGGCGTTGCGGTCGATGAGATATTTGTCGAACAGCGGCAGGCTCGCCGCCCCCAGCGCGCGGGCGAGGTGGCCCACGGTGCCGGGCAGGATGGTGGGGACCTCGAGACCCCTGAGGTCGTAATGGGAGACCTCGGCCCGCGTCGCCGCGACGATCTTCTCCCGGACCTCGGACGGCAGCCCGCCATCGATGATCACATGCTCGAAATCGATGATCGAGGCGGCCGAGACGATTGCCTGCGCCAGGCCGCGGGCGACGATGCCGATCCACTGATCGGCCAGATCCTCGAACCCTTCCCAGTGGTCCGGGCTGTTCCACAGCGGCGAGGGATCGAGCCCCGCCTGCTTCAGCATGCGCTCGAGCAACATGATCGACGCCCGGTCGAGCAGTTGCACCGGTGTGCCGTCGGGGCCGGCGACGGGCAGCGGCCCGAGCGCCCCGGCATTGCCGGTGCGGCCGGAATAGACGCTGCCGTTGAGCACCACGCCGCCGCCGACAAAGGTGCCGATGTAGAGATAGAGATAATCGTTGAGCCCGGGGTGCTTTCCGAACACCAGCTCGGCAGCGCAGGCCGCGGTGGCGTCGTTCTGCAGATAGACCGGCATGTTCGAGATCCGCGCGAGCTCGGCCCTGAGGTCGCAGCCGCGCCACAGGTCCATCGCCTCGCGCGGCGCGCCGGCCTGCTCGGTCCAGTTCCACAGTTCGAACGGCGTGGCGATGCCCAGCCCGGCGACGCGGTCGCGCAGCGCCGGCGGCAGGCCTGCCAGCATCTCGGCCAGGCCGTCGCGCACGAAGTCGATGATCAGGGGCGGCGTCGGCCAGGGGTAGCTCTTGCGCAGGGTGGCGCGCGGCTCGCCGAGGAAATTGATGAGAATGAGTTCGGCGCTGCGGCGACCGACCTTGAGCCCGATGAAGAAGGCGCCGTCGGGATTGATCGACAGCGGCACCGAGGGCTGGCCCACCTTGCCGCGGATCGGCTCGCCCTTGACGATCAGCTCCTCGGCCTCGAGCTCGCGCATGATCACCGAGCCGGTCTGGGCCGAAAGCCCGGTCAGACGGGCGATGTCGGTCTTGGCCAGGTTGCCGTGGGAATAGACGAGGCTGAGAACCAGGCGCTGGTTGTGGGCGCGCAGGCCGCTCTGGTTCGATCCCCTCAGCGAGGGACCCGCCGTGGCCGGCCGCACATCGCCCGCTTTCGCATTGTCCGCCACGTGTTTGGTCCCTCCGCCCGCTTTGCGCGTTCTTAGCAAAAGAATGACGGAAAGACACGTCCCGGTCAATTACTAAATAAGAATGATTTATTTATTGACAGAGCCGGCCGGCCGTGCTGTTTTAGCAATGGCGCGGAGACCGGGAGGGAGGACTTTTCGGCTGGCCGCGCCTGCAGACTGACCTGCATGACACATCCCGGGAGGATCAAATGAAGTCGATTTCCACACTCAAGACCGCGCTCTTCGCAGCCGCCGCCCTCGGCGCCATGGCCGCAGCAGCCCCCGCCCAGGCGGCAAGCCACAGCGTCGGCGCCTGCCTGATCACCAAGACCGACACCAATCCCTTCTTCGTCAAGATGAAGGAAGGCGCCGAGGCCAAGGCCGCCGAACTGGGCGTCACCCTGAAATCCTATGCCGGCAAGATCGACGGCGACCATGAAAGCCAGGTCGCGGCCATCGAGACCTGCATCGCCGACGGCGCCAAGGGCATTCTCATCACCGCCTCCGACACCTCGTCGATCGTCTCCGCCGTCAAGCAGGCGCGCGACGCAGGCATCCTGGTCATCGCGCTCGACACGCCGTTGAGCCCGATCGACGCCGCCGACGCCACGTTTGCCACCGACAATTTCCTCGCCGGCGAACTGATCGGCAAATGGGCCGCAGCCACCCTCGGCGACGAAGCCGCCAACGCCAAGATCGCCATGCTCGATCTCGGCGTGAGCCAGCCCAGCGTCGATGTGCTGCGCGACCAGGGCTTCCTCACCGGCTTCGGCATCGACGTCAAGGATCCGGGCAAATGGGGCGACGAGGAAGATCCGCGCATCGTCGGCAACGACGTGACCGCCGGCAACGAGGAGGGCGGCCGCAAGGCGATGGAGAACCTGCTCGCCAAGGATCCGATGATCAACGTCGTCTACACCATCAACGAACCCGCCGCCGCCGGCGCCTACGAGGCGCTGAAGGCGATCGGCCGCGAGGGCGACGTGCTGATCGTCTCCGTCGACGGCGGCTGCCCCGGCGTGGCCAATGTCAAGGACGGCGTCATCGGCGCCACCTCGCAGCAATATCCGCTGCTGATGGCGTCCAAGGGCATCGAGGCGATTGCCGCCTGGGCCAAGGACGGCACCAAGCCGCAGCCCACCGAAGGCAAGGATTTCTTCGACACCGGCGTCGCGCTCGTCACCGACAAGCCCGCCGAAGGCGTCGAATCGATCTCGGTCGCCGAGGGCATGGACCGCTGCTGGGGTTGATTGCCCACCATTTCACGTAAACAGTGATGGGGCGGCTCAAGAAGCCGCCTCATTGCGAGAGGCACGCCGTGCGGGGAGCATGGCTGCCTATCCATGCCGCGCGACGTTGGGGAGGAACCATGTCCGACACACAGGAATATGAGAAGGCCGCGGCATCGAGCCCGACCGCTGTCGCCGCCTTCGCCACGCGACACCAGAGCCCCGGCAAGCGCCTGCAGCATGCGCTGCACCAGACGCCCTGGATGGTGCCGGCCATCGTCCTCATCGGCTCGATCCTGGTCTTCGGCCTGCTGCTGGGCCAGAAATTCTTCTCGCCCTTCGCGCTCACGCTGATCCTGCAGCAGGTGCAGATCGTCGGCATCCTCGGCGCCGCCCAGTCTCTGGTGATCCTGACGGCGGGTATCGACCTGTCGGTGGGCGCCATCATGGTTCTGTCCTCGGTGGTCATGGGCCTGTTCTCGTTCCGCTACGGCCTGCCGACCGAGCTGGCGGTGGCCGCGGGCATCGCCTGCGGCACCTTCTGCGGCTTCATCAACGGCTTTCTCGTCGCGGTGATGAAGCTGCCGCCCTTCATCGTCACGCTCGGCATGTGGCAGATCGTGCTCGCCGCCAACTTCCTCTATTCCGCCAACGAGACCATCCGCGCCCAGGACATCGCCGAGCAGGCGCCGCTGCTGCAGTTCTTCGGCGAGAAATTCGCCGTCGGCGGCGCGGTCTTCACCTATGGCGCGATCTTCATGGTGGGGCTGGTGCTGTTCCTCGCCTATGTGCTCAAGCAAACCGCCTGGGGCAGGCATGTCTATGCGGTCGGCGACGATCCGGAGGCGGCGGAGCTCTCGGGCGTCCAGGTCAAGCGCACGCTGATTTCGGTCTACATGCTCTCGGGCCTGATCTGCGCCTTCGCCGGCTGGGCGCTGATCGGCCGTATCGGCTCGGTCTCGCCCACGTCCGGGCAGCTCGGCAACATCGAATCCATCACCGCCGTGGTGATCGGCGGCATCTCGCTGTTCGGCGGCCGCGGCTCGATCATGGGCATGCTGTTCGGCGCGCTGATCGTCGGCGTCTTCTCGCTCGGCCTGAGGCTGCTCGGCGCCGACGCGCAATGGACCTACCTGCTCATCGGCGTGCTCATCATCGCCGCGGTGACCGTGGATCAATGGATCAGAAAGGTGTCAGTCTGATGGAACCCATTCTCAAGGGACGCAACCTGGTCAAGCGCTACGGCCGCGTGGTGGCGCTCGACGATTGCGATTTCGACCTTCACCACGGCGAGATCCTGGCCGTGATCGGCGACAATGGCGCGGGCAAGTCGACGCTGATCAAGGCGATCTCCGGCGCGGTGACGCCGGACGAGGGCAAGATCTGGCTCGAGGGCAGGGAGGTCCGCTTCCATTCACCGCTCGACGGCCGCCATGCCGGCATCGAGACCGTCTACCAGACGCTCGCCATGTCGCCGGCGCTGTCGATCACCGACAACATGTTCATGGGCCGCGAATTGCGCAAGCCAGGCTTCCTGGGCAAGGTCATGCGCCAGCTCGACCACAAGGCGATGGACGCCTTCGCCCGCGAGAAGCTCAGCGAGCTCGGGCTGATGACCATCCAGAACATCAACCAGGCGGTGGAGACGCTGTCCGGCGGCCAGCGCCAGGGCGTTGCCGTGGCGCGCGCCGCAGCCTTCGGCTCCAAGGTGATCATTCTTGACGAGCCGACCGCTGCGCTGGGTGTCAAGGAGAGCCGCCGCGTGCTAGAACTCATCCTCGACGTGCGGTCGCGCGGGATTCCGATCATCCTGATCTCGCACAACATGCCGCATGTCTTCGAAGTCGCCGACCGGATCCACATTCACCGCCTGGGCAAGCGCCTCTGCGTCATCAATCCGAAGGATTACACCATGTCCGACGCTGTCGCCTTCATGACCGGGGCCAAGGATCCGCCGCAAGACGCATTGGCCGCCTGACGCCGATGATGCAGTTGCAAGGCAACGCCGCCCGGGTGGCGGACGTGGCGATCGCCCGGGCCGGCGACAGCCGGCGCTTCATGATCGCGCTTGCCGGCCCGCCCGGCGCCGGCAAGTCGACGCTGTCCGACGCCCTCGTCGCCGAATTCGTCGCCCGCGGCCATGGGGCAGCGGTCGTCCCGATGGACGGCTTTCATCTCGACAATGCGGTGCTTGAAGCGCGTGGCACGCTCGCCCGCAAGGGCGCTCCCTTCACCTTCGACGCCGACGGCTACGCGGCGCTGCTCTGGCGGCTGCTGATCGAGCCCCAGCGCGACATCGCCATTCCGGTGTTCGACCGCGGACTGGACCTCTCCCGCGCCGGCGGCCGGATGATCACGCCCGGCCACAGGTTCCTGATCGCGGAAGGCAACTACCTGCTGCTGCCGGAACCGCCCTGGGCGCAGATGGCCGACCTGTTCGACCTCACGGTCATGCTTTCGGCCCCGCTCGAGGAACTGCGCGAAAGACTGGTCGGCCGCTGGCTGTCCCACGGCCTGGACCCCGACGCGGCGCTGGCCCGGGCGCTCTCCAACGACATCCCCAACGCCGAACTGGTGGTGAAGAGCTCGGTCACCGCCGATCTGGAAATCACCAGCGGCGCGTGAGCCCGATGGCAGCTCCGCGGCCTGAACCGGTTGGCAGGAGCTTCCCGTTGGCTCGAAGCGAAATCTCCGCCGTTTGCGCGTCCGGAAACGAAAAACCCCGGCGCTTGCGCGCCGGGGTTTCAGTCAGTCAGCTTGACCGAAGACTATTCGATTTCGGCGTACTTGCCGTCGGACCAGCGGTAGAACACGTAGCCCGGAAGCGACACGTCACCCTTGTCGTCGAAGCTCAGATCGCCGAGCACGGTCTTGAAGTCGCCGTCGTTCAGAGCCTTGCGGACAGCGTCATACTCGGTCGAACCGGCGGCTGCGGCGGCCTGTGCATAGGCCTGGATGGCCGCATAGGTGTAGAGCACGTAGCCTTCGGTGGTCTTGCCGGCGTCCTGCAGCGCCTTGACGACGGCGGCAGCGGTTTCCTGCTTGGTCGGATCCGGCGAGAAGGTCATCAGCGTGCCTTCGCCGGCGTCGCCGGTGATGGCCCAGTATTCGTCGGTGACGAGAGCGTCGCCCGAAACCAGAACAGTGGACATGCCCTGTTCCTTCATCTGGCGGGCCATCAGGCCGGCTTCGGTGTGGTAGCCGCCGACGTAGAGCACGTCGATGCCTTCCTGCTTCATCTTCGAGACGAGAGCAGAGTAGTCCTTTTCACCGGCGGTGTAGGCTTCGTACATGGCCGGCTTGCCGCCGCCTGCTTCATACGAGCCCATGGTGGCGTCGGCGAGACCCTTGCCGTAGGCGGTCTTGTCGTGAACGAAGGCGACCTTCTTGTCGGCAAAGTTCTTCAACAGATAGGCAGCAGCGGTTTCGCCCTGCTGGTCGTCACGGCCGCAGACGCGGTAGATGCCGCCGTCGGCGCCGCCCGGACGTTCATCGGTGAAGGCCGGGTTGGTCGAAGCAGGCGAGATCTGGATGATGCCTTCATCGGAATAGACAGCCGAAGCCGGGATCGAGGAGCCCGAGCAGAAATGGCCTGCCACGAACACCACGCCGGAGCCGGCGAACTGGTTGGCGACAGCCACGGCCTGCTTCGGATCGCAGGCGTCATCGCCGATTTCGAGCTTGAGCATTTCCCCATTGACGCCGCCGGCGGCGTTAATGTCGGCGACAGCCTGTTCGGCGCCGGTCTTCATCTGTTCCCCGAAGGATGCGTATTGGCCGGTCATCGGACCAGCGGTCGCAATAACGATTTCGGCCTGTGCCGAAGACATTGCGAAGCCAAGGGCGGCTCCGGCCAGTAGAATCTTCTTCATGTTAACTCCCAGTAGCGCCTGTTCGTTTCCTTTCACCGGTGCCGCAGGCGCAGACAGTGTTCGGCGCCGGTGTGGGGGGCGTCATGCCCCGTATGGGTCCATCTAAGCCGATCTGTTCAAAGAAATACAGAGCTTTTTAGAGGATGGTCGAAACCGCATCGCGATGCGGTTAATTGCCTTTTTGCCGCCAGCCGAACGGGCCGGAGCGGACGAAGGCGAAGCTGTATTGCTGGGCGATCTGCGCGGCACGGGTGTAGCGCATGCCCAGAAACGCGAAGATCAGGATCACCACGAAATCGACCACGAAATAGTAGGGCGACAGCAGCGTGCCGCCAAACAGCGCAAAATGGATGAAGCGCACCGCAAACCCCAGCAGCACCATGTACCAGGCAAGCTGGAACGACGTGCGCCAGGTCTGCGCCACCGCCCGGCCGGTCATCCAGGCGGTGCCGCCGCCGAGAAACATCGTCACGAAGATGAATTCGGCGATCGAGACTTCCCACAAGAGGCCCTGTTCCATGTCCTAGCTCCTTGTCGCGGCGCCGCCGGTCATCTGACCGGCGCGGCGTGCCGCATCCTTCCAAATCGATGCATGCCGCCCAGCCGATCAGGCCGGGGCAGGGCCCGCATCAGTGAGCGCCGCCCTCGAGATAGGCCGCGCGGACTTCGTCGCGCTTGAGCAGCTCGGCGCCGGTGCCCGACATGGTGATGTTGCCGTTCACCATCACATAGCCGCGGTGCGCGAGCTTGAGCGCGTGGAACGCGTTCTGCTCGACGAGGAACACGGTGAGCCCCTCGTTCGAGTTGAGTTCCTTGATGATCTCGAAGATCTGCTTGACGATCAGCGGCGCCAGCCCCAGCGACGGCTCGTCGAGCAGCAGCAGCTTCGGCCGGCTCATCAGCGCCCGGGCGATCGCCAGCATCTGCTGCTCGCCGCCCGACAGCGTGCCGCCGCGTTGGCCCTGGCGTTCCTTGAGCCGCGGGAACAGGTCGTAGACGCGCTTGAGATCGTCCTCGAAATGATCGTCGGAGACGAGCTGCGCGCCCATCTGCAGGTTCTCGAGCACCGTCATCCGGCCGAAGATCCGGCGCCCTTCGGGCGACTGGGCGATGCCCATCCGGATGATCTCGTGGGTCGGCGTCTGGGTGATGTCCTGCCCGTCGAAGACGATCGAGCCGGCGCGCGCCCGCGGGTTGCCGCAGATGGTCATCATCAGCGTCGACTTGCCGGCGCCGTTGGCGCCGATCAGCGTGACGATCTCGCCCTTTTGCACGTCGACGTCGACGCCGCGCAGGGCGACGATCTTGCCGTAATAGGTCTCGACGCCGCGGATCGTCAGAAGGTTCCGGTCACCGCTCATGGCTGGCCTCCTTCACCGTTCTCCGAGGGCTTCTTGGCGTGATGGATGACGGGCATGTCGATGCTTTCCTCGACCGCGGCGACCTCGTCCTCGTCGACGCCGAGATAGGCCGAGATCACCTTCGGGTCGTTCTTGACGTCTTCGGCGCTGCCGTCGGCGATCTTCTGGCCGTAGTCGAGCACGACGACATGGTCCGAGATCTCCATGACCACGCCCATGTCGTGCTCGATCAGCAGGATCGAGGTGTCATGGTCCCTGCGGATATATTGCAGCAGTTCGTTGAGTTCGGTGGATTCGCGCGGGTTGAGGCCGGCGGCGGGTTCGTCCAGGCACAGAAGATGCGGCCTGATGCACATCGCGCGGGCGATCTCGAGCCGCCGCTGCGCGCCGTAGGGCAGATCGGCGGCCGGGTCGTCGGCCCGGTCGATCAGGCCGGTCTTCTCGAGCCAGTAGGCGGCGAAGTCGATCGCCTCGGCGCGCGCCTTGCGGTAGCCCGGCAGGTTGAGGATGCCGCCGATGGTCATCGACGAGGCGATCATCAGCGGGTTGTGCTGCGCCACCAGCAGGTTCTCGAGCGCCGTCATGCCGCCGAACAGGCGGATGTTCTGGAACGTGCGGGCGACCTTGGCGCGCTTGGAGATCTCGAAATCCGGCATGCGCTCGAGCAGGAACACCCGGTTGTCGCCGTCATCGTCGAACTGGCGCCCGGTGCGGGTCAGCGCCTCGATGCGGTCAGCCTGCAGCCCCGCGCCGTGCCGCATGGCGATGCGGCCTTCGGTGGGCTTGTAGAAGCCGGTGACGCAGTTGAACACCGTGGTCTTGCCGGCGCCGTTGGGGCCGATGAGCGCGGTGATATCGCCGCGGCCGACATTGAAGCTCAGGTCGTTGACGGCGACCAGGCCGCCGAAACGCATGGTCAGGTGCTCAACCGACAGCACCACATTGTGATCCCAGTTGTGCGCGGAGGTGGTGGTCATTGCGGTTTCCATCAGTGGCCCTCGCCCTGGGCGACCATGTCCGAGCTGATCTTCTTGCGTTCCTTGTAGACCGCGGAAGGATTCCGGCTCGAAATGATGCCGCGCGGCTTCCAGACCATGATCAGCACCATGGCGAGGCCGAAGATCAGCATGCGGTATTGGGTCGGTTCGAAATCGGGGCCGAAGATTTCCTTGAGGAAGCCCAGGTTACGCAGCACCTCGATGCCGCCGATCATCACCACCGAGGCGATGACGACGCCCACCTGCGAGCCGAGCCCGCCCAGCACCACGATGGCGAGGATGATCGCCGATTCCAGGAAGGTGAAGCTTTCCGGCGAGATGAAACCCTGCCGCGTGGCGAAGAAGGATCCGGCGAAGCCGGCGAACATCGCGCCGATCGAAAACGCCGTGAGCTTGGTGTTGGTGGTGTTGATGCCGAGCGAGCGGCAGGCGATCTCGTCCTCGCGCAGCGCTTCCCAGGCCCGGCCGATCGGCAGCTTCCTGAGCCGGAGCGTGACGAAGTTGGTGATCAGCGCCAGCACCAGGATGATGTAGTAGAGATAGATGAAGCGGTGGATCGAATCGTAGTCGAGGCCGAAGAACTCGGCGAAGCCGCCGGTCCTGGAAAAATCCAGGCCGAAGAAGCTGGGCTTGGGGATGCCGGAGATCCCGTCCGGGCCGCCGGTGAAGTCATACCAATTGAGCAGCACCACCCGGATGATCTCGCCGAAGGCGAGCGTGACGATGGCGAGGTAGTCGCCCCGGAGCCTGAGCACCGGATAGCCCAGGATGATGCCCCACAGGGCGGCCAGCAGGCCCGCCAGAGGCACCGCCGTCCAGAAGCCGATCTCGAAATACTGGGCCAGCAGCGCGAAGGAATAGGCACCCACCGCATAGAAGGCGACGTAGCCGAGATCGAGAAGCCCGGCGAGGCCGACGACGATGTTGAGGCCCCAGCCGAGCATGACATAGGTCATGATCAGGATGGCGAGGTCGATGAACTGGCGGTCGCGGTTGGGAAACAGCGCCATCAGCAGGAACGGCAGGCACAGTGCCAGGATGAGCAGGAAGGGGCCCAGGAAACGGCCGACGAAGCTGGTCAGGCCCGCGGGAGCCGTGACCTTGATGCCGCGCGTGACCGGCCTGGCCGCCTTGAACACGAACAGGTTCAAGGCCAGCCGCACCCCGAAGGTGATGGCGATGGCGATGAACCACAGGCCCCAGCGGGTGGTCAGGTCGAGCCCGCCGGTGCCGATGTCGGTCCTGAGGGCGAGGAAAAAGAACCCGAGCACCGCGACGAGAAGTGCCGCGATCGCTGCGTCCTTGACGGAGTCGGCCATACGGGCCGTAGAGGGAGCCGTGGTCATTAGACTTTCTCGACTTCAGGTTTGCCGAGCAGGCCGGACGGCATGAAGATCAGCACGATCACCAGGATCGAGAAGGCGGCGACGTCCTTGTACTCGACCGAGAAATAGCCCGACCAGAAGACTTCGATGAGGCCGATCAGCAGCCCGCCGAGCATGGCGCCCGGAAGCGAGCCGATGCCGCCCAGCACCGCGGCGGTGAAGGCCTTCACGCCGGCCAGGAAGCCGATGTAGAAATCGATCACGCCATAGAGCAGCAGGAACATGAAGCCGGCGACTGCGGCCAGCGCCGCGCCCATGACGAAGGTCAGCGAGATCGTCCGGTCGACATTGACGCCGAGCAGCGCCGCCATCTTCTGGTCCTGTTCGCAGGCGCGCTGCGAGCGGCCGAGCGAGGTCTTGGAGATGAGCAGCGAGAAGCCGATCATCAGGGCGAGCGTGGTGGCGATGATGATCATCTGCATGTAGGAGAGCTGCACGGCGATGGTGCCGTTCTCGGTCACGCCTTCGATCAGGGTGACGCCGCCCTGGATCTGCGGCGGCAGCGGCTTGACGCGCGCGCCCTGGGTGATCTGGACGAAATTCTGCAGCACGATCGACATGCCGATGGCGGTAATCAGCGGCGCCAGCCGGAACGATCCCCGCAACGGCCTGTAGGCCAGCCGCTCGACCGTCCAGCCCCAGGCGGAGGTGAACAGCATGGACACCAGAAGCGTGATGAACAGGATCAGCGGCAGGGCCGAGATGCCGATGGCGACCAGCGCCAGGAAGGTCGCGAGCGCGATGAACGAACCGACCATGAAAATGTCGCCATGGGCGAAATTGATCATGCCGATGATGCCATAGACCATGGTGTAGCCGATGGCGATGAGCCCATAAATGGACCCCAGTGTGAGCCCATTGATAAGCTGCTGAAGAAAATACTCCATGAGGCCGCTGTCCCTCTCGACTTTTTATGGGGGACGCTTAAATTGCGCCCTCTTTCCCCTACCCGTTTCTATAGCGTGTTTTTCGAGGGCGAAAACAAGAAAATTCTCATGCTTGTCCCGGTTTAGTTTTTCAATCGATTTAAATCACCGTTCCCTAGGTACATCCACGGTTTTCCCGCCGCCTGAGCGGAGAGACCGGATTTTTCACGCTTGCCGCCGGAGGGCCGGCCGCGCCGTCAGCCGATCCTCTTCAGGAATCCGTCAGGCGCCACCGTGATCAGCAGTTTCTTGTCGATGCGGCTGTCGATCTCGAATCCGGGATTGGTCTTGAGGTAGGCGTGCACCGCCGATTTGGGACTGTTGCCGGGCCCCCAGGGGCGGTCGCCGCCGAGCCAGACGGGCGTGTCCTCGATCAGCGTGTCGAAGACGATGCAGTAGCTGCCCGGCGTGACCAGCGGCGCATAGGCCTCGAGCTCGGCCAGCACATGGTCATGGGTGTGATTCGAATCGAGGCACACCAGGATCCGCTGGTAGCCCGACGCAATGGCGCGGACCTTCTCGACCGTCTCAGCTTCGATGCTCGAGCCTTCGATCATGTCGATGCGCGCGAACAGCGGATGCGCCTCGATCGCCGCGCGATTGTGGGCGCGGATGTCGATGTCGATGCCCAGCACCTTGCGTTTCGGCTGGCGTGGATCGAGCACCTCGCCCTTCTCGGTGGCGTCGCACAGGTCGAGCAGCGCCAGCAGCGACGCCGAATAGATCAGCGACCCGCCGTGCGCAATGCCGGTTTCGATGATGAGGTCGGGCCTGACCTTCCAGACCAGCTCCTGCAGCGCCCAGGCGTCGTTGGGAAGCTGGATCGCCGGCCGTCCGAACCAGGAGAAATTATAGGACCATTTGTAGGGCGTGGCTTCGCGGATCCAGACCCGCGACAGCGCCTGCAGGTCGGTGTCGCCCACCAGGCCGTCGATGTTGGTCTCCACTTCGGCGCGGAATGCCTCATGAGGGTCCATGCAAGAAATCCTTCCAGTTCAGCGTCTGCGACGCGATGTTGCTCAAGCCCCCGCGGCCGCAATGGGCCACTAGGTCCAGGCCCGTCACGTAGGGCGTGAAGGCGCCATGCGATTGCGGATAGGGCGTCCGTTGGTAATCCATGTAGGAGACGCTGATGCCTTCGGCCTCGAATATGCCGTGGTCGAGATAGTTGCGCGCGCCGTGCCCGGTGATGTAGTCGGTGCCGCCCACCGCCTTGACGAGCCCCAGCAGCCGCTGGCTGCTTGAACCGCCGACGCCAAGATCGCGCGAATCGACAAACCGGGTCCCGTCTTCAAGCCCGAAGTAGCGGGACAACGCCATCATGCTGGCGCGCGCCAGTTCGCCGATCGTGTCATGCTTGCCGGCGACGACCGTGCGGAACAGATCGAAGGCGTCTTCGGCAAAGGGGGCATGGCGCAGGCTCTCCTCCAGTAGCGAAAGATGCCGCTCCGCCCACTCCTCGACCGGCTTGACGCGCACCTCGTCGATGGTCTGCCCGCGCCGGAAGTCGCTCAGGGGGACGCTCATCCAGGTCGTGCCGCCGGGGATCTTCACCTGCACGCGGCCGAAGAAGCTGTTCCGGGTGAACTGGACGTCGTCATAATGGATGAACACGTCGGCGAGCCGGACCTGCTCGAGCAGGCCCACCCAGGGAAAATACATCGACTGGCTGACGACCACCCGGCGCATGGTCATGCGGATCCGCCCGCGCGCCCGGCGCGGAGGCGGGGCAGAGCGCGGGTCCCGACGGGATGCGAGGCCAGGATACTCTCTGTCAAACCCATGCGATTGGTTCCCCCTGGCGGCCGGTCGCGGCGCGCCGCCCTGCGCGGTCCTCTTGGCAGTCTGTCATCTAGGCGGCCAGGCGGCTTTCCAGAAGCCGCACCGGGAACAGCATGCCGTCGATGATCTTGTAGAATTCGGCAGCCGTGCGCGCGTCGCCGATCCCCATGTCGAAGTTGAGATGTCCCTCGGCATGGCCCATGAAGCGCGGCACATCGGCCCGGTAGCGATAGACGGGCGCGAACAGTTTCTGCGCCTTCTCGCCGCCCCAGGCCTTGATCGCGGCTCCATAGGCGGCCTTCTTCTCTTCGAACCGTGTCCGGTCGCTCTCGGTCTCGCAATTGCCGGCGCAGGCCTTGATGAAGCCCTCTTCCCAGCCGTTGAGTTCGATGCCGTAGCGTTGCTTGAACCATTCGATGGTGTGGGCGACGGAGGCGGTGATGCCGAGGTCGATCGGAATGGGAAAGTCCCTCGCCTCCATCTCGCCGTCATTTTCCTCGCGGAAGGTCCGGAGCCGCTCCTTGCCGAGCTGGTCGTCGCGCAGGCCGGCGCTGTTGGACGCCTTGCACGAGCCGAACACCGAGAGCGGCCGTTCCCAGTAGATGCAGGCGTCCGACATCATCACGGTCTTGCAGATGCTGTCGTAGTCGACATTGGGATGCTCGAAATAGCGGTCGGAGAAAGCGTCCCGGATCCGCTCCATCAGGTCCTTCTTGAGCGCGCCGTGATAGACCCCGAACGGACAGGCCGGCCGGTCCTTGGCGTCTTCCCAGAAGAACATCTTGCGCATCAGGTCCTTCTTTTCCATGTGGATCAGATGGCTGCCCGTCGGGATCTTGGTGATTTCCCGGCCGGTGCGCGCGTCGGGCCAGACGAAGAAGGAGCGGCCCCAGGTAAACGCGTCGACATGCGGCACCCTGAGGCTCGTCACGCGCAGCGCTTCGCACAGTTCCGGATCGAGATAGTCGTCGTCGCCGATGAAGCTCACCCACTCGCCGCGCGCATGGGGCGGCATCCGCTCCCAGTTCGACCTCAGCGACAGCGGCTTGGCCTCGGGCGGCAACAGCCGCAGCCGCGGGTCGCCCGCCTCCGCCACGAAATCCGCGAGCGGCGCGGCGTCATCGGAATTGTCGCCGAGCAGGATTTCGAAATCGTCCCGCGGCGAGGCCAGCATGTGCCGGACGGCGTCCATGGCGTAGGCCTGGCGGTTGCGGGTGGGAATGCAGATGGTGAGCCTGGTCATCGCGCGAAGACCCGGGCGCCGGAGGCGACGATGTCGACGGGGAGGATGGCATTTTCGCCGAACCGGTAGAACTCGGCGGGTGTCTGCGAAGGCGTCGCATCTTCCCGTATGTAGAGCTGGTCCTTGAGGACCCCGGACATCTCATTGACCGACCGGTTGCCCCAGAACGGGGCGGGCTTGAAGAACGCGCGCCATTTGCCGCCCTCCCACGCCTCGAAGCCGCGCTCGAAGTAGGATTTCTTGAGCTCGTACTCTTCCTCGACGGTGGTTACGTTGCATTCGTCCATGGCGGCGCGGGCGAAATTCTCGGGAAATCCGGTGAGGTCGATCCCGTAGGTGCGGCAGAACCACGAGGTCGTCGAGGCGATGACCGCGCAATTGGACACGCCCGCCCCGTTGAGCGGGAACGGAAACACCGGGTCGTTCATGTCGACCGTGCCGGCCGATTCCGCCAGGAAGGCTTTGGCGCGTTCGGTCGTGGTCTCCCGCCGCCGCGCGCCCGCCGAGTTCGACGCCGCGCACGCGCCCAGAACCGAGAAGGGGCGCTGGCAGTGAACCAGCATCCGCGCCTCGAGAATGACCTTGCAGGAGCTTTCGAAGTCGACCGTCGGGTGTTCGAAATAGCGTCCGCCGAATTTCCGCTTGATGCGCTCCATGAGCGACCTGCGGATGGCGCCGTGATAGGCGCCGAAACCGGCGGACGGCCGTCGGTTGCCCTCGCTCCAGCGGTAGAGACGGTCCTGGAGAAGCGATTTCACGGCCACATAGGTGTCGTGAGTGACCGGCACCACCGACAGGGCCGGTTCCGGCCGGTTGTCCGGCCAGTTGAAATGCATCCGGCTCCAGCCGACGGCTTCCACCTCGGGGTAGAGCCGCTCGTAATATTTGAGCATCAGCACCAGCCTGGGGTCGATATAGTCGTCGTCGCCGATGACCGACACCCAGCGCCCCCTGGCCGCGCCCGCCAGCCGCTCCCAATTGCCCACCATCGGCAGCACGGCGGCTTCGGGGCCGATCAGGCGGAAACGCGGATCCTGGAGTTCCCGGGCAAAGAAATCCGCCAGCACCGAGCCGTCGTCGGAATTGTCGCCGACGATGACTTCAAAGTCCGTACCCTTGGTCGCGGCAAGCGCGCGGATCGTTTCGATGCAGTAGCTCTGCCTGTTGCGGGTCGGCAGGCAGATGGAAAGCTGGATCATCTGGTTTCTTTGCGTGAGACCTTTGAATGGACACCCTGTCAGGTCAAGCTTGCCCGATGCTTGCCCCCGATGCCTCCTGCCTGAGCCCGCCGGTGGCGCGTGACCTATGCCGGGATGTCGCGGACGGGGCTGGATTTCATCGCTGAATCCTGATCGAGTGCGGCCGACCAAACAGCCTCTCGCGGAGACCTTCATGAAAATCACCGATGTCCGGACCTTCGTCGTCGGCAACCCGCCGCCGCAGATCGGCGGCCGCTATTTCCTGTTCGTCAAGCTTGTGACGGACGGCGGCGTCGTGGGCTATGGCGAGGCCTATGACGCGGCCTTCGATCCGCATCTGACGGCCAAGCTGATCGAGGACGTGGCTTCGCGCTATCTGGTCGGCCGCGACCCGCACGACATCGAGAATTTCTTCCGGCTCTGCTATTCCTCGGGCTTCTCGCAGCGCCCGGACATGACCATGATGGCCTGCTGCTCGGCGTTGGAGATGGCCTGCTGGGACATCATCGGCAAGGAAGCCGGCCAGCCGGTGCACAAGCTTCTGGGCGGCCGCGTGCACGAGGGGCTCAGGTCCTACACCTATCTCTATCCGGCCACCGGCAGCGTCGACCCGATCGCCACCGACAGCCCGGTCAATGTCTACAACGACCCCGATCTCGCCGCCGCCGCCGCCTTGGAAGCGGTGCGGCAGGGCTTCACCGCGGTCAAGTTCGACCCCGCCGGTCCCTACCGGGTGCAGGGCGGGCACCAGCCGCTCTTGACCGACATCGACCTGTCGGCGCGCATGGTCCGCGCGGTGCGCGAGGCGGTCGGCACCCGCGCCGACATCCTGTTCGGCACCCACGGACAGTTCACCGCGAGCGGCGCCCTCCGCATGGCCCGCGCCATCGAGGCGGCCGATCCCTTGTGGTTCGAGGAGCCGGTGCCGCCCGACCAGATCGGCGCCATGGCCGAGGTGGCGCGCGGAACCTCGATCCCCGTCGCCACCGGCGAGCGGCTGGTGACCAAGCATGAATTCGCCCGCGTGATCGAGGCGCGCGCGGCCAGCATCCTGCAGCCCAATCTCGGTCGCTCCGGCGGGCTTCTCGAAACCAAGAAGATCGCCGGCATGGCCGAGGCCTTCGGCATCCAAGTCGCGCCGCACTGCTATTGCGGACCGCTGGTCGCCGCCGCCAATATCCAGCTCGCCGCCACGCTGCCCAATTTCCTGGTGCTCGAATCGATCAAGACCTGGGACGGCTTCCACGCCGAGGTGCTCAAGAAGAAGATCGAGTGGGACGACGGCTACGTCATCCCCTCGAGCGAGCCAGGCCTGGGCGTCGAGCTCGACGAGGCGGTGTGCGAGGCCAATCCCTGGAGCGGCGAGAAGCTGCATCTCGAGATGACCCGCGAGCCGATCCGCTTCTGATCAGACCGGGACGATCTTCTTGTCCCAGTCCGGATCGTCAAAGCCCTGGATCTCGACGCGGTAGCCGTCGGGCGAATGAAACAGCGACGAGTAGACGCCGAATTCGGCGCTGTGCGCGGGGCCGCTCACATAGGTGACGCCCTTGGCCTCGAGGAAATCGCGCCAACCGTCGACGTCGGGCGTCACGATGGTAAGCGTCACGCCGGCCGTGCCGCGCGGCCGGTCGGGCAGGGTGCAGATCCCGATATAGCTCAAGGGCGTCAGCCGGTAGATGTGGCACGCGCCCTGGTCGACCACGAAGTCGAGCTCCATCACCTCGCGGAAAAACCGCGAGCCGCGCTCGAGGTCGTCGGTGTAGGTGAACACGATGGACTGGCTGATCGGCGGTCTGGTCATGCGGGGGGCTCCTGTCATTTGTCCCGACACTGCCCGCCGGGACCCGGTTCTGGCAAGCCGCGGGGCGGGGCTAGCGCCGGCTTTGCACAGATGCGCGCTTGCGCCGCCTTGACCGCGGCACGGCTGTTCGGGCAAACGAACGCGCAAGAGCAAGGGCCGCCGGCCCCAAACGCGAGGAACCCCTGATGACCCGTCCCGTGCTGATCGCCCCGTCCATCCTCTCCGCCGATTTCTCGCGCCTGGGCGAGGACATCGAGGGCGTGGTTCGCGCCGGCGCCGACTGGATCCATCTTGATGTGATGGACGGTCATTTCGTGCCCAACATCACCTTCGGTCCCGGAATCGTCAAGGCGGTGCGGCCGCGGACCACGGCCGTGTTCGACTGCCACCTGATGATCGAGCCCTGCGATCCCTATCTCGAGGCCTTCGCCGAGGCCGGCTGCGACATCATCACCGTCCACGCCGAGGCCACCACCCATCTCGACCGCTCGCTGCAGGCGATCCGGGCGCTGGGCAAGAAAGCCGGCGTCTCGCTCAATCCGTCGACCCATGAAAGCGTGATCGAATACGTGCTCGACCGGCTCGACCTGATCCTGCTGATGACGGTGAACCCGGGCTTCGGCGGCCAGGCCTTCATTCCTTCGGTGGTCGACAAGGTGGCGCGGGTGAAGAGGATGATCGGCGACCGGCCGATCCACATCGAGATTGACGGCGGCGTC
>NZ_JRJG01000106.1 GCF_000759435.1 Hoeflea sp. BAL378
TGGCCGGCCTCGCCGCGGTCAATCTCTACACCGGCTCGCTGCTGGGCGGGCGCCTCACCGGCACCAGCGCCAGCATCGAGACCCTGAGCGGGTTCAAGGAAGCCTATGCCGGGATGACCAATTTCCTGCACGACCAGAACGAGGACAAGCGCGCCGCGGTGATGGCGAGCCTCGACGACCAGCTCGCGCGCATGGAAAAGGTGCTCGCCCTTGCCGACACCGAGGAGGAATCCGAGGCCATCCGCCGCTCCACCGCGCTCGCCGCCGAGCTGCGCGGCGATGTCGACGCGCTGTGGGCGATCCACGGCGAGGTCGAGGCCATCCGCGCGGCCTTCGGCGAGACCTTCGCCGAGCTGGGTGCCGTGCGCGACCGCCTGACCCTCAGGATCGAGAGCGTCGGCGCCGAGCTCGCGCTCGCCGAGGACGAGACCAAGAGCAAGCTGCGCGCCGCCGACCAGCTCGCCAGCGGCGCCCAGGCCGTGGTCGAGATCTCCGGCGCCATCTCGGCGGCGACCACGCCCGAGGAGGCCTTCAAGGCCGCCGAAGGCCTGAAGCGGACCATCACCGCCATGAACCGCGACCTGGCCGAGGCGATCCCCGCCACCAAGCCGGTGGTCCGCAGCATGATCGCCGACAACATGGGCGGCCTGCTCGCGACCCTCGACAAGGGCATGACCGGCGAGACGGGCATGATCGAGCTGCAGAAATTCGCCAATGCGCTGCGCCCCGCCGGCATCATGCTGCAGGGCCTCGCCTCCCAGGTCTCGCGCGAGGCCACCGACACCTTCGGCAAGCTCGACGCCTCCATTCTCGAGGGCGAGCAGATCATCACCGACAGCCGCGATTTCCTCGCCCATCTGGCGGCGCTGGAGCTGGCGATGGTCAATTTCGTCGCCAATCCCGAAGCGTCCAGGGCCGAACAGGTGGCGGCGCGGCTCGCCGCGGTCGACAAGAGCATCGAGCTGATCGCCTTCTCCAACGGCGGCGACGTCGTCATGGAAACCATCGGCTCGGCCTGGAGCGCCAAATCCGTCACCATTCCGGCGCTGATGGCCGACCTGATGGGCCGGCGCGAGGCCGAAACCGCCCTGTTCCTTGCGGCCTCCACCCGCATCAACCAGGCCTGGAACAGCGTGCTCGATTTCGCCAGCAGCCAGCAGCGCGGCGCCGAAACCGTCAAGGACCGCGCCAGTTCCATCACGCTCTCGGCGGCGCTGGTCATCGGCTTCTTCGGCCTTGCCGCGGCCGCCCTGCTGATCGCCGCGCTGAAGGGGCCGATCCG
Organism: Hoeflea sp. BAL378; assembly: GCF_000759435.1. GTDB lineage: Bacteria > Pseudomonadota > Alphaproteobacteria > Rhizobiales > Rhizobiaceae > Hoeflea. Next base: position 1,283 of record NZ_JRJG01000106.1, read on the forward strand.
CCGCCTGGTCGCCGCCATGCGCGACGTGGCCTCGGGCGATCTCGACGTCGCCGTCACCGATTCGGGCCGCGCCGACGAGATCGGCGAGATGGCCCGCGCGCTCGATGTCTTCAAGTCGAGCGCCATCGACAAGATCCGGGTCGAGGACGAGATGAGCCGCGACCGCGACCTGGCCGCCCGCGCCCGCGAGAAATCCGACAGCGAGAAGGCCCGGGCCGATGCCGAGCTCGCCTTCGCCGTGAGCCAGCTCGGCTCGGCCCTGCGCAGCCTGTCGCAGGGCGACCTGGTCTCGACCATCGACACGCCGTTCGCCAGCGAGCTCGACAGCCTGCGGGTCGATTTCAACGAGTCGATCGAGCGCATGCGCGACGCCATGCGCCATATCCGCGACAATGCCCGCTCGATCAGCGACAATTCCGGCCAGCTCCGCTCCGCCGCCGATGATCTGGCGCGCCGCACCGAGCAGCAGGCGGCCTCGCTCGAGGAAACCGCCGCCGCCGTCGA
>NZ_JRJG01000107.1 GCF_000759435.1 Hoeflea sp. BAL378
GCCGCCGATGGACAGCCCTACATCAAGGAATGACCGTCGGGCGGCCGCGAAAAACAGTCGCCGATCAGGGCATGCGCCATGGTCTGGAAGTTGAGGCAAAGCGGCCAGGATGACCACCTTGCCGCGAGCGCGCACTCATGCCGCGCGATAGCTCGAATAGGGCATCGCCGTGCCATCGCGCCGGATCAGAAAGACGTCATAGGCTTCGCGTTCGCTCTCGGGCCCCATCCCGGGTGAACCATAGGGCATGCCCGGCACCGCAAGGCCGACCGCGTCGGGGCGTTCATCCAGAAGACGGCGAATGTCGGCCACCGGAACATGGCCCTCGATCATGTAGCCATCGATCCGCCCCGTATGGCAGGAGGCCATTTCTTCGGGGATGCCGCTCAGGAGCTTGTAGCGCATCAGTTCAGCTCCGGCGCTCGGTTCGACCGTGACGGCGAAGCCTTCATTCTCGAGGATCTCGATCCAGGCGGAGCAGCAGCCGCAGTCCGGATCCTTCAGCACATGGATCGCCGGGCCGGCGGCTTGCGCCAGGGCCTGCAGCGGCGCAGCCGCCAACACTGCCGTTCCACCAATGAGGATGGCGCGGCGGGAGAGTGCATTTCTGGTCATCTTGTTTCCTTTCGAGATGGGATGACGTGGTTCGGTGCAGTGTCCCCGATCCCTTCTGGCTTCAGAGGTCGACCCGCCTGAGCCGGAGGGCGTTCGAGATCACAGATACGGAGGACAGGCTCATCGCCGCCGCCGCGATCATGGGTGAGAGCAGCAGGCCGGTGACCGGGTAGAGCAGGCCCGCCGCGATCGGCACGCCGAGAGCATTGTAGGCGAAGGCAAAGAACAGGTTCTGCTTGATGTTGCGCAAGGTGGCGCGGGCAAGCTTGCGCGCCCGGACGATGCCCATCAGATCGCCGCCGAGCAGCGTGATGCCGGCGCTTTCCATGGCAACATCCGCCCCCGTTCCCATGGCGATGCCGACATCGGCGGCAGCGAGCGCGGGCGCGTCGTTGACGCCGTCGCCCGCCATCGCGATCTTGCGACCCTCGCGCCGCAATTGATCGATCAGGTCCTTCTTGGCCTCCGGCAATACGCCGGCGCGCACCTCGTCGATCCCGAGCTTGCCGGCCACGGCCTGCGCCGTGCGTTCATTGTCGCCGGTTGCCATGATGACGCGCAGTCCCTGGGCGTGAAGCTCCCTGATCGCTTGCGCGGTCGACTCCTTGATCGGATCGGCCACCGCCACGATGCCCACTAGCGCGCCCTCGACCGCGATGAACATCGCAGTCTTGCCTTCGGCGCGCAGGCTGTCGGCTTTTGCTTCCGCCTGCGCCGTGTCGAGCCCCATCTCCCGCATCATCGCCGCATTGCCGAGCGCCACCGCGCGGCCGCTTATCCTGCCGCGTACTCCCATGCCGGTGACCGCCTCGAAATCCTCGGCCTCCTGCCGCGGGGCGCCCTGTGCGTCGGCTCCCTCGACGATGGCCTCGGCCAGCGGATGTTCCGAGCCGCGCTCGAGCGCCGCGGCGAGCGACAGCAGGTCCGCCTCCGACAGGTCCCCGAGCGCAACGGTATCGGTCAGCTTCGGCTGGCCCATGGTCAATGTGCCTGTCTTGTCGACGATCAAGGTATCCACGGCCGCCATGCGCTCGAGCGCCTCGGCATCCTTGATCAGCACGCCGGCCTGCGCGCCGCGGCCCGCCGCCGTGGTGATCGAGATCGGCGTCGCCAGCCCCAGCGCGCAAGGGCAGGCGATGATCAGCACCGACACGGCCGCGGCGATGGCAAAGACCAGCGCGGGTTCCGGTCCGAAAATCATCCAGACGACGAAGGCGACAATCGCGACGGCCACCACGGTCGGCACGAACACGGCCGAGACGCGGTCCGCCAGCCCCTGGATCGGGGCACGCGAGCGGCGCGCGTTCGACACCATCGCCACGATCTGCGCCAGCACCGTATCGGCTCCGACCTTGCCGGCTTCGATCACAAGACTGCCGTTCTTGTTGATCGTCGCTCCGGTCACCGCATCGCCCGGACCCTTTTCCACCGGCATGGATTCGCCGGTCAGCATGCTCTCGTCCAGGGTCGACCGGCCCTCGATCACCGTTCCGTCGACGGGGACGGCATCGCCGGGACGCACCCGCAGCCGGTCGCCTTCCATGATGTTCTCGAGCGGCGCGTCATACTCCGCTCCATCGGGCAGAATGCGGCGCGCGGTCTTGGGGGCGAGATCGAGCAGCGCACGGATGGCGTCGCCGGTGCGTTCGCGCGCCCGCAGTTCGAGCACCTGGCCGACGAAGACCAGTGTCACGATCACCACCGCCGCCTCGAAATAGGTGCCGACGCCGTGGCCCATCCGGTATTGTTCGGGGAAAAGCCCGGGCAGGAAGGTGGCGAATATCGAATAGAGATAGGCCGCCGCCACACCCAGGCTGATCAGGGTCCACATGTTGGGCGACCGGTTGACCACGGAGTCCCAGCCGCGTTTGAAGAACGGCAATGCGGCCCAGAGAACGATCGGCGTCGCCAGCACGAATTCCAGATAGCTGGCGGTCCGGTGCCCGATCCAGTCGCGCACGGGCAGGGCGACGAGTTCGCCCATCGTCAGCACGATGAGCGGCACAGCGGCGGCCGCCGAAATCCACATCCGGCGCGTGAAGTCGGTCAGTTCCTCGCTGGGTTCATCCGAGGGCAGCATCGGCTCGAGGGCCATGCCGCAGATGGGGCAGGCCCCCGGTTCGTCGCGGACAATCTCGGGGTGCATCGGGCAGGTATACTGGGTGTTGGCCGGCGCGGGCTTCTTCCGCCCTGCGGCCCGGCCCGAGGCGTAGAACCACGGATCCGCCTTGAATTTCGTTTGGCACTTCTCCGAGCAGAAATGAAAGGTCTCGCCCTGGAATGCCGCGTGGCGCCCATCGGCCCTGACCGCGACCGTCATGCCGCAGACCGGGTCCTTCGCCGTTTCGGTTCCTTCCGCAATATCGGGTGCAGCGTGGTGATGATGATCGTGGTCCATGTCCTGCCTGCCTTCTGTTGTCCGGTGTCAGCTTGCGGTTTCCAGCGACTGGAATCCCGAGCCTGTTTCAGTGCTTGTCGTGGCTGTCTTCTCCGGCCGGATTGCGCGCCAGGAAGACCCGCACGAACAGGAACACCAGCGCCATGCCCACGATGCCGATGACGACGATCAGCGGATCCGACCGCCACTTCATCGCAGCGAAGGCAGCCAGAACCACTGCATCAAGCCCGATGGCGGTCAGCAGGACCCAGCCGCGCGCGCCGATCTCGTCACGCAGATGCCGGAACACGCCAAAGTGGATGATGATGTCCATCACCAGGTAGAAGAAGGCGCCAAGGGAGGCGATCCTGCTGAGATCGAAGAAAAGCGTCAGAAAGCCGGCGATGACGACGGTGTAGACGAGCGTGTGGTCCTTGATCGTGCCCGGCATCCCGAAATGGCTGTGCGGGATCATTTTCATGTCGGTCAGCATGGCCAGCATCCGCGAGACCGCGAAAACGCTGGCGACGAGACCGGATGCGGTGGCCGCCAGTGCGAGCGCCACCGTCAGATAGAACCCGGTCTGGCCGAGGGCGGGCTCTGCTGCTTCGGCCAGAGCGTAGTCCTTCGCCGCGACGATACGGTCGAGAGGCAGGCTGGAGCCGACCGCGAAGGCCACAAGCAGATAGACGACAACGCAGATTGCAATGGAGAAGATGATGGCCCGGCCGACATTGCGGTGCGGGTGGGTGATTTCGGCGCCGCTGTTGGTGATGGTCGTGAAGCCCTTGAAGGCGAGGATCGACAGCGCGACCGAGGCCACGAAGCCGGTTGCGCCCGCGTCGCCGCCGGCCGCCTCGAAGGAAATGCCGCTTGCCCAGAGACCGGCAATTCCGAACAGGGCGATGCCGCCGACCTTGAACACGGCCATGACGATGGACAGGAGCCCGACCGACCGGTTGCCCGACACATTCACGAGATAGGCAAAGACAATCAGCCCGACGCCGAGAACCGGCACGAGAATGCTCTCCGGATCACCGCCAAAGGCCCGCAGCGTGTAGGCCCCGAAGGTGCGCGCGACGAGGCTCTCGTTGATGACCATCGACAGCGCCATCAGGAGTGAAGCGCCAGCCGCGACCGTCGTCGGTCCGTAGGCCTTCTTCAGGATCATGCCGATGCCGCCGGCGGAGGGAAACGCATTGGACATCTTGATGTAGGTGTAGGCGCTGAAGGCGGTCACGATCGCGCCCACGACAAACGACAGCGGGAACAGCGGCCCGGCGAGCTCGGCGATCTGGCCCGTCAGCGCGAAGATCCCGGCGCCGATCATCACGCCGGTTCCCATGGCGATCGCACCCGGCAGCGTTATGCTGTTCTTCTCGTAGTCACCCGTCATCCGTTTTCCTTCCGCTTTTGCCGGGTCGCCACCCACAACAGCGGCAATCCCGTCACAAGACCCAGGGCCAGAACGGCCCATGTGGTTGCTCCGAAGTCGCCGCTCGCCGCCTCGCCGCCGACATGGGCGAGCAGGAAGCTCGCCGGAACGATGCCGGCCAGCGTCGCAAGCGCAAAACGCCAGGCGTGGAGGCGGCTCAGTCCGGCCGCGTAGCTGATCATGTCGAAGGACACGAACGGCATCAGGCGGCTTGCGAAGACCGTCGCGGTCAAGGCGTTCTGCGAGCCCAGCAGCCCGGCGTCGACCCGGTCTCCGAACCAGCGGCGCAAGACATCGTGCCCCAGGACCCGTGCAAGGCCGAAGGCGATCAACGCCCCGAGCTCGGCGCCGATGACGACCTGCACCGTTCCCCAGACATGTCCGTAGGCCGCCCCGGCCGCCAGCGCGATGGGCGCGCTGGGGATCGGGCTGGCCACGATCGCGACGGTCATGAGCGCGACAATCAGGACCGGTCCCCAGAACCCGGCGCGCGCGACCAGCATCTCGAGGCGATCCCCATCCATCAGTGCGCGCGCCTCGGTGAACACCGAAGGCGCGAACAGCCAGACGCCGAGCAGGGCGATGCCGAGGATCGCAATCGCCGCGAGAAGGCCGGTTCGCAGGGTCATGTCAGATGTCCCCGACGGCCGTCGCCAGAAGATCGCGCACCTGACCTTCGGCGGAGGCGGGATCGGTATCCTCGATCAGCCGATGCGCCCTCTTTGGCTCGCCGGCGCCGAGACTGCGACAGGCAGGCATGTCGGCATCACCGATGCCCGCGAGGGAGATCCTTCGATCGATCGTGGAGGTCATCGTCCGTCTTTCCTTCTAGGTCCGAAGATACTTGACCAGCGCTGCTATGGCCAAGACCACGAGCACCAGGATGAGGAAACCGAAGAGCCAGCCAAAGCCCATCCCGTATCCCATTTCGCTTCCGTTCATCATCATTTTCTCCAATCGTGGGTGTCCCGGCGGGATTTCTGGACTGGGCCTGCGCGCTGCCGGAACGAGCGCGCGAGGCCGGTCGAGCGAGTGCCGAACGGGGCGCCCCGTCCGGGGTCAGGTCGAAGCGGTGACTGCGAACTCGGTCATCATTCCCGAGGCGAGGTGCGGCATGTGGTGGCAATGCAGCATCCAGCGCGCCGCCTCGCCGGCATCGAGCGCGACATCGACCATCGACATCGGTGGCACGTGAACCGTGTCGCGCAGCGCGCCGGAGACCGGACGACCATTGAGGCCGACGACCTGGAATGAATGGCCGTGCAGATGCATCGGGTGAGCCATCATCGACATGTTGTGGAATGACAGCACCACACGTTCGCCGCTGCGCGCGACAACCGGCTGGTGCCTGCCCCAGGCAGCGCCATTGATGGTCCAGCCATAGGGTTGCATCGAACCCGCCAGCATCAGCATGTGACGGCGGTCGACGGGCCGATCCCGCAATGCGTTGAGAGCGATCAGACGGGATTCCTGTGCAAGATCGGTGTCGAATGCGGGCGCCTCTGTCTCCGCCACGGCGTCAATGCGCCGGATCTCTGCGTCCGGTGTGGCAAGGATCAGGCCGGTGCGTTCGCGCGCGCCCTCCCGTAGCGCCAGCATAGGCCACGCGCCGCCCTCGTTCGGAAGATCGATCTCGAGATCCAGGCGCTGACCCATTGCCAGGCCGAACCGCGTGCCTGACAGCGGTTGCACGCCGTGCCCGTCCACCGCGACCAACCGGGACAGCGCCGCCCCGGTGTCAATCCAGAATACCGTCGCGGCAGAGGCGTTGATCACCCGCAGCCGGATGCGCCCGCCACGCTCGACCTGCACCACTTCGGGGTCCGACAATGTGCGGTCATTGGCGAGATAGGCGTCCCATTTGTAATCGTTCAGGTCCATGGCCATGCCGCCCATGCCCGGCATGCTGCCCATCGGCATTGCATTCTGACCCATGCCCATCATGCCACCCATGGGCCTATTGCCCATCCCGCCATGATTCATTCCGGGCATGCCCGGAACTGCGTTTCCGGCGTCATGGTCCGCGCCGCCGGCGATCTCCTCCAGCACCTCTGCGGGCGCCTTGAACGAAAAGTCGTGCAGGAACAGCACCACTTCCTGCCGGTCGGCCTTCAGGTCTTCCACAGACCGCACGATCAGCGGGGCTGCGAGAAGCTGCATCTCCTGGATCGGCACATGGCTGTGCATCCAGTGGGTGCCCGGTTGCGTCTCGTAATCATAAGAACGCGTCTCTCCCGGCGCGAGAAGGGGCATGGGCATGTCCGGAACGCCATCCTGCATGTTGGGGGGGATCTGGCCATGCCAATGGATGATCGTGCTGACGTCGAGATTGTTGGTCAGTTGGACATGGAACCGCTGTCCGGGGTCCAGTGTCAGTCCCTGGCCGCCGGGACCGGCAAGGCCGTAGACGGTGGCCGCACGACCGTCGATGTCGAGCGTGCGGGTGGCGGCAGACAGGGCAAGCGGTGCCGCGGACTGCGCGAACGCGACGCGCGGCAGGTGCGCGGCGGCGATTGCCGTCGCACTTGCGGCGAGAAAGCCGCGGCGTGAAAGGGTGTTCATAGGCGTCTCCTCGGGACGTGCTGTCCCGTTAATAAAAAACCGATGGCACGCCGGGGCTAGGCCCGGACGAGATCAGAGGAGGAGGAGTTTGGGAGGGCGTTCGCCCAGGTCGGGCGTGCGGCTGGCGAGGGCCGTTCCGGGTGGCAACTCAGGCCGTCCCGGTCCGGCAGAGCGGCCGGCGTCCTCGAGCGGCAGGACCAGATAGACAGACAGACCCGCACAGACAAATGCACAGATGCCTGAGTCTGCCGTTCCGCAAGCCTCGGCTCCGCCACAGTCCGGATCGCTGCTGCCGTGGGCCTGCGTCATCGCGATGGAATGCATGGCGCCGTTCGAGCCCGAGCTCATCCGCGCCGCATGCGCCGACGTCACTATTGTGACGACAGCAATGGACAGAATGGCAAGGATGGCCAAAAATCGCGAGAACATGGCGACAATATAGGCCCCAATCTTCAGCCTGTCCATCGCCATGGGGCGCTGCCGGAAGTCGGTCATACTGTCGTGAGGTCGATCGGGGCGCCATGAACGGCACCCATTGAGGGAGTCTGTTCTTTTGATGGACCGTCGGAATTGCACCTTCAGACGGAACAGGCACTCACCGGCTTGTGAATGACCTGGTCCTTGTTTTTGACGACATTGTCGGCTAACGCTCGGGCATGATGAAGCTGTTCCGCCGTGTTTCCCTCTCCGGGAGAATGGTTCTGGCATTGGTGCTCGTTCTGGCGAGCATTGTGCCTGCGACCCTGCACGCGGCCGCTTTGGATGGCGCCGGGTCCTCTGCGGGCGGGCACAGGCACGGTGTGATTTCCGCGTCTGCTGCCGGCCATCCTTCGGATCATCACACTCTTGGCCACGGGACCGCGGAGACGGACCACGGGATGGATCTGGGCGGAGGCGACGACGCTTCAGACCAGTGCTGTCCCGCATCCTGTTCTTTTGCGCTCACCGACATCGTGGCCGAAGAAGTGGATGTGCTTGTTCCCGATAATTTCGAATTGCAGCCACTGCTGGGCCTTGTCGTGGCAGCCTTGGCATTGCCGGAACGTCCGCCCCGCGCCTGAAGTGTGACGCCGCCCTGGGGGCGGGTCCGGTGGCCGTGTGCAACGGCCGATCACACTCTCTACAGCAGTAGGACAATCATGTTTCGTTTTCTCTGGGCGGCAGCAGCGCCGCTGACGCTTGCTGGCTGTGCCACAGCGAGCGCGCCGACCGATGTCACGACGCTCACCTCGCCGGCTGATCCCGGCGCCGCGATCCGCACCCTCCCTCATCGCCCGGTTCTGGACGGATACACGCATCGCATTGCCGTCGAACCCAGGCCCTGGCGGCAGCAGAACGACAGCCAGGCACCCGCTGCGGAGACAGGCTCATGAGCACCCTCCGCACAACCCGATCAATCATCGTCGCCTCGTCCGCCGCCCTGGTCTTGGCCGGCTGCGTGAGCAGCCAGGACCTTGCCGGATACTCGAGCAGGGACGCCGGCTTCGGGGTCGTGGCGGCATCCGTCTCCATGGGCACAGGCGGCAAGGACACGGTCTGGATCCAGAGCAGGGACCAGGCAAAGGCCACGTCCGAGCGCGTCCATGCCCTGGTGTACAAGAAGACCCTCAATGCCGACACGGCCGTTCAGGTGGCGCTCCTCAACAACAGGGGACTTCAGGCGGCCTATGCCGACATCGGCATCACCGCTGCGGAAGCCTGGCAGCAGAGCCTGCCCGAAAATCCGAAGGTTTCCATCGGCCTGCTGGGAATCGGTGCGCCGGAACTCGGCGCCTACCGGGCCATCGAAGGCATGATTGCCGCCAATATCCTGTCCCTCGCCACGCGGCGCGCCCGGGTCGGCATCGCCGACACACGATTCAGGCAGGCGCAGATGCGGGCGGTCGATGCCACCCTGAAGCTTGCCAATGATACGCGCCGCGCCTGGGTCAATGCCGTTTCAGCATTTGAAACGGTCGCCTACCTCAACCGGGCGCGGGTCGCGGCCGACGCCGCGTCGGAACTGGCCCAGAAACTGGGCGAGAGCGGCGCCTTGCCGAAAGCCGGACAGGCACGCGAACATGCATTCTACGCCGAATTGTCCGGGCAGATGGCCGAAGCCCGGCTGGCCTCGCGGCTGGCCAAGGAAGAGCTCACAAGGATCATGGGGCTTTGGGGAAGCGAGATTGAATACTACGTGCCCGACAAGCTGCCGCAACTGCCGCGCCAGCTCATCAGGAAAGACCGGATCGAACAGGAAGCGCTCGAGAACCGGGTCGATCTTCGCGTCGCCAGGCTCGAACTGGAGGCCGTCGCCAAAAGCTACGGGCTGACGGATGCCACACGCTTTGTCACCGATCTCGAGATCATCTCGGGCGTCGAGGCCGAACGCGAGATCGAGACCGAATACGAGATCGTCGGCGGCAATCTGGAGGAGAGCAAGTCCAGAAAGACAGTGGTGACGCCGCAGCTCGAGCTGGAATTCGTGATCCCGATCTTCGACAGCGGCAAGGCCCGGCTGCGCAAGGCGGAGCTCGCCTATATGCGGGCTGCCAATCAGCTTGCCGAAAAGGCGGTCAACATCCGATCCGAAGCGCGCTCCGCCTACACCGCCTACAGATCCACCCACGAGATCGCACGGCACTATCGCAATGCGGTGGTGCCCCTGCGCACCACCATCGAGGAGGAATCGCTGCTGACCTATAACGGCATGATCACCAGCACTTTCGAACTCCTCGCCGACACAAGGGCGAAGGTGGGAACCCTGCTCATGGCGATCAACGCCAAACGCGAGTTCTGGCTGGCCGATGTCAACCTGTCGGCTGCGCTTTATGGCGGTGGCGCGGCCCGGGGCGCCAGTGCGGCAGCCCCCTCCGTCGGCGATGCCGGCGGCGCCGGCCACTGAACCTTCTGAAAGGACCAAGACCATGATGAACAGACGTCAATTGCTCGGCGCCAGTGCTGCAGGCGCCACCCTTGTCTCCACGGCCGCCTGGTCGAAGACCACGAACATGGGGCTGCCCGATGCTGCCCTGATGGAAAGCCCGCTCACGCAAGCGCCGCTGATGCCGTCGACCGGACCGGACTACAATCCGGTGGTGACGCTCAACGGCTGGACCCTGCCGTTCCGGATGAACAGCGGGGTCAAGGAGTTCCACCTCGTTGCGGAGCCCGTGGAGCGGGAGCTGGCCGACGGAATGACGGCCTATCTGTGGGGCTACAACGGCCAGTCCATCGGCCCCACCATCGAAGCCGTCGAAGGCGACCGGGTGCGGATCTACGTCACCAACAAGTTGCCTGAGCACACGACCGTGCACTGGCATGGCCTGATCCTGCCATCGGGCATGGATGGCGTCGGCGGTCTGTCGCATCCGGCGATCCCGCCCGGCAAGACCTATATCTACGAGTTCGATCTCGTCAAATCCGGGACCTTCATGTACCACCCGCATGCCGACGAGATGGTGCAGATGGCCATGGGGATGATGGGGTTCTTCATCGTTCATCCCAGGGATCCGGCCTTCATGCCGGTGGATCGGGACTTCCTGATCATGCTCAATGCCTTCGACATCGATCCCGGCTCCTACGTGCCGAAGATCATGACCATGACGGACTTCAACCTCTGGACATGGAACAGCCGCATCTTTCCGGACATCGACCCCCTGGTGGTCTCGAGGAACGACCGCGTGCGCGTGCGCGTGGGCAACCTGACCATGACCAACCATCCGGTTCACATGCACGGCTATGATTTCGAGGTGACCTGCACGGATGGCGGCTGGGTCCGGCCGGAGGCGCGCTGGCCTGAAGTCTCGATCGACATCCCGGTCGGGGCCATGCGGGCCTACGAGTTCGACGCCAGGCACCTGGGCGACTGGGCGATCCACTGCCACAAGTCCCACCACACGATGAACGCCATGGGCCACGACGTGCCGACCTTCATCGGTGTCGACAAGTCGGCCCTCACCAGGAAGGTCCGGATTGTTCAGCCCGAATACATGCCGATGGGAACCGCGGGCATGGCGGACATGGGCGAGATGTCGATGGAACTGCCCGACAACACGGTGCCGATGATGGCCGGCTGGGGACCCTACGGGCCGCTCGAAATGGGCGGCATGTTTTCGGTCGTCAAGGTCCGCGAAGGCATTTCCGCCGGCGATTACAGCGATCCCGGCTGGTATGAAAATCCTCCCGGAACCCAGGCCTACGAGTGGACGGGCGAACTGCCGGATTTCGCCCAGGCCACCGACGCAACCACCACAATCACCCCTTCGCCGGCCCAGCCCGGCGTCAAGGGCTGACGTTTCACCATCCCGAATGTTCACGAAAGGAACCGAATCCGTGAAAAGACTTTCAATCGCATCCGCAGGGCTCTTGGCCATGACGGCGCTGGCGACCGCAGCCGGAACCCACTCCGGCGGCCATGGCGGCAGCATGATGGCCGTCGGAGATCCCGGCGAGGCATCGCAGGTCAACCGCACCATCGAGGTGATCATGAAGGAATCCGACGCGGGTGAAATGCTGTTCGAACCGAAGGAGATCACCGTCGAGAAGGGCGAAACCATCCGCTTCGTCGTCGTCAACAGGGGCGAACTGGAGCATGAATTCGTGCTCGACAACCACGACGGCGTGATGGAGCACAAGGCGCTCATGGAGCGCATGCCGGAGATGGAACATGATGATCCCAATTCCGTGCGCCTCGATCCGGGCATGGACGGCGAGGTCATCTGGAAATTCGCCAATGCCGGACCGTTCGAATTCGCCTGCCTGATTCCCGGACACTACGATTCGGGGATGAAGGGCATGCTCACCGTCACCGGCCACTAGTCACGCAACGAAATTCACGAAGAGGAACATTCTCCATGCGCAACCTGACAACTCTCCTGACCGCCGCAATCCTGTTGTCTGCCGCCGTCTTCCCATCGCTTGCCAATGAATACACGAAGGGCGTCGTCAAGAAGGTCGATGCCAAGGCCGGCAAGGTCACCATCATCCACGAAGAGCTGACCAAACTTGACATGCCCGCCATGACGATGGTGTTCCGCCTGGCCGACGAGGCCATGCTGGAGCGCATGAAGGAAGGCGCCGAAATCGAATTTATCGCCGACCGGGTGCAGGGAAAACTGGTGGTTACAGACCTGAAGTAGCCGTCCAACAGCGATGGCGGGGACGATCCCCGCCATCCCGTCCGCTCCGGGCGCGCTGGCGCAGATCGAAATGGCAGGTCGTCCGCGTCATGGGCTCGGGTCAGCGCCAGGCTGACTTCAGTGCCCAAACGGCAATCGGTCCGAGGCTGGACCGGCAGTCGTCGCCGCCACCAATAGACCGCTCCGCGCCGGAACACGTATTGCACACTCATGCCAACCTCCTTTTGGAGGTGGCGGATTCGCCAACTTTTCCGTCCGTTGGACACCAAAGTCAGACACGCATGATGGACACTCGTGTCAGACAGTACTGTCCACCAGACGGCAAAATCTATCCCCAGCTAACGAAAAAACGCTTGAAATCATCTTGTTCAGAGCTTGAAGAGAGAGATTGGCTGGGGAACCTGGATCCCCAGCTAAGGATTTTCGCCCCCCTCACAAGCACCTGAAATCTTTGGCGAAATCCGATCACCGTAGTTCTTGTACTACAAAATTGTCATACACGCCCGGGGGACAGTCGTGCAAGACAATTCGCAAAACGGCGCTAATGAACCAGCGCCTGAGCTTGGCTCGCCTGAAACACTCAAACCAAGTTGCGAGGCAGGGGAGGCCCATGAGACGCTTCCCAAGCGTGTTCCGGTCGCAGTTGTCGAAGCGCGGTTCTGAGTGAGATGCCGTGCGACTCACTACTTGCTATGATCTGCGCGATCGGGAAGAAAGCATGTGCTTCAGATATAATCTTCCTCATCGGGAAGATTTGGTGGATTTCCTGGAATTCTTCCTGTACGGTAAGCTGCACGATGGAGGACATTTCATGATCCGTTCAGCCGCAGAATTCGGCGCACTTGTCCGAGAGAACCGGAAAAAGCAGGGATGGACACAGGCTCAGCTCGCGGAACGCTGTGGGACCGGTGAGCGCTTCATCGTCGACCTGGAGAACGGCAAGCCCAGCTGTCATCTTGAGAAGTCGCTCACCGCGGCGCGCACCGTCGGCATTGATCTCGGCGATCTGAAATCCGCCAGTCCGATCGCTGCCCCTGAGGCCGATGACGATCTCGGCTTTTTGCCCCGTTTCTCCTGATCGGGTGCCCTTGTGACCACGATCTACTACGAGACCTGGCCCGTCGCCCACCTGATCGACCGCAATGGGATTTCGCTGGCCTATGAGCCGAGCTGGGAAAGCCGCGCCTCGGCATTCCCGATTTCCCTGACCATGCCTCTGCGGGCAGGCCCCTATGGGGCGGATCAGATCATGCCCTGGCTTGCCAATCTCCTACCGGAAACACACCTCTCCGAGATCGGCCAGCAACTGAAGATTTCGCCTCAGGATATCGTCGGCCTTCTCATGAACCTTGGCCGCGATACAGCGGGAGCCTTCTCGATCGGTGAGCCCCGCAGAGACGGAAATAATTCCCGCGTCGTTCCAAATGAGGCAGCGCTTGAGCGCATCCTGAACGAACTGCCCGAGCGCCCCTTCCTGGTGGGGGAGCAGGGCGTGTCGATGTCGCTGGCAGGCGTTCAGGACAAGCTGCCCGTCTACATTGCCGAGGACGGCAAGATTGCCATTCCCGTCGACGGCACGCCCTCAACGCACATCCTGAAGCCGGACATCCGACGCCTGGCTGGCAGCGTTCAGAATGAAGCCTTCTGCATGACCCTTGCCAAGCTATGCGGTCTTGAGACGGCGGAAGTGACGACCGGCAGGGCAGGCAAGCACGACTATCTATTGGTCACGCGGTATGACCGTATCGCCGACAGCCAAGGCACGATCCGTCGCATCCACCAGGAGGATTTCTGCCAGTTGCTCGGCCTGTTCCCGTCCGAAAAATACGAGCGCGCAGGACTTGGCCAGCGCGGTGGCGCGTCACTCGTGCAGATGTTTGACGCGTTGGCTCGCTACGTTTCGCCCGCCGAACGGCTGAGGCTACTCGACGCGGTGATTTTCAACGTCTTGATCTGCAACTCCGACTCCCATGCCAAGAACTACTCCGTTCTCATTGGGGCGGCCGGCACGGCCAAACTCGCACCCCTCTATGACTTGATGTGCGCTGCGGCTTACAAACAGGTGGACCAGTCGATCCCTCAGCAGATCGCGACAAAGCGAAATGCCAATGAGCTTCACGGCGATGATTGGCGTCGATTTGCCGAAGCCGTCGGTTTGAGTCCAGGCTCGGTGATCAGGCGTGTGCGTGAAATGATGGATCAGGTCGTGAGCCAGCTGGACGCCAGACCTGACATGCTTTTTGGCGGGCAGGGCGGAGGCGTAGAGATGGCCGACAAACTGGGCCACCTAATACGTAAAAGGTGCAGGCGGATTGACCGGCAGCTTCGCTAACAAAGTGCGGTCGGTGCATTCGTCATCGTGGCGATGCTGATCCTGAAAGCTCCGCTGCTCCGACTGAAAATTCGATTGCCAAGCATTGCGGTCAAGGATTTCACCACGGATGTATCATCACGTCACGACGGCAGATTACGCTAAACGGAGCCTATTCTCGGGTGTTTGAAACGGTGAAAGTCTCTCAAAGAGGGGATGTGCCAGAATGTCGCGATTTTTTATTTTACGCCAGAATTCGGGCTTCAGAAAACTCAATAAAATCAGCAAAACACTTTTAGTTTCAATGTGTTGACAATTTCATAAGAGTTGACTCCCATGCATTGTGCGGTGACCATAAAGCTACAGCACTGGGCTGCATGACAAGAAAGGTCACACATGAGGAAAACACCTGACGGCAAGGCCGGCACTCACAAGAAGGCAATGCCACTGTTGCTAGCCTCTATGCAAATGCCTCTCGAGACCGCCGATGAGGCAGTCTCGCTGGACACTGAAAACGCACTGAAACGAGCAGTGGCCAGGATCACCGCACTCGATCGCGATTGCACCGCACACGCATTTGAGCTGGGCGAGACATTCGCAGAGCTAAAATCTCTGGTACCGCAGAAATCGTTTGGAAAGTTCCTGAGTACTTTTTCAAACTACAGCGTCTGCAACGCCTGGAATTATTCCTCGGTGTATGAACGTCTTCAGGACCATCGTGACCAGCTCATCGCTTCTGCGGTAGCGCCGACGGTCATGTTCGAGATTGCCAAAGGGGACAAGGATCAAATCGATGGCCTAGTTGCGCGCATCGCTACTGGTGAGCGATTAAAGGGCAAGGACGTCAAAGCGGCGCTCGGCGGAAGCACGAAACTGGAGAGTGACGTCTCTGCCCTCGACGTCGGCGGATTGGCAGGGCTTCGCAAAGCGGCCGAGATCAAGCTTGGCTCTGATCTCAAAGAATTCGAGTCACTCGTAAAGGACATTCTGGCGCATGTGGATTCGGCTGTTGAAACGAGTGCGATCGGCAAGCGAGTGGTCAAGAGCAAGCTTGCGGACAGTATTGAAATTCCGAGCCGCCACGCACACGATCTCTTTAAGGTGATCTTGGCTCCGATTGAGCGGCACAGCTGGAACCCGAAAGGCAACCTGGAAATTGGCAAGGTTGAGGATGGCACTTCATGGGGCGAGATTCAGCGGCTGCTGCGCCAGCTCGGCGGTGCCGAGGGCTGGCCGGCAGCGACGGAGCTTAACAATTGGCTGGCTCATGAAGTCATTCCCGCCCTGCGTTTCGTGGTGCACGGGGAACCCATGGCTACCCAGCCAAGTGACGATAACGATGACGAAAATCTGATATCCTACGATCAATTGCCAGAGCACGTTGCCAAAATCGTCGAAAAAGCCCTCCACGTGATTGAGCCTGAACATCGGGCTAAAACAGCCGAGTCGATCTACTTGGACCCCAGGCCCAATAAATCAGCAGCCGCTTAGTTGGTAGCAAAGGCCCCACAGTCCTGCTCTCCGCGATATGAATTTCCCCCCAAAGGTAATGCTAGTCTTCGGAGATTAGTTCATCTCGCAGCCTTGCTTCTGTGGATGGCGTCTATTCTCTAACGCGTTCCCTGTTAACCATTCCGGAGCTCTCTGTTCCGGATGTGTTCTATTGTCTTGCCGGACACCATATTCCGGGATATCTCTGGGTTGTCAGCAGAAAAATGAACTTCTGCAGATACTTAACGGCCCCCGCCGGTGCGCTAACATCGGACGGAGGCCTGACCCGCAACCTTGTTGACGAAGGACTTGGGCTATGTTGACCCTTACTGCTATCTTCCCCACGGGGAAAGACCAATCGTTGTGCTCTCCTGTTGAAACCCGATCGCGGCGTCGCGTTTCGTTGACTGGCGGATTGTCGCCAGCGTCCGTCTCGCTCTCGCGCCACTGATCGTTTCACCAACTGCGATTACGCCCAGTTCCTAGCCGACATTGACGGTTTGGTTGTCCACATTCGGCAGCCAATGCGGAAGCTATTTCCGTATCCGACCCTCCATGTCTGGCCGGATGGTGCCGTCATCGCTCCTCTTACAGGAGACTTCTCATGAACAAGACCACCCTCAAGACGGCGGCTGCGCCCACCTATCCCCACTCCGCCGAGTTCCCTGATCTGAAGCAGCGGCTCGATGACCTCATTGATGAAGCCGTCGCGTCCTCCCTGTCGACCGAAGCTCTGGCACAGTCGCTCGCTGGCAGCATGGATGAGATCGCAACGATGATTCGGGCAATTCCTGGACACGAAGGGCGGCTGATCGAACGCGGTATCGCGCTCGTCGCCAGATGCAATCCCCACCTGGTCGTTCTCACCCAGAATCTGCGTCTGCCAGTCACATCGGCGGCGCTGCAACTGGTCGGGCTGAATAACCCGCGAAACTACAGAGCATTGACGCTCGACGCCGATCATGGTGGCCGCAAGACCTACACACCCGATCTTTTGATCGTGAACACTCAGACCAAAATTGCGCATGTGGTTGATGCGAAACGGAGCCTTATCTCCTATGAGAGCACGCGCATCGACGAGTTGAAGCAGCGGATGCTCGCTGCCGCCCTGGTGGTTCCAGACCTCCTCTACAAGCAGCATCATCGTCTAGTCGCCGAGGAGGTGAGGATCGTCATCCTCAATGCCGAGAACCGGAAAACCGATATCGATGCTGGCATCTGGCCCATGTCACACCTCGATCATCTCGTCGAAGTGGCCGGCGCTGGCGAAGCCATCGGATCGCTCCAGCAGAATTTCCGCTCGCGCATCAAGGTGAACTGGGAAGCGGCTCGGAAGAC
The DNA here is from genome assembly GCF_000759435.1 of Hoeflea sp. BAL378. GTDB lineage: Bacteria > Pseudomonadota > Alphaproteobacteria > Rhizobiales > Rhizobiaceae > Hoeflea. The sequence goes on from NZ_JRJG01000107.1 coordinate 17,250, forward strand.
ATTCATTCGGTCGTCCGATCGGCGGGGCGGCCGGATATTGCCAATACATGCAGGGACGGAAGAGGCCGAGCCTGGTGTGGACGAAATCCAGGACCCTGACGAGGATACCGCCGCCGAGATCAGCGATGCACCGCGATTGATAAAATTAGGCTTCGCTCAAGTGCCCGCGCGCCATTAGCGCGATCTCGGGTCGAACGACCTACCAACCCATCCCGATTCAAACACGCTGATCGTTACCGGTTGGCGCACGGAGACCCTTGCCATGACATCAACAATTGTTCCCTTCCCCAAACCAATTCCGTCACCGGTGCGGAAGCCCGTCAGCCGTCAATCACGACGCGATCAGATCATGAGGCAACGCGGTCAGCCATTGACGCCTCAACAGATGGCCGCCGCTGATGACAAGGCCAATGCGATGGTCGGATTGCCGCGGCCGTGGACTGCGGACGACCAGGCCGCCCACGTCGCTATGGTCGTCCGGATCGCCATTCGCTCAGCCAAACGAAGAGGGGTGCGCCTGGAGAGCTTGCTGTCGATCCCGCGTCGCTGGCTTCTCGACCTTTGTGATGAGGGTGACCCGACAGCCCTCGTTGTCCGCGACTGGCTGACCGGTGCCAGGAGCCATCTTCCCAGCGAGCTGGAAGGTGCGGTGGCGGCGGCGCGTGTCGAAACCCAGGAGGACGCGCGATGAACCCGGTCACTCAGCGCATCTCCCGCCATCTTCTCGGGCGCATCCGCAGGCTGGCCGTACTTGATCTCTATCAGCGCGCCTCCGATGTCGGACTCTTGTCCATCAGCTTTCCGTTCGGCGAGAAGAAGCTGGGCACTGCGTGGCAAGTCTCCGGGCTTGCTGCATCCGGGCTTGCCGGCGACATGGACCGTGCGCACCGCCTTATCGCTCGGGCTTTGAGGCGCGCGCCGACCACGATGCATAATGGTTTTGTCGATCATGACAGTGACGAGCCCATAAACAGATGGGCCGCTGGCATCTCCGACAGCAAGGCTGCTTATCAGGTTGAACCGAAACGTGATGGCGCTGGAATGAAGCCGGCACGGCGCAAGACGGTGCGATCGACCACAGTCTCTCCTAACAACCCCAGGCAGCTGGATTCCCCAACGATGTTCGGCTTGTTGCGAGAATTCCTGCCGCCCCCCAATGTAAGTCAGACTGCTGTCGCTTTGCTGATCGCCCGTGCGGTGGGCGAGAGCGTCGCCGATCTCGATCAACTTCACAAAGTCCTGGTGCGACGAAACCCCGTGATCCTGCTGAAAATCCCGATCCCGGGTTTTGAAAGGCAATGCGGGACGATGCTGGAGGAAGGCCTGATTGCGCCTTATTATGCAGAGCTGACCGACATCCGGGGCGACCGCCCGCTCTCTGAGAGGTTCAGGGACGCAAGGCCCGAGATGCGAAAGCGGAAAATCGTTACCGGCTCGGGCCGCAATGTTGCGGCTTTGAGCCGACAAGACCTAACACGACACCTGAGTACTGCGATCCTTGGCGACGCGGGACCCATCGTCATCGTCGATGAGACATTGATGCCGGCCAGGGCCGAGATCGCTGCCGCTGCCGACATCGTGCTCCAGTGCGCGGGCATTGACCGGACATTGGTCGCCGATCTGCTCCATGCTTGCCTTGGCATTCCCAACAGTGAATCTCTTTCTCTTATGGAAGGAATGACGTTCGATCTCAGCCGCTTGAGCTTGGATGCTCTGGCGTTGGCGGTGCGGCCAGGGCGTGCCGCCTTGACAGTGTTGAGCCTAATGGCGTCCCTTGCGGAAGCTGCCAGCGATGGACATCACGAGGATAATGACAACAAGGCTCGCAAAGGGCGCTCATCGCGTTCCTCGTCGGCCTTGCGGGATAAGCCGCAAGCCACTCCGGTCGATATGATTCAGCCTGAAGTCGAACCATCTACAAAGGCAGATACGGCCAAGCCGAAGTCAACCAGCCCAGTGACAGCAGGTGAGAATGCATCATCTACACATCATGTGCAGTCCCTCCGCGTTGAAACCTTGGCCGGTTACGGCGAAGCCCGGCAATGGGCGCTCGATCTGAAAGACGACCTTCCGCTGTGGCGGGAAGGCGGGTTGGCTTGGGATGAGATGAGCACCAAGCTTTTGCTGTCCGGACCACCTGGAACCGGCAAGACGACTTATGCCAAGGCACTCTGCAACAGCCTGCAAATCCCGCTGATTGTCAGCTCCGTGGCGGAGTGGCTGGAGTATGGTTATCTCGGCGACGTTCTCCAACGCATGGCGGCGGTCTTCAAGGCAGCGCGAGAGTCAGCACCCTGCATTCTGTTCATCGACGAAATCGATACGATTGGGAGCCGCGCTCGCGGCACACAAAAAGCGCATGACGACTACTGGACATCACTTATCACCAAGCTCTTGGAGCTACTCGACGGGGCTCTGAAATCCGAGGGCGTTATCGTCGTTGCCGCAACCAACCTGCCAGAGAAGATCGATCCGGCATTGGTGCGATCGGGAAGACTTGAGAAACATGTGGTTATCCCACCCCCTGACGCCGACGCCTTGGCAGGAATCCTGGCGCATCATCTCGGCGCTGATCTAGCTGCCGTTCTGTCCTCGGCTCCGGACCGCGGTGCATTGCCTATGGAACGTAAAACGACAGCCAGCGTGGAACCCCGAACAGTAGCCGAGACCTCAAACAACACTGATCCGTTGCCTAAGAAAGGGCGCGCCCATGTCTGACATCACTCAGTGTCTCTCCCCTCAGTCCGCGCTTCAGCCTCTTGCGCTCCAAGCTCTCGGCCGAACAGGTGCCGATATCGAAAGACTGATCCGCGAAGTCCGCCAGCGGGCTCGTCGCGAAAAGCGTGATCTGACGTGGGCAGATATCGAGCACGCACTTGGCGATCAACGGATGGTCATGTCCGACGATCTCCGCTGGCGCGTGTCCGTCCACGAGACCGGTCATGCGATCGCTTGGACACTGCTACGCATCGGCGAAGTCGAATCGATCACCATTGGCATCCAGGACATTGGCCAGGTTACGGTCCTTCGACATACACATCTGGCGCAGACCGAAGACTGGCTTGCAAGAACGATGGCAGCCGTGCTCGCCGGGCGAGTTGCCGAACAGATCGTCTTTGGGGAAGTCTTGGCGGGATCGGGCGGAGGCGAAGACAGCGATCTCGCCAAGGCAACCGGGATCGCGCTGGGCGCAGAGACAAGTCTCGGATTCGCGGAGCGTCAACCGCTGCTTTATCGCCCCGCAACCCGCGGCTTCGATATGCTCACGTTAGATCGCGAATTGGCAGACAGGGTAAATGCGAGATTGCTGGCTGCGGAGGATTTGGCGCGCCGGCTGCTGGAAGAGCATGAGGCGAAATTGATGGAAATCGCCATCGGTCTCAACGAAAGTGGCGTTATGTCAGGCGATGAAGTGCGCAGACTACTGGGAATGCAAAGGTAAAGGCCCACGTCAGCTTTTCGTGAAAGTGGTGCCGGAGTCGGAATATTTTAGCGGCCTTCATCTCTCTAATCCCTCGGGCACTCGGAAGACGGTTGGCGTAAAGATTGGTGTCGTCTTAACAGCTGCTGATTCGCTTTAACTTTCCGATGCCTTCCGAAGATTCCTGCCTCCTTAAAACTTTTCATGCTCTGGCCGGAACCGGAAATAATTTCCGCTTTGCGCGCACACTAAATAAGTCGTACGCACAACTGCGACTTCACCCAAATGCGAATATTAAGTCCATGGCTGCTGTTGCAGGGAACTGATAACAGAGCAAGCGCTGGGCGAAGTAGGAATTATTGACGCTGCCCCGCCGATGGCTGTCTTTGCAACGAAAAGTTTGAGTCCGTACTAACGAACTAAAATGTCACTTTATGTGCTTCATTTTCACCGCACACTCGGTTATCGTGAAATCACCCGAGAAAGGCATGTCGCGATGACGAAGAACGATCCCTACGCTCAAGCGATGGAGCAACGGGCATCGCCTCCAAGCCCCACTTATCGGGAGATATCCCCTGGGCTGGAAGACCGTCTGTTTATTCCGACTGCTGTCCTCGATCATGGCTTCGTGCGTGTGGTCGACTACATGGGCAATGATAGCTCAGTTGTGCAAGCCGCCCGGGTATCATATGGCCGCGGTACGAAACATGTGTCGGAAGATCGGGGGCTTATTAACTATCTTCTGCGCCACCGTCATACGACACCTTTCGAGATGGCCGAAATCAAATTGCACGTCAAATTGCCCATATTTGTTGCGCGGCAATGGATCAGACACAGGACGGCTAGTGTAAATGAGTACTCAGCAAGATATTCGGTTTTGGATAAAGAGTTTTATGTGCCGGCAGCGGAGCATCTAGCTTCTCAGTCTACCTCTAACCGCCAAGGGCGCGGGCAAATTCTAACAGGCGATGAGGCTCAACGAGCCTTAGCGATCCTCAAAGAAACTGCTAATCAAACATATGAAGAGTACTTAATTCTCCTCAATATGAACCACGACGGAACCACGCGAGTAGAAGGAAACGATGGTTTAGCTAGAGAACTAGCAAGGGCAAATTTGACGATTGGATTCTACACTCAATGGTACTGGAAGGTAAATCTCCATAATTTAATGGGTTTCTTGTTGCTTAGGGCCGACCCGCACGCACAGTATGAAATTCGTGCCTATGCCGACGTGATCTTGGACCTCATGAGTAGATGGGTTCCACTCACTTATGAGGCATTTTTGGAGCATCGACTTCACTCCGCCACTTTTTCATCGACCGGTGTAAGGGTCATCAAACGCATGCTCGCGGGCGAAGTCGTCACGGAAGCAAGTAGTGGCCTTAGCTCACGCGAATGGGCCGAGCTAAGCGAAATCCTGCGTTGATTCAATCTGGTAAGCTTGGATTAGATCAAGCCGGTGGTAAGCCGGAGGAGGCTGATTGGAGATTTGACGAGATACTCTCAGAAATGTGCGGGGCTTATTTGTCGAATGGTCGGCCAGTGGAGGTCGACTTCAGGAAGCTAGTCTCTGTTGGCTCGGGGGCTGACCGTTCAACCCACCTCATGCACTCCTATCCGGCGAAGCTGCTGCCAAACATTCCGATCTTTTTCATCAAGTGCTCCACGCTAACGCCTCCGAATGGAACCATTTATGATCCATTCTGCGGCACTGGAACCGTCTTAGTGGAAGGTTTGTTGGCTGGTCACCGTGTTGCTGGTTCCGATGCGAACCCGCTTGCCAGATTGATAGCAGGTGCGAAAACCACCTATTTGGACTTTGGCAGGACCTCTGATCATGTGCTGCGTACAATTGAGTTGGCAGGGACAGCGCGCCCCTCCGCATTTCAACCTGTTGTAGATGTCGATAAGTGGTTTACAGCTGAGGCGCAGGTTCAACTCGGTCAACTGCGTTCGGCGATTGAAGAAATTGCCGATCCCGCAACCAAGCAGCTCATTCAAGTGGCTTTCTCACAGACCGTAAAAAAGGTGAGTCTTGCAGACCCGCGGATGTCGGTACCTGTTCGCTACAAAGGGCCGGAACGGGAGCGTGTTGACCCTTTTGCCACTTTTAAGAGAATTGCAATCGCAAATGCTGCGCGTGCGGCGACCTTACCGCCGGACAGCGTGCCTTACTTTATTGGAAGCGATGCCCGTGTCCGCCCTATAGTTTCAACATGCAGCCCGCTTGAAGCAGACCTGGTGATAACATCACCACCTTACGCTGGCGCACAAAAATATATCCGAGCGTCATCGCTCAGCCTTGGTTGGCTTGGAATTGTACCAGAGGCGAGGCTGAGGACTCTGGAGGGGTTGAACATTGGTCGCGAACATCTGGCCGCCTCAGAGCGCGCAAATTCAAGCTCCTTTAATTTTGGTGCTGCCGGCCCAACCTTGCGCCAGATCGCCGACATCAACCCACTTCGCGCGAATATTCTACGCGTCTATTTAGAGGAAATGAGAGATGCCGCGAAGGCAAGCGCCGATTCTCTGAAGAAGGGTGGTCATCTCGTTCTCGTTATGGGCGATAATCAAGTATGCGGTCTGCCGGTCAGAACAAGTCGGTTCATCAAAGATTTTTTTGAAGACGAGGGTCTAACTTTAATGTGCGAGCTCGTGGATACTATTAAATCGCGTGGACTCATGACAAAACGGAACCGTACGGCGGGCATAATCACCCAAGAACATGTGTTTTTATTTCGGAAATAGATGATGCGAAAGCAAGATGTAGTTGACATCCTATATGAGAAGCTGAAGTCGTTATCCGAAACGATTTGGGAGCGAAAGCATTCGTTAAATCATATTGAGGAATGGGTAAGACAATTTAGCGCAGATGATAATGTCGTAGATGATGAGAGAATTCACGCGCTATATCTCTTAACAAACTTCATTTATTTCGGACAAATTGAGATTCGAGCATTGCTTGTTTCTCTTTACAGGGACCTTTTTAGAACACGAATTATACATGACATACGAAGGAGTAACGGAAATACTACTGATGTCGATTTCCTTCAAGATGAGTTTTTGAGGAAGCTCAAGGCTACAAGGTTTCTCGGCGTAGGAAACCCATCGGAAAGTGGCGTACATCTCCTCTATTATTTTCGACAGGAAAATTCCCTCCCGAAAACTGCATTCATCAATTCTCATGAAATTTTCGATCGCGAGACCATGGGGAAATCTCAGGTTCTATCTGTACGCGACAAAAACATCGAACATTACGTATTTATCGATGATCTCTGCGGGTCCGGAACTCAGGCAGAACAGTATTCTAAGGACTTAGTCGAGCCGCTTCGTGACCTTATGCCCGATGTCAAAATTCATTATCTGGTACTTTTCGCAACTGACGCAGGTCTGAAGGCAGTTCGCGACCTGAAGCGGTATGATTACGTCGCATCCGTTTTCGAGCTTGATCCTTCGTTCAAGGCATTGGAGCCCGAATCTAGAATTTTTAGCAACCGAGACGGTCGGTACGATCGCTTAAAAGTTCGGGCGACCTGTGAAAAGCATGGGATGAATCTTTGGGCGAAGCACCCTTTGGGTTACAAGAACGGACAGTTGCTTTTGGGGTTCAGTCACAACACGCCTGACAACACACTGCCTATCTTTTGGGGAGAGGGAGACGCCGCTCTTCCGTGGACTCCAATGTTCAAACGCCACGACAAGATTTATGGTTGAGAAATGCCCATAGCCCGATACGCAAACCCATTCGCCATTACGAAAGCCGTGGACCTTAACGACCAGCAGATTGAAAATCTTTGGGTCCGAATGATGGGAGATGGCGACATGAACCAACTCGCTGAGTTGGATCATCCCGCATCTCCCATGCCGACGTTCATTTTGGGCGCGAAAGGAAGTGGAAAAACGCACCTGATGAGGCATCAGGCTTACGAGCTGCAGAAGTTGAGGTATCGCGCCCGCAAGCAGGACGTTCGCGACGGAATAGCGGATGATGGGTACATTGGATTATATGTGAGGTGCAGTGGTCTGCAGTCGAGCCGCTTTTTTGGAAAGCGGCAGCCGCCGGAATTATGGGATGAGCTGTTCTCATATTACTTCGAACTTTGGTTGGCGCAGCATCTCTTATACATTGCGATCGATCTGGGCCTGGGAGCAATTGACGGCGACGAACCTGAACTGGTCGATGAGCTATTAGGTTTGTTTGACCATGAAGTCGGTTTGCCAACTCCTACGCTCTCCGGGCTTAGCATAGCTTTAGGCAATGCCCAGAAAACACTTGATTTTGAGATTAACAATTGCCTTCTCAAAGGTTCTCTTGACGTCAAAATCACCGCCACGCGCGGAAAACTTCTTTTTGGCATTCCAAAGGTCTTGAGCAACCGCTACCCATTTCTTGCAAATGTCCTTTTCTCGTATGATATTGACGAGTTCGAAAATCTTACTGAGCCGCAACAGGTCCACGTAAATACTCTTCTGAGAGAGAAGGAGCCGCCGACCACTTTCCGAATAGGTGCCAGGTCCTATGGCGTAAGGACACAGAGGACTAACAGCGGGGGCGAAGAAAACCAGCCAGATTCTGAGTTTCAGGAAATACATCTCGATATGGAGTTTCGAGAGCACAAAAGTCATTATAGTGACTTTGTAAAAGCGCTAATAGCCAAGCGCCTTGCAAGCGGGTCTGGTCGCGATACAGATGGGTCGGTTACTGGCTTCCTGGACCAATACTTTGAGTTCTTTGATACTAGCTGGTCAAATCCTTTATGGCCCACGCGACTAAAGCAAGGAGCCGGTGGACAGCGAGTGCACTATGGTAACCTGCGAAGGGTGCTAGCCTCGCTCAAGCTGGATGTATCAAAGGCGGCGGAAGTAGAAAAGATGCTCGCCACTCCTCAATTCCCGGTTATCGAGAAACTTAATCTTTTGCTACTTTATCAGGAACTGGCCAAAAGGCGTCCGCTTGACGATGCTCTAGCCGACGTAGCTGAGAGGTTTCGCGGTTATCAGGCCGGCGACGAACCTCAAGCTGGGAGTTATAAGCAGGCTCTTCAACACTACGGTGACGATCTTGCAGCACAATTGTTGCGTGAGAATGGCGATTCTCAAATTTATTGTGGTATCGGAACATTTGTTACAATGTCGGCAGGAATTCCAAGGGCCCTTCTGACCGTGTTGCGCTCTACATTCGAATGGGCTGTATTCCACGATGAGCGCCCGTTTGACGGCGGCGTGATTTCTTTGAAATCGCAACAACGGGGCGTACTGGAAGCTTCAAACTGGTATTACAACAACATGAGGAAGGCTGGGGACGACGGGCTGCTTATTCAAACAGCAGTTGAACGTCTAGCCTCCCTGTTCAGACTGAATCGTTATGGGGACAAACCAATTGAAGTTTCCCTGTCGACTTTCAGCGTCGCTGAACAAGACCTAGATCAGGAAGCCAGGCGCATTTTGAAGCTGGCAGAGGCACGGGCATTTATTCATCGAGTGCCAGGCGGCCAGCGCGAACGGAACTCGGAGCAAATTACTGCGAAATTCCAACTCAGCCCCATGTTAGCTCCTCGATGGGACTTGCCTTTGTCTCGGCGCGGCGCGATCTCGCTATCTCCAGCCAACTTTAACGCAATTTTTCTTCCCGATAGGAAGTCCGCGTACGATGAATTAATTCGCAAGTTTAGCGGCCGGGTAACCGCACCGTTTCGCCACCATGAGGGCGAGGACATTGGGCAACTTGGACTGTTCCAATGAACGATTACACTTACTTATATCGAGACGTTACTTCGCTTGAGGCTTTAGGCGGATTCGACTGGGACGTGTTCATATCTGCACATAACCCAACCGAGCGAGTCCTGAGTGTGTTCAATGCAGTCGCGGCAAAACAGAAAGACTGGATTTCTCACACAGAATACGGGCTTGCCAAGAACCAGATTCCCGCGGGGGCATTTGGGTGCGCAGCACGGCGAGAGGACGAATTTGTCTTCGAGTATTTTGAGCAACGTCTCGCTGGCGTTAATCTCAAGACAGCTTCGATATGCATCGATATAACGGGCTTTATGCGCCCGCACATGCTTTACATGATACACTAGAGCACTTTCTATGAACACAGAGTCGGTTTTGGGATTCCCGCA
>NZ_JRJG01000108.1 GCF_000759435.1 Hoeflea sp. BAL378
GGGGAGCCGGACGGCCCCCCGCCAGTGATGGACAGGTCCTTAGTTGGACTGTGCCTTGCGCACGGCGACGATGGTTTCGTAGGCCTCATGCGTGATCGGCTTGAAGCCTGCGGTCTCGCCAGCGGCGATGTTGTAGGCGCACTGCGCATCCTTGTCGTGCATGCCGCCGACCAGCGCGATCATCTTGTCCTTGACGTCCTGCGGCAGCGCCTTGCGCAGCGTGACCGGACCTTCCGGGATCGGCTTGGACTTCCAGATCTCGACGATGTCGTTCATGTCGACCACGCCGGAATCGACGGCCTTGCGCAGCGCGCCCGAATTGTAGCCGTCTTCCCAGTTGCCCTGGCCGTCGGCCCAGGTCACGCCGGCGTCGACTTCGCCGTTGGCGACGGCGACGATGGTCTGCTCATGGCCGCCGGTGAACTTCACTTCGCCGAAATAGGCGCCGTTTTCCATGGTGGCGCCGGTTTCCAGCGGGATTTCGATCGAGGGGATCAGGTAGCCCGAGGTCGAGTTCGGATCGCCGAAGGCGAAGACCTTGCCCTTCATGTCGGCCAGCGACTTGATGTTCCTGTCCTTGCGGGCGAAACCGATCGAGTGATAGCTGAACGAGCCATCGAGATTGGTCTTGACCAGAACCGGCTCCACGGCTTCCGGGTCGGTCAGATAGGCCTTGGCATAGGCCGAGGCGCCCAGCCACGCCATGTCGATCGAGCCGCCGAGCATGCCCTGGATCACGCCGTCATAATCGGCCGGGGTGAACAGCTTGACCGGCACGCCGAGCGCTTCCTCGGCATAGGCGCGCAGGCACTCGTTCGAGGTCAGGCGGTCCTGGGCGTTCTCGCCGCCGAGGATGCCGATGCGGAATTCGGTGATGGCGTCCTGCGCGAAGGCGCTGGTGGACAGAAGCGCGACCGTGGCGGCGGCGAGGATGGTCTTCATCATAGTCTGGTCTCCGTGGATGGGTTGACAGTGGGGTAGATGGTTCACGCCCCGGGGCCGGAACCGCCGGCTGATCCGAGGCCGTGGGTTCAGATCGATTCCAGCGCGACGCCGGAAGCGGTGACTTTCGCCTTGATGTCGGCGGGACGACCGCGAACATTCAGGCTGGTGGAGGTCATGGATTCGGAGATCTCCTCGCCGTCGGCGCCGGCGCCGTAGATCGCCCGCACCGCTTCGGTGGTCAGCTCCTCCGGCCTGCCGTCGAAGACGACCTTGCCGGCCGCCATGCCGACGATGCGCTCACAATAGCTGCGCGCCGTGTCGAGCGTGTGAAGGTTGGTCACCACCGTGATGCCCTCCTGCTCGTTGATGTCTTTGAGCGCATCCATGACGATCTGGGCGTTGAGCGGGTCGAGCGAGGCGATCGGCTCGTCGGCGAGGATGAGCTTCGGTGACTGCATCAGCGCCCGCGCGATCGCCACGCGCTGCTGCTGCCCGCCCGACAGCGCCTCGGCGCGCTTGGTAGCGTTTTCGGCGACGCCGAGCCGCTCGAGGATCGAGATCGCCCTGAGGATGTCCTCGCGCGGAAACAAGTTGAACATGGTCGAAAACGTCGAGCGCAGGTTCAGGGTGCCGTGCAGCACGTTGGAGACCACGTCGAGCCGCGGGACCAGGTTGAACTGCTGGAAGATCATGGCGCAATCGCGCTGCCAGTTGCGCAACTCGCGGCCGGTGAGCGTCGAGACCGGCCGACCCGAATGGGAGATCACGCCGCCGCTCACCCCGGTGAGCCGGTTGATCATGCGCAGAAGCGTCGACTTGCCGGCGCCCGACCGGCCGATGATGCCCACCATCTGGCCTTCGGGAATGGTCAACGAGACCGCGTCCACGGCGATGTTGGCGCCGAAGCGGCGGGTCACGTCGGTCAATTCGAGCATGAAGCAATCCCTTGGGTCAGGTTGGATTTCTGACTTTCTCGAAATGGACTAGCCCAGCCGCATGAAGCCGCGATGTCGGTTTGATGTCAGTTTTGTTACGATCCACAAGCCCGGCGCCCTCCCGGTCGAAACCTGCGGGTTTCCGGGATTTCAACCCTTGCATTCCGGTCTCCGGCATGGCCCAATGGCGGCGTCTGGTGCCCGCCAACCGCGGGAGAATCGGGAATCCGGTGAGACTCCGGAACGTGCCCAACGCTGTGGAGGGGATGGCTTGCGCAACACGCCACTGGGACAGTCCCGGGAAGGCGCGCAGGCCAGGTGAACCGAAGTCAGAAGACCGGCCAGATGTCATAGCCTTGCCGCACATGGACGGTGCTGCGGGGCATTCACGGATTGTTGGGGATCAAACAATGCCGAAGACATCTGCTCTGGCCGCCGCCGGGCCGTTCACGGACGACGAACGCGCCGCCGTCTACAAGGCCATTCACACCCGCCGCGACGTGCGCGACCAGTTCCTGCCCGATCCGCTGCCCGACGACGTCGTCCGGCGGCTGCTCGAGGCCGCCCATCACGCGCCGTCGGTGGGCTTCATGCAGCCCTGGAACTTCATCGCCATCCGCGACCGGGCCGTGCGCGAAAGGGTCGCCCGGGCCTTCGGCCGCGCCAACGCCGAAGCCGCCGCGCTGTTCCCCGAGGAGCGGCAGTCCGACTACAAATCCCTCAAGCTCGAGGGCATCCGCAAGGCGCCGCTCAACATCTGCGTGACCTGCGACCGCGACCGCGGCGGCAAGGTCGTGCTGGGCCGCACCCACAATCAGAGCATGGACCTCTACAGCACGGTGTGCGCGGTGCAGAACCTGTGGCTTGCGGCACGCGCCGAGGGCATCGGCATGGGCTGGGTCAGCATCTTCCACGACGCCGATCTCAGGCAGATCCTCGGCATTCCCGACCGGATCGAGATCGTCGCCTATCTGTGCCTGGGCTATGTCGACGAGCTCTACGAGCGTCCGGAGCTGGAGGTGAAGGGCTGGAGCCGCCGGCTGCCGCTCGACGCGCTGATCTTCGAGGACAAATGGCAGGGCGGCGCCTGACCGCTTCAGAGCGCGCGGCAGACGCTTTGGCGCCTGCCGCGCCTCACGTCATTTGGCGGCCATGGCCTTGATGTCGGCGGCGCTCGGCGTATTGCCGCCGATGCCCCACTGGCCGCTGCGGATCTCCTTGACGCGCACCCAGGTCACGCCGCGCATGGCCTCGCCCTCGACCTCGACCATGGCGTTGGTGACCTTCTCGATCATCTGCGCCTTCTGGGCCGTGTCGAACACGCCCTCGATCACTTCGATGTCCACCAATGGCATTGTCATCTCTCCTGTTGTTGACCCGGACAGACTGCCGGGACAGGCGGGACCCGCGCCAGTTCAGGAACTGTAGCAAGCCGCTACAGTTTCTGTACTGGACCGGGTGGCGGCTCCGTGAGACCTTGAATGCGGAGGTGCCCATGGCAGAGTCCGCCTACCCCCTGTTTTGCCCGGTCGCCATGGCGGCCGAGATGCTGGAGCCGCGCTGGACCATGCTGGTCCTGTGCGAATTGTGGTCGGGCTCGACCCGCTTCAGCCAGATCCAGCGCGGCGTGCCCGGCATGTCGCCGGGCCTGCTCTCCAAGCGGCTGCGCGACCTCGAAGCCAAGGGCCTGGTGGCCAGGATCGGCGGCAGGGGCAAGGAGTATTCGGAATATGTCACCACGCCGCTCGCCGACGAGCTGGAACCGGTCGTCCGCCAGCTCGGCGAATGGGCCCACCGCAACATCAACAGCGAAGTCTCGCTCGAGCATCTCAACGCAAGGCTGCTGATGTGGAACATCCGCCGCAAGATCAACCGGCTGGAACTGCCGCGCCACAACTGCGTGATCCAGTTCACGCTCACCGACCCGCCCCACGATCCGGTCAATTACTGGCTGGTCTTCAAGGCCGGGATCGAACCCGACCTGTGCTATTCCGACCAGGGCTTCAGCGTCGATCTCTTCATCGTCGGCACGCTGCGGGCGCTGACCTCAGCCTGGATGGGCCATACAAGCTTCGACCGCGAGATCGCCGACGGCAACATCACCCTTGTCGGCCACGAGATCATGGCGCGAAGCCTGACCAGATGGCTCGTGACCAGCAGCTACGCCGCCGTCCGCCGGCCGGACAGGACAACCGGTTCAGGAGCGATCGCCGCGGAATAACGCATGCCTGGGCGCCACGTCGACCGACCTGATAGGAGGCGTCAGCCGCCGTATTTCTCGATGAAGGCCTCGACCGGCAGCGCGCGGAAATCGCCAAGCGCCGCATGCACCCTGTCATGCTCCCAGTCCCACCAGGCGAGCGCATCGAGCCGGCCGGCGATGTCGTCGGAGAACCGCTGCCGGATCGTCCGCGCGGGCACGCCCACGGCGATGGCGAAATCCGCCACATCCTTCGTCACCACGGCATTCGAGCCGATGATCGCGCCATTGCCGATCGTCACGCCCGGCATCACCACCGCGCCATGGCCGATCCAGGTGTCGTGGCCGATGGTGATCCCCTGGCCCGCGCGCCAGTCGAAGAAACTCTGGTCGTCGTTCTCGCCGTCGAAATACCAGGCGGAGCGGTAGCTGAAATGGTGCAGCGACGTCCGCTCCATCGGGTGCATGCTGGCATAGATGCGCACATGGGCGGCGATGTTGGCGAACTTGCCGATGCTCGCATAGGCGATCTGGGTGTTCTCGACGCAGTAGGAATAGTCCCCCAGCGTCGAATGCGCGATCGAGCAGCCGGCGCCCACTTCGGTGTAGCGGCCGAGCGTTGAGTCGGTGACGTTGGCCGTGGCATGAACCAGCGGCGTTTCCGAAAGCCTTGTCATGCCGCGGCCTTTCCGGCGGCAAAGGCCGAGACGTCGATGACATGATCGGCGACCGCGTTGCGCACGTCAGTATCGTGGAAGATGCCGAGCAGCGCCGCGCCTTCGGCCTTCTTGCTCGCGATCAGGCCGATCACCACTTCCCGGTTGGCCGCGTCCAGCGACGCCGTGGGCTCGTCCAGTAGCAGGATCGGATGGTCGGTGATGAAGCCGCGGGCGATGTTGACCCGCTGCTGCTCGCCGCCCGAGAAGGTCGCCGGCGGCAGCGACCAGAGCTTTTCCGGCAGGTTGAGTTCGGTAAACAGACCCCGCGCCTGCTCGCGCGCGGCCTCCCGCTCGACGCCGCGGATCAGAAGCGGCTCGGCGGCGACATCGAGCGCGGAGACCCGCGGCACCGCGCGCAAGAACTGGCTGACATAGCCGATCGTGTCGCGCCTGATCTCCAGCACCAGGCGCGGGCTGGCGCTGGCGACGTCGACATGGCGGCCGTGATGCCTGACCAGGATCTGGCCGCCGTCGCAGCCGTAATTGCCGTAGAGCATCTTCAGGATCGAGCTCTTGCCAACGCCCGAGGGACCGCCGAGCACGGCGCAGGCCCCGCCCTTGAGCGAGAAGGAGACATTGGCCACGACCGGCAGCTCGACGCCGCCGCGCATGTGCATGACGAAGGTTTTTTTCACTTCCGAAGCGACGAGCAGCGTGTTCATCAATCAGACCTGCAGGATGGAGGAAACGAGAAGCTGGGTGTAGGGCGCGCGCGGATCGTCGAGCACCCTGTCGGTCAGCCCGGCCTCGATCACCCTGCCCTCCTTCATCACGATCATCCGGTCCGACAACAGCCGCGCGACCGCGAGATCGTGGGTGACGACGATCACGGCGAGGCCGAGATCCGAGACGAGCCCGCGCAACAGGTCGAGAAGCCGCGCCTGCACCGAGACGTCGAGCCCGCCGGTCGGTTCGTCCATGAACACGAGCCTGGGCTCGGTCACCAGGTTGCGGGCGATCTGCAGCCGCTGCCGCATGCCGCCGGAAAACGTGCGCGGCTGGTCGTCGACCCGGTCCTCTTCGATCTCGACGCGCGCCAGCCATTCGATCGCGGCGCCGCGGATATTGCCGTAGTGCCGGTTGCCCACCGCCATCAGCCGCTCGCCGACATTGGCGCCGGCCGACACGGTCATGCGCAGCCCGTCGATCGGGTTCTGGTGCACGAAACCCCAGTCGGTGCGCATCAGGTAGCGCCGCTCGGCCTCCGACATCTTGTAGATGTCGGCGCTCGCGCCGTCGCGCATGCGGTAATGCACCGTGCCGCAGGTGGGCGTGAGACGCGAGGAGATGCAGTTCAAAAGCGTGGTCTTGCCGGAGCCGGATTCGCCGACGATCGCCAGCACCTCTCCGGGCCACAGGTCGAAGCTCACATCGGCGCAGCCGATGCGCTTGCCATAGACCCGGGTCAGCTTTTCGACGGTGAGCAGCGGCTTTTCCGGCGCGGGGATCCCCGCCTTGGCGAGCGCTTCCAATGTATCGGATGTGGTCATATCGCCGGCTCCTTGTCCCCGACAGGTGTCGTCCCGAACACGGGCTCATCGCCGAGCAGCGCGCCGCGGTGGCCCTCGGCCCGGCGGCTTTCGCAGTGGTGGGTGTCGGAACAGACGAACATGCGCCCGCCCTTGTCATCGAGCACCACCTCGTCCAGATAGACCTGCTCGGCGCCGCACAGCGCGCAGGGCTCCTCGAAATGCTGGATCTCGAACGGGTGATCCTCGAAATCCAGGCTGACCACGTCCGTGTGCGGCGGGATGGCATAGATCCGCTTCTCGCGGCCCGCGCCGAACAGCTGCAGCGCTTCCGACTGGTGCATTTTCGGATTGTCGAATTTCGGCGTCGGCGACGGGTCCATCACGTAGCGCCCCTCGACCTTGACCGGATAGGCGTAGGTCGTGGCGATGCGGCCGTTGCGGGCGATGTCCTCGTAGAGCTTGACATGCATGAGGCCGTATTCCTCCAGCGCATGCATCTTGCGGGTCTCGGTCTCGCGCGGCTCGAGAAAGCGCAAGGGTTCGGGGATCGGCACCTGGTAGACCAGCACCTGGCCGGCCTTGAGCGGCGTCTCCGGAATCCGGTGGCGGGTCTGGATGATGGTCGCGTCCGGCGTCGCCGTGGTCGTCGCCACCCCCGCGGTCTTGGCGAAGAAGGCGCGGATCGACACCGCGTTGGTGGTGTCGTCGGCGCCCTGGTCGATCACCTTGAGCACGTCGTCGGGGCCGATGATCGCCGCCGTCACCTGCACCCCGCCGGTGCCCCAGCCATAGGGCATCGGCATTTCGCGGGAGGCGAACGGCACCTGGTAGCCGGGAATGGCAATCCCCTTGAGGATCGCCCGGCGGATCATCCGCTTGGTCTGCTCATCGAGATAGGCGAAATTGTAGCTCGCCAGGGCCTGCTGGGGAGCGTCTGTAGCCTGCGCGGTCATTCTGCGGCCTCCTTGGCGTCATCGCTCGCCGCATCGTCGTCGCGCGCGGCCGCCTTGGCGAAATACTCGGCGCGCATGCGCCGCACCAGGTCGAGCTCGGCCTGGAAGTCGACGTAATGCGGCAGCTTGAGATGCTCGACGAAGCCGGTCGACTGCACGTTGTCGCAGTGCGACAGCACGAATTCCTCGTCCTGCGCCGGCGCTGTGATGTCCTCGCCGAGTTCTGACGCCCTCAGTGCCCGGTCGCACAGCGACATCGCCATCGCCTTGCGCTCGGCCTGGCCGAACACGAGGCCATAGCCGCGGGTAAACTGCGGCGGCGCCTTGGAGGATCCCTTGAACTGGTTGACCATCTGGCATTCGGTGAGCTTGACCCTTCCGATCACCACGGCAAAGCCCAATTCGGGGATCATCACCTCGACATCGACCTCGCCGATGCGGATCTCGCCGGCGAAGGGATGGCTGCGCGCATAGCCCCGCTGGGTCGAATAGGCGAGCGCCAGTAAAAACCCCTCGTCGCCGCGCGCCAGCGTCTGCAGCCGCGCGTCGCGCTCCATCGGAAACTCCATCGGCGTGCGGGTGATGTCGGCCACCGGGCGCGAGACATCGGTGGCCGGATCGTCCTCGATCAGCCCCTCGTCGCCGAGGATGTCGGAGACGCGGATCACCTTCTCGCCCGTGTCCGCGGCCGTCTCGGGCGCGTCCAGGGGCGCGTCGCCGGCGAGCGCCGGATCGAGCAGGCGGTGGGTGTAGTCGAAGGTGGGACCCAGCAACTGCCCGCCCGGCAGATCCTTGTAGACCGCCGAGATCCGCCGCTCGACCAGCATGGCGCCGGTGTCGACCGGCTCGGAATGGCCGAAACGCGGCAGCGTGGTGCGGTAGGCCCTGAGCAGGAAAACAGCCTCGATCAGGTCGCCGCGCGCCTGCTTGATGGCAAGTGCTGCGAGTTCGGGATCGTAGAGCGAGCCCTCGCCCATCACCCGGTCGACGGCGAGCGACAATTGCCCGGCGATCTGCGCCAGCGTCAGCCCCGGCACATCCGCTTCGCCACGGCGGCGGGAGGCAAGCAGGCGGTGGGCATTGGCGATGGCGGCTTCGCCGCCCTTGACTGCGACATACATGTCTATGCCTCCGATCGGGTCAGGCGGGTGCTGCGCGGCAGCGCGGCCACGGCGCCGGGAGCGGCGAGAATGAGGTCGATCCCGCGCGGAAACGCCTGGCGATTGGCCATCCACTGCGCGGCGAAATGCTGCGGCAGCGGATCGGGCGCGAGCGATGCGCGACCGTTGATGCCGGGACCCTCGAGCATCAGGGCCACGCCCTCGGTCAGCGTCGCCACCTGCAGGATCACGCTGGTCGAGCGGTCGGGGAATTCCTGGGTGCCCAGCGCAAATCCGTTGAGCGCCGAGAGCTTTTCGGGCGCGGCGACGACGGCGAAGGCCGCCTCCGACTGATGCGCGGTGATCGGCGCGCCGGTGTGGAACACGATCCAGTCGCGGACCGCGACGGTTTTCGTCAGCGCCGGATCGAGCCAGACCGGCGTGTCGGCATCGGCGAGCGTGGCGATCAGCGCCGCGGCCGAGGCGGTCAACGGCGCGGGCGGCGCGGTGACATCCGGCAGGACATGGATCGAGCCGGGCCGCGCCATGGCGTCCATCAGCGCGCGGAACCCGGTCTGCGACGCGCCGACCGGGTCCACGAACCCGCCCTCATAGATCGTCGTGGAAGCAGGGGTGTGCGCCATCAGTCTTCCCCCCGCACCATGGTGAAGAAATTGACCCGCGTCGCGGCCGTCTCTTCCCGCAGTTTCGCATCCGCTTCGGCCAGCCCTTTCTCGAGCGGCGCGACGATGGTTCGCTCGATCGTCTCCGCATGCTCCGCGTCCTGGGCGAGCGCGTCGATGACGGCCACCAGTTGCGCCTTGCGCGCATCGCGGCCGGAAATCATCGCGTGTCCCACCGCACCCGAGCCGATGCGGACAGTCACCCGCGTGGCGGAAACCTCGCCCACATGGAACGGCTGGCCACCACCGCCGATGCGGCCCTGCAGGGCCACCAGGCCGGATTCGGGTCCGCGCAGCAGCTCGACCGAAGGATCGAGCCCGGTCTCTTTCCAGCGTGCCAGAAGGTCCTTGGCGGGCGCTTTCGCCAGCACCGACAGCCGCCGCTGCCGCCCGGCCACATCCCTTGCGGCGGCTTGGGTCGCCGCCTCGTCCCGCTGATGTCCCGCACCTGTCATCAAGATCTCCATATTCGTCTATTAGTCTAGACAACCATATCAATTACGATACACTTAAACCTCGCGTATGACGAGCCTGTGACATCAGGAAGGGAAAACCCGCGTGGAGACGCTTGAAAGACGCACCGGAGTGGCGCTCTGGCGGCAGGTGGCCGACCAGATCCGCCAGTCCGTCCTCGCCGGCCTGAGCCCGAACGAGCGGCTGCCGCCGGAGACCGAGCTCGCCGCCCGCTTCGGCGTCAACCGCCATACGGTGCGCGCGGCCATCGCCGCGCTCGAGAAGGAGGGCATCCTGCGCGCCGAACAGGGCCGCGGCACCTTTCTCAACGACCGCAAGCGGTTGAGCTACCCGATCGGCCGGCGCACCCGCTTCTCCTCGGGCCTTGAGAGCCAGGCGCAGACCCGCTCCGGCAGGCTCCTGTCGAGCCAGACCGTCCCTGCACCGCCGCGGGTGAGCCTGGCGCTCGGCCTGCCGCCCTCGGCTCCGGTGGTGGAACTCGCCACCGTCTCGGCCGCCGACGGCGTTCCGATCTCGGCCGCGACCTCCTGGTTCGACGCCGTCCGCTTCGGCGAGATCGCGGAGATCTACCGCGACACCGGATCGATCACCGCGTCGCTCACCCGGCTCGGCGTCGACGACTAC
>NZ_JRJG01000109.1 GCF_000759435.1 Hoeflea sp. BAL378
CCCGGCCCGCCGCGACGGATCGCGGCGGGCCGGGTCTTGGAGCGGGTCCGGTCTGGCCGGAGAACTCGGGCGGAGCTAGGCCGACCTGTATTCCTTCGACTTGAAGGAAACGGCCTTCACCCGCGGCGTTGCATTGGCGATCTTCCTGATGTTGCCCCAGGTGTGCTTGTAGTCGGGAAGCACCAGTTCGTTCACGCCGGGACTGACCACGTTGCCCTGGCTGCCGGCCGGGGAGCCGAACACCATGGCGACCTGGCCGCGCCTGGCCGTATCGGTCGGATAGGCCATGCCCTGGGTGGCGCCGTTGCCGTTGGCGATCTCGATCAGATCTCCCGCGGCGATCCCCTCCTCCGCCATGTCCTCTTCGTTCATCTCGATGAACGGATAGGGGAAGCGGTCCTGGATGAAGTCGATGTCCTGGTCCAGGAACTGGTTCTGCCAGAAGATGTTGGCGCGCACATTGTTGATCCAGTACTTGTGGTTCTCCTTCTCGCGCGCCTTGCCGGCGGCCTGCCAGCCGCGCCATCCGGCGGCGCAGAACAGCGCCTTCTTGTCCTCGCGCCCGTGCCGGGTGAACTGGCCGTCGGTGTAGAGGCGCTCGGTGCCGACCAGCTTGCCGTCGGCATAGCCGCTGACCGGCTCCTGCACGCCATTGTTGCCCATGGCGCGCAGACGCTCGTAGGTGACCTCCGGATTGCCCTTGTTGTAGCCGTCCATGAAGGCGTCTTCCTCGGTCTGCCAGTCATAGCCCTTGAACTGGTCGGCATAGGCTTCCTTGCCCATTTCGCGCAGAACCCGCTCCATGTTCTGGGCAATGCCGGCCGCAATCAGGCAGTCGGGCTTGGAGTTGCCATAAGGGTCCATGTATTTTTCCGACAGGCGCAGGCGCCGCTCGCCGTTCATCGAGGTGAGGTTCATCTCGTTGGCTTCGCAGGCGGGAAGGATCACATGCGCATTCTGGCCGATCTGGCTGTGGATGATGTCCACGTCGACGACGAACAGTCCGCCGCCATTGACCGCGCCGACGATGGCGTCGACCAGTTGCTCGCGCGAGCCGCCGGCGGCCGCGTCCATGGCCTCCTTGACGATGTCGGCGCGGCGCTTGTGCACCCGCTTGAACTCCGACGCGTTGAGCGTGGTCTTGTGGTGATCGCAGGCCCAGACGTGATGGATCTTGCCGCCGCCGCGGATCAGCAACTGGTCGACATATTCCGCCGGCCGGCCGACATGGGCGTCGGACGGGCGGTAGTAGCCTTCCTGGTGACCGCCGAGGCGGCAGACGCCGCCGCCTTCGCGGCCGATATTGCCGGTGGCGAGGCCGATGTTCACCAGCGCGCCGATGGTGCGGTAGTTGTCATTGCCCCAGATGATGCCCTTCTCGTAGGCGGTGACGCATGTGCGCCGCGACCCGTCGTCCTTGGGCTTGGCGATCCATTCCGCCGCCCTGGCGATGTCGGCCTCCGGAACGCCGCAGGTCTCCGCCGCATCGGCCAGCGACGTCCGGCAGGCCTCGAGCGCATAGTCGAGGCTGCCGAGGCCGGCGGGATGGGCGTCATCCAGCGGCGTCGCCTCGCCGCCCTGGAAGGTGGAGTTGGCGATGAAGTCCTTGTCGACCCAGCCATTGTCGACGATGTGGGTGAACAGCGCGTTGAACAGCACCATGTCGGTGCCTTCGTTGATCGCCAGATGCAGCACGTTCTCCTTGCCGGCGACCTCTTCGGCGGCGTTGATGGTGACCGTGCGGCGCGGATCGACCGAGACGAAGCGGGCGCCGTTGCGCATGCCGGGAACCATGTGGTTGAGGAACAGGTTGGTCTGCGTCTCGAGCGAGTTGGCGCCGATCATGAAGATCGTGTCGGTGATCTCGTAGTCCTTGTAGGCGTAGTTCAGCTCGTCGACGCCCATGTCGCGGGTGGAATGGACCTCCGAATTGTAGGCCGGGCGGTTGTGGATGCGGCAGTTCTTGACCTTCATGCTCTCGAAATAGAGCTTGCCGGTGGCCCAGGTGTTCTCATAGCCGCCGGCGGAGCCGCCATGGTCGAACATCGAGACGACGAGATCGTCCTCGGAGCCCTGGGTGACGACGCGGGCGGTGACGCGGGCGACGAGATCAAGCGCATCGTCCCAGGAGGTGGGCTGCCAGACGCCGTTGCGCCACATCATCGGGTCGCTCAGCCGCTGCTGCTGGGTGCCGGTCACATAGGACGGGCGGGCTTCCGCCATGCGCGCGCCGCGGACGGAGCCGAGCCCGGAATTGACCACGCAATCCTTGTCCGGGACCACGGCGAGGTGAACATCCTTGCCGTCCTGACGGACGATATTGTACATCGACGGCGCCATCCAGGTGCCGTCGGCGGCCTGCTGTTCGCCCAGGTTGATGCCGAAGGCGTTTTCCGTGAGCGTGCCCTGCTTGTTGCGCGGCCAGGTGTAGGCTTTGTAGCCGCAGCCGACGATGCAGTAGTGGCAGGTGACATTGTGCACCTTGGCATCCTTGGGAGGGATGGGAAGGCGATCGATCTGTCTCTTGTAAGCCATGGTTGGGTCTCCTCCCTCAGAGCACGTTCGACGGGCGGCCGAAGATCAGGTCGCTTGCGCCTTCGGCATAGATGTCGCCCTTGTCGTCCACATTGAGCGTGAATTGCGGGACATTCTGGGTCGCGTGTCCCCAGATCTGCTGTCCGCCGGCCTCGCAGTCGAACCGCGAGAAATGGCCCGGGCAGTTGAGCGACTTGTCTTCAGCGCGGTAGCTCATCAGCCAGCCCTTGTGCGGGCACAGCACCGAATAGGCGACGATGTCGCCATCGGGGCCGACACCGCCCTCGACCGGCTGGCCGATCTTGAGAAGGATGCCGGGGCTGTCGGCGTCGGGATAGGTGATGTCGACGGGCACGTTCACCTTCAGCTCGGCGACATTGCCGAGCCGGCTCGCGGGATAATCGAGCAAGGCGCTGCCGGACGCGGCCCGGGCCTGGTCTGCCGGCAGGACGGCGGCGGTTGCGGCTCCGGCGGCGGCAATGGCGCCGCCCCTCAGGAAATGACGACGGCCGAGATCGACCATCTTGTTGCATCGAGACATGCGTTCCTCCCATGCGTTGCTATGCAGGGATGTGTAAGCAAGGCCCATGCCAGACTTCCAAGACACTGATATCGTTGTATCTTGCCCCCGGGGCACGGCGAGGCCGGCCGGCAATGACCGGCATTCCGAACATGCTGCGGCGCCGAAGGTTCAGCTTTCCGAACGTTTGCCGCCGATGCCGAGGCGGTTCATCTTTTCCCACAAGGTGGTGCGGGACACGCCGAGAATGCGCGCCGATTCCGCAATCTGGCCGTCCGTGATCGACAGCGCGCGGCCGATATGGCGCCGTTCCGCATCGTCGCGGATTCCGGACAGGGATTCGAAGGCCGGCTGGGGAACCTCGCCCTTCACCCGGTCGGGAAACATGTCCCGCGGCAGGATATAGTCGTGCGGGCACACCGCCACCGCCCGTTCGACACGGTTGCGCAGTTCCCGCACATTGCCCCGCCACGGATGGTCCAGCGCGAGTTCCTCGACAAGGCTCGAGAACCCCTTGAAGCTCCGGTTCTGCCGCGCGGCCGCTTCGGCCAGGAACTGGTTCATGAACTGAAGAATGTCCTCGGGCCGCTCGCGCAGCGGATCGATATGGAGGGGCAACACCGCCAGCCGGTAGAAGAGATCCTCGCGGAAGCGTCCCCGGCCGCTCTCCTCGAGCAGATCCCGGTGGGTGGCGGCGACGATCCGCCCCTCAAACGGAATGGCCTGCTCGCCGCCCACGCGGTAGAACCAGCGGTCCTCGACCAGCCGCAGGATCTTGGCCTGCAGCGCCAGCGGCATGTCGCCGATCTCGTCGAGAAACAGCGTGCCCTGCCGGGTCCGTTCGGCATAGCCGAGATGCTGCTTGTCGGCCCCGGTGAAGGCGCCGCGCTCGTGGCCGAAGATCTCGCTCTCGAGCAGTTCGGCCGGAATGGCCGCGCAATTGACCGCCATGAAGGGGCCGGCGGCAAAGCCGGACCGCCTGTGCAGGACGCGGGCGGCGACCTCCTTGCCGGAGCCGGTCTCACCGGTGATGAGCACCGGCAGGTCGGTGGGGGCATAGCGGTCGAGCAGGCTCTCGGCCTCGCGCATCCGCGGCGAAACGCCAAGCCGGGGGGTGTCGGCCGGGTTTGCCTTGCTGCTTCGTTGCGCGTTCTGCCTGAGGCGCAGGAGGAACTCCTCGAACACGAACGGCTTGAGCAGGTAGTCCGAGGCTCCGAGCCGCATCAGCCGCACCGCCTGGTCGATCTCGCCATAGCCGGTGATGAAGACAAAGGGCGGCGTGGCGGCGGAGCCGAGCACCTGACGGTAGATGTCCTCTCCCGTCATGTCCGGCAGGCGGATGTCGCAGACGACGATGTCGGCCAGCGCCAGCTTCGGCGACCCGAGGGCGTCCTTCCCCTTGCGCCACCAGTCCACCGACCATCCTTCGATTTCCAGGCGCTGCACGATCGATTCGCCCATGATCGGGTCATCCTCGATCAATCCGACCCTGAAGCTGTCAGGCTGCATGACCGATCTCCCCGATTGTGCCTGGACCAAGCCTGATCCTGACGATGCTACCCCCGCCCGGCCGTGTCGCCAGTTCCAGGCCCGCGCCGATTTCATCGATGATCTGCCGCACCACCCACAATCCCAGCCCCTTGCCTTCGGGCAGGTTCCTGCGGGCCGGGCCGGTCAGCAGCCTGACGGCCCTGGCCGGAAGCCCCGGGCCGCGGTCGCCCACCTCGACGACGACGCCGTCGTCCTGCCGCGCCGCCCTGAGGAACAGATCGGCGCCTTGCGGCGAAGCGGCGCTCGCATTGAGCAGCAGGTTGATCACGGCCTGCCGCACCGGACCGGACGGACAGCCGCAGGCCAGGCCCTCCCCGGTTTCGAGCAGCAGCTCCAGCACCTGTCCGCGACTGCGCAGTTCCGGGGACAGCAGCATCTTGGCGTCGTGGAAATCGCTGAGCGAGAGCGGCCTGGACTGGCGCGCGGGCCTGTAGGTGGCAAGCGCCGCGCGCACCACGTCGCCGATCCCCTGCAGGCCGCGATGGAGCAGGTCCAGGGACGCGTCGCGGACGCCGGCATTGGCGCCGTGCTTCTTCAGCGTGTCGACGGCATTGAGCAGCCCGCCGAGCGGATTGTTGATCTCGTGGGCCATGACCGAGGAGAGCCGGCCGAGGCTGGCCAGCTTCTCCTCCTCCGCCAGCCTTGTCGACAGCTCGCGGCGCTCCTCGTCGGCGTCGAGCAGGGAATTGTAGGCCATGAACAGGCGCCGGGTCTCGGAATTGCCGGGCGCCTGCTGCGACACGTCAATCCGCGTGGCCTTGCCTTCCGCCGCCTCGATCATGTGGTTTTCGAGGGTCTGCATCGGCCGGATCATCCGCCTGACGGTGAGGATGCCGACCAGCACCAGGAGCACCGTCAGGGCGGCATTGGTAAGGATCAGGGTGGAGAGCACGTCGCGGCGTTCGGCCAGAAGCTGGCGGGCATCGAAAATGGTGTAGATGCGGCCGATGGTCGTGTCCTGATAGACGATGTCCCTTTCCAGATAGGCGAGCCCGTCATCGCTCTCGATCCTGATCTGCCTGTCTGGAAACAGCCCGGACTGCAGATCGTCCATCTGTTCAAGGCTCGGATATTCGCGCGGATCGGTGGCTGCCAGAATGACCCGCGACGGCGTGGTGACAATGGTCTCGAGCGGAACGATGGCCGTGTTGACCGGCCTCAGCCTTTCCAGCGCGTCGTAGATCTCCCAGCTATCCTCGCGCAGGACCGACGGGGATATCGACGCCGTGACCCCGTCCAGATAGGAGTTGGCGATGCTTTGGAGATAGGTTTCCTGGATCGAGCCGAGGCGGTCGAGAACCCGCTCGGTGATGACCGCGGAGACCAGGAACATCAGAACCGAGACGGCCAGCGGCACGCGCCAGATCAAGGGCAGCCGCCGAAGGCCGATCCGGGCCGTCACAGCACACCCCGCAGCCGGGCCACCATGTCGGCGATCCCGTCATAGGCTGCTTCCCGGGGCATTTCAAAACCGGTCAGCCGCAGCAGGTCCAGCACTTCCCTGCCCTGCGGGTTGGCGGCCATTTCAACCAGCGCCTTTTGCAGGACCTTCGTCCTTGCCGTGCCCGCCATGGCCCGGCTCGTCGCGATCGGCGGGAAGCCCAGCCATTTGGAACGGCGCAGCACCCTGGTCTGCGACACCAGATCGGGTTCGAGCTCCAGCATAACTTCCCAGACATAGCCGTCGACACTGCCGGACTGGGCGAGATTGGAGGCGACCGCCCGGATGACATTGCGATGGCCGTAGGTGAACAGCGTCTTGCGGAAGAAGACATCGGGAACGAGACCGTGCTCGAACATCAACGTGCGGGTGACGAGAAAGCCGGAATTGGAATCGGGGTCGGAGAAGGCGTGGATGTCGCCGCGCAGATCGAGGATGTCCTTGGCCTCACGGCCCTCCGCCACGATCAGGTAGGACTGATAATAAGGCTTCCCGTTCCACGCCGGGATCGCCACCAGTTCCAGGTCGTCGCGATACTGGATATAGGGGTAGCCGCAGATCCAGGCCGCGTCGAGCTGGCCCGACACCAAGAGAGAAGTCACTTCCTGGTAGGTGCGCCGCGTCACCAGCTCGACGCTGTGGCCGGTCGCCGCCTCCAGATAGACCTTCAGGGCGTCCAGCAACTGGATGTCATTGTTGAGAAAGACCGGTGTCAGCCCGAACCTGAGACCCGGCGCCTCCGTCCCGGACGCCCTGCCCGAAGCAAGCGCCAGCGGAAGACAGGCCCCGCCCGCGATGAAACGCCGGCGTGACAGGGCAACGGCAAATCTCGACCGGCAATCCTGCGACATCCATCCTCCCTTCGGTCTTGTACCGCGAGAAGCCGCGCGCGTTCAAATCAAACTTCGGCGAAAGGCGTCGGGGCCCCTCTTATTTGGCGCCACCGCAATTGGATTGACGAAGCGCTGGCACGCCGGTCCCTCAGGGAAACATGCCGTTGAGCACGCTGACCAGGTGCTGGCGCATGGCTTCCTCGGCGCCGGCGGCGTTGCGGTTGGCGATCTTGGCGACGATCTCCGCATGCTGCCGGCAGTAATGCTGCCGCCGCGCCTCCGTCACCTGGGCGCGCTTGATGCGCAGCCATTGCGGACGCTTGCGGATGACATCGAGGATCTCCTCGAGCGTCATCAGCAGTTCGTTGCGCGTCGCGCTGTAGATCAGCCGGTGAAACTCGCCGTCCCAATGCTCGAAACCCTCCAGATCGTCCTGGGCCTCCGCCATGGTGTGGGCATGGCGAATGGCGTCGATGTCGGCGACCGTCGCATTGGAGACCGCGGCGGCGGCCGCCTGCGGCTCGATGATCAGCCGCACGTTCATCACGTCGATCGGGCTTGCCCCGGTCAGGCGCTGCAGGATGACGCCGACATCGGTGGTGCCTTCGGAGGCGCTGACGGACTGGAG
Organism: Hoeflea sp. BAL378; assembly: GCF_000759435.1. Taxonomy (GTDB): domain Bacteria; phylum Pseudomonadota; class Alphaproteobacteria; order Rhizobiales; family Rhizobiaceae; genus Hoeflea. The sequence goes on from NZ_JRJG01000109.1 coordinate 7,509, forward strand.
GATTTTCGACACGCTCATCCGTTCACCTATTGCCCGAAATAATTCCTGCGCCGCGCCAGGAGATGATCGCGCATGGCGGCCTTGGCGCCTTCCGAGTCCCAGTTCTCGAGCGCGCTCATGATCCGGTCATGGTCGTCGCAATAGCCCTGGCGGCGGTCCTCGGTGAACCACAATTTTCGGATCTCCATCATCGGCGCGGCGTAGCGGATGATGGTCATCAGGCTGAAGAATTCCGAGATGAACTTGTTGCCGGAGGCGAGGCTGATCCGCCGGTGGAACTCGTTGTCCCAGTATTCGTAGGTCTCGAGCACATGGTGCTGTTCCGCCATCGCCTTGGCCTGCTGGATCGAGCGCAGGTCATGGTCGCTGGCATGGCGCGCGGCGGCGGCGGCGGCATGGGGCTCGATGAACAGGCGCAGATTGAGGATGTCGAGCGGGCTCGCTCCTTCGAACCGCTTGAGGATGCCCGAGGCGTGCGCGTCCGGCCGGCCGCGCACGATGGTGCCGCGCCCGACCTGACGGAAGATCAGCCCCTCCTGCTCGAGCGCGGTGAAGGCGCGGCGGATGGTGTTGCGGGCCACGTCATAGTGAACCGCGAGCGAGCGCTCGTCGGGCAGCCGTGCATTGGCCTCCCACTCGCCCTGCTCCAGCCGCAACCGCAGGTCCGCCTCGATCCGGCTCGACTTGCCTTTCGCCATCCCACCCTCAAGAAAACCCTATACCAATTTCGGTTAGGTCTACATTATGTGGACCATTATTCAAGGGAAATCGTCAATTGGTTTAGGAAATGGCGCTATTTTGGCCTTGCTAAGAATGATTTTCCTCCATACGCTACCATTCAAGTAATCCAATGTTTTGATTGGTATACTCTGGGAGGAGTTATGAAATTTGTCACTTTCCGCGCTGGCGGCGAGCGCAGGGTGGGCGTGTGCGACGACCAGTCGGCGTCGGTCCGGCCCGTGAGCCTGTCCTCGGACGACGCCCGATCGGGTGTCGCAGCGCTTCTGGGCCGGGATCTGACACAGCTTGAGCTGCTGTCGGCAATCCCGCTCGATTCGGTGCAACTGGAAGCCCCCTTCCCGCGGCCAACCCGCAACATCTTCTGCATCGGCAAGAACTATCGTGAGCACGCCAGGGAGTTCTCCCGCAGCGGCTTCGATTCCAGCGCGGCGATGGGCGAAATTCCCAAGCACCCGATCATTTTCTCCAAGGTGCCCGAATGCGTGATCGCCCATGGCGACGACGTGATGCTCGATCCCTCGGTGTCCGAGGCGGTCGACTATGAGGCCGAGCTGGCCGTCATCATCGGCACCGGCGGGCGCAACATAAGCGTCGAGGACGCGATGGCCCATGTCTGGGGCTACACGATCGTCAACGACGTGACCGCCCGGGACCTGCAGGGCCGCTACAGCCAATGGCTGGTCGGCAAGTCGCAGGACACCTTCTGTCCGATGGGTCCGATCGCCGTCACCGCCGACGAGATCGATGCCGGCGACACCGACCTGCGCTGCATCGTCAATGGCGAGGTCCGGCAGACGGCGAACACCCGGGATCTGATCTTCGACATCCCCACCATCATCGCCACCATTTCCGCCGGCGTCACGCTCATTCCCGGCGACATCATCGCCACCGGCACGCCCGCGGGTGTCGGCATCGGCTTCACGCCGCCGAAATATCTCCGCGACGGCGACGTCGTCCGCATCGAAATCGACGGCATCGGCGCGCTCGAGAACCGTTTCGTGGAGCGCCGGGCATGAGCAGCGTGCTGCAGTCGGGAATGATGGTCGAGGTCGAGGGCGACGGCATGGCGGTGATGCTCGTCCACGGGCTCGGCGGCACGTCCAACACTTGGCAGCCGGTCCTGCCCGCGCTCTCGGGCCTGCGCGTGATCCGCCCGGATCTTCCCGGCGCCGGCCGCTCGGCCACGCCGGATGGCGTCATCGACGTGGCTTTTCTCGCCAAGGCGCTGATCCGGCTGGCGTCGGACTTGGGCATCGAGACCATGCACCTGGTCGGCCATTCCTTCGGCACGCTGATTGCCCAGCATGTGGCGGCGGCGCGGCCGGAACTGGTCAGGACGCTCACCCTGTTCGGCCCGATCATCGAACCCGCCGACGTGGCGCGGGAGCGGCTGCGCGGCCGCGCCAGGGCGGTCCGGCAGGCCGGCATGGCCGACGTCGCCCAACAGGTCTCGGTCGCCGGACTGGCGGGCTCGGCGATGGAGGACAACCCGACGGCGCTGGCCTTCGTGCGGGAAAGCCACATGCGCCAGTCGGCCGAAGGCTTTGCGAAATCCTGCGAAGCGCTGGCCGGCGCAAGCCGGGCGGCCGCCTCTTCGATCAAATGTCCGGTTCTGGCGATTGCAGGCGACGAGGACGCCGTTTCGCCGCCCGGCAACGCCTACCAATTGGCCGACGAGATCGAGGGCGCCAGCGCCCGGATCCTGCCGGGATGCGGTCATTGGGCGCCCGTCGAAAAGCCGCGGGAGTGCCGGCAGCTTTTAAGTGAGTTTATACGCGGCTGAACAAGCCGGAGGGACCTCGGGAGGAGTTCAAAATCATGGATAACGCGAATGGCTACGGTGCCAACGGGTCGACCCTGTTCACCAATGTCCGGATCCTCGATGCGACCGGCGAACATCCGTTCACCGGCGAAGTGCTGGTCCAGGGCAACCGCATCAAGTCGGTGACCCGCGGCTCGTCCCGCTACGGCGCCAGCGCCGCCGGCGGCGCCACCGTGATCGACGGCATGGGCGCAACCCTGATGCCCGGTATGATCGACGCGCACCTGCATCTGTCGTGGAACAATGCGCCGGGCATCGACCCGATCCAGATGATGGAGCTCGAGGAGCACATGCTGGTCACCATGGAAATGGCCAAGCTGGTGCTCGACGCAGGCTTCACCGGCGGCCGCGGCGCGGCTGCCGCCAAGCCGCGGCTCGATGTCGTGGCCAAGCGTTTCATCAACCAGGGCCGCTTCCCCGGACCGCGCTATCTGGCTGCAGGCCCCGAGATCACCACCGTCGGCGGGCTCGGCGATTCCGCGCCGTCGCACATTCCGCATGAGGGCCTCAATCTCGGCATAGTCGTCTCCGGCCCCGAGGAAATCCGCCGCACCGTGCGCCAGCTCATCAAATACGGCGTCGATTCCATCAAGCTCAACCTGTCAGGCGAAGCGATCACCGGCATGGGCGCCGAGGAAACGCCGATGGCGGAAGAGGAAGTGGCGATGGCGGTCAAGGAAGCCAAATGCCGCAACAAGGTGGTCTCCGCGCATGCCCGCTCCTCCGGCTCGGTCAAGCAGTGCATCCGCCACGGCATCCAGAACATCTATCATGCCTCCTTCGCCGACGAGGAAAGCCTCGACATGCTCGAGGCCGCCAAGGACAAGCACTTCGTCGCCCCCGGCGTCGCCTGGCTGATCAACACCGCCCGCCACGCCGGCGAATGGGGCATCAAGCCCGGCTCGCCGGTTACTATCGAGTATGAGCGCGAACTCGAAATGTGCACCGAGACGATGAAGAAGATGCATCGCCGCGGCATCCGCATCTGCATCGGTGGCGACTACGGCTTTGCCTGGACCCCCCAGGGCACCAACGCCCGGGACCTGCAATATTTCGTCGAGCTCTTCGGCTTCTCGCCGATGGAGGCCATTCTCGCCGGCACCAAATATGGCGGCCAGATCATGTGCATGGGCGACGAGCTCGGCATGATCAAGGAAGGCTATCTGGCGGACATCCTGCTGGTCGACGGCGACCCGCTGGCCGACATCCGCATCCTGCAGGACAAGAACCGGCTGCTGGCGATCATGAAGGACGGCAAGTTCCACAAGGCGCCGCGCATGAACGAAGCGCGCCGTCGGCTGACCGCGTGACATCCCGATGAGCCAGCCCGGCAGCACCGATCGCGATCCCTTCGCCCCCAGTCCCGGCCTGACACGCGGCCAGGGCTGGGGCGTGGTGGCGCTGTTTGCCGCAGCCCTGCTGCTCTGGCTGTTCTTCGCCCAGTGGCCGGACTGGCTCGACGCCATCCTTCTCTCCAAGAAGGCGTTCCTGAGCGCGATCCTGAACGGGCTGACGCTGGCGGGGCTGTATTTCCTGGTGGCGAGCGGCTTCACGCTCGTCTTCGGGCTGATGCGCAACGTCAACCTGGCGCACGGCTCGCTCTATCTGCTCGGCGCCTATATCGGCTACGAGGTCGCCACCTGGAGCGGCTACTGGCTGCTCGGCGTGGTCGCCGGTTTCGTGGTGATGGCCGTGATCGGCCTGGTCATGCAGGTGCTGGTGTTCCGCAGGCTCGAAGGCGACGATCTGCGCCAGACGCTGGTGACGATCGGCATTTCCATCGTCGCCGCCGACCTGATGCTCGCCGGCTGGACCGGGGCCACCTATCAGATCCTGGTGCCGGAATGGCTCGACGGCGCGGTGAAGACGCCGTTCGTCACGGCCTACCGCTCCAACGGCGCGGCGGTGTTCCTCACCTACCCGTTCTACCGGCTCGTGGTGTTGCTCGTGGCCATCGTCATCGGCATCGGCCTCTGGCTGATGCTCAACCGGACCCGCATCGGCATGATGATCCGCGCCGGCGTGGATGATCGCGAGATGCTGTCGGCGTCGGGCGCCAATGTCCATGTCATCTTCGCCTTCGTCTTCGCGCTCGGCGCTGGCCTGGCGGGACTTGCGGGCGTGGTCGGCGGTTCGGCGCTGTCGGTGGCGCCGGGCGAGGACGTGCGCTACCTGCTGGCCTCGCTGGTAGTGGTGATCGTCGGCGGCATGGGTTCCATCACCGGCGCCGCCATCGGCGCGCTGATCATTGGCCTCGCCGAGCAGATCGGCCTTGTCTATTTCCCCACCTACGGCGTGGTGCTGACCTTCGTCATCATGGTCGTCGTCCTCGCGGTCCGGCCCCAGGGCATCATGGGGAGAAGCCTATGACGCTCGCCGCCTTCACACCCGCCGCGCCGGTCCGGAAGAGCTGGTTCGAGAGGCTGGGCATCGGCCACGTCCTGCTCGGTGCCTTCCTGCTCCTCTATCCGCTCATCGCCTCCGACTTCTTCCTCACCACCATCGGCGGCTATTCGATGATCCTCGGCATGATCGCCCTGTCGCTGATGCTGCTCGCCGGCTATGGCGGCATGGTGAGCCTGGCGCAGATCACCATCGCCGGCGTCGCCGCCTATGTCATCGCCATCTTCGGCGAGAACAATTCCAACGTCCACGGCTTCGGCTGGCCCTGGTGGATCGCGGCCCCCTTCGGAATTTTCCTGGCGGCGCTGTTCTCGGCGATGTTCGGCTGGATCGCGGTCAGGACCGAGGGCATCTACACCATCATGATCACGCTGGCGATCGCCACGGCGTCGTTCTATTTCGCCCAGCAGAACTACACGCTGTTCAACGGCTTTCCCGGCTACAGCGGCCTGCGCGCGCCGGAAGCCTTCGGCCTCTACTGGCGCGAGCCGAGGCCGTTCTACTATCTCTGCCTGGCCTGCGCGGCGCTCGCCTATGCCGCCGTCCTTTACGGGTCGCGCTCGACCTTCGGGCTGACTCTGCAGGCGATCCGCGACAATCCGCGGCGGATGCGGGCGATCGGCTACGACGTCACCGCCCACAAGGTGTTCGCCTGGTTTCTCTCAGGCCTCATCGCCGGCACGGCGGGCGTGCTGCTGGCCTGGTTCAACGGCCGCATTTCGCCGGGCACGATCGCGGTCGGGCCGGCCATCAACATTCTCATCATCGCCATCATCGGCGGGCTTCGCCACCCGATCGGCCCGTTCCTGGGCGCGGTCGTGGTCGTGCTGATGCAGACATTCGCCATCGATATTGTCGGAGCTGAACGCTTCAACACATTGATCGGTCTCTTTTTTCTGGTGATCGTGTTCGTGTCGCCGGATGGAATTCTCGGGCTCTGGGAACGGTTCAAGCCATCCCAGGACCGGGATGGCTGGCACTCGCGGCCGGACGGTACGGGAGTGTAACTGTTGAGGATCATAGGGAGGACTACATGAGCATTACCAGACGGACCATGCTGGCACTGGCGCTGGCCACGGGACTGGTCGCCCCATCCATCACCATGGCGCAGGCCGAAACCGTGAAAATCGGCCTGCTCGCCACCTTCGAAGGCGCCTTCACCGTACTCGGTGAGGACGGCGAGCGCGGCGCGATGACCGCCGTTGACGAGTTCGGCAGCAAGGCTGCCGGCATGGACATCGAGATCGTCAAGGGCTCGTCGGATGCGTCCCCTGACAGCGCCGTTCGCGCAGCCCGCAAGCTGGTGGAACAGGATGGCGTCAAGATCCTGGTCGGCCCGCTGTCGGGCGACGAAGGCATCGCCGTCAAGGAATATGCCAAGACCCAGCCGGACGTGACCTTCATCAACGGCTCATCGGCCGCACAGGACACCACGTTCCGCGAGCCCGCGGAAAACTTCTTCCGCTTCTCCACCGACGGCGCCCAGTGGATGGCCGGTCTCGGGACCTACGCCTACAACGACAAGGGCTACAAGACCGTCGCAACCGTGGCGGAAGACTACTCCTTCCCCTACACGCAGGTGTTCGGCTTCATGGCCGAGTTCTGCAAGGCCGGCGGCAAGGTCCCGTCGAAATCCTGGGTGCCGATCGGCAACAAGGACTACTCGTCGGTCATCGCCGCCATTCCCGACGACGTCGACGCGATCTATGTCGCGCTTGGCGGGGCTGACGCGGTCAACTTCCTGAGCCAGTACCAGCAGTCGGGCGGCCAGGCTCCGCTGATCGGCGGTTCCATCACCGTCGACCAGACGGTGCTGACCTCGAAGGGCAAGCTGCGCGACGTGCTCATCGGCACGCCCGCGGCAGGTCCGACGGCCGACACCAATGACTCGCAGGCCTGGAAGGACTTCGTCGAAGCCTACAAGAAGCAGCCCGGCGCCTTCCCCTCGCCGTCGCTGTTCGCGCATGCCTATTACATCGGCATGAAGGCGGCGATCCTGGCGCTCGATGAAGTCGGCGGCGATCTCTCCGATGGTGGCAAGAAGTACCGCGAAGCATTGGCCAAGCTGTCCTTCGACACACCGACCGGCAAGGTCTCGCTTGATGCCAATCGCAATGCGATCGCCGACATCTACCTGACCGAAGTCACCGAAGATGCGGACGGCAACCTGGTCAACAAGATGATCCAGACCGTCCAGCAGGTGAACCAGACGCTCGGCATCGACGAGGCTGAATTCCGCGCGCTCGGCGCGGTCAGCCGCGACAACCCGAGCTGCGAATAAGTCAACCTGTCAGGGACAAGACCAGTGGAACACAATGTTGCAGCCTCACGTTTGCAGGGAACCGGCGCCCACGCGCTGGAGCTTGACGGCGTGGCTCGCCATTTTGGCGCACTGGTCGCCCTGACCGGCATCACCATGAGGATCGCGCCCGGCGAACGGCGCGCGGTCCTCGGCTCGAATGGCGCGGGAAAGACGACGCTGTTCAACGCCGTCACCGGCGACTTCCTGCCCACCGCCGGGCGCATCCGCTTTTTCGGCGAGGACATCACCGCGCTCGCGCCGCACGAGCGGATCCGCCGCGGCCTGCGCCGCACCTACCAGATCTCGCAATTGTTCACCAACCTGTCGGTGCTGGATTCGATCTATCTCGCCTGCCGCGGCGTGTCGCGCCGGCGCTTCTCGCTGCTGCGCCCGTCTCTGTCCGACCCCAACATGGCGCAGGCCGAATCCATCATGCATGTGGTGCATCTCGACGCCGATCGCGACAAGCTTGTCGGCACCCTCTCCCATGGCCAGCAGCGGCAATTGGAAATCGCCCTGGCGCTCGCCGGCGCGCCGCGCTTCATCCTGTTCGACGAGCCCGCCGCCGGGTTGTCGCCGACCGAACGCCGCGACCTCGTGGCCATCCTCAACGCTTTGCCGAAATACATCGGCTACATCATCATCGAGCATGACCTCGATGTGGCGCTGCGCGTGTCCGAATATGTCTCGATGATGCACAATGGCCGGCTGTTCAAGGAAGGCACGCCCGAAGAGATCGAAAACGACCCGATGGTGCAGGAAATCTACCTGGGAGGCGGGCATGGCTGAGCCCAAGGCCGGAGCGCCCAAGGCGGCGCTGACGATCGACGACCTGCACGTCTATTACGGCGAAGCCCATGTCGTCCAAGGCGTGTCGCTCAGGCTCGAGAGCGGCGTGATGAGCGTCGTCGGCCGCAACGGCATGGGCAAGACGACGCTGTGCAACACCATCACCGGCCTCAAGCAGGCCCGCTCCGGCTCGATCCGCGTCTACGGCCGCGAGATCTCCCGGCTCGAGCCGCACAAGATCCATGCGGCCGGCATCGCCTATGTGCCGCAGGGACGGCGGGTGTGGCCGAGCCTGTCGGTCGACGAACACCTGCGGCTTGTGGCGTCGAAGGACCAGGAGGCGGCCTGGACCCTCGACCGCATCTACCAGACCTTCCCGAGGCTTGCCGAGCGGCGCGGCAATGGCGGCTCCCAGCTTTCGGGCGGCGAGCAGCAGATGCTGGCGATCTCGCGCGCGCTGCTGGCCAATCCCCGGCTGCTGGTGATGGACGAGCCGACCGAGGGGCTGGCGCCCGTGATCGTCGACCAGGTGGCCGGGATGCTGTCCATGCTCGGCCACGAGGGCGACATGGCGATCCTGGTGATCGAACAGAACATCGGCGTGGCGACGGCGGTGTCCGACACCGTGGCGATCATGGTCAATGGCCGCATCAACCGGATCATGGACTCCCGGGCGCTCGCTGCAGACCGCGACCTGCAACAGCGGCTGCTCGGCGTCGGCCGCCACAGCGACGACATCGCCCCCGAGCAACCCGAGGACGGGCCGGCCGCGCGCGAACTGCTGGCGCAGGTCTATGCGGTGCAGCGCGGCGGGGCACAGCAGGATCCGCAGTCGCTGAGCAGCGGCAATTTCCGCATCCAGGACTCGCTGCCCAACCGCTGGAACCTGCCGCCCACCAGCCTCCGCGACACGGCGTATCGCGAACAGCAGCCGGAGAAGGCGATCGACAAGGTTTTTGCCCTGCCGCTGTCCGAACGGATCGGCAAGACGGCGCTGATCGCCGGAACCTTCGACACCAAGGGCGAGGAGTTGCGCTTCATCCGCGACTGCCTGAAATCGGTTGGCATTCCGGTGAAGACCGTCGACCTGTCAACGTCGGGCAAACCATCGCGGTGCGACGTCACGCCGATGCAGGTGGCGTCGATGCATCCCGGCGGCACCAGCGCGGTGTTCGGCACCGATCGCGGCCAGTCGGTCACGGCCATGGCGGAGGCCTTCGCCCGGTGGATCGGACGCGAGACCGGCATCGGCGGCGTCATTTCCGCCGGCGGTTCCGGCGGCACCTCGCTTGCGACCGCGGGCATGCGGGTCCTGCCGGTGGGCATTCCCAAGATCATGGTCTCGACGCTCGCCTCCGGCGACACGGCGCCCTTTGTCGGCTCCACCGACATCAACATGTTCCATTCCGTGGCCGACGTGCAGGGCCTCAACCAGATCACCGAGCGGGTGCTCGCCAACGCCGCCCATGCGCTGGCAGGCATGATCGCGCGGCTGCCGAGCGGGCCGGAGATGATGGCCAAACGCGCGGCGGCGCGGCCGGCGATCGGCATGACCATGTTCGGCGTCACCACGGTCGGCGTCCAGGCGGTGCAGAAGATCCTGGAGCCCGATTACGACTGCCTCGTGTTTCACGCCACCGGAACCGGCGGCCGCGCCATGGAGGCGCTCGGCCATTCCGGCATGCTGGCCGGATTTGTCGACCTCACCACCACGGAAGTGGCCGACATGATCGTGGGCGGCGTGTTCCCGGCGGATGCGAACCGCTTCGGCGCGGCGATCGAGACCGGCCTGCCCTGGGTCGGCTCGGCCGGGGCGCTGGACATGTGCAATTTCGGCGCGCGCGCGACTGTGCCCGACCGGTTCAACGGCCGCAACTTCGTCATCCACAATCCCGCCGTCACGCTGATGCGCACCACGGCGGAGGAAAACCGGGCCATGGGCGAATGGATCGGAAGCCGCATGAACCTGATGGAAGGGCCAGCGATCTTCCTCATTCCCGAGGGCGGCGTCTCCATCCTCGACCGGCCGGGCGGCCCGTTCCACGACCCCGCGGCCGACAAGGCGCTGTTCGACGCGCTCGAAGCCACGGTGCGCCAGACCGCGCGGCGCAAGATCGTCCGCGTCAACGCCAACATCAATGACGAGGCGTTTTCCACGGCCGTGGCAGGCGCCTTCAGATCGATTTCGACCCCGCTGAGGAGAACTGCGTAGTGGCCAGATTTGAGCGCAAGCAACTGATGGAGCGGTTCCAGCAGATGAAACGCGATCGCGTGCCGATCATCGGCGGCGGCGCGGGAACCGGCCTGTCGGCCAAATGCGAGGAACAGGGCGGGATCGACCTGATCGTCATCTACAATTCGGGACGCTACCGCATGGCCGGGCGCGGCTCGCTGTCGGGCCTGATGGCCTATGGCAACGCCAATGACGTGGTGGTCGAGATGGCGCGGGAAATCCTTCCCGTGGTCAGGCACACGCCGGTTCTGGCCGGCGTCAACGGCACCGATCCGTTCTGCATCTTCGACAAGTTCCTGGGGGACCTCAAGGATCTCGGCTTTGCGGGCGTGCAGAACTTCCCCACGGTCGGCCTGATCGACGGCACCTTCCGCGCCAATCTCGAAGAAACCGGCATGTCCTACGGGCTCGAGGTCGACATGATCGCGGCGGCCCACCGGCTCGACATGCTGACCACGCCCTATGTCTTCTGCGAGGACGACGCCGCGGCCATGGCCAGGGCCGGCGCCGACATCATCGTCTGCCACCTGGGCCTGACCACCGGCGGCTCGATCGGCGCGGAGACGTCGCTCAAGCTCGAGGACTGCCCGGCGCTGGTCGACGCCTGGTCGGAGGCCGCGCTGAAGGTCAACAAGGATGCGATCGTGCTGGTCCATGGCGGGCCGGTCTCGTCGCCGGACGACGCCAGCTTCGTGCTCAACCGCAGCCGCAATTGCCACGGTTTTTACGGGGCGTCATCGATGGAGCGGCTGCCCACGGAGCAGGCGCTGACGGAACAAACACGCAAATTCAAGGCGGTCACCTTCTAGGCAACGCGCCGGAAGCGCCCGGAATACAGGGAGGAATGAAAAATGTCTGGCGAAATGCTTGGAACGGCATTGCTGTGGCTCATCGGCTTTGCAATCGCAGTCGTCATCGCGGTCTATATCCTCAGGTGGCTCTACCGCAGGTCCACCAAGGAAATCGCCTTCGTGCGCACCGGCTTCCTGGGCGAGAAGGTGGTGATCAACGGCGGCGCCTTCGTGATCCCCGTCCTGCACGAAATCACCCCCGTGAACATGAATGTCATCCGCATCGAGGTGAAGCGCGAGAACGACCGCGCGCTGATCACCAGGAACCGCATGCGCGTCGACATCTCCGCCGAATTCTTCGTCCGGGTCGGCTCTTCCCGGCAGGCCGTTGCCTCCGCCGCCCAGACGCTTGGCCGCCGCACCATGCAGGAAGACGGGCTGCGCACGCTGCTCGAGGGCAAGTTCGCCTCGTCGATGCGCACCGTGGCCGCGCGCATGGCGCTCGAGGACATGCACGAGCAACGCGGCGAATTCGCAGCCGCCGTGCGCGACCTCGCAGCCGAATCGCTCGCCCATAACGGGCTGGATCTCGAATCCGTGGCCGTCGTCGACCTCGACCAGACCGGGCTTGAATATTTCGATCCGTCGAACGCCTTTGACGCCGATGGCCTGACCCAGATCACCGAATCCATCGAATCCCGCCGCAAGATGCGCAACGAGATCGAACAGCGCACGCTCGTGGAAATCCGCAACCAGAACCTGATCGCCCAGAAGCAGGTCTATGACATCGACCGCGACCAGGAATATGCGCGCCTCGAGCAGGAACGCGAGCTGGAGGTCCGCCGCGCGGCGCAGCGCACCGAACTGGTGCGCGAACGCGCCCTGCGCGACCAGGAGTCCGAGCAGGCCCAGCTTGCTTCGCGAGAAGCCATCGAAAAATCGCGCCTGGCCCAGGAGCGCGCGATCACCGACGAGCGGATCAAGTCCGAAGAGGAAACCCAGCGTCGCGAAATCGCCCGCCGGCGGACCATCGACGAAGCCGAGATGAAGAGCCGCGAGAAGACCGAACGCGAGGAAATCGCGCTGGAACTCGAGCTCGAGAAAGCCCGGATCAGACGCGATCTCGAACAGCGGGAACTGGAAATCGCCCGTGAAAAGGCGGTCGAGATCTATGCGCTCGAACGCCAGATCGCCGTCGCCGGCAAGGCGGTGGAACTGGCCACGGCCGAGGCCGAGAAGAAGCGCAACGACATCGTCCAGGCGCAACTGAGCGAAGCCGAGCGCATCGCCCAGGACCGCGCGCTCGACGAAGTCCGCACCGAGCGCGAGCGCCGGCTCGACGAATTGCAGATCTCGAAGCGGCAGGCCTTCGAGGAGGCCGAGATCGCCATGGGCGAGGAAGTCGAGCGGGCGCGCCTGGCCGCCGACCGCGCGATCGCGGAAGCGACCATCCTCAACGAGCGCGAGATCCGCGCCGCCCGCGTCAGCCGCGACCGCTTCGTCGAGATGGCGGAAATGGAAAAGGCGATCGAGCTGGCGAAGAAGTCGCAGGAACGGTCCTCGGCTCTCGCCGCCGCCGCCGCGGTCCGCGGCAAGGCCATCCAGGCCGAGGAGCAGACCCTGACCACCCGCGAAACCGAAATCGCCGAGCGCCGCAAGCTGACCGAGATCATCGCCACCCAGCGCGAGACGGAGACCGATGCCCTGCGCGTGACGGCGAAGGCCGACGCGCAGATGAAGGCCGCCAAGAGCCTGGCCGAGGCGCAGAAGATCGCCGCCGTCGCCAACGCCGAGGCCGAGAAGATTTCGGCCCTCGCCGCTGCGGAGCGGTATCAGGTGGATGCGGCCGGACGCCGGGCGCTCAACGATTCCGAGAACGCGCTCTCCGAGCCCGCCCGGCAGGCCCGCATCCGCGAGAAGCTGCTCGACAAGATCGAGGGGATCGTCCGCGAAAGCGTCAAGCCGATGGAAAAAATCGAAGGCATCAAGATCCTGCATGTCGACGGCATGCAGGGCGGCGGCGACGGCGGCCGCAGGAATGTCACCGACGAGGTGATCGATTCCGCCCTGCGCTACCGGGTCCAGGCGCCGATGATCGACAATCTGATGAAGGAGATCGGCATCGAGGGCGGCTCGATCGGCCGCATGACCGACGTGCTGCGCGACGCCAAGGACATGACCTCGCTGGTGCAGAAGGCCGAAGGCAGGAAAGCGGACAAGCCGTCCGACGATGATGACCGGGATCGCTGAGGCAGCACGATGACCACAGTCTATGTCTCCGCGGTCATCCCGGCGCCGGCAGCGACGGTCTGGGGTCTGGTGCGCGACTTCAACGCGCTGCCGCGCTGGACCCCGTTCGTCGCCGACAGCCGGATCGAGCAGAACCAGCCGTCCGACAGGGTCGGCTGCATCCGCAACTTCGTCCTCAAGGACGGCGGTCGCATCCGCGAACAGCTTCTGGGTCTCTCCGATTACGAGATGAGCTGCACCTATTCGATCCTCGAAAGCCCGATGGCGGTCGAGAACTACATCGCCAAGCTGTCGCTGACCCCGGTCACCGACAGCAATGCGACCTTCGCGGAGTGGCAGGCGGACTTCGACTGCGCTGCGCAGATGGAACCGCAGTTGACGCACCAGATCGGCGTCAACGTGTTCAAGGCGTCGTTCGACGCGCTCAAGCTGAAGATGGCGCAGCGGTGATGCCGCGCACGGGCGCCGTGACCGGTCGAGACCACAGCCCGCGAGGCCGGTGAGCAATGGTCCGCGTCCTCCGCTCCGGTGTCATCGACGTGCCTCTCGAGGACGCGTGGCGCGTGCTGCGCGATTTCAACAGCCATGACCGCTGGCATCCCGCCATCGCCGCCAGCGAAATCGAGGACGGGCTGCCGCCGGACACGGTCGGGGCGGTGCGGGCGTTTTCGCTCGCCGATGGCGGCCGGCTCAGGGAGCAGTTGCTGCGCCTGAATGACCGCGATCACGAACTCACCTACTGCCTGCTGGAGGCGCCGCTGCCGCTGTTCGGCTATGTCGCGACGATCAGGCTTCGCCCGGTGACGGACACCGGCCAGACATTCTGGCGATGGCAATCCTCCTTCAGCGCCCCCCGGGACCAGGTCGCGGCACTCACCGATCTGGTCGGCAACGGGATCTACCAGGCCGGCATGCAGGGGCTGGAGCGGTCCCTGCGCAGGCCGGCATCGGAGGCTTATGCCGACGGGGCGCCGCAGGTGCAGCGCGCAAGCGCCCTCGCCCCGGTCCAGGCCATTCCGGCGGCTGCCGAGGCCAGGATGGATCCGCCTGCGCCCGCCAGCGGCCGCCAGGCGCTGAAGGCCGGCGCCATCGTCATGGAGCGTCACGGCGGGCCCGAAGTGCTCGAGTTCCGCCAGATCGAGGTGCCCGCACCCGGGCCCGGCGAGGTGCGCATCCGGCAGTCCTTCGTCGGCGTGAACTACATCGACGTCTATTGCCGGACCGGATATTTCGATCTGCTCAGGCCGCCGGGCGTTCCGGGCATGGAGGCCGCGGGAACGGTGGAGTCGGTCGGCGCCGGGGTGACCCATCTTTCCCCCGGCGACAGGGTTGCCTATGCCTGCGGCCCGGTCGGGTCCTATGCCGCCTGCCGCACCATGGACGCCGAACTGGTGATGCCGATCCCGCCGCATATCGGCGAGGATGTGGCCGCCGCGAGCCTGCTCAAGGGCGTGACGGCCGGTTTCCTGCTGCATGATGTTCACAGGGTGACGGCCGGCGACACGCTCGTCATCCATGCGGCGGCGGGCGGCGTCGGCTCGCTGCTCGTGCAATGGGCGAGATCGATCGGCGCCCATGTGATCGCCACCGTCTCCACCCACGACAAGGCGCAGATTGCCCGCCGGCTGGGCGCCCATGATGTGATCATCGGCCGTGGAGAGGAGTTCGTCGAGGCGGTGATGGAGATCACGCGCGGCAAGGGCGCCGACGTCATTTACGACGCCATCGGCAAAGACAGCTTCGACGCCTCCATTGCCGCGCTGGCGATCCGCGGTCACCTCATCAGTTTCGGCCAGGCGTCCGGTCCGATCGGAGCGCGGGACATCGGCGCGCTGACCTCGCGATCGGTGACCCTGTCGCGTCCCAATTACGGGCACTACACCGACACGAGGGCGCTGATGACGATGCAGTCGCAGCGGCTGTTCGCGGCCGTGGAGGCGGGTTACCTGCAACTGGCCACGCCAACCGTCTACCCGCTGGCCGAGGCCGCCCGCGCCCATGCGGACCTGGAAAACAGCCGCACGACCGGCTCCATGGTGCTGGCGGTGTGATGGGGCCTGGCGCAATCCGGACCGATGGGGCTCCTGGCCCCGCCGGACGATGATCGCCGAAGCCGCCCGCCCCCGACGGCTACAGCTTCAATCCGGACGGGACCGAGAAGCCCTGATCGACGGAGTCGCGCATGAAATCGCGCCAACTGGCGATGCCTTCATCCGGGCAGTAGGCGACGTCGGAGCGGGCGGCCTTCTTCTTGGAGGACTTCGTCTTGGTCGCCTTTGCTGTCTTCTTTGCGCCGGGCAGCATCACCGATTTCTCGTTCTTGTAGCCGCCGCCCACCAGCATCGGCAGATCGCCGCGCGGTTCCCAGAAGCACAGGTCGCCGATGGCGGGATCGGTGCCGGCATCGCCATAGGCGTGGCAGGCAATCTTCCAGCCCTTGGTCATGCGGCAGCCCTGCTCCTGATGGAAGTTGAGCTTGCACGACTTCCAGAATTTTTCGGTCTGGTAACAGGTGGAGAGGTTCCGGGCAAAATCCTGCGGGCTCGCCGCATGCAGCGGATAGCCGGTTTCCACGTCATAGCCCCATGTCGCGGTCGGGGCCGGTCCGTTCATGACCTTCTTGACGCTGGTGCCATAGGTCTTGGCGAGAAGCCGGGTGTAACGCTCGAGCAGGCCACCTTGACCCAGGTTGATATGCGCGCTGTCGCGCAGTAGCGCGTGAACCATCGAGGCCGAAAAGCCCCTCTTCTTGAAGATCGCGATCGCCTCGATCCAGTCCTCGTCCAAGCCGTCGGTACGGACGGTCTCACGGGCCTTGGCGCTGGACGCGCGTCGCAGCGCCAGCAGGATCGGAGGGGAAACCTTCTGGAAGCGGTCCTCCAGCCTGTAGGGATAGGAGAAATGGACCGCGGCGTAGCAGCCGCAGATCTCCATGAAGACATAGTGGGACACGATCTGCCCGTCGCTCTCCCTGCTGCGTTGATACAACTGGCATTCGCGCCTGGTCCGGATCGCGCTTTCATCATCCGAATCATAGCCCCTCTCGCCGACGCTGACCCGGCGTTCCTCGACCAGCTCCGTGCAGTGGGAATAGCTGTCTTGGATCAGGCGCAGATTGATGGAAATGCCGTTGACGGTGGCCTTGCGGTCGACGCCGGATGCCTGGAACCGGGCGCCGCCGGGCAGCGGCACGTCGACCTGGTACCGGGTGCCGTTGCGCGTGAGCTCCAGCGCCTGGGATTGCCCCAGGAACAGCAGCGAAGACAGGGCTGCGAAGCCAAGGCGGGGCAGCCACCGCGCTGGGCGAATATTCATGACAGGATCCTTCCGGCACTATGATCGTGCCGGCCAGACTAGCGGGGTCCTCACGATCATACATTCCCCAGGCGGGGAATGGGCGGCTAACCGGCCGCCGCCGCCCCCGCCTCCAGGAACTCGCGCCAGCCGCCGAAGCGGGTGATGTCGCGCGCGCCTGGGAGCGCGGAGGCTTCGCAGATGAAGCCCTTGACGTCCGCGCCGTCCTCGAGCCTCACCGTGCCGATGCCGAGCGGCGCGGGAATGCCCGCGATGAAATCGCCCCATGCCGCCCGGGGCAGCGCCCAGATCTCGGTGTTGATCCCCGCGCCGTCCTCGGAGCGGACGAGGCCGGGGCGGAACGGCGGGCCGCCGGCAAGCGCATAGAGCCGGTAGTTGCCGGCCGTTCTCGCAGCCCTCAAGAAACGCGCACCGAGCCTTGTGAGTTCGCCATTGAGCGGCAGGCCCGACATGTGCGCCCCCGCGACGAGCAGCGCGATCTCCCCGGGGGCCGCGTCGGTGGCACACTCCGTCGGGGTTGGAACCGGCCAGGCGGTAGCGCCCATGGTACCCCCTGCCGCGCCGTGCAGGCGGGCCGCGAGCGCGGCAATGCGGGCGTCCTCCCCCGCCCCGGCGATCAGCGTGACGCTTGCCGGACGGCCGTCGCCGCGCAAGCCCGTCGGCACGGCGATGGCGCAGAGATCCATCAGATTGACGAAATTGGTGTAGGTGCCCAGGCGGCTGTTGGGGCCGATCGGGTCGGCTTCGAGATCATCCAGGGAAATGAAGGTCGGGATGGTCGGCACGCAGAGCATGTCGACCCCGGCGAGCAGCGGCTCGGCCTTCCGCCTGAGATCGGCGAGGCAATACATGTCGCGGAACGCATCGGCGGCGCTAAACCCCTCGGCCCTGGCAATGACGGCACGGGTCACGGGGTGGAGGGCGTCGGGGTCCCGCTTCAGCAGAGCCTCAACCACGGTGTAGCGCTCGGCCACCCAGGCGCCGTCATAGAGCATCTGCGCGATGGCGTAGAGCGGCCCGAAATCCAGCTCGACGATGGCGCCGCCCTGCCCTTCGATCATGCTCCGGGCGGCGTCGAAGGCGGCCTCTTGCCAGGCGTCGCCGAAAAAGCTGATGCTCTCTTTCGACGGCACGCCGATTTTGAGGGCCTGAGCCGCCGGGCCGAGCGGCGCCAGCGGAAACCGCCGCGCATAGGCGTCGACCGCGTCGAAGGCGCAGGCCGCGGCGAAGACCGCATAGGCGTCATCGACCGAGAGCGCGAAGATCGAGATCGTGTCGAGCGTGCGGCAGGCCGGCACCACCCCCGAGGCCGAAAGCGCCCCGAGCGTAGGCTTCAGCCCGACGATGTTGTTGAGCGCGGCGGGCACCCGGCCGGAGCCGGCGGTGTCGGTGCCGAGGCCGAAGGTCACCAGGCCATGGCTGACCGCCACCGCCGAGCCGGAGCTCGACCCGCCCGGCACGATCGCCGGATCGAGCGCGTTCCGCGGCACGGGATAGGGCGTGCGCACGCCCACAAGCCCGGTGGCGAACTGGTCGAGATTGGTCTTGCCGATCAGTAGCGCCCCGGCCTCTTTCAGCCGGGCGACGACGAAGGCGTCCCTGTCCGCCGTGAAGGCGAAGGCCGGGCAGGCCGCGGTCGTGGGCTTGCCGGCCGCGTCGATATTGTCCTTGATGACGAAGGGGACGCCCCACAGCGGCTTTGCCGCGGGATCGAACGCTTGCAGCGCTTCGGCGGCCTCGAGGACGTCGGCCTGGTCGAACAGCTCGATGAAGATGCCGGGATCGTCAACCGTGGCGATGCGGCGGTAGCATTCGGCGACGATCTCGGTCGCGGACACGCCGGCGCCATAGGCGGCGTGCAGCGAGGCAATGGTGAACGGCAGGTCTGCAAGCACGGACTTATCCCTGGTCTTCTTCCAAAATCAGCACGGGCCGGTTCCACTGGATCAGCACCACGCAGCCGGTCTCCGACCAGACCGCGTGCTCGCTGCCCTCCGGATTGGCCATCACCGTCCCCGCCGGATAGGCCCCGTTGTCGTCGATCTGCACGCCCGAGAGCACGAGGATGGTCTCCAGTCCCCTGTGGCGATGCCGGGGCACCCGCGCCCCGGGCTGGTATTTGAGCAGCGCGATCGCCGGTTCGCCCCTGAGGATGTGGTGGATGGTCACGCCCTCGCGGAACGGCTCGAACACCGCTTCCTGCCATCCGCCGGCGAGGAGGTCGCGCAGCACGACAGGCCGGGTCATGCGAGCTGTCCGATCAGGTCTTCCGAGGCGGCCGCCCAGCCGACGATGCCGCCCTGGGCGACGATCATGGCGATCGCGGCTAACTTGAATTCCGGGAAATAGCTTTCCGTGGCGTCGGTGATCAGCAGGCATTCGTAGCCGCGGTCATTGGCCTCGCGCATCGTCGTCTGGACGCAGACCTCGGTGGTGACCCCAGCGAAGATCAGTTGCGTCACCCCGCGCCGACCGAGCTGGTCGCCAAGATCGGTGGCGTAAAACGCGCCCTTGCCCGGCTTGTCGATGACGATCTCGCCCGGCAGCGGCGCCAGTTCCGCGACGATCGCCGCCCCCGGTTCGCCGGCGATCAGGATCCGCCCCATCGGGCCTTCATCGCCGATGCGCAGGCCCGGATTGCCGCGCTCGCGCTTGGCCAGCGGGCAGTCGGACAGGTCGGGACGATGGCATTCGCGGGTATGCACGATGGTGAGGCCCGCCTTGCGGCAGGCGTCGAGCAGCTTGCGCACCGTGGGCACGATCGCCCGGCAGGCGGAGACGTCGTTGCCGAGCGTCTCGCCGAAGCCGCCGGGCTCGACGAAATCGCGCTGCATGTCGATGATCACCAGGGCGGCGCGGTCCGGATCGAGCCGGAACGGCAACGGCGATGCCTGTATCTCCACCATCACGCGTGCCCCGCCATGTGACGCCCGAGTTCGCCCACATCGAGAGTCTCGATCGAGGTCTCGTAGGCAATGCGGCCTTCCGACATCACCAGCACCCGGTCCGAAAGTTCGAGAATCTCGTCCAGATCCTCACTGATCAGCAGCACCGCGGCGCCGGCATTGCGCGCCGCCATGATGCGGGCGCGGATTTCGGCGACGGCGGAGAAATCGAGGCCGAAGCAGGGATTGGCAATGATCAGCAGGTCGACCTCGTCGGAGAGTTCGCGCGCCAGCACCGCGCGCTGCACATTGCCGCCCGACAAGGAGGCGATCGGGCTTTCGATCGACGCCGTCTTGACCTTGAAGGCGTCGACCAGACGGACCGCGAGCCGGCCCATGGCCGCCCGGTCGAGCCAGAACCGGGTGCCCTTGCCGTTCAAATCGTAGCTGCGGAAGGAGAGGTTCTCGGCAACGCTCATGCGGCCGGCGCAGGCATTCTGCAGCGGCTCCTCGGGCAGGAAGCGCACCTTGAGCTCCCGCGCCTGCCGCCTCGTTCCGCGGAAGGTCACGGATTTGACGCTGACGCTGCCGCGGCTCACCGGGCGCTGGCCGGTCAGCACTTCCATCAGCTCCATCTGGCCGTTGCCGGAGACGCCGGCGATGCCCACCACCTCGCCCGCGGCGACGTGCAGGCTGTCGACATCGATGGTCTTGAGGCCAGAGCGGTCGGCAGCCGAGATCCCTTCCAGCGAGAGCACGACATCGCCCTTCTCTCCGGCGCGGGCGGCCGAGCGGGTGAGCGTCTTGTCGCCGATCATCATCGCCGCCATGTCGTCATGGGTGAGCTCGCCCACCCTGCCGCCGCCGACATGGGCGCCGCGGCGCAGAACCGACACCGCGTCGGCAAAGGCGGTGACCTCGCGGAACTTGTGGGTGATCATCAGGCAGGTGAGCGCGCCGGCGCTTGTGAGGCCGCGCACCATGCCGAGCAGTTCGTCGGCCTCGGACGGGGTGAGCACCGAGGTCGGCTCGTCGAGGATGAGGAAGTGGCGGCCGAGATAGAGCTGCTTGAGGAGTTCGAGCTTCTGCTTCTCGCCGGCCGAGAGCCGGTTGACCGGCTGGTCGAGCGCCACCCGGAACGGCATGGTCTCGACAAAGGCCTGCAGGCCTTCGCGCTCCTTCTTCCAGTCGATCACCGCGGGCGCGTCCTCGCGGGCGATCACCAGGTTCTCGGCCGCCGTCAGCGACGGCACGAGGGTGAAATGCTGGTAGACCATGCCGAGGCCCGCCGCATGGGCGTCGCGGGGGTTGCGGATCTCGGCCTCGCGCCCGTCGATCAGCATCTGCCCCGCCGTCGGCTGATAGAAGCCCATCATGCATTTGACGAGCGTCGACTTGCCCGCGCCGTTCTCGCCCAGCAGCGCGTGGAACGAGCCAGGCGCGATCCGGATCGAGACCTCGTCGAGCGCGGTGAAATCGCCGAAGCGCTTGGTCATGTGCAGGGTCTCGACCCCGATGGCGTGGGGCGCGCTCATGCCGGCAGCCCCGCGATCAGCGAGGCGCTGTCGCTGACGGCGCCGAAGACGCCGCCCTGCATGCGAATCATGTTGACGGCGGCCTGGTGGTTGGCCGGGTCGGTGGCGCCGCAGCAGTCCTCGAGCATCACGCATTCGAAGCCGCGGTCATTGGCCTCGCGCATGGTGGTGTGCACGCAGACATCGGTGGTGATGCCGGTCAGTATCAGGTTTTCGATCCGACGCGTGCGCAACAGGAGTTCGAGATCGGTGGCGCAGAAGCTGCCCTTGCCCGGCTTGTCGATGATCGGCTCGCCGTCGCGCGGAGAAAGCTCCTCGATGATGTCCCAACCCGGCTCGCCGCGCACCAGGATCCGGCCGCAGGGACCGACGTCGCCGATGCCCGCGCCGATCTGCTGCGAGCGCCAGCGCTTGTTGGGCGGCAGGTCGGAGAGATCCGGGCGGTGGCCCTCGCGGGTGTGGATGACGTGGTAGCCCTTCTCGCGCAGGACGCCGAGCACCGCCTTGATCGGCCCGATCGGCGCGCGCGTGAGGCTCAGATCATAGCCCATGCTGTCCACATAGCCGCCCTCGCCGCAGAAATCGGTCTGCATGTCGATGATGATCAGCGCCGTGTTGTCGGGCCTGAGATCGCCATTGTAGGGCCAGGCATAGGGGGTGGACTGGATCGTCGGCATGAAGCCCGCTCCTACTTGGTGATGCTCAATTCGCCCGGCGCGCCGCGCACGGCCCGGGTGGTTGAGCTGGTTGCGATCAAAAGGATGAGGGTGAGCACGTAAGGCGCTGCATAGGAAAGATAATAGCCCGACGAGACGCCCACCGACTGCAGCGCCGGACCGAGCGCGCCCGCGGCCCCGAACAGCAGCGCCGCCCAGATGCAGTTGACCGGGCTCCAGCGCGCGAAGATCACCAGCGCCACGGCCATCAGGCCCTGGCCGGACGAGACGCCCTCGTTCCAGCTCCCCGGATAATAGAGCGACAGATAGGCGCCGCCGATGCCCGCCAGCGCCCCGCCGGCCGCCGTCGCCAGCAGCCGGACGCGGTCGACGCTGATGCCCATGGCGCGGGCCGCGTCGGCGCTGTCGCCGACCACGCGGATGACGAGGCCGATCCGGGTCGAGCGCAGCATCCAGGCGATGAAGAAGGCGAGCGCGATGCCCACGACGAACAGCACGTTGATCCTGAGCGCCGCCTCCACCTGCGGCGAGGACGACCAGGCGCCGAGCGCGATCGTCGGCAGGTCGGGCGCCACCGGCTGGATGTAGGGCTTGCCGAAGAAGAAGGCGAGGCCCATGCCCAAGAGCATCAGCGCGATACCGATGGCGATGTCATTGACCTTGGGCAGCTTACAGACCCAGCCGTGGAACAGGCCGAAAAGCGTGCCGGCAAGGGCCGCGGCGAGAACGCCCGCCCAGGCGGAGCCGGTCTCGTAGGCGATGGCGTAGCCGCTCATGGCGCCGAACACCAGCGTGCCCTCGAGCCCGAGATTGATGCGGCCGGAGCGCTCGGTCAGGCATTCGCCGAGGCTCACGAAGATGTACGGCGTGGAGACGCGGATCGCGCCGCCGAGCATGGCGATCAGCACCGTCCAGACCCCGAGGTCGGTCTCGCTCATGATGTCTTCCTCCACAGGGTTGAAAGGCCCAGGCGGCCGGTGAATGTCTCGGAGATCAGGATCGAGATGAAGACGATGCCCTGCAGCACCAGGATGGTCGCGTCGGGCAGGTCCATACGGCGCTGGATCAGGCCGCTGGAGGCCTCGAAGCCGGCCAGCAACACCGCCACCGGGATGATCGCCAGCATGTTGTGGCGTGCGAGGAAGGCGATCAGGATGCCGGTGTAGCCGTAGCCGCCGGCGAGCGACCCGTTGGCCGAGCCGTGCACGGCGGCGACCTCGAGCATGCCTGCGAGACCGGCGAAGCCGCCGGCGAGCGCGCAGAAGCCGGTCATCAGCCAGCCGACCGGCAGGCCCTGGATCTGCGCCGCGCGGATGTTGCCGCCGACGATGCGGGCGGAAAACCCCCAGGCGGTGCGTTCGATCAGGATCCAGGAGAAGACGCAGGCGAGGATGCCGACGGCGAGGCCCCCGTGCACGTCGAGACCGGGCATGGCGCCGATGCGGTAGGCGTCCTCGAGCGGCGCGGTCGAGGGCTTGTTGAGGCTTGCGGGGTCGCGCAGCGGTCCCTCGACGAAATGGTTCATCAGCGCGATGGCGATATAGGCGAGAAGCAGGCTCGAGATGGTTTCGTTGACGCCGCGCCGGTAGCGCAGCGCGCCGACCAGGCCGATCCAGACCCCGCCGACGCAGATGGCCGAGACCGCCATGCCGAGGATGCCCATAGAACTGCCGAGACCCGTCAGATACATGCCGAAGGCGCCGGCGGCGACGCCGCCCAGCACGATCGCCCCTTCCCCGCCGATGACGACCAGCCCGAGCCGCGCCGGAATGGCGACGCAGAGCGCCGCGAGCAGCAGCGGCGACGCGCGGGCAAGCGTGTTTTCCCAGGAGAACGCGGTGCCGAAGCCGGCCTTGAACACCAGGCCGTAGAACTCGGCCGGCGACTTGCCCACCATCATCAGGAACAGCGCGAACACCGCGAGCCCCGCCACAAGCGCGCCGAGCGGCAGGGCGAAGGCCTCGATGCGGCGATCGAGGGCGCCGGCGGAGCGCCCCCTGCCCGCTGCGGGAGCAACCGGGGCGGGACCGGCGTTCAGGCTCGAGGTCAGGGTCATGGTCACGCTTGGCTCCGGTTGGGGTGGATGCAGGGCGTCCGGCTCAGGACAGGGAGCCGATCACCCCTTCGACGAGATAGTCCATGCTCTCGAGCGCCACGTCGGTCTCGACGAAGCTCTGGCCGGCCTCGGCGATCACCTTGCCGCCATTGTCCTTGAGCGGCCCCTTGATGGCGGCGAAGCCGCCCTTGAGGATCTCGGCCTTGACGGCTTCGAACTGTTTGCGGCCGGCCTCCGGCACGGCGGGACCGAGCGGGCTCATCTTGATGAAGCCGTCGGCGAGACCGCCGCGGACGAAATTGTCGATGGTGCCGCCGTCGAGCGTGGTCTTGACCATGTCGGTGTAGACCTTGGCCCAGTTCCACTCGGCGCCGGTCAGGTATTTTTCCGGCGCCAGCGAAGTCTGGTCGGCGTGGTAGCCGCAGACGAAGGCGCCGCGACCGGCGGCGGTCTCGATCACAACCTTGGGTCCGTCGACATGACAGGTGATGACGTCGACGCCTTGGTCGGCCAGCGCATTGGTGGCTTCGGCCTCCTTGACGGCGAGCGACCACTCGCCGGTGAAAATCACCTGGCAGGTGATCTCGGGATCGACCGAGCGGGCGCCGAGCAGGAAGGAATTGATGTTGAGCAGCACCTGCGGGATCGGCTTGGCGGCGACGAAGCCGATCTTCCTGGTCTTGGTGGCATGGGCGGCGGCGATGCCGTTGAGATACTGGCCCATGCCGATATAGCCGAAATAGGAGCCGACATTCTTGGGATGCTTGTCGGCGTTCCACATGCCGCCGGCGTGCTGGAAGCGGACATCGGGCTGCTTGGCGGCGACTTCGAGAATATGGGGGTCGAAATAGCCGAAGGAGGTGGGAAACAGCAGGGTCGCGCCGTCGAAATTGATCATGCTCTCCATGGTCTTCTGGCAGTCGACCGTTTCGGGCACGTTCTCCTCTTCGATCACGGTGACGCCGTCCATGGCCTTCACCGCGGCCGCGCCCTCGGCGTGGGCCTGGTTGTAGCCGAAATCGTCCTTGGGCCCGACATAGATGAAGCCCACGGTGAGGCCCGCGGCAGCGGCCGCGCCGGCGCCCAGTCCGCCGAGCGCGGTGGCGCCGGCAAGGGCTGCGGCGCTCTTGATGAAGGTACGGCGGGTGGGAGTGAAAATCATGCTCATGCGCCTCTCCTGTGTTTCAAAGAACCGAGGAAAACCGATGTGCTCATCCTGCTGTGAGCAAAGACACGCGGCCTTCGTGGCGGCACGATGCACCACTGGAACTGAGACTGTCTTCTGCTATATTCGCAGCAAGGTGCTGCATTTTTTGCAGCAGTCCGGAGCGCGCGCCATGAGGCACCTGACCACATTCGAATATGTCGACGCGGTGGCGCGCACCGGCTCGATCCGCGGCGCGGCCGAGATCCTGGCTATCACCTCGACGGCTCTGAACCGGCGCATCCTGGCGCTCGAGGAGGAACTGGGGGTGCAGATCTTCGAGCGGCTGCCGCGCGGCGTGCGGTTGTCGAGCGCGGGCGAGTTGCTGATCCACCACATCCGCACGCAGATCGTCGACATGGACCGGGTCAAGTCGCAGATCGCCGACCTGTCGGGCGTGCGCCGGGGCAATGTGTCGATCGCCTGCAGCCAGGCGCTGCTGCCCTATTTCCTGCCCGAGCAGATCACCGAGTACCGCAGGCAGCATCCGGGCGTCCGCTTCGGCGTCTATCTGAGGGACCGGGCGGCGGCGGAGAAGGCGATCGCCGATCTCGAGGCGGATCTGGCGCTGGTGTTCGAGCCGGTGCGGATGGCCGAGTTCCACACCATCCACGCCGTGCCGCAGCAGATCCACGCGGTGAT
Source organism: Hoeflea sp. BAL378 (assembly GCF_000759435.1). Classification (GTDB taxonomy): domain Bacteria; phylum Pseudomonadota; class Alphaproteobacteria; order Rhizobiales; family Rhizobiaceae; genus Hoeflea. The sequence continues at coordinate 33,154 of NZ_JRJG01000109.1, forward strand.
GACCGAGAGCCATCCGCTGGCCGGCCACGAGACGCTGCGGCTCAAGGAATGCCTGCTCTATCCGGTGGCGATGCCGACCCGGTCCTATGGCGTGCGCTACCTGATCGAGCGGGCGCTGGTGGGCGCCAACATGTCGTTCGAGCCGGTGGTGGAATCGGACAGTTTCGAGTTCCTGCGCAACCACGCCGCGGCGGAAGGCATCATCTCGTTCCAGATCCCGATCGGCCTGCCGCCGAACGGCGTCATCCCCGGCGTGATCACGCGGCCGGTCGACGTCCGCGACGTGCCTGCGGGCCTGATCTATCTGGGGCAATTGCGCGGCCGCAGCCTGCCGGTCGCCACCGCCCGCTTCGTCGACCAGATCGTCCGGGTGATGGAACAGCGCTACCCGCGCGACGGGCTGCTTCCCGCACGCGGGTGGAGCGGGAACATTTGAGGCACGTCCGAGTTGTAATTCCCTCTAACGGAGGGAAAAAGGATGAAACTCAGAGAACTTGGTGAATCTGGAATCAAAGTGTCGGAAATTGGCCTCGGCTGTTCAGGGTTCTGGGGCGACAAGCGGTTTCCTGACCGAAAAGCCATCGACATCATCCTGTCGGCGTTCAAGCAGGGTGTGAATTTTTTCGACACCGGCAGCAACTATTCGAATTTCAACGCTGAACCACGGCTCGGCCGCGCGATTAAAGAAATACTGAGGATCGCTCCGCGGGACTCGATTGTCGTGTCAACAAAGGCAGGCAGCAATGTGGGCTACGCGCCGACTGTTGCCGACGACGACCTGTATCACTCTGATTTTTCGCCTGATGCGCTGCTTCGTACCTGCAAGAAATCGATCGAGAACCTGAAATGCGACTACATAGACGTATTCCAGTTGCACGGCTTCAAGCCAGACCTCCTCAACGATGAGATGTTCCGCTGCCTCTCGGACCTGAAGACGAAGGGCATGGTGAGGGCTGTCGGCGTCAACACCC
>NZ_JRJG01000110.1 GCF_000759435.1 Hoeflea sp. BAL378
CCCAGGATCCATTCCGTGATGCTTCCACCAGCAGTGTCCCCGGATGGATCACGGAATGGATCCCCGGCTCGGGGGCCGGGGATGACGAAAGACGGGGGGCAGCATGACCTAAGACTGGGCCAGCATGACAAGAAAATAGGGCGGAGTCAGCTGTCCTCAATACCGGAAGCACGAGGACAACCGCCCCCTACCGCTTCGGCCGCTCCAAGAGCGCCACCACTTCCACATGGCTCGTCCACAGGAACTGGTCGATCGGCGTCACCGACAGCACCCGGTAGCCGCCCGCAATCAGGATCTCGAGGTCGCGCGCCAGCGTCACCGGGTTGCAGGAGACGGCGGCGACGCGGGGAATGGCGGAGCGGGCGATGTCCTGCGCCTGCACCTCCGCGCCGGCGCGCGGCGGGTCGAACACCAGGCCCTGATAGGCCTTGAGCTCGGCCGTCATCATCGGCCGGCGGAACAGGTCGCGCTTTTCCACGCTCACGGGCTTCAAGCCCTGCGCCCGCCGCGCCGCCTTGTCGAGCGCCGCCAGCGACGGCCCGTCGGCCTCCACCGCATGCACGTGGCTCTGCGTTGCGAGCCTGAGCGTGAAGGTGCCCGAGCCCGAAAACAGGTCGATCACCCGCTTGGCTTTCCTCAGGTGATCCGAGACCAGCTCGCCCATCACCGCTTCCGCCTCGGCCGTCGCCTGCACGAAGCCGCCCGGCGGCGGGCTCACCAGCACCGAACCGAAGGTCAGTTGCGGCGGCTGCTTCTCGATCAGGATCTCGCCGTTGAAGCTCAATCGCGCTACCGGCGCCTCGGTGCGGGTGGCCGAGATGATCCGCAGCCGGTCGGGCTCGGAGAGCTTGAACGGCGCCTCCACGGCGATGTCGAGCCCCGGCACGGCGTCGAGCACGGAGAGATGAAACGCCTCCCGGCCCACCGCCGCAGCGGTCGCAAGCCGCCTTATGCTCGGCAGCGCCTCGACGATCCGCGGCGTGGCGATGACGCAGGTGTCGATCGCCACGATCTGGTGGCTGCCGGCGCGGTAGAAGCCCAGGAGCGCGCCCCTGTCGGTGCGCTTTGCGGCGAACACCACCCGCCGCCGCGAGTGCGGCGCGCAGGCGACCAGCGGCGCCACCTCCGCCGTGATGCCGCGGCCTTCGAGCGCCGAGACCACCAGCTCGCGCTTCCAGGCGCGATAGGGCGCATCCGCCATATGCTGCAGCGCGCAGCCGCCGCAGCCGGCCTGCTCGAGGTCGGGGCCGAAATGCGGGCAGGGCGGCGTCACCCGGTCGGGCGAGGGCGTGAGCACCGCCATCAGCGTGCCGCGGCCCTTCTCCACCGCCGCGTTGACCACGTCGCCAGGCAGCGTGAAGGGCACGAAGATCTGGCCGCCCTCGGCGATGCCGTCGCCCTGGCCGCCCAGTCGGGTGATGTCGAGTTTCTGTGCGCTCATGACTTGACGCCTCCAATGAGAAATTCGTGATTGCCGTCCTGTCCCTCGATCGGCGAGGGAACCGGCCCGACCGCGCGCCAGCCCGGCAGGCCGCCGAGCCAGGCGGCGAGGTCGGCGGCGATCGCCGGCCCCTGCGCCGGATCCCGGAGCAGCCCGCCCTTGCCGATGGCGGCGCGGCCGGCCTCGAACTGCGGCTTGACCAGCAGCACCGCGATAGCGCCGGGGGCCGCGAGATCGAGCGCCGGCGGCAAGGCCAGCCTGAGCGAGATGAAGCTCACGTCGGAGACCACGACGCCGATCTCCCGGCCTTCGAGGTGCTCCCGTGCGAGCTCCCGCGCGTTAACCCCCTCGAGATTGCTGACGCGCGGATCGGCGGCCAGCGTCGGATGCAACTGGCCATGGCCGACATCGACGGCGATGACATGCTGTGCCCCGGCCTCGAGCAGCACCTGGGTGAAGCCGCCGGTCGACGCGCCGATGTCGAGGCAGGCGCGGCCTTTGGGATCGAAGCCGAAGGCCTCGAGCCCCGCCCTGAGCTTGAGCGCCGCCCGCGAAACATAGGCCCGCGCGGGGTCGTCGAGGGCGATCTCCGCCGCCATCTCCACGAGCTGGCCGGGTTTGCTCGCCACCTGGCCGTCGACCCGCACCGCGCCGCGGGCGATCGCGTCGCGCGCCCGCGAGCGGCTGTCATAGAGGCCCCGCCGGACCAGGATCTGGTCCAGCCGGTCCCTGTCAGGCGGCGGATTGGAGGCGGGGGATGTCATGCGCCGTCTTCGCGCGGAAGGGGCGCGAGGGCAAGCCCTTTTCAGGCATTCCGAGCGTCAGTAGCGGATGATGCTGCCCTGGCTCACGCCCACCGGCAGGGCGGCGGGGCCGGATGCCGCCTCGCGCGGAGGGCGCCGCTCCTCGAGCGGCGGGAACAGATGGTCGCGCGTGTCGAGATCGAGCGCGCCGCGGATGTCGCCGAGCTTGGGCTGCAGCATCCGGATCGCGGCCTCCTCGATGTGCCGGTCATAGGCCGGCCGCGTGTCCGCCAGTGCACAGGGGATCCCCCCGCAGATCATGAGAGATGCCGCAATCATCCTGCGCGCGCTCCGCCGCGCCGCCTCGTCCGTCGTCATTGTCGCACCGCCCCGTCGTCGTCCCGTGTTCGGGGGAACCTAGCAGGCGTGGCTTTCGGAACGACGAAAGGACGTGGTTAGGAGGCGGCAAACGCCTATGGTTTCAGGAGCGTTACCTGGGCGCTGTCGCGGCCCGAGCCGTTGCCGGAGCCGTTCAGGGTGCGAAACACCGTGTCGACGATGCCCTTGCGGTCGAGGCCGGCGCGCGCATACATCGCCTCGGGCGCGGCGTGGTCCATGAAGATGTCCGGCATCACCATCGAGCGGGCGCGCAGGCCGCCGTCGAGCAGCCCTTCGTCCGACAGGAACTGGAACACGTGGCTGCCGAAGCCGCCGACCGAGCCTTCCTCGATGGTGATCAGCACCTCGTGGTGGCGCGCGAGCTGGCGGATCAGGTCATGGTCGAGCGGCTTGGCGAAGCGGGCGTCGGCGACCGTCGTCGACAGGCCGGCGGCGTCGAGGTCCTCGGCGGCGAGCAGGCAGTCGGCGAGCCGCGTGCCGAACGACAGGAGCGCCACCTTGGCGCCTTCGCGGATGACGCGGCCCTTGCCGATCTCGAGGATCCGGCCCCGCTCGGGCATTTCCACGCCGACGCCTTCGCCGCGCGGATAGCGGAACGAGATCGGCCCCTCGTCATAGGCCGCCGCCGTGCGCACCATGTGCTTGAGCTCGGCCTCGTCGCTGGCGGCCATCACCACGAAGCCCGGCAGGCAGGCGAGATAGGTGGTGTCGAAGCTTCCCGCATGGGTGGCCCCGTCGGCGCCGACGAAACCGGCGCGGTCGATCGGGAAGCGGACCGGCAGCTTCTGGATCGCCACGTCGTGCACCACCTGGTCATAGGCGCGCTGCAGGAAGGTCGAGTAGATCGCGCAGAACGGCTTCATGCCTTCGGTCGCCATGCCGGCAGCAAACGTCACCGCATGCTGCTCGGCGATGCCGACATCGAAGGTGCGGGTCGGATGCACCTTGGCGAACTTGTCGACCCCGGTGCCGCCGGGCATCGCCGCGGTGATCGCCACGATGCGCTCGTCGAGCGAGGCCTCCTGCGCCAGCGCCTCGCCGAACACCGTGGTGTAGCTCGGCGCATTCGGCTTGGCCTTGGCCTGGGTGCCGGTCACCACGTCGAACTTCGACACGCCGTGGTACTTGTCGGACGCGGCTTCGGCGGGCGCGTAGCCCTTGCCCTTCTGGGTGACCACATGGATCAGCACCGGCCCGTCGCCATTGTCGCGCACATTGCGCAGCACCGGCAGCAGGTGCTCGAGATTGTGGCCGTCGATCGGACCGATGTGATAGAATCCCAGTTCCTCGAACATGGTGCCGCCGGTCACGTAGCCGCGGGCGTGCTCGACCGCGCGGGTGATGGCCCGGTCGATGTTCTTGCCGAGATAGGCCGTCAGCTTCTTGCCCGCCTCGCGGAAGCCCATATAGGTCCGCCCCGACGCCATGCGCGCCAGATAGGCGCTCATCGCGCCGGTCGGCGGGGCGATCGACATGTCGTTGTCGTTCAGGATCACGATCAGCCGCGCATCGAGCGCGCCGGCATTGTTGAGCGCTTCATAGGCCATGCCGGCCGACATCGCGCCATCGCCGATCACCGAGATCACGTTGCGCCGCTGGCCCTGCAACTGGCTCGCCACGGCCATGCCCAGGCCCGCCGAAATAGAGGTGGAGGAATGGCCTGCGCCGAAGTTGTCGTATTCGCTTTCGGTGCGCTTGGTGAAGCCGGACAGCCCGTCTTCCTGCCTGAGCGTGCGGATGCGATCGCGCCGTCCGGTCAGGATCTTGTGCGGATAGCACTGGTGGCCGACATCGAAGATCAGCCGGTCATGCGGCGTGTCGAACACCTTGTGGATGGCGATGGTCAGCTCGACCACGCCCAGTCCCGCGCCCAGGTGCCCGCCGGTGCGCGACACCGCGTCGATCATCTCGGCGCGCAGCTCGTCCGCAAGCTGCGGCAGCAACTTGTCGTCGATGGCCTTGAGATCGGACGGAAACCGGACGGTGTCCAGAAGCGGGGTTGCTGGCGATTTTGTCACGTCATGCCTCACAGTCCTTCAGGCCTAGCCCGGAAACCCTAATGTGTAAACCCGAATTAACGTTTGAGCGGAGGCTTGTGTAAACTTGCCACAGGGTCGAAATATGACAGATTTACGACGGTTGCGGTCATTTGTCCGGCAGGGGGACAAACTCCTCCTCGTCGCCGGGCACGATGTCGAAACGGCCCGAACGCCATTCGGCCTTGGCCTGCTCGATCCGCTCCTTCGACGAGGAAACGAAGTTCCACCAGATGTGCCGCTTGGTGGGGATGCTGTCGCCGCCAAACAGCATCATGCGCGCGCCCGCCGGTCCGGCGGTCACGGTGATCGCATCGCCGGGCCGGAAAACCATGAGCTGGTCGGGGCCGAACCGGTCGCCGGCGATCTCGATCTCGCCTTCGAGCAGATAGAGCGCGCGCTCTTCCCAGGCGGCGTCGAACGGCGCCGACGCGGACGGCGCGAGCGACAGATCGACATAGAGCGTGCCTGTATGCTGCGGCACCGGAGAGACGAGCCCGCCAAAACCGCCCATCACCACGCGGGCGCGGATGCCGTCGTCGTTGAGTTCGGGCAGGTGCGTGGTGGCGGTGTGCGAGAACACCGGGTCGGTCTCCTCCAGATGGTCGGGCAGGGCCAGCCATGTCTGCAGGCCGGAGATCGCCATCTCGCCGCCGCGCATCTCCTCGGGCGAGCGCTCCGAATGGACGATGCCGCGCCCGGCCGTCATCAGGTTCACGTCTCCGGGCAGGATCACCATCTCGGTTCCCAGGCTGTCGCGGTGCCGGATCGCGCCGTCGAACAGGTAGGTGACGGTCGACAGCCCGATATGCGGGTGAGGGCGCACGTCCATGGCCTCGCCGCCCCGCAGGATCGCCGGACCCATGCGGTCGAAGAAGATGAACGGCCCGACCATGCGCCGGCGCGCGGTCGGCAGCGCCCGCTTGACGGAGAAGCCGCCGATATCGCGCGAGGACGGGATGATGAGATGTTCGATCGCGTCGCAGGCAAAGGCGTCGCCGGGTCTTGGATCTCCGCCGGGAAAGAAGCTCATGCCATCCTCCTGTTCGCGGACGCCTATTCCGTGTCCAGCGGCTCGGTGCCCGCGGGTTGGCCCTGGCGGTCGAGCCGGATCTTCTCGATCCGCTTTTCGGCGGCCGACAGCAGCTTCTCGCAATGGGCCTTCAGCGCCTCGCCGCGCTCATAGATCTCGATCGACTTGTCGAGCGGCACGTCGCCGCGCTCGAGCTGCTCGACAATGCGCTCCAGTTCGGCCACCGCCTGCTCGAAGCTCAGGGCCGGAATCTCGTTGGCGTCGCTCATCCCTCAACCCTCCTGCAGGCGGATCACGTGGGCGGCCGCCGATTCCGCCAGCCCCACCAGATCATAGCCGCCTTCGAGCAAGCTGACGACCCGGTTGCCGGCATGGCGGCCGGCGATCTCCATCACCTTGCCAGTGGCCCAGTCGAAATCGTCGGCCACGAGGTTGATCTCGGCCAGCGGATCGCGGTGATGGGCGTCGAAGCCGGCCGAGATGATGATGAGATCGGCATGTGCCTCTTCGAGCGCGGGGAGGATGCGGGTCTTGAACGCCTCGCGGAAATGGTCGCTGCCGTCATTGGCCGACAGCGGCGCGTTGAAGATGTTGCCCCTGCCGGTTTCCGAGCGCGCGCCGGTGCCCGGATAGAGCGGCATCTGGTGCGTCGAGCAGTAGATCACGCTCGGATCGTCATAGAAGATGTCCTGAGTGCCGTTGCCGTGGTGCACGTCCCAGTCGACGATCGCCACGCGTTCCGCGCCATGGACCTTCTGGGCGTGCCGTGCGGCGATGGCCGCCTGGTTGAACAGGCAGAAGCCCATCGAGGTGTTCTTCTCGGCATGGTGGCCGGGCGGGCGCGTGGCGACGAAGGCGTTGTCGGCTTCCTTGCGGAACACCGCGTCGACCGCGGCCATGGCGCCGCCGACGCCGATCAGCGCCGCTTCCATCGAGCGCGGGCTGGCGACCGTGTCCGCGTCGATCTTGGCGAACCCGCTCTCCGGAATGGCCGCGCGGATCCGCGCGAGATATTCCTCGGGATGGGCCAGCAGCACCGCTTCGGCGGCAGCTTCCGGCGCGAGATGCCGCACCAGCGTGTTGAAGTGCTCGTGTTCGAAGATGGCCTCGAGCGCCCTCAGCCGGTCCGGCCGCTCCGGGTGTCCGGGAGGAGTCTGATGTTCGAGGCAGATGGGATTGTAGTAATAGAATGTGGTCATGGAATCTATCTAGCGATGAAAACCGGCTGATGCCAGTGCCATCGATACCTGAAGTGCCCCGGCCTGTCACCCTTGCTGCGGCAGCGACCGGAAGCCGCGCCTCTGGCCGGTGCGCCACCAGGCATTCGCATCCGGCACTTGAACAAAGCGCGAACGGATGTAAGCTCGCGCCATGGTGATTCCGATTTCCAATATCGCCGCGCGGCGGATCTTCCTGGCGAGGCAGGGGCTGTCGGCGTCGCCCGCGCGGGCGCTGACCAAGCAGGGCCTGCTCGACCTCATCCAAGAGCTCGGCTTCGTGCAGGTCGACAGCATTTCCACGGTCGAGCGCGCCCACAACCAGATTCTGTTTTCCCGCAACCAGACCTTCCGGCGCGAGCATCTGAGGCAGTTGCTGGAAGAGGACAGGGCGCTGTTCGAGCACTGGACCCACGACGCCTCGATCATTCCTTGCGAATTCTATCCCTACTGGAAGCACCGGTTCAGCCGGCGCGAGGCGGGCATTCTCACCAAATGGGCGAAATGGCAGGGCGAAGGCTTCGACCGGGCCTTTGACGAGACCTACGCCAGGATCGCCCAGGGCGGGGCGATTCGCGCGCGCGAGGTCAAGGAGGCCGACCACAAGTCCGGCGGCTGGTGGGAATGGCATCCGTCCAAGACCGCGCTCGAATTCCTCTGGCACACCGGCAAGCTGGCGATTTCCGGGCGGGAGAACTTCCAGAAGATCTACGACCTGAGCGAACGCGTCATCCCCGGCCACCATCTCGGGCAGGAGGTCAGCCACGACGACTTCGTCGACTGGGCCTGCCGCAGCGCGCTCACGCGGCTGGGGTTTGCCACCCATGGCGAAATCGCCGCCTTCTGGGACCTGGTGACGCCGGAGGAGGCCAAGGCCTGGGTCGCCGCCAACCGCGAGGGCCTGGACGAGGTCGAGATCGAATGCATGGGCGGGGCGAGGGCGCGCGCCTCCTTCGCCTTCCAGGGCCTGTCGCCCGATCCGGCCGACTGGCCCGAGCCGCCGGCGCGGATCCGGGTGCTGAGCCCCTTCGATCCGCTCCTGCGCGACCGCAACCGCGCCGAGCGCCTGTTCGGCTTCCGCTACCGCATCGAGGTCTTCGTGCCCGAGGCCAAAAGGGAATACGGCTACTATGTCTTTCCGCTGCTTGAGGGCGACCGGATGATCGGCCGCATCGACATGAAGGCCGACCGCAAGGCGGGCACGCTCAATGTCGCGAGGCTCTGGCTCGAGCCGAAGGTCCGCGCCTCCGCCGGCCGCATGGCGAGACTCGAGGCGGAACTCGCCCGCGTCGCCCGCTTCGCCGGCGTCGGCGACATCGTCTATGCCGAGGGCTGGACCGGCGGCTGAGGAGCCGGCGCGCCGCGATCAGGCGGAATTGAACGCACTTCCCATGTTTTTTGGCAGGGTGGAGTTGTTGATCGCGGCCTTGTGTGGAACACACTGAGGATGCCGCCGCCCGATCGCGCGGCGCGGAATCGAGTGCGAGACAAACCCATGGTCAAGCCTGTCATTGGCATCATCGGCAATACCTACAATATGGAAAACCGGTTCGCCGTGCAGATGGCCGGAGAACGCAATCTCCAGGCCATCGCCGACGTCACCGGCGCGCTGCCGCTGATCTTCGCCGGCAATCCGCTGATCACCGACATTTCGGACCTGCTGTCGGTGGTGAGCGGCGTGCTGCTCACCGGGGCGCGGGCCAATGTGCATCCGAGCCTGTTCGGCGCCGAGCCCGATCCCCGCCACGAGCCCTACGACACCGCCCGCGACGCGGTGGCGCTGCCGCTGATCGAGGCCTGCGTCGCCCGCGGCATCCCCCTGTTCGGCATCTGCCGCGGCTTCCAGGAGATGAACGTGGCCGGCGGCGGCTCGCTGCATCCCGAGATCCGCGAACTGCCCGGGCGCATGAACCACCGCATGCCGCGGCTCGAGACGGGCGAGATCCATCCCGATCCCACCGTCGTCTTCGCCGACCGTCACGAGGTGCAACTGGTCCCGGGCGGCTTGTTCGCCCGCATCCTCGGGCGCGAGACGATCAGGGTGAATTCGCTGCACGGGCAGGGCGTTCTCGAACTCGGCCCGGAGCTTGTCGCCGAGGGCTGGGCCGAGGACGGCACCATCGAGGCGATCCGCTTCAGGGATGCGCCCGGCTTTGCGCTGGGCGTGCAGTGGCACGCCGAATACGACCCGCAGGCCAATCCGGTCAATCAGGCCCTGTTCCGGGCCTTCGGCGACGCGGTGGCCGCCTACCGGTCGGCCGGCTAGCCGACCAACCGCTTTTGGAAGCGATGCGTGGGAACGATGAAGGTCCGGGTGACGCCGGCCGGGGTCCACAGGGCGTCGTCAAAGGTCTCCGTGAGGCGCCAGCCCTGCCGGAGGTAGAACCGTTCCGCCCGGACGTTGCCCGCCGTGCAGAGAAGCTCCGCCTCGGTCGTCCCGTCCTGCGCCAAAGTCCGTTCCGCGAAGTCCAGCAGGGCGGAGGCGACGCCCGTGCCGCGCGCGTCCGCGCCGACATACAGCTTGACGACCTCGCAGCCTCTCAATGACACGAAGCCGACAGGCTCCGCGCCGGATGCCGCGACGAAGAACCGGTCGGTCGCTTCCGTCCACCAGGCGAGAAAATTGTCCGGCCTGCGATAGGCCAGGATCTCTGCGGGAACGAGATCGGCATGCGCTTCGTGCCATCCCCGATGCCAGATGTGGATGATGGCGTTGGCGTCTCCCACAGCCGCTGGTCGGATATGCATGCCGGCTTCTCCTGGGAGGGTGGGGGCAGGAGACACCGAGTCCCGTATCTCCGGAATGAACCGGGCCGGCCTCAGATCAGCTCGGTCGACGAGATCCTTATGCCGAAACCTTCCAGCCCGACATAGTGCCGCTCGCGCGACGCATAGAGCTTGATCGAGGAAATGCCGAGATCCCTGAGGATCTGCGCGCCGAGCCCGATCTCCAGCCATTCGTCCTCGCGCGCCTTGGCCTCGGCGTGGTCCTCGCGCTCGTCGGCCATCACCCGGCGCGTGACCTGCTTGCCCACGCCCACCGATCCCTCGCGCAGATACACCACCACGCCGCGGCCTTCCTTGGCCATGCGCGTGATGATCGCCGTCATCGGATCCTGCTTGGAAAACACATCGTCGACCACCGATTCGAGATGCAGCCGGACCGGTACGTCGACGCCGTCGCGGACATCGCCGAAGACCACCGCCAGATGGTGCATCGGGTCCCAGGGCAGCTTGTAGGAATGGGCCTTCGCAGGCCCCGCGACCGTGTCCACGTCGAAGCTCTCGACATGGTGGACCAGCGTTTCCTTGCGCTGGCGGTAGGCGATCAGGTCGGCCACCGAGACCTGCTTGAGGCTGTGCCTGACAGAGAATTCGTCGACCTGCTCGCCGCGCGTCACCGTGCCGTCGTCATTGACCAGTTCGCAGATCACCGCGATCGGCGGCAGGCTTGCGAGCTTGCACAGGTCGACCGCGGCCTCGGTGTGGCCCGAGCGCATCAGCACGCCGCCCTCGCGCGCGATCAGCGGGAAGATGTGGCCCGGACGAGTGAAGTCGTTGGCCCCGGCATTGGGATTGGCGAGGTTGCGCGCCGTCAGCGTCCGGTCCTCGGCGGAGATGCCGGTCGTGGTGCCGTGCTTGTAGTCGACCGAAACGGTGAAGGCGGTGGTGTGCGCCGAATCATTCTCGGCCACCATGGCGGTCAGGTTCAGCCGCTTGGCCTCCTCGCGCGGCATCGGCGTGCAGACGATGCCCGAGGTGTGGCGCACGATGAAGGCCATCTTCTCGGGCGTGCAGTGGACCGCGGCGACGATCAGGTCGCCTTCGTTCTCGCGGCCTCCGTCGTCGGTGACGACGACGATTTCGCCGGCTTCGAATGCGCGAATGGCGTCAACGACGTGAGCTTGGTCATAGGTCATGGAAAGGGTCTTTCAGTCGAGGCGGCCGGTCTGGCCGCGGTCTCTCAAATAGTGGTCGGCCAGCGCGCAGGCCACCATGGCTTCGCCGATGGGCACGGCGCGGATGCCGACGCAGGGGTCGTGCCGGCCCTTGGTCTTCACATCCACCTCGTGGCCGTCGGAATCGATCGAGCGGCGCTCGTTGAGGATCGAGGAGGTGGGCTTGACGGCGAAGCGCGCGACCACCGGCTGCCCGGTGGAAATGCCGCCGAGGATCCCGCCGGAATTGTTGCTGAGGAACACCGGCTGGCCGTCCTCGCCGATGCGCATCTCGTCGGCGTTCAGCTCACCGCTGATGGCGGCGGCGCCGAAGCCTTTGCCGATCTCCACGCCCTTGACCGCGTTGATCGACATCAGGTTGGCGCAGATGTCCTGGTCGAGCTTGGCGTAGATCGGCGCGCCGAGGCCTGCCGGCACATTGTCGGCCACCACCTCGATCACCGCGCCCACCGAGGAGCCTGCCTTGCGGATCGCGTCGAGATAGTCTTCCCAGACCGGCGCCATGGCCGCATCGGGGCAGAAGAACGGGTTGTTATCGACCTCGGCCCAGTCCCAGTTGTCGCGGTTGATCCTGTGCTCGCCGATCTGCACCAGCGCCGCGCGGACCCGCATGCCAGGAACCACCAGCCGCGCCAGGCCGCCGGCGGCGACGCGGGCCGCGGTCTCGCGCGCCGAGGAGCGGCCGCCACCGCGGTAGTCGCGCAATCCGTATTTGACGTCATAGGTGAAGTCGGCGTGGCCGGGCCGGTAGCGCTTGGCGATCTCGGAATAGTCCTTGGACCGCTGGTCGGTGTTCTCGATCAGCATCGACACCGGCGTGCCGGTGGTGATCAGGCCGCCATCCTCCTGCGGCATCACGCCGGACAGCACCTTGACCAGGTCGTCCTCGCGCCGCTGGGTGACGAAGCGGGACTGGCCCGGCTTGCGCTTGTCCATCCAGTGCTGCAGTTCGGCCTCGGTGAAGCGGATGCCGGGCGGGCAGCCGTCGACCACGCAGCCCAGCGCCGGGCCGTGGCTTTCGCCCCAGGTGGTCACGCGAAACAGGTGTCCGAAGGTGTTGTGCGACATGGGCTTCAACCATTTCCATGGCGGGTCCGGCCCGCTCTTGAATGTTCGCCGTGACTTCTAGATGATATCAGGGTCCGGGGGGAAGCCTTTTTGTGCAAAGCGTCCCAAAGCGCGGCTGTTTCGTTGACATCACGTTTTTTTGCGGCTCACATGCCGCCATCAATTTTGCCACAATCTGCCCCTTGAAAGGGGACGACCAGAATCGATTGATCAAGGACTGTCCGATGCGTTTTGCCATTTCCGCCTTGCTGGCCGTTTCCGCCATGCTCGCCCCGTTTTCAAGCTGGGCCCAGAGCGCTGATGCCACCGGTCTGATCGCCGAAGTCTCGCCCGCCGACCAGAGCATCACGCTCGACGACGGCAAGGTCTACCAGACCCCGACCGAGTTCAATTTCGAAGGCCTCGACAAGGATGTGGAAGTGGTCATCTTCTACACCGAAGTCGACGGCAAGCGCATGATCAACGACCTCGAACTGGTGCAGTAAAGCATATCCGCACGGCCGAAAGGCTTCGCAGTCGAATGCGCACGACGCGTAGGGCCGGTCTTGGCCCCGAGACTTATTTCACGGTGAACTTGGCCTTCAGGGACCGCCCGATGGGCGAGCCGTCACCTTCATATCGCGGCGTGGTCACGCTCACAACGAAACTGTCGGGCCCGCGATACCCGCGATCAGGCGTGTAGATCACCTGCATACCCCTAACCTTGCCCTCGCAGCTCGATGGAATGTTCTTGGCGCGGCTCATCTCGAATCGGATGTCGAGACGGCCATGCTGGGGTTGCGCGCTGATCTTGTGCCGCATCTTTCCGAACGTCGCGCAGGTATGGGGATGCCAGACAGCCACGTCATAGACCACCGTGGACCTGTTGGCCTGGACGGTGTTTTCGGCATTGGCGGGAAGGGATAGGCCCAAAAGGGCAAGAAAACCGAGAACAAGAAATTTCATGATCGACTCTTGGTTGCATGCAATAGGGTATTGATAATCAAACAACCGGCGCGCGTAAAGGGTCGAGGAATCAGCCCAGCTCAGATCCAGCCGATGGTGTCGTCCGCGATCTTCAGCATCAACGACCTCGAACTGGTGCAGTAACCGACCTTGGTTCGAATGGGGCCGATTGCCGGCCACGGACGGCCGGTCCAGAAGCTCTAGAACCCCAGCGCCCTGCGCCGCGCCCTGGCCGCCTCTGGCCAGAAGTCATCGACGCTCGAGTAGAAGATGTCGAAAGCCGGAACATCCGGCGGCAACCCCACCCACGGCAATTTGGACCGCGTGAAGATATGCACGTCCGGCGGCAGCAGGGCGGGTTCGTCAAGCGTGCCCACGCGCACGAACAGCATGGTCCGCCGCCGCCCGTAGTCCGACCAGACCGTGGTGCCGCACTCGGCGCAGCGGTAGAGGTCATGCGGAGAGCCGCTGTCGGTCGGCATCGTCTGCATGGCTGTCGCCCCCTGCTCGATGGCGATGTTGTCGCGTTCGATGATGGCGTTGACGACGAAGGCGCTTCCGGTCTGCCGCTGGCAGTCCTTGCAGTGGCAGCAATGGACGATCATCGGCTCGGTTGTGAGCCGGTAGCGCAGCGCGCCGCATCCGCACCCGCCCGAAAGGCCAGCCTTCATGTCCTCTCCGTTCTGCTGACTCGGCCCGCGGCCGGCAGGGGGGCCTGCGCCGTCCGATGGCTCGTGAACGAGCCCGATCCTATCCGCGAATCAGCGCCGCGAAAAGCCGGTCCGGACACCCGATAAAACTGTCAGACCCAGCCGATGCTGCCGTCCCTGATCTTCAGCACCCGGTCCTGGGGAATGTCGATCATGGCCGCTTCATCTCCCGGAATCTTGCCGATCCGGTTGAACAGCGTGCGGATCACGCCGCCATGGGCGACGCAGATCGTCGGTCCGGTGAGCGTGGGCAGGAACCGGTCGATCCGTTGGGCCAGCATGGCGTAGCTTTCCGCCCGCTCGCCCGGCGGCCGGAAATCCCACTTGCCGCTCTCGCGCTGGTCGATGAGATGGGGCGAGTGCATGGCCACGTCGTCGAGCGTTTCGCCTTCCCAGTCGCCGAAGGACAGCTCGATCAGCAGCGGGTCGGTGCGGTAGCCGCCCGGCTCGAGGCCGGCGGCCTCGCGCACCAGCTCCATGGTCTCGCGGGTCCGTCCCAGCGGGCTCGCCACCCAGTCGAACTCAGCAAGCGGCAGTTCCAGGTCGGTCAGCGCCGCCAGCGTCCGGCCATTGGCCCTTGCCTGGCTGCGGCCGGTCTCGTTGAGCGGAATGTCGCGCGCGCCCTGGAGCCGATCCTCCCGGTTGTAGTCCGTCTGCCCATGGCGGATCACATAGAGAATCATGCCGGTGGTCCTGGTCTCGAGGCTTCGGTGGGGATCCTAGACGACGCTTATGTCAGGCGCATCAACGGCCTTCATGCCGACCGTGTGATAGCCGGAATCGACATGCAGGATCTCGCCGGTCACGCCGCGCGCCAGATCCGACACGAGGTACAGCGCGGAATCGCCGACTTCCTCGATGGTCACCGTGCGCTTGAGCGGCGAATTGTACTCATTCCACTTGAGAATATAGCGGAAATCGCCGATTCCCGAGGCGGCAAGCGTCTTGATCGGGCCGGCGGAGATGGCGTTGACGCGGATGTTGGAGCCGCCCAGGTCGACCGCCAGATAGCGCACGCTGGCTTCCAGCGCGGCCTTGGCGACGCCCATCACATTGTAATGCGGCATCACTTTTTCCGCGCCGTAATAGGTCAGCGTCAGGATCGAGCCGCCATCGGTCATCAGCGGTTCCGCCCGCTTGGCCACGGCCGTCAGCGAGTAGACCGAGATGTCCATGGTGCGGTTGAAATTCTCGCGGCTGGTCTCGACATAGCGGCCGGTCAGCTCGTCCTTGTCGGAAAAGGCAATCGCGTGGACGACGAAATCGAGCTTGCCCCACTTCGCCTCGATCTCCGCGAACACGGCGTCGATGGTGCCGAGGTCGGTGACGTCGCAATGGCCGGCGACGATGGCGCCAAGTTCGGCGGCAAGCGGCTCGACGCGCTTCTTCAGGGCGTCGCCCTGATAGGTCAGCGCCAGCTCCGCGCCGGCGTCGGCGCATGCCTTCGCGATACCCCAGGCGATGGACCGATTGTTGGCCACGCCCATGATCAGGCCGCGTTTGCCTTTCAACAAGCCGGAAGTGTCAGCCATGCTAGTCTCCCTCGAAATCAACGCGCAGGCTATGGCACACGGGGCCACTGGCTGCAAGTCACGGGTGGGTGGCGGCTTCTGCCGCCGGGGGTCCGGTCCGTTGCGACTGTGTCAGGCGCGGCCGGTCGATGAAAAAACAATGTCTATTCGGACTGAAAAAAGCGAGCGTCTCGGGTTGGAAGGCGAGGGGCGGGGGCCGCCCTGGCGCGGTCACACATACAGGGGCTTGCGGCCGGACCGCATCAGGTCGATCAGCCGTGGATCGGGTTTGTCGGGCAGCATCACACGCAGGTGGACCAGCAGCGCGCCGCGCCCGCCATTGCCGGTGGGAAGGCCCTTTTCCTGCACGCGGAGCACGGTGTCGGACCCGGACCATTGCGGCACCTCGATCCGCAGCGGACCGTCGAGGCCCTGATAGACAAAGGATCCGCCGAGCACCGCCTCGGTGAGCTCGATCGCCTGCTCGCCATGGATGTCGGCGCCCGAGGACTGGAAATGCGGATGCTTGAGGTGACGGATGGTGACGATGGCGTCGCCCAGCGTCGAGGGGTCGGGAGAGGCGACAGCGATCTCGGCGCCGTCGACGGTGCCGGCGGGCACGTCGAAGGCCACCGTCCTGCCGTCGGCGAAAGCTATTTCCCCGCGGTCGCCGGCGAAGGCCGCTTCCAGGCTGATGGCGATATGATGGTGCGAGACCGGCAGGGCCGATGGCGGCTTGTGCCGGGTCTTCCATTTGGCGAACAGCGCGTCGAGCGCTTCGAGCGGATCCTCGTCCAGGCCGGGCGCGTCCGTCTCGGTCCGTCGCCCGGAAGGCTCGGCGTTGCGCGCGGGGCTCTGCTTGGTTTGCCTGGCCGCCGCTTCGCCGAAGATGTGGGACACCATGTCCTCGAAGCTCGCCTCCTCCTGCTCCTCGGACCTTGCCTCCGCAGTCGCGCCGGTGGCGGCGGCCATCGCCTGCTTGAAGGCCTTGAAGGGATTGGCGGCAAAGCCGCGGACGGGCCGGGTCCGCTTGCGGCCGCGGGCGTCGATATGGCCGCTGTCGAATTTCAGCCGCATGTCGGGATCGATCAGCAGCCGGTAGGCGAGCGCGATTTCCGCGAACCGGTTGCCGGCCTCCGGATCGTCCCGGTTCTGGTCCGGATGCCAGGTCTTGGCGAGCTGCCGGTAGGCGCTCTTGATATCTTCAGCCTTGGCGGTCTTGGAGACGCCGAGCACCGTGTACGGACTACGCATGATACAATTCCCGCAGGGGCTTTACCCGGGGAAGCGTAGCGACGATTTGCTAACCATCGGTGTATGAAACACAAAACGGCGGAAAAAGCGTGGCGGCAAGGCGCGCGCGCCAGGCCTCAGGCGCCGGCGCGGTCGAGGCTGACGAGGTCCCAGCCGCCGTCGGGGCGGCGGCAGACGCGGCCGTTGAACAGGGCGACGCCGTCGAAGCCGTGCCGCGTGGTCTGGAAGGCGCGGCAGGACCTGCCCGCCTCGGTCGATTGCGTCAGGCCGGAGATCACGCCCGCCGATCCGGTCAGGGTATTGGACCAGGGCCTGGGCGCGGCGAGCTCGTTCTGTCCCAGGGCGCCGACGATGTCGCGGATCACGGTTTCGTCCGACATGATCTCGCTGTCGGCCGACAGCGGCGAAATCGCCCCCGTCGTGGCGGTGTCGACGGTGAGCGCGGACACGGCCGAAGAGCCCGAGCTCATGCATCCCGACAGGCAGAGGGTCACGGCCAGCGCCAAAAGAGCGCGGCTGAAAGCCCCGCTCTTTTCCACGTCGTCTGCTTCTGTTAGGTCAATCGCCACGATATTGCCACTCCAGCCAGGAGGCATGAAGGAAGACTATGACGGAAACAGGGTTAAAGATTGGTGACTTCACGGAAGCGGCCGAGCCATACAGGCTGTTTGCCCAGTGGCTGGAGGATGCCACCGCTTCCGAGCCCAACGATCCCAACGCGCTGGCGCTGGCGACGGTCGACGCCGACGGCCTGCCCGACGTCCGTATGGTGCTGCTCAAGGGGTTCGACGAGCGCGGCTTCGTCTTCTACACCAATTTCGAAAGCGCCAAGGGCCGGGAGATCCTTGGCTCGATGAAGGCGGCGATGTGCTTCCACTGGAAATCGCTCCGGCGTCAGGTGCGCGTCCGCGGACCGGTGGAGCAGGTGAGCGACGCCGAGGCCGATGAATATTACGCCTCGCGCGCCCGCGGCAGCCGCATCGGCGCCTGGGCGTCCAAGCAGTCGCGCCCGCTCGAAAGCCGCTTCGCGCTCGAGAAGGCGGTGGCCGAATACACCGCCCGGCACGCCGTCGGCGAGATTCCCCGTCCGCCCTACTGGTCGGGCTTCCGGATCATCCCGCAGTCGATCGAGTTCTGGCACGACCGGCCGTTCCGGCTGCACGACCGCGTGGTGTTCACCCGGAACGGCGAGGCCTGGGACAGGACGCGGCTCTATCCGTGAACAAGGGGAGGGGCCGAGTCTCAGCGAGGCCGGTTCAGCTCAGGGCGAAGGGAATGCCCGAGGCGAGCGCCCCGACATAGCGGCTTTTCTGGTAATAGCCGTTGAGCGAGATCCGCCTCAGCGCGAACAGGTCCTGCAGGCTCCGCCGGTTGAGCACCCCCGGGTTGGTGGTGACCGCGAGCTTGAAGCCGAGGTCGCGGGCGGCCTGGTACTCCCGCGGACCGGCGGCGCAGCGGTCGCCATAGGGATAGGCCAGCGTCGAAGGCATGTCGCCGGTGATCGCCGCCACGCGCTCGGCCGACCGGGCGATCTCCGAGCGCATCTCGTCGGCGGCGAGGTGGGCGAGGTTGAGATGGCCGATCGTGTGTGCGCCGAGATGGGCCAGCGGCCTTGACGCCAGCCGGCGCAGTTCCTCCTCGTCCATGACCTCGCGGTCGATGATGCCGGTCGGGCAGATGCCCGCGGCCTTGGCCTGGGCATCGAGCCGCTTGACGATGGCGTCCTGGTCGGCGCAGGCGAGCGACTTGTGCAGCCGATCGAACACGGCATATTTCTCGAGCAGCGTCCGGCAGGGGAGCGTGACCTCGCCATGGCCGAAATCGAAGCTGAATTCGTCGATCTTGCCGATCAACTGCTCGGCGGTCTCCCACCAGATCGAATGGGTCCGGTCGACGAACCCGCCCGAGATGAAGATCGTGTAGGGGATGCCGTGCTTCTCGAACACCGGCCGGGCATGCTCGTCATTGTCGCGGTAGCCGTCATCGAGGGTGAACACCATGGCCGGCCCCGGCCGGTCCGGACTGGCCAGGAATTCCGGCAGGTCCTGCAGCGCCACCGGGACATGGCCGTCGCGCTTGAGCTGGGTGATGCTCGCGTCGAGGAAGTCCGGCGTGACCGTGAGGTGAGCGGCCGGATCGAAGTCCTTGTGGTGGGCGGGCCGGACATGATGCAGGGTGAAGATCGCGCCCAGACCGCGCGCGCCGGGCATCAGCCCGCTTCGGGACAACAGCGACACCGCTTCGAGCCCGCCCTGGATGGCGGCGCGCTTGACCAGTCTTCGTGCGGCGACGGTGTTGGGTCCGTACATTCTTTCGATCCGAAATGCGCGATGAACGCGCGTCATCCGCAGGTTCTACCACTTCCGGCTTAACCGATGTTGAATCGCCTTGGGTTTTTCGCGTCCGGCCTGGTGCGGGCAGGCGCAGTTCGCCGGATCTAGCGCTTGACCGCCCGCTGCACAGCGCCCGGCGCGACAAAGGACCGCACCGCCGCCATTATCATGGCCGCGATGCCTGTCCGTTGCCGGGGGCGCTACGCCGGGATGGGACAGATCCCCGTCACCGGCGCCGCCGCCAGAAGGAACTCCGTCTCCTGCAGTGCGCGTGAAAGCGGCTGATCAGATCGCCGCGACGACGTCCCGGAGCATGTCGCGCACCTTGCCCGCGACCGAGTGGAGCGTGTCGTTGGGGATGGCCTGCATCGAAGCCACCGGGTCGATGGCGCTGACCATGACCTCGTCCTTCGACGTCGAGCGGACGATGACGTTGCAGGGCAGCATGGCGCCGACGCGCGGCTCGATCTTGATCGCCTCGTTGGCCATGCCCGGATTGCAGGCGCCCAGGATCAGGTAATTGTCCATCTCCGCGTCGATCTTCTTCTTCATCGTCGCCTTGACGTCGATTTCGGTGAGAACGCCGAAACCCTTGGCGGCCAGCGCCGCCCGCGTCCGGTCCACGATCGTGTCGAAAGCCTCGCCCTTGAAGCTGCGGTCGAGTGTATAGCTCATGTCCGGGTCCTTTCCGTTTTCATATAGGGTAATGCCTATATGTGGTCGGCGGCGCAGATCTCAAGGGCAGGCGGCCCATCGGCCGCCGCGGGACCCGGCCAGTCGGGGTCAGGCCTGGGTGCCGCCCACGGTCATGGCGTTCATCAGGAGATGCGGCTGGCCGACGCCCACCGGCACGCTCTGGCCCGCCTTGCCGCACATGCCGATGCCGGTGTCGAGCGCGGAATCATTGCCGACCATCGAGATCCGCTGCATGGCTTCGGGTCCGTTGCCGATCAGCATCGCGCCGGTCACCGGCGCGCCGATCTTGCCGTCCTCGATCATGTAGGCCTCGGTGCAGCCGAACACGAACTTGCCCGAGGTGATGTCCACCTGACCGCCGCCGAAGGAGACGGCATAGAGGCCCTTCTTCACCGAGGAGATCATTTCTTCCGGCGTCCGGTCGCCCGACAGCATGTAGGTGTTGGTCATCCGCGGCATCGGCTGGTGCGCATAGGACTGGCGGCGGCCGTTGCCGGTGGGCGTCATGCCCATCAGCCGGGCATTCTGCCGGTCCTGCATGTAGCCCACCAGGATGCCGTCCTCGATCAGCACGTTGTAGCCCGAGGGCGTGCCCTCGTCGTCGACCGACAGCGAGCCGCGTCGGCCCTCGATGGTACCATCGTCGACCACGGTCACGCCCTTCGACGCCACCCGCTCGCCCAGGAGGCCTGCGAAGGCCGAGGTCTTCTTGCGGTTGAAATCGCCTTCCAGGCCGTGGCCCACGGCCTCGTGCAGCATGACTCCGGGCCAGCCCGCGCCCAGCACCACATCCATGGTGCCCGCGGGCGCCGGCACGGCTTCGAGATTGACCAGCGCCTGTCTCAACGCCTCGTCGGCGCCGTGACGCCAGCTTTCCTCGGTCAGGAAGTCGCCGAACAGCTTGCGGCCGCCCATGCCGTAGCTGCCGGTTTCCTGGCGGTCGCCCTTGCCGGCGACCACGGAAATGTTGAGCCGCGCCAGCGGCCGCACGTCGCGGACGCGGTGGCCGTCGGCGCGCAGGATCTCGACGATCTGCCAGTTGGCGGCGATCGAAACCGAGACCTGGCGGACCCGCTCGTCCTTGCTGCGCAGATACTGGTCGATGGTCTGCAGCAGCTTGACCTTGTCCTCGAAGCCCGGGGACGCGAGCGGGCTTTCGGCGGTGTAGAGCAGCTTGTTGGTGCGCTGCGGGGCGGCGCTGTAGACGCCGCTGGCGCCGCGCGTGACCGCGGAGACGGCATCCGCCGCCCGCTTCAGCGCCGCTTCCGACAAATCGCCCGCATGGGCGTAGCCGGAGCTCTCGCCGAGCACGGACCTCAGCCCGAAGCCGCGATCGGTGGAATAGGCGCCCGACTTCAGCTTGCCGTTGTCGAACAGCAGCGATTCGGTCTCCTCGTATTCGAGATAGAGCTCGCCGTCATCGGCGCCCTTGAGCGCGTCGGCGACGATCCTCTCCACCTGGGCTTCGGAGATGTCGAACTGGCTTGCGAGCGGATCCTGCATGGTCGTGTCCATTTTCTGATGAGATCATGGTGAATATATAGGAGCTCGCGGCGCGATTGGAACCGACCCGTTGATGACACGGGATGGTTCCGCGCAAGGACGGTCAGGCGAGGGTGGTCTCGACAGACGCGATGCTGCGGCGGCCACTCGTCACGGCAGCGCGGCATAGCCTTCGGTGAAGCCCGCGAGATCGACCGGGATGCCGATGCCTTCCTCGGGCGTCTGGAACACGATGAAGGTCGCCGTCGTGCCGCCGCGCAGCGTGGTCAGCAGCGTCTCGTCGAGGATCACCTCGGCATAGCAGCCGTCGGAGAAGCAGCGTACGAAATAGGCCCGGCCGATATCCTTGCCGTCGACATTGAGGCCGAGACCGGAGGGCAGCAGCACGCCGAGCGGCGCCAACACCCTGAGGATCTTCGCCTGCTGGTCGGCGGTCTTCAGCACCACGACAGAGAGCCCGACCTCGGGCCGGTCGTCGGCGATCACGTTCTGCATCAGCGCGCACTGCTCGCCCGGCGCGCCGGCGGGCGTGTCGCAGACGATCGACCAGGATCCATGGGTAGACTTGACCTTGCCGGCCTGCTGGGCGGACGCCTGGGTGGCGAGGCCCACGGGAGCGGCGAGCATGCAGAGGGCCAGAAGCGCGGTGCTGGCCGGATTGGATTTTCGTGCAAATGCCATTTGAACTCCCGGGTGCGGCCGAATCATCACGCATTTTGTAAATGGGAAGGGCCGAATTGTAACCCTTCCCGGCAACTCTCTCGCGTTTTGTGCGGCAAAAATGCGGCTTCGCGCCAAACCGGCGGGGCAGATGCGGCAATTCCCGTCCGGAGAGCCCGTCCCGAGGCCTGCCGGAGGGCCGGTCCCGGAGCGCGCCAACCGCCCTTTTGCAGCGCGATTGCGCGTCAAAACCCGGGGCACCCCATCGACCGTGCAAAATTGCCGCACTATCAACAGGTGACTACTGTTGCTAGCGATGTCATTCTGTGGTTTGAAGCGCCGGATATGTGAGGGATTCCGTCTGGTCACGCAGACGGTACTACACTCGAGGGAGAAATAAACGTGACCAACAAGCTTTTTGCAGGGCTTGCGGCGTCCGCAGTGCTGGGCGCAGGCCCGGCATTTGCTGCGCAGCCTGTTGACTGGCAGATGGGCTTCCAGCCCGCCGCCACAGAAATCATGACTCAGGTTCGCGGCTTTGAAGCCTACACGCTGTGGTTCGTGGTGCCGATCACGCTCTTCGTGCTGGCGCTGCTGCTCTATGTGATGGTGAAGTTCCGCGCGAGCGCCAATCCGGTCCCGTCGCGGACCAGCCACAATTCGCTCATCGAAGTGGTCTGGACGCTGGGCCCCGTGGTCATTCTCCTCGCGCTGGCGATCCCCTCCTTCAATCTCCTGACCGCGCAATACTCGCCGCCGCCGGCCGACATCACGGTCAAGGCGACCGGTTACCAGTGGTACTGGGGCTACGAGTACCAGACCGAAAACGAGCTCTCGTTCGACTCGCTGCTGCTGCAGGACGCCGACCGCGCGGGCTACGCCAAGGAAGACGTGGCCGCCTATCCGCGCCTGCTCGCCGTCGACAACGAGCTCGTCGTCCCGGTCGGCAAGACCGTGCGCCTGCTGGTCACGGCGGCCGATGTGCTGCACGCCTTCGCCATGCCGGCGTTCGGCGTCAAGATGGATGCGGTCCCCGGCCGCCTCAACGAGACCTGGTTCAAGGTTGATGTCGAGGGCCTCTATTACGGCCAGTGCTCCGAGCTGTGCGGCAAGGACCACGCCTTCATGCCGATCGCCGTCCGCGCGGTTGCCCAGGACAAGTACGACGCCTGGATCGCCACCGCCGCCGACGACATCGAGGCCGCCAACCGCAATCTGATGGCAGCCATCGACGCCGACGCCAAATCGGTCGCCGTTGCCGCCAACGCCAAGAATTAGTAGAGGGAACTGAGAGCATGGCCGGTTCAACTGTCGCTCACGATGACCACGACCACAAGCCGAAGGGGTTTGTGCGCCGCTGGATGTACTCCACCAACCACAAGGATATCGGGACGCTCTACCTGATATTCGCCATCATTGCCGGCGTCATCGGCGGCGCGCTGTCCATCGCCATGCGCATGGAGCTGCAGGAGCCCGGCATCCAGATCTTCCATGGCCTTGCCTCCATGGTCTACGGCTTCGAGGGCGACTCGGCCATCGACGGCGGCAAGCACATGTACAATGTGTTCACCACCGCCCACGGCCTGATCATGATCTTCTTCATGGTCATGCCGGCGCTGATCGGCGGCTTCGCCAACTGGATGGTGCCGATCATGATCGGCGCGCCGGACATGGCGTTCCCGCGGATGAACAACATCTCCTTCTGGCTGCTGCCGCCGGCATTCCTGCTGCTGCTGCTGTCGATGTTCGTCGAAGGCCCCGCCGGCGGCTACGGCACAGGCGGCGGCTGGACCATCTATCCGCCACTGTCGACCACCGGCCAGCCCGGCCCGGCCATGGATTTCGCCATCCTGTCGCTGCACATCGCCGGCGCCTCCTCGATCCTCGGCGCCATCAACTTCATCACCACCATCTTCAACATGCGCGCGCCGGGCATGACGCTGCACAAGATGCCGCTGTTTGCCTGGTCGGTGCTGATCACCGCCTTCCTGCTGCTGCTGTCGCTCCCGGTCCTGGCCGGCGGCATCACCATGCTGCTGACCGACCGCAACTTCGGCACCGCCTTCTTCTCGCCCGACGGCGGCGGCGATCCGATCCTGTTCCAGCACCTGTTCTGGTTCTTCGGCCACCCGGAAGTCTACATCCTGATCCTGCCGGCCTTCGGCATCATCAGCCACATCATCTCGACCTTCTCGCGCAAGCCCGTGTTCGGCTATCTCGGCATGGCCTACGCCATGGTCGCCATCGGCGCGGTCGGCTTCATCGTCTGGGCCCACCACATGTACACGGTCGGCCTGTCGCTCAACACGCAGCGCTACTTCGTCTTCGCCACGATGGTGATCGCGGTGCCGACCGGCGTGAAGATCTTCTCCTGGATCGCGACGATGTGGGGTGGCTCGATCACCTTCCGCACGCCGATGCTCTGGGCGATCGGCTTCATCTTCCTGTTCACCGTCGGCGGCGTCACCGGCGTCCAGCTCGCCAATGCCGGTCTCGACCGGGCCATGCACGACACCTACTACGTGGTTGCCCATTTCCACTACGTGCTGTCGCTCGGCGCCGTGTTCGCGATCTTCGCCGGCTGGTACTACTGGTTCCCGAAGATGACCGGCTACATGTACAACCCGCTGATGGCCCGCATCCACTTCTGGGTCACCTTCGTGGGCGTGAACCTCGTGTTCTTCCCGCAGCACTTCCTGGGTCTGGCCGGCATGCCGCGCCGCTACATCGACTATCCGGATGCGTTCGCCGGCTGGAACGCGGTGTCGTCCTACGGCTCCTACATCTCCGGCGTCGGCGTGCTGATCTTCCTCTACGGCGTCTGGGAAGCCTTCGCCAAGAAGCGCATCGCCGGCGACAATCCGTGGGGCGAGGGCGCAACCACGCTCGAATGGCAGCTTTCGTCGCCGCCGCCCTACCACCAGTGGGAAAAGCTGCCGCGCATCAAGTGATCGGTCGCCAAGGCGTGAAGTAAGGGCCGCCGGAGCCATCCGGCGGTCTGACACATTGAACCGGGCGCATAGCCCGGCCGCCGGACGCAGAGGCCCCGCACACCGGGACCCGCCGCTCCGGGAAGACGAGGGAAAGGCAAGTTGCCCATGGCAATGACCAACGACTACAAAGCTCCGACGATGCCCGCTGCCGGCCAGGTCCTGGACGGCGACGCAGGCGATTTCTTCGCGCTTCTGAAGCCGCGCGTCATGTCGCTGGTTGTCTTCACCGCTCTCGTCGGATTGCTGATGGCGCCGGGCGAGATCCATCCCGTGCTCGGCTTCATCGCGGTGCTGTCGATCGCCGTCGGCGCAGGCGCCTCGGGCGCGCTCAACATGTGGTACGACGCCGACATCGACATCCTGATGGGCCGCACCGCCAAGCGCCCGGTGCCCGCGGGCCGGATCTCGGCCGACGCGACGCTGGCCTTCGGCCTGTTCCTGTCGGTCTTCTCGGTGGCGATGCTCGGCCTGATGGTCAACTGGCTGTCGGCCGGCCTTCTGGCCTTCACCATCTTCTTCTACGCCGTCGTCTACACGATGTGGCTCAAGCGCTCGACGCCGCACAACATCGTCATCGGCGGCGCCGCCGGCGCCTTCCCGCCGATCATCGGCTGGGCCTGCGTGACCAATTCGATCTCGATCGAGAGCATCGCCCTGTTCGCCATCATCTTCCTGTGGACGCCGGCGCATTTCTGGGCCCTGGCGCTGTTCAAGGCGGAAGACTACGGACGCGCCGGCGTGCCGATGCTGCCCAATGTCGCCGGCGAGCGCGCCACCAAGACCCAGATCGTGATCTATTCCGTGCTCACCGCCGTGAGCGGCGTCGTGCCGACGCTGATGGGCTTCGCCGGCATCGCCTATGGGGTCGTTGCCGCCCTGCTCGGCGTGGCCTTCATCTGGTATGCGGTCCAGGTCTGGCGCATGGCCGACGGCGACAAGAAGATGATCCCGGCCAAGAAGCTGTTCGGCTATTCGCTGCTCTACCTGTTCGGCATCTTCACCGCGCTGCTGGTCGATGCGCTGGTCACCAAGTTCTTCGGCGTGGTGGTGTAATCATGGATCACGTTGAACTCACCGAACGGCAGAAGAAGGCGCGGCGCTCGCGCTCGGTGGCGCTCGGCATCGTTCTCGCCTGCCTGGTCGTGCTGTTTTACGTGGTGACGATCATCAAGGTCGGCCCCGGCATCTTCGACCGGCCGATGTGAGGAAAAAGCCATGAGCGACAAGCCCGGCAAGACAGCCAATCCGGCCAACAGGCGCATCGTTCTCGCCTGCTCGGCCTTCGTGTTGTCGATGGTCGGCGTCAGCTACGCCGCCGTGCCGCTCTACCAGCTCTTCTGCCAGGTGACGGGATACGGCGGCACGACGCAGCGCGTCGAACAGATGTCCGACACGATCCTCGACCGCACCATCAAGGTCCGCTTCGATTCCAACGTGGCCGCCGGCCTGCCCTGGACGTTCAAGCCGGACCAGCGCGAGGTCGAGCTCAGGATCGGCGAAACCATCCAGATCGCCTACACCGCGGAGAACCGCTCCGAGTCCACGACCTACGGCCAGGCGACCTTCAACGTCACGCCGATGTCGGCGGGCGCCTACTTCAACAAGATCCAGTGTTTCTGCTTTACCGAGAACGAACTCAAGCCCGGTGAAGTCATGAACATGCCGGTCGTCTTCTTCGTCGACCCGGCAATCGTCGACGATCCGGACGCCAAGGATGTCGACACCATCACCCTGTCCTACACTTTCTTCTCCCACGCACCGGAAAATCCCGTTGCGGCCGTGGCGGAGCCGGTGCAAGACAATGAAACCTTGTAAGAGCAACTGGGCTTCGGACCTGCTGTCCGGGGCTGGACTGATGACCATGGGGGAAAGCTGACATGGCCGACGCGCATCAAAAGAACCACGACTACCACATCATTGATCCAAGCCCCTGGCCGCTGATGGGATCCATCGGCGCGCTCGTCATGGCGCTTGGCGGCATCGGCTGGATGCAGGGCCTGAAGGGCGCCGATTCGCTGCTCGGCATGCCGATCACCAACCCGGTTCTGTTCCTGGTCGGTCTCGCCATCGTGCTCTACACCATGTTCGGCTGGTGGTCGGCGACCATCAAGGAGGCCCATGAGGGCCACCACACCCGCGTGGTCGGCCTGCACCTGCGCTACGGCATGATCATGTTCATCGCCTCGGAAGTGATGTTCTTCGTCGCCTGGTTCTGGGCCTTCTTTGACGCCAGCCTGTTCCCCGATGAAGTCCATCAGGTCGCCCGCGCCGCCTTCACCGGCGGCCAGTGGCCGCCCGCAGGCATCGAGGTGCTCGACCCGCTGCACCTGCCGCTCTACAACACCATCATCCTGCTGCTCTCGGGCACGACGGTGACCTGGGCCCACCATGCGCTGCTGCACGGCGACCGCAGGGGCCTGGTCAACGGCCTGGCGCTCACCGTGGCGCTCGGCATCCTGTTCTCGGCCGTCCAGGCCTATGAATATGTCCATGCCCCGTTCGCCTTCAAGGAATCGATCTACGGCGCCACGTTCTTCATGGCCACCGGCTTCCACGGCTTCCACGTGCTGATCGGAACGATCTTCCTGATCGTCTGCCTGATCCGCGCGATGAAGGGCGATTTCACGCCCAAGCAGCATTTCGGCTTCGAGGCGGCCGCCTGGTACTGGCACTTCGTCGACGTGGTCTGGCTGTTCCTGTTCTTCTCCATCTATGTGTGGGGATCCTGGGGTGCGCCGATCCACCACGGCTGAAAAACGCCTTGGACCGACCTATATCGGGGCGGCGGGGAAACCCGCCGCCCTTCGCATTTCGGCTTTTTGCAGTCACCCTGATCGAGCGAGGACTTTGACCATGACCAAGGACGAGGCGCATTATCCACCGGTCGACCCGGTGTCGGTCGGCCTGCGCGGCCGCTGCCCGCGCTGCGGCGAGGGCGCGATGCTCGAGGGCCTCCTCGGCGTCAAGCCGACATGCTCGGTCTGCGGGCTCGACTATTCCTTCGCCGACGCCGGCGACGGTCCGGCGGTGTTCGTCATCCTCATCATCGGCTTCATCGTCGTCGGCCTGGCGCTGTGGCTCGAGGTCAATTACAGCCCGGCCCTTTGGGTGCACCTGATCCTGTGGATCCCGCTGGCGACGGTGCTGACGCTCACGCTGCTGCGCGCCCTCAAGGGTCTGATGATCGCGCTCCAGTACCGCAACAAGGCGGCCGAGGGTAAGATCGACCGTGGCTGAGACGGAGATGGCGAAACCGCCGCGGCGCCAAAGGCGGTTCTGGGCGGCCCTGGTGCTGCTGCCGGTGGCGCTGGCGATCCTCGTGTCGCTCGGAACCTGGCAGGTCAAGCGGCTGCACTGGAAGGAGGACCTGCTGGCGTCGATCGAGCAGCGGCGGCATGCCGAGCCGCTCGACGTGGCCGGCGTCGAGGCCGAGCTTCAGGCGGGCCGGCCGGTCGATTACCGCGCGGCCAGCGCCTCGGGCACGTTCCTGCACGACAAGGAGCGCCACTTCTTCGCCACCTTCGAAGGCCAGTCGGGCTATTACCTCTACACGCCGCTGCAACTGGCTGACGGCCGCTTCCTGTTCGTCAACCGCGGCTTCGTGCCCTACGACCGCAAGGAGGCATCGACGCGTCCGGAAAGCCTGGTTGCGGGTGCGCAGCGCATCACCGGGCTGGCGCGCGCCAGGCTCGCCGAAAAGCCGTCTTCGCTGGTGCCCGACAACGACGAGGCCGGCAACATCTTCTACTGGAAGGACCTGGACCGCATGGCCGCGAGCGCCGGTCTGCCCGAGGGCCAGGTGCTGCCGTTCTTCCTGGACGCCGATGCCACGCCGGTCCCGGGCGGGCTGCCCAGGGGAGGGGTCACGGTGATCGACCTGCCCAACAGCCACCTGCAATACGCGATCACCTGGTACGGGCTGGCGCTGGCGCTGGCGGGGGTGAGCGTGTTTGCCTGGGTGAGACGGAAATCCTGAAAGCGGCTGGTGCGGCACCGCGCCGGCATGGTATCGGGGTGTTCGGCAGCAAGCGAAGAGGTGCACGGGTGGAAATTCTGGCAATCATTCTGGTGGCGCTCGTGGCCCTCGAGCATGTCTATATCCTCGTGCTCGAGATGTTCCTGTGGACCACCCCGCGCGGCATGAAGGCGTTCGGACTGAAACCCGACCAGGCCGCCCAGACGAAGGTGATGGCGGCCAACCAGGGGCTCTACAACGGATTTCTCGCCGCGGGCCTGATCTGGTCGCTGGTCCATCCGGATGCGGCGGTTGCTTTCGAGCTCAAACTGTTTTTCCTTGGCTGCGTTCTCGTGGCGGGCCTCTATGGCGGGGCGACCGCGTCGCGCAAGATCTTCGTGATCCAGGCGCTGCCCGCGGCGATCGCCCTCGGCGTCGTGCTGCTGGCGTCCTGATCCTGTTTGGCTGAACCCATGAATGATCCAATGACCAAAACTCCCCTGACCATCAGGCTCTGCGGCCCGCGCGGATTTTGCGCCGGCGTCGACCGCGCGATCCAGATCGTGGTGCTGGCGCTCAAGAAATACGGCGCGCCGGTCTATGTCCGCCACGAGATCGTCCACAACCGCTATGTGGTGGAGGGCCTCGAGTCGCTGGGCGCGATCTTCGTCGAGGAGATCGACGAGATCCCGGCCGAGCATCACGCCCAGCCGGTGATCTTCTCGGCCCATGGCGTGCCGAAATCCGTGCCCGCCGACGCCGCCTCGCGCAACCTGTTCTATCTCGACGCCACCTGTCCGCTCGTCTCCAAGGTGCACAAGCAGGCGATGCGGCACGAGCGACTCGGCCGCCACGTCGTGCTGATCGGCCACAAGGGCCACCCCGAGGTGATCGGCACCATGGGGCAGTTGCCGCCCGGCGCCGTGACGCTGGTGGAAACCGTGGCCGATGTCGACGCCTTCCAGCCCGCCGATCCGGCGGCGCTCGGTTTCGTCACCCAGACCACGCTGTCGGTCGACGACACCGCCGACGTGATCGCGCGCCTGCAGGCGAAGTTCCCGCTGATCACCGCGCCCGCAGCCGAATCGATCTGCTACGCTACCACCAACCGCCAGGAGGCGGTCAAGCAGGCGGCGCCCGGCTGCGATCTGTTCGTCGTCGTCGGCGCCCCCAATTCCTCCAATTCCAAGCGCCTGGTCGAGGTCGCGCTCAAGGCCGGCGCGAAGCAGTCGATCCTGTTGCAGCGCGCCCACGAGATCGACTGGGACGCGATCGGCGACATCGGTCTCCTGGGGATCTCGGCAGGCGCCTCGGCGCCGGAAGTGGTGGTCGATGAGATCATCGAGGCCTTCAAGGCGCGCTTCGACGCCACGATAGAACTCGCCGAGACCGTGCGCGAAACCGAGAATTTCCTGGTCAACCGCGAGCTGCGCGACGTGGAGCTGACCGTCGCCGACATGGCCTTTGTCAATGGAGTTGAGTAAGCATGGCGGTCTACACAGACGTCAACGAAGACCAGCTCAGGACCTTCCTGGGCGAATATGACGTGGGCACGCTCTTGTCCTACAAGGGCATCGCCGAGGGCGTGGAGAATTCCAACTTCCTGCTGCGCACCACCGCGGGCACCTTCATCCTCACGCTTTACGAAAAGCGCGTCAACCGCGACGACCTGCCGTTCTTCATCGGCCTGATGGATCACCTGGCGCTCAAGGGCCTGAGCTGCCCGCTGCCGATCACGCGGCGCGACGGCGGCCATCTGGGCGAGCTGGCCGGGCGTCCGGCGGCGATGGTGTCGTTCCTCGACGGCGCCTGGCTGCGCAAGCCGCAGGCCCAGCACTGCCGCGAGGTGGGGCGTGCGCTGGCCGAAATGCACCTGGCCGGCCGGGATTTTTCGATCCGCCGCGTCAACGCGCTCTCGGTGGCGGGCTGGCGGCCGCTGTGGGACGGCTCGCGCGACCGCGCCGACGAAGTCCAGCCGGGGCTGAAGGCGGAGATCGACGCCGACCTTGAGGCGCTCGAGCGCGGCTGGCCCGACAGCTTGCCCGAGGGGGTGATCCATGCCGATCTGTTCCCCGACAACGTGTTCTTCATCGGCGACCGGCTGTCCGGGCTGATCGATTTCTATTTCGCCTGCAACGATTTCCTCGTCTATGACGTGGCCATCTGCCTCAACGCCTGGTGCTTCGAGCCCGACGGCGCCTTCAACCACACCAAGGGCATGTCGCTGATCGACGGCTATGTGTCGGTGCGCCCGCTCGAGCCGCGCGAGGTCGACGCCCTGCCGCTGCTGGCGCGCGGCGCGGCGCTGAGGTTCTTCCTCACCCGGCTGCACGACTGGCTGACCACGCCCGAGGGCGCGCTGGTGGTCAAGAAGGACCCGCTCGAATATCTGCGCAAGTTGCGGTTCCACCGCAAGGTCGCCTCTGCGGCCGAATACGGTCTGCGCACAAAGGATCTGATATCGTGAAGCATGTCGAGATTTTCACCGACGGCGCCTGTTCGGGCAATCCGGGCCCGGGCGGCTGGGGCGCCATCCTGCGCCACGGCGAGACGTTGAAGGAGCTGTCGGGCGGCGAGGCCGAGACCACCAACAACCGCATGGAACTGCTGGCGGCGATCTCGGCGCTGAGCGCGCTCAAGAGCGCCTGCGAGGTCGATCTCTACACCGACAGCAAATACGTCATGGACGGCATCTCCAAGTGGATCTTCGGCTGGAAGAAGAACGGCTGGAAAACCGCTGACAAGAAGCCGGTCAAGAATGCCGAGCTCTGGCAGGCGCTGGACCAGGCCAACCAGCGCCACAAGGTCAAGTGGCACTGGGTCAAGGGCCATGACGGCCACATCGAGAACGAGCGCGCCGACGAACTTGCCCGCGCCGGCATGGCTCCTTTCAAACAGAAAACGGCGCCCCGCAGGAGCGCCGTCTGACGTTTCCTCGATCTGCGTGGATCAGAGCTGTTCGAGCAGGGCAGCAGCCCCGGAGGTGACGGCCTGGCCCGGCGAGTCCTCGACGTTGAGCGCGGTCACCTTGCCGTCCTCGACGATCATCGAATAGCGCTTCGAGCGGATGCCCAGCGTGCCGGCGGACAGGTCGGCGTCCATGCCGATAGCCTTGGTGAAGCCCGCGTCCCAGTCCGACAGGTAGCGCAGCTTGCCGGTGCCCTTGGTGGCCTTTTCCCAGGCCGCCATGACGAAGGCGTCATTGACCGAAACCACGGCGATCTCGTCCACGCCCTTGGCCAGGATGGCGTCGCGGTTCTCGAGGAAACCGGGCAGGTGGTTGAGGGTGCAGGTGGGCGTGAAGGCGCCGGGCACGGCGAACAGCACGACCTTCTTGCCGGTAAACAGGTCGCTCACCTTGGTCTCGGCCATCCCGTCGGCGGTCTTCTCCTTGAAAGTGGCCTCGGGCAGTTTGTCCCCAATTGCAATCGTCACGTCGGCGCTCCCTTGTTGCCGTTGATGTCATGGGTCGAATTTAGTGTTTCATGCGCCAATTGCGAGTGGCGATCTTGAAAAAACCGCACGGGTCACTCCCGCGCGAACCCCTCGACCGCCACGCTCTGCGCCATCGCCCGCTGACCCAGGGTAACGACCACGTCGAGTATGGCGCTATCGGCCTTTCTTGCCGCGTCGGACACGCGTTCCACCCGGACTGTCCAGCGGGCGGAGCCGCCGTCGTCGGAGGCAAGCTGCGGCGGGGCGAAGGCAAATCCGTCGGGTCCGGCGACGAAGAGTTCCGGCGCTATGCCCGCGGGCCGGAAGCCAGGCAGGCTGGCGGAGATCTCGAGCTCGGCGCCATCGCGGGCGAGAGCTGTCTTTTCCACGTTGAAGTCCGAACTTGCGGCCTCGGGCAGGCTGTCGAAGGCGTGCCGGACCGCGTCCTCGGCTCCGTCTCCGGCGACAGCGCCCCGGGGCAGGTCGACCTCGAACTCGGCCTGGAACGGAACGCAGATCTTCTCGCAGATGCCGATGAAGGCGCTGGCGCGGATCCGGGCGTCGCCGGAGCCCTCGCGGCGGAAGGTCAGCGGGAAGCGGACCGGCGCGGTGTAGCCGGCCCAGATCGCATAGCCGTCATCGACGCGCACCGGGGGCGGGTACTGCATCGACTGCAGCGTGATGCCCTGGCTCCGCGAGAAATCCAGCATCGGCGGGATGCCGGCGCTGCCCGGATCGCGCCAGTAGGTTTTCCAGCCGGGCTCGAGCGCGACATCGAGAATGCCGGTGATGGTCCCGTCCTCGCGCGGGGAGGGGTCGATCAGGAGCCGCATGCGCCCGCCTTCGGTCTCGGCCCAGCCGCTGTCGAGCGACAGGGCCGGCGCGGCGCCGAGGCAAAGCGCAACGGCTGCTGCGGCGCTCAGGAGAAACGCCCGGCGGGGGGGCGAGGCGGGGCGATGCAGGTTCATGGCGCCAGTCTAGCCGAACCGGGGTTTCCAAATCCATTCAATCCGGCGGGCCGGACGCTCATATTTCCGTGACCGGCCGGTCCCCGGCCAATGCCGGGGAGGCCCATGCAGCCCGTTCGGAGCGCGCTTCCGGGCTTGCGCACGGGCGATGGCAAAGGGCCGCCGTGCCGGAGATCGGCGGTGGTGCTTGAGCGCCAAGTTTGCGGCGCGGCGCTTTATCCCCTTTCCAAAACCCCAAAACTTGGTAGCATTCACTGATGCTAGGGATCGAAGACCATCTGTCCCGGCGGGACCGGGGGTGCCTGGACGGGCATTTCCTGGTCGCCATGCCGGGAATGACCGACGAGCGCTTTGAGCGCACCGTCATCTTCGTCTGCGCCCATTCGCAGAACGGCGCCATGGGCTTCATCCTCAACCGCCCGCAGCCGCTGAGCTTCGAGGACCTGGTCCAGAACCTCGATCTGGACGGCCGGGTCCAGCCCCGGGGACGTCCCGCCCGGAAGATCGGGATGAGCGAATGCGCCCGCGACTTTCCGATCCAGCTCGGCGGCCCGCTCGATTCCGGACGCGGCTTCGTGCTGCATTCGGACGATTACATCAGCCAGTCGACCATGCCGGTCAATGACGACCTGTGCCTGACGGCCACCGTCGACATCCTGCGCGCCATCAAGGACGGCTGCGGCCCGCGGCGCGGGATCATGCTGCTCGGCTATGCCGGCTGGGCGCCCGGCCAGCTCGAAAACGAGATCTTCGCCAATGCCTGGCTGAGCTGCCCGGCGAGCGACGACATCGTCTTCGATCCCGATCACACGACCAAATATGACCGGGTCCTGGCGTCGATGGGAATCTCCGCGGCCATGCTGTCGACCGAGGCCGGCCACGCCTGAGCGCGGCTTTGCGCCGGTGAGGCGTGGATGGACGACGATGCGTCTCAGCTCGCCTTGGCCACCGGAAAACGCTCCCTCAAGAGCTTCTGCACCGAATCCGTGCCGATCGGCGGGCCGAACAGGAAGCTCTGGCCGTAATCGCAGCCCATCTCCGAGAGCTTGATCGCGTCCTCCTCCGAGGCCACGCCCTCGGCCACCACCCGCATGTCGAGCTGCTTGGCGAGTTCGACGATCGAGCGGATCAGGATGCCGCCCTTGTCGGAGCGGTCGATCACCAGCGACTTGTCGATCTTGAGGGTCTTGAACGGGAACCGCGTGAGATAGGCGAGCGACGAATGCCCGGTGCCGAAATCATCAAGCGTCAGCCCGATGCCGGCGTCGGCCAACCGCGACAGCGTCATCAGCGCCTGCTGCGGATTGTGCATCACCAGGGTCTCG
The DNA here is from genome assembly GCF_000759435.1 of Hoeflea sp. BAL378. GTDB lineage: Bacteria > Pseudomonadota > Alphaproteobacteria > Rhizobiales > Rhizobiaceae > Hoeflea. The sequence goes on from NZ_JRJG01000110.1 coordinate 34,185, forward strand.
GTCAGTTCCAGCCGGAACCGGGTCGGGTCGCAGCGCGTGGCCGAGATCACCTTGATCACGTCGTTGCACAGATCGCTCTTGAGAAGCTGCGCGCTCGACAGGTTGACCGACATGAACACCGGCAATTCGCCCAGCGTCTCCTGCCAGCGCGCCAGGTCTTCGGCCGATTGCTTGAGCGAGTACATGCCGAGTTCGAGGATCAGGTCGGAGGTCTCCGCCACGGGAATGAACTCGGACGGCGGCACCGTGCCGCGCTTGGGATCTTCCCATCGGAGCAGGGCCTCGAAGCCGGCGATCTCGGCGTCCTTCAGCTCGACAATCGGCTGGTAGACCAGCCTCAGCTCGCGCCGTTCCACCGCCCGGCGCAGGTCGCTCTCGAGTCGCTGCCGGTCAGAGCCGACGGTGCGGAAGGCCGGCCGGAACGGTTCGATCCGGTTGCCGCCGAAGCGCTTGGCCTGGTACATCGCCAGCTCCGCGTCCTTCATCAGGTCGTCGGGCACGGCGTTGTTCTCGACCCAGGTCACCAGGCCGATCGAGGCGGTGAGCCTGATGTCCTGTCCGGCGAAATCGATCGGCGCGGAAATCGCCTTGGAGATCGCCTCGGCGAGTGCTGCCACCTTGACCGCGTCCTGCTCCGACACCAGCACCAGTCCGAACTGGTCGCCCGAGATGCGGGCCAGCGTGTCCTGCGGCTTGAGGAGCCGCTTCATCCGCCGCGTCAACGCCAGCAGGATCGTGTCGCCGACCGACATGCCGAGCTTGTCATTGACCTGCTTGAACCGGTCGAGATCGACCATGAACACGCTCGGCCGCACATCCGGATTGCGCTCGGCCATCGAGATCATGGTCTGCAGCCGGTCGAGGAACAATTGCCGGTTCGGGAGCCCGGTCAGGTTGTCGTGCACCGCATCGTGCAGCAGCCGGTCTTCCGAGGTCTTCTGCTCGGTGACGTCGATGATGGTGCCAACGCAGCGGATGACTTCGCCGTTCGATCCCAGCACCGGACGCGCGCGGAGCGACATCCAGTGGTAATGGCCGTCCTCGGCGCGCATGCGGAACTGGTGGCTGAGCCGGCCCCTGCGGTGCTCGAGCATGACGTCGAGCGCGGTGCGGAACCGGTCGCGGTCGTCGGCGTGGATGCGCGGCAGCCAGTTGCGCGCGGGTCCCCCGAGCGCGCCCGGAGAAAGGCCGAGCTGCGGCGCGAGGTCGGGCGAGGTGACGAGCCGGTCCCTGGCGACGTCCCAGTCCCAGACCGTGTCGCCCGAGCCCGCCAGCGCCATCGCCTGGCGCTCCATGTCGGAAAACAGCCCCTGGTGATAGGCGCCGCCGGCAAAGGCGTGCTGCATCACGGTGAAGCCCATCAAGAGCACGATCAGCACCAGGCCGCCGCCGAGCGCCGGCTGGACGATGTCGTTGGCGAGCTGGCCGGTCACGGTCACCCAGGCCCCGAACAGCCAGCATAAGATCAACGCCCAGGTGGGAATCAGCATCACCGCCCGGTCGTAGCGGTTGAAGCCCAGATAGGCGATCAGCGCCACGCCCGCGAGCGCCGTGGCGGCGAACGACATGCGGGCGATGCCGGAGGCCACCGGCGGGTCGTAGATCGCCACCGCGAACAGCCCGCCCAGGCCAAGGATCCAGGCCACGGTGACGTAGGAGAGATTGGTGTGCCAGCGGTTGAGATTGAGATAGGTGAACAGGAACACCACGAGCCCGGTGGCGAGCAGCACCTCGGTGCCCGAGCGCCAGATCCGCTCGTCGCCGGGCGTGACGCTGATCAGCTTGGAGAGGAACCCGAAATCCACCGAGACATAGGCCAGCACCGCCCAGGCCAGCGCCGCGGTGGCGGGCAGCATCGACGTGCCCTTGACCACGAACAGGATGGTCAGGAACACCGCGAGCAGGCCGGCGATGCCGAGCACGATGCCGCGGTAGAGCGTGTAGGCGTTGACGGTGTCCTTGTAGGCCTCCGGCTCCCACAGATAGATCTGCGGCAGTTGGGGCGCCGCCAGTTCGGCGACGAAGGTGATCACCGTGCCCGGATTGAGGGTGATGCGGAAGACGTCGTCCTCGCTGCTTTCGACCTTGTCGAGCGCGAAGCCTTCGCTCGGCGTGATGCTCAGGATGCGCGCCGAGCCGAGATCGGGCCAGAGGATGCCCGAGCCGACCAGCCGGAAATGCGGCGCGACGATCAGCCGGTCGATCTGCTCGTCGGTGACATTGGCGAGCGCGAACACCGCCCAGTCGCCCGAATGCTGGGTCGAACTGGCGCGGACCTCGATCCGCCGCACGATCCCGTCCGATCCGGCCGCGGTGGAGACCTGGAAGGCCTCGCCGCGGCGCTTGTAGATCTCGGTCGTGGCGGTGAGGTCGAGCGCGGTGTCGTCGCGGCTGATCTTGACCGGCTCGATGGCATGCGCCGCCGGCGCAAGGGCCATGACCAGGCACATCAACAGCAGGCAGAGCGCCGCCCGGACGCGGCAGGCCGCCAGGGCGCGCATCGACCGGACATCAGTGAATCGGGAATTGCATATCATCCGCCGGAACCGGATCCTTTCGCACGCATGGACTGCCAGTCGTCGGCAACCAGCGCGTAGAGCAGGTGATCGCGCCAGGCGCCATTGATCTTCAGGTAGCCGCGCAAGTATCCCTCACGCTGAAACCCGACCTTTTCAAGGACGCGCTGGCTCCTCTGGTTGTCGGGAATACAGGCCGCCTCTATCCGGTGCAACCGCATCCTGTCAAACACATGGGGAATGAGGGATTTAAGCGCGTCGGCCATCAGGCCCTTGCCCGCATGCTGCTCCCCCATCCAGTAGCCGAGCGCGCAGCAATCCGCCGCCCCCCGCCGGATCGCGCCCAGCGTCACGCCGCCGACGAGCCGTCCCGTGGACTTGTGGCAGACAAACAGGGGCAGCGCCACGCCGGCCTCGCGGTCGGCCTCGTAGCGCCGGATCCGGTAGCGGAAGGCCGGGCGGGTGAGGTCGTCCTCCGGCCAGCGCGGCTCCCAGGGTTCGAGGAATTCCCGGCTTGCCGCCCGGAGCTTGGCCCATTCGGCATGATCGCCCACCACGGGATGGCGCAGATAGGTCCGTTCCCCTTCCAGCCGGAACTCGTCGAGTGCCCGGCTGCGGAAACGAAACACCGGAGGCGCCATGGCGGGACTGATCCTTGCAGGTTTACTCGGCCGCGGCGGTGCGCCCGCCATGTCTGCCAAGTGTGTGGGCCATGTCCGGGATCGTCAGCAGATTGCCGATCGGCCCGATCGCCGACACCGTGATCGGGGTATCGAAGAACAGCCGTCCGGCAAGGTCCGACAGGCGCTTGGGCGTGAGGTTGGCGAGCCGCTCCATCAGTTCGGCATTGCTGACCGGGCGCCCGAACAACAGCATCTGGCGGGCGATCTGGCTGGCGCGGGCCGCGGGGCTTTCCTGCGCCATCAAAAGGCCCGAGCGGACCTGGGCGCGCGAGCGGTTGATTTCCTGCTCCTCGACGCCGTCGGCGGCCTTGGCGAGTTCCGACAGGATGACCGGCACCAGTTCGGCCAGATCCTCGGCGCCGGTTGCGGCATGGACGCCGAACAGGCCCGAATCCGAGAATCCCCAGTGGAAGGCGTAGACCGAGTAGCAAAGCCCGCGCTTTTCGCGCACTTCCTGGAACAGCCGCGAGGACATGCCGCCGCCCAGGATGTTGGCGAGCAGTTGCGAGCAGTAGAAATCCCGCACCTGGTAGGCCCGGCCCTCGAAGCCGATCAGCACCTGGGCGTCCATCAGGTCGCGGCTCTCGCGATAGTCGCCGCCAGTGTACTTGGCGGTCGGGATGGCGCGTAATTGCGTTCCCGTCGGCATGATCGACTGGCCGAAGCGCTCGTCGACCAGCTTGACGAAGGCGTCGTGGTCGACAGCGCCGGCGGCGACCACCACCACGCGGTCGCCGGTGTAATGGCGGGCGAGATAGGCGCGGATCTGCGCCGGGGTGAAGGATTTGACCGTCTCCGGCGTCCCCAGGATCGGCCGGCCGATGGTCTGGTCGCGGAAGGCGGCTTCGGTGAACTTGTCGTAGACGACATCGTCGGGCGTGTCGTTGGCGGCGCCGATCTCCTGCAGGATCACGTGTTTTTCGCGGGTCAGCTCATCCTCGTCGAAGACCGAGTCGGTGAGGATGTCGTGCAGGATGTCGATGGCCAGCGGCACGTCGTTCCTGAGCACGCGGGCGTAATAGGAGGTGGTTTCCGTCGAGGTCGCGGCATTGAGCTCGCCGCCGACATTCTCGATCTCCTCGGCGATCTGCCGGGCGCTGCGCTTGCGGGTGCCCTTGAACGCCATGTGCTCGAGCAGATGGGCGATGCCATGTTCGGCCGCGGTCTCGTCGCGCGAGCCGGATTTCACCCAGACGCCGAGAGCCACGCTCTCCAGGTGGGGCATCGTTTCGGTCACGACGGTGACGCCATTGCCGAGAGTGGTTGTCTGAACTTTCATACTGTCACTTTCCCCGGATCATCGCGATGCCCGCGTCAGGGACAGGATATGGGCTTCCACCTTGTCCTGTTCATTGGGCAATACGCTGAACCGTTCCTCCCGTTGCATCAGGTCAGAGAGCCACGACGGGAGCGCGGGGTCAATACCACAGGCTTTTTTTACGGCATCGGGGAATTTCGCCGGATGCGCGGTCGCCAGCGTGATCATCGGCGCCGACGGTTTTTCGAACCTGTTTGCGACATGAACCGCCACGGCGGTATGGGGATCGAGAACGTATCCGGTCGCGGCCTGGGTGTCGCGGATCATCGCCATGACCTGGCGTTCGCTCGCCCGGCCGGCGCGGAACTCCTTGCGGATCGCCTTGAGCGCCGGCTCGTCGATATCGAAGGCGCCGGACTGCTTGAGGCTCGACATCGCCCGGCGCACCGCGCCTGCATCGCGTCCGAAGGCGTCAAACAGCAGCCGCTCGAAATTCGACGAGATCTGGATGTCCATCGAGGGCGAGGAGGTGGGGTGGACGCCGCGCATCTCGTAGCGCCCGGTCTTCATCGTCCGCGCCAGGATGTCGTTCTCGTTGGTGGCGATCACCAGCCTGTCGATCGGAAGCCCCATGCGCTTGGCGCAATAGCCGGCGAAGACATCGCCGAAATTGCCGGTGGGCACCGTGAACGAGACCTTGCGGTCGGGGCTGCCGAGCGAGACGGCGGCGGTGAAGTAATAGACGATCTGGGCCATGATCCGCGCCCAGTTGATCGAGTTGACGCCCGACAGGCGCACCCGATCGCGGAACGGGCCGTGGTTGAACATGGCTTTGACCAGGTCCTGGCAGTCGTCGAAATTGCCCTTGAGCGCCATCGCATGGACATTGCCGGCCTTCGACGTGGTCATCTGCCGCTGCTGCACCGGCGACACGCGGCCTTCGGGAAACAGGATGAAGATGTCGGTGCGGTCGCGCCCGGCAAAGGCGTCGATCGCCGCGCCGCCGGTGTCGCCGGAGGTGGCGCCGACGATGGTGGCGCGCTCGCCGCGCTTGGCCAGCACGTGGTCCATCAGCCGGGCGATGAGCTGCATCGCCACGTCCTTGAAGGCGAGCGTCGGCCCATGGAACAGCTCGAGCACGAAGGCATTGGCGCCGCTTTGCGTGAGCGGCACCACCGCCGGATGGCGGAAGGTGGCGTAGGCCTCGTCGATCATGGCGCGCAGCGACTCAGGCTCGATCTCGCCCGCCGTGAACGGCTCGATCACCCGGAAGGCGATCTCCTGGTAGCTCTGGCCGCGAAAGCCGCGGATGTCCTTGCGGGTGAAGACGGGCCACTGGCTCGGCACATAAAGCCCACCGTCGCGGGCCAGCCCAGCCAGCAAGGCATCGCTGAAACCCAATGAAGGCGCTTCGCCTCGAGTTGAAATATAGTCCACAGACAATTTCTCCGGTGGTGGACGCGGATCGCGCAAGATGAGATAACGCCGGTCGAATTTTCGCCGCGCGGCTGATATAGACCATGGGCGCTCGTCATGCAAAGGCCACACTCCGACCGGAGGGGTTTCTCCCGGCCAAGTGCGGATAAAGGTAGGTGTATCGTGTCAGACAGATTGTTGCGTTTCGTTCCTGCTCTCCTGGGCGCCGCCCTGATCGCCGGCTGCACATCGGCCGATCCGCGCGCCGTTCTCAATCCCGGCGCGGGCGGCCAGCAGGCTGCGATCGATCCGGTGACCAATTCCGAAGTCATCCAGGGGACCTGCCCCCAGGTCGTCCTGCGCGAGGGCACGGCCTATTACCGGCAATTCGCCAAGGGCGGCGACGGCGATCCGGCCAAGATCATGCACCAGGCCTCGATCTCCGACACGACGCGGCAGTGCCGCATCAGCGGCGACCAGATGATCATCACCGTCGCGGTGTCGGGGCGCGTGGTTACAGGCCCGGCGGGCAAGGCCGGGACGGTCGAAGTGCCGGTCCGCGTCGCCGTGATCGAAGGCGAGAACGTGCTTTACTCGGACCTGCAGAAGCACCCGGTGACCCTTCTCGAAGGCATGCCGGCCGAGCAGTTCATCTTCACCAATTCCAGCGTCACCTTTCCGGCCGCCTCCGCCCGCTCGGTCAAGCTCTATGTCGGCTTCGACCCGGGCCCCTACGACACCCCCTGAGACCCGCTGTCCGTCAGAGAAGCTCGGACCAGCCCGCCAGCGCCTCGACCGTGGCGGGGAGGTCGCTCATGCGCCGGATCACGGTTTCCGCCCCGGCTTCGGTCAATTGGTCGGCATGGCCGGGAAAGCTGTGCGAGCCGCCGGTGAAGCCCACCACGCGCATGCCGGCGGCGGTCGCCGCATGGATGCCATGCACCGAATCCTCGATCACCAGGACGCCTGACGGCTTGACGTTGAACTGGCTGGCGCCATGCAGGAACACGTCTGGCGCGGGTTTGGTGCGGCCTTCGCCGAGGTCTCGCGCCGAATAGACGTGCTCGCCGAACAGCCGGTCGATGCCGGTGCGCGCGAGCATGGTCCTGAGCCGCGGCAGGGTGGAATTCGAGCATATGCAGCGCGGTCCGGGGATCCTGAGGATCGCTTCCATGGCGCCGTCGATGGCCTGCACCTCGGCCGCGAGCCGGATGTCGAGCAGCCGCTCGGACTCGTCGAGCAGCCGCGCCGACAGCGGAATGCTTGACTGGCGCTCCACCTCGAACAGGATGTCCTTCCAGGTCAGTCCGGCGAAGCGCTCGGCCATTTCCTCGACGCTGATCGGAAAGCCCGCTTCGGTCAGAAGCTCGGATTCCACCTGCGCCGCGATGATCTCGCTGTCGACGAGAACGCCGTCGCAATCATAGATGATGAGGTCGAAACCGGGCATGGGACTGCTCCTGCTAAAGGGGAGACGGAAGGGACGGGAGGCCACCGCACGTACAGCATGGCCTCTCCGCAGGCAAGGACAGATGGGGCGCCTGCACCGCTGGCGAAGCATCCGGCAAGAGTACGGCGCAAGCCCGGCCGGCGAGCGCGGGCGCCTTTCTGCCGCCTCGGGATCCCGAAAAGGGATGAGCCGGCGCGCCGTTCACCGGATGTTTACCCTGTTCGGTAACCATGAGGCTCAGTTGTTGCGTATGCGTAATGTGAGTATCCCCATGGCCCAGTCAGTATCGCTTGCCGAAATCCGTTCCGTCACCGCCACCCGCCAGTCCTGGCTCGACACGATCATCAAGGGCGACTGCGTGGCGGCGCTCGAGGCGCTTCCCGCCAACTCGGTCGACGTCATCTTCGCCGATCCGCCCTACAATCTCCAGCTCGGTGGCGATCTCGCCCGCCCCGACCAGTCGATGGTCGACGCGGTCAACGATCACTGGGACCAGTTCGAGAGCTTCGCCGCCTACGACGCCTTCACCCGCGCCTGGCTGCTCGCCTGCCGCCGCGTGCTCAAGCCCAACGGCACCATCTGGGTGATCGGCTCCTACCACAACATCTTCCGCGTCGGCTCGCAGCTCCAGGACCTGGGCTTCTGGCTCCTGAACGACATCGTCTGGCGCAAGACCAACCCGATGCCGAATTTCCGCGGCCGCCGGTTCCAGAACGCGCACGAGACCATGATCTGGGCCTCGCGCGACCAGAAGGCCAAGAGCTACACCTTCAACTACGAAGCCATGAAGGCCGCCAATGACGACGTGCAGATGCGCTCGGACTGGCTGTTCCCGATCTGCACCGGAGGCGAACGGCTCAAGGGCGAGGACGGCCGCAAGGTGCACCCGACCCAGAAGCCCGAGGCGCTTCTTGCCCGCGTGCTGATGGCCTCGTCCAAGCCCGGCGATGTCGTGCTCGATCCCTTCTTCGGCTCCGGCACCACCGGCGCCGTCGCCCGCAGGCTCGGCCGGCATTTCGTCGGCATCGAGCGCGAGCAGGATTACATCGACGCCGCCCGCGCCCGCATCGATGCGGTCGAGCCGCTCGGCAAGAACGAACTCACGGTGATGACCGGCAAGCGCGCCGAGCCGCGGGTGGCCTTCAACGTGCTCATCGAGGCCGGCCATGTCAAACCCGGCGACGTGCTGTTCGACGCCAAGCGCAAGCACCAGGCGATCATCCGCGCCGACGGAACGCTGGCCGCCAACGGCACCGCCGGCTCGATCCACAAGATCGGCGCCGTGGTGCAGGGCTTCGACGCCTGCAACGGCTGGACCTTCTGGCATGTCGACACACCCGACGGCCTCAAGCTGATCGACGATTACCGCACCGCCATCAGGCAGGAGATGGCGCGCGCCGGATAGCGCGCGGACACCGGATCCGGCGGGTCAAGTACCTTCAGTCCCCGCCGGTCATGCAGCGCCCGGGATGTGGAAACACAGCCCGGGCGTCTTGTTTGGCGAGGGCGGCATGCCCTCACCGGACACCGCCGGAAAAAATTCGCGACATTCCGGCAAATGCCGGTGAACCACAATCAGTGTCAGGCGTTATTGCAGGCAAGCAACAGCTTGCTTGGTCAGCGCCGCATTCGAGCGGCTCACAGGAGACTTGTCATGGGCAAGATGATTGATAAGACGAAGGCCGCCGGCAACAAGGTTGCGGGCGAGGTCAAGGACACTGTCGGCAAGGCAACCGGCAACGAACGGCTCCAGGCCGAAGGCAAGGCGCAGAAGGTGAAGGGCGCCGTGCAGGACGTGACCGGATCCGTCAAGGGCGCTCTGGGCAACAAGGTTTGAGTTTCAAACCTCGATCCTTGCCAACTGGCCGCAGCCCGTTCCGGGCGCGGCCTTTTTGTCTTTTCCGGTGAGGTTCCCTATGGATGCGCAGACGCCTCTTCCCCAACAGGACCTGACGACGATCAAGCGGGTCCTGATCGGCATCTTTATCGTTCTGGTCGCCCAGGTGCTGTTCGTCGCCCAGGATGTGGTGATGCCGATGGTGCTGGGGCTGCTGATCGCCCAGACCTTGAGACCGGTCGTCCGGTTCGCCGAAAAGCGCGGCATTCCCGCGGCCATCTCGGCGTTCCTGATCATCGTCTTTCTCGCCGGAGGCCTCGGGGTCGGCGCCTATTCGCTGTCCGGGCCGATTTCCGATCTGGTGTCGTCCGCGCCGGAAACGGGGCTGAAGATCCGGGAGAAATTCGCCGAATATCGCGACGAGATCGCGGCGGTGAAGGAGGCGAGCGAGCAGGTCGAGACCCTGACCGATGGCCCGTCGAGCAACGAGGCCCAGAAGGTGGTGGTCCAGCAGCCGGCTCTTCTGAGCGCCGCGGCATCCAATGCCTTTGTCGGCCTCACCACCCTCGTGGTCGCCTTGATCCTCGCGATGTTCCTGCTGTCGACCGGCACGCTGTTCTACGAGAAGATCGTCGGCATCATGCCCCTGCTGAGCGAGAAGAAGCGGGCGCTGCGCGTGATCTACGACGTCGAGCGCCAGGTGTCGCGCTACCTGTTCACCATCACCCTGATCAATGCGGGACTTGGCGTGGCGATCGGCACCGGCCTGTGGCTCTACGGCATGCCGAACCCGGTCATGTGGGGCTGCATCGCGGCGGTTCTGAATTTTCTCCCCTTCATCGGCGCCTGGGGCGGGGCCGTGGCCGTGGCGGCCACGGCGATGGTCGTCTATCCGACGCTCGGAGCCGCCCTGGTTGCGCCCGCCATCTATCTGGGCTTCACCATCCTCGAGGGCAATTTCCTCACGCCGATGATCGTCGGGCGCCGGCTCGAACTCAACATCGTCGCCGTGTTCCTGACCGTGACCGTCTGGGGCTGGCTGTGGGGCCTGCTCGGCGCGCTGATGGCGGTACCGATCCTGGTGGTCGTCAAGGTTCTCTGCGACAATTTCGAATCGATGAACGCTTTCGGCCAGTTTCTCTCGGGCCGCCCCGTGATCGAGGAAGAGGTGGAAGTGCCCGCCGCCGACAGCGCGGACTGAGGCGCCGAGGCGGCTGTCGCGATCCCTGGCAAGCGGGGGGAACCTCGCCGCGACCGGACTCCCTCGCCACTTGAAACGAAACATCAGGGCTGCGTCACCACAGCCCTGATGCATGTCCGGGAAGGTCCGCCCGCCGGAACAGGTCCGGCAGGCGAGGGGTCTTCGGGCCTCAGGCGGCCTCGTTGATTTCCGAAACGGCCAGATTGGTCAGCTTCGAGTTCGCCGCCTTTTCCTGGTCGAGGATGGCCGTGAGCAGGTCATGCGCCTCGGTGTGTCCGAGAACCTTCGCCCATTCGCGCAGCGTGCCGTAGCGGGCGATCTCGTAATGTTCGACAGCCTGGCAGGCGCCGATCAGCATGGCGTTGAGCGCTTCGCCTTCGGCTTCCTCGATGAGGCCGTCGGTTTCCTTGATCAGGCCTTCGATCGCGTCGCACTTCTCGCCCTCGGGCTTCTTGCCGATGGACTTGAAGACCTTGTCGAGGGTCTTGATCTGCTCCTTGGTTTCCGCGAGATGGCTCTCGACGGCGTCCTTGAGCTTCTTGCTCGTCGCCGCCTTGGCGACCTTCGGCAACGCCTTGGTCAAGGCGTTCTCGGCGTAGTAGATGTCCTGGAGTGTATGTTCGAAAGCATCTGCAAGAGTTTTCATGGTGGTGTCTCCGTTGGGGGTGGCATCGTCCAACGTCTGGTCTGCGGGTCCGTTCCACGCCCTTCGCGGAAAAAACCTATTGACCGATAATGCCGAATTCGCACCCGCGCGGGGGAACCAATGCGCGCCTGAGCGGTTGTGAGCCGCTGTCACCCAGGAGATGCCGATGGACGCCGCCACCCGAAAACGCGACCTTCGCGACTCCATGCCCTTGTGGGCATCCACGCCCTCGATCAGCGTCGTCACCTCGAAATCCTGTGCATCCAGAACCTATGACGTGATCATCGTCGGCGCCGGCATTTCGGGGGCGCTGGCGGCCGAGGCGCTTGCCGACGGCAAACGCTCGATCCTCGTCATCGACCGGCGCAAGCCCGTCACCGGATCGACCATGGCCAGCACAGCCATGATCCAGCACGAGATCGACACGCCGCTGAGCGATCTCGCCCGGATGATCGGCGAGGAGCCCGCGGCCCGCGCCTGGCGCCGCTCGGCGGCCTCGGTCAAGGCGCTCGGAAGCAAGGTGGCGGCGCTCGAACTTGCCTGCAGCTTCCGGGAAAAGCAGACGCTGTACCTCGCCGGCGAGGGCGGCGGCGCGCGGAAGCTGAGCGCCGAATTCCGGGCGCGGCAGGCGGCGGGGCTCGAAGTCACATATCTTGACGGCGCCGAGGTCGAGACCGGCTACGGGCTCGACCGGGAGGCAGGCCTGCTCAGCCAGGCCTCCGCCTCCTGCAATCCGGCGCAGATGACCGCGGGCCTGCTGCGCGCCGCCCGGGAGCGCGGCATCGAGATCGTCCAGGGCGTCGAGATCACCGACCTCGGCGAATTCGGCGACCGGGTGGTGCTCGCCACCTCCTCGGGATCGCTGCTCGAAGCGGGCCATGTGGTGTTCTGCACCGGCTACGAATTCCTCGAAAGCGTCGCCCAGAAAAGCCATTCCATCGCCTCCACCTGGGCGATCGCGACGCCGCCGATGGAGACGCTGCCGAAATGGCTCGCCGACACGCTGGTCTGGGAAGCCGCCGATCCCTATCTCTATTTCCGCATGACCCGCGACGGCCGCCTGATCGCCGGAGGCGAGGACGAGGACGACCCCGAGGCCTATCATTCGGCGGCCAAGATGAAATCCAAGCCGAAACGGATCGTCAAGAAGATCTCCGCTCTGCTCGGCATCAAGCTGCCGGAGCCGGACTTCGCCTGGTCGGCGGGCTTCGGCGTGACCCCGACGGGGCTGCCCTATATCGACCGGGTCCCCGGCATGAGCCGCGCCTTCGCGGTGATGGGCTTTGGCGGCAACGGCATCACCTTCAGCCAGATTGCCTCCGAACTCCTCAAGGCCGAGGTGAACGGCAAGCCCGATGCGGATGCCGACCTGTTCCGCTTTCCCGCCTGAGCCGCGGCGCCGGGGCGGACCAGGCTAGAGCCCGAACCGCGCCAGGTCCGCCCTGAGTTGCCCGGCCCCGGTGAACAGCACCGACTGCCAGCCCGCGGCGATGGCGCCATCGACATTCTTCTGGCTGTCGTCGATGAACAGGCAGGCGGCGGGATCCAGATCGAAGCTGGCGACATGGGTGTCGTAGATCTCGCGGTCCGGCTTGATCAGGCCGATCTCGCCCGACACGGTGACGCCGCGCGGGACCTTGAGGAAGGGAAACCTCTCCCGCGCCTCGCTGAAGGTGTCGGCGGCGAAATTGGTCAGCATCGTCACGTCGCGGCCCTGCTGGACCAGGTCGAGCATGATGTCGACGCTGTCGGCATAGGCGTGGCTCACCATCTCGTGCCAGTGCTGCCGGAAGGCGCGGATCATCTCGGCCTGGTCGGGGAACTGGTCGATCAGCAACGCCTCCGCCTCGGGCCAGCCGCGTCCCCGGTCCTGTTCGAGATTCCATTCATGGGTGCACACGGTGTCGAAGAAGCGGGCGCGCTCCGCCTCGTCCGGGATCAGCTGGCTGAAGGGAATGTTCGGATCGTAATGGATCAGCACCTTGCCGATATCGAACACGATATGGCGCACGGGTTGGCCTGCGGGCGGGATTGTCTCGCTCATGGTTTGCCTTTTCTGAACAGCGCCGGGAACGCGGCCCTCAGCGCCTTCTTCATCACGGTGGGCAGCGCTTCGCCGGGCAGCGAATCGCTGTCGCTCCACCAGCCCCCATGATCGGGGGCGGCGGTGACAACCGCATGAAAAACCTCGAGCCGCAATTCAAAATGTGTGAACACGTGTGAAACCACGCCCCGGCTGCGCCAGTCCGCGGCAAAAGGCGCCGATGTGGCGCTGGTCGCGCCATCGGCCCGCACCGTCCAGTTGGTGGTGGGCACCCCGGTCATGCCGCCGAGCAGGCCCTGGTCCGGGCGCTTGACCAGAAGCACCGCGCCGTCGCCCCGTTCGGCCACGAAGGCCGCCCCCAGCCGCACCGGCTTCACCTTCTTCGCCGGCTTGACCGGAAACTGCTCCTGCCGCCCGGACAGGCGGGCGAGACAGGTTTCGGTGAACGGGCACAGCGCACAGGCCGGCCGCCGCGGCGTGCAGATGGTAGCACCAAGATCCATCAGGCCCTGCGCGAAATCGCCAGGCCGCTGCTCCGGCGTCGCCGCGTCGACGGCGGCGCGGATCTCGGTCTTGGCCGAGGGCAGCGGCGTGTCGATCTCGTAGAGCCGTGTGAACACGCGCTCGATATTGCCGTCGACCACCGCCGCCCTTCGGTCGAAGGCGATCGCCGCGATCGCCGCGGCGGTGTAGGGGCCGATGCCGGGCAGGGTGCGCAGGCCTTCCTCGGTGTCGGGGAACCGGCCGCCATGCTCGGCCGCCACCACATCGGCGCAGCGCTTGAGATTGCGGGCGCGGGAATAATAGCCGAGTCCGGCCCAGGCCTTCATCACGTCCTCGGTCTCGGCGGCGGCGAGATCGGTGACGCGCGGCCAGCGCTTGGCGAAAGCGGCGAAATAGGGCTTCACTGCCTGCACGGTGGTCTGCTGCAGCATGATTTCCGACAGCCAGACCCGGTAGGGATCGGCCACCACGCCATGGACCCTTTCGGCGGGGCTCACCCGCCAGGGCAGCGCGCGCGCATGCCGGTCGTACCAGGCAAGCAGCAGCGCCGCCAGATCCGGCTCAGGCGCAGTCTGTGAGGGCGTGGCGGATGACATTGAAGCCTTGGCGGTGGGACGGAGACGGGACACAGGATGTAGGTCGCCCGGTTGCGACCGCAAGGCGATCATGTCCTTCCCGCTGCCCGGGCGCAATCCACGCCCGGGGTTTTCCCCGCGGCATCGGCGGGG